>CAWGUL010000009.1:0-106151 GCA_963825905.1 uncultured Chloroflexia bacterium | reverse complement strand
CGCTGCTGTGCGCGTGTCCGACGCTTCGGTCAGCTGCCGAGCGGGTCGCTGACGATGGCCTCCAGGCGCTCGACGAGATCCGCCGCGCTCGTCCCGTGGAGCCGAAGTGCGCGCCGACCGCGCTTCTGGAGCGAGGTGAGATCTCCGAGCGCCTGCGCGGCGATGAGCGTGCCGAACGACTCGTCCCAGCCGGGAATCGGCAGGTCACGCTCCGGGTCGGCGGTGAGCTGGAGGAAGACGCCGCTCGCCGGTCCGCCCTTGTGGAGCTGCCCGGTCGAGTGGAGGAAGCGCGGCCCGAAGCCGAGGGTGGTGGCGACGCCGAGCGCGTCGCGGACGCGCCCGCGCACGCGCTCGAGGCGAGCGGTGATGGCATCGTCGGCCGGCAGGTAGGCGAGGATCGCGAGGTAGTCGCTCGACCCCAGCAGGCTGAGGAGCTGACGCACGGCGCCGTCGACCGCCACCGGGCTGTCGCCGAGGACCGCGGGGTCGGCATAGGCGGCGAGCCCGTCGCCGGCGACGAGCGGTGCCGGACCCGGGAGCGCCCCCTTGGCCCGGTACGCCTCGAGCAGCGCCTTCGTCGCATCCTTGCTCTCCTGGACGTTCGGCTGATCGAAGGGGTCGATGCCGAGCACGATGCCCGCGGCGGCGGTCGCGACCTCCCAACGGATGAACTCCGCGCCGACGTCGTACGCGTCGCGCAGCTCCAGCTGCTGGCCCCTGATGCCGGCGCGCGCGAGCTGGGCGGCAAGGTCCGCGAGCCGGCGGTCGGGGTCGCCGGCGAGGGTAACGACGACGACGTACCGATCCGCCCCGTACGCCTCGGCCGCGCCGAGCGGCTCGCGCACGATCGGGACGATCCCGGTGCCCGCCTTGCCGGTGCTCTCCGCCACAAGCTGCTCGATCCAGTCGCCGAGCGGGGCGAGCCGCTCCGAGGTCAGGATCGTCAGCTTGTCGGCGCCCCCGCGGGCCGCCTCGCCGATCGCCGCGCCGAGCGCCAGCCCGGGGTTGTCGGCGCCTGGCCGCCGGCACGCCTCGGCCATCGTCGCCGGCGCGGGCGAGGAGCGTCCCGAGGTCCACGCCGGCGAGCGCAGCCGGCACGAGGCCGAAGACGCTGAGCGCGGAGTAGCGCCCACCGACGTCGGCCCGCCCGCTGACGATGGCGCGGAACTCCTGGGCACGCGCGAGCTCGGCGAGCGAGGTGTCCGGATCGGTGATGGCGATGAAGTCGAGCGCCGGCGCGTCGGCAGCCATCGCCGCGTGGAAGGCATTCGGCTCGGTCGTCGAGCCGGACTTGCTCGAGACGCAGAAGAGGGTGCGCGCGCTCGTCGCCCACGAGCGGAAGCCGCGGACGACATCGGGATGCGTGCTGTCGAGGATCCGCAGCTCGAGCCCGTCCGCCGGGGGCACTCCGCCGGGGCCGGCGAAGAGGTGCGCGAACAGGTCGGGCGCGAGCGAGCTGCCGCCCATGCCGAGCACGGCGGCGCGTCCGTAGCCGTCCTCGCGCACGTCGCGCGCCAGGTGCTCGAGCTCGGCCACGCGGCCGCTCATCTCGCCGGGAAGATCGAGCCAGCCGAGCCACGCGGCGAGGTCCGCGGCCGGCTTCTCGCTCGCCGACCAGAGCGAGCCGTCCTTCGCCCACAGGCGCTCGGCGACCCGCTCCCGCTCGAACGTCGCGAGCCGCTGCGCGATCGCGTCGCCCAGGGCGTCGGTCATGCCGGCGTTAGGGCGGTGCGCTGGCTCTCGATCGACGCCAGCAGGTCGTCGAACGACTTCGCAAAGGCTGCCACGCCCTCGCTGATCAGCTCGTCGGTGATCGAGCGCATCGTCATCCCCTGCGCCTCGACGGTCCGGATGGCGCGCCGCGCCGCGTCGACGTCGCGGTCGAGCGTGCGCTCCACGCGGCCGTGGTCGAGGAACGCGTCGATCGTCTCGATCGGCATCGTGTTGACCGTCTGCGGCCCGATGAGCTCCTCGACGTACAGGACGTCGCGGTAGGCCGGGTTCTTCGTGCTCGTGCTGGCCCACAGGCAGCGCTGGACCTGCGCACCCGCGGCACGCAGGTCGGCGAACTCATCGCCGGTGAAGATGTCGAGGTACGACTGGTAGGCGAGCTTCGCGTTGGCGACCGCGGCCTGCCCGCGCGCCTCGAGCGCCTCCCGCGTGCCCAGCTCGTCGAGCCGCTTGTCGATCTTCGTGTCGACACGGCTGACGAAGAAGCTGGCGACCGACGCCTGGCGCCGGAGGTCGGCGCCCTCCGCGTGGCGTCGCCGCAGCCCGGCGATGTACGCGCGGGCGATGCGCTCGTAGACCTCGACGCTGAACATCAGCGTCACGTTGACGTTGATGCCGTCGGCGATCGCCTGCTCGACGGCCGGGATGCCCGCCTCGGTGGCGGGGATCTTGATGAAGGCGTTCGGTCGGTCGACGCGCGCCCACAGCTCGCGCGCGCGGCGCACGGTGCCCTCGGTGTCGTCGGCCCACGCCGGCTCGACCTCGATGCTCGCGAAGCCATCGGTCCCGCCGGAGGCGTCATGGACGGCTCGCAGGTGGTCGCACGCGTCCTGGATGTCGCGCACGGCGATCTCCTCGAAGATCCGCTCGTTCGTGCTGCCCGCCTCGAGCTGGCGCCGGATGAGGTCGTCGTAGCGCCCGCTCGCCACCGCCTTCGCGAAGATCGTCGGGTTGCTCGTCAGCCCCCGGATCCCCTTGGCGATGAGCTTGTCGAGCTTGCCGCTCTCGATGAGGTCGCGGTCGATGAAGTCGATCCACGGGCTCTGGTCCTGCTCCGCGTGGAGCTGCTGGAGCGTGTTGCGCGCCCCGTCGTCATCCTTGTCGGTCACGCGATCCACCTCCCGGTGCTGGTCGACCCGCGCCGATCGGCGCCGGTCCTCGTCCGCTTCACTCACGCTGCATTCCTCATTCCCGGCGCCGGGCGCCGACCTCGACCGGCGCACGGCCGGTGGCCGGCTCCCCGACCAGCGCCCGAGCCGCGGCCGCGATGTGGTCGGCGTCGATCGCTGCGGCGGCCAACAGCTCGGCAGGCGTCCCGGAGCCCGGCATGAGGCGGACAGCGAGCTTCTCGACCCGGGCCGTGGCCTGGGCCTCGGCGAGCGCCGCCAGGACCGCGTCGCCCAGGCCGCCCTCCGGCCAGTGGTCCTCCACGGTGATGATCCGGCCCGTCTCCTCCGCCGCCAGGCGCAGCGTCTCGGTGTCGATGGGCTTGACGGTGTAGAGGTCGACCACGCGCGCGGCGATCCCCTCGCCGGCGAGCGCGTCGGCTGCCTTGATGGCCTCGTGCAGGGTGATCCCGGCCGCGACGAGGGTGACGGCATCCGCATCGGTCCGGCGCAGCGTCCGCGAGCCGCCGATGTGGAACGCCTCGTCGGGCGCGTAGATGACCGGCGTCTTCTCGCGCGTGGTGCGCATGTACACGATCCCGTCGCGCTCCGCCATCTGCGGCACGAGCGCCGCAGCCTGGTTCGCGTCGCTCGGGTACAGCACGGTCGAGCCGTGGATCGCGCGGAAGCTGGCGAGGTCCTCGAGCGCCATCTGCGATGGCCCGTCCTCGCCGATGCTCACCCCCGCGTGCGAGCCGGCGATGGCGAGGTTCGCGCGGCTGACCGCGGCCATCCGCACGAAGTCGTAGGCGCGCGACAGGAAGGCGGCGAACGTGGCCGCGAACGGCTTCCAGCCACGGACCTGGAGGCCGACCGCGGTCGCCACCATCTGCTGCTCGGCGATGTAGCTCTGGATGAACCGATCGCCGTGGGCGGCCGCGAACTCCTCGGTGTAGGTGGAGTTGCCGACCTCCCCGTCGAGCGCGACCACGTCGCCGCGCACGCGACCCACGGCGACGAGGGCGTCGCCGAATGCCTTCCGCGTCGCCTCCTTCGTCCCGAGCTCATACCGCGGCAGGCTGAGCTCGCCACCCGCCGGGAACCGATGCGCCGGCTTCGCGCTCTCCGGCTTCGCAACCTCGACGTGGATGTCGCGCATGCCGCCGAGCTCGGCAATCGCCGCCTCGGGATCCGCGAGCGGCTTGCCGTGGAACCCGTTCTTGTTCGCGACCGCGGCCACGCCCGATCCCTTCACCGTCTTCGCGACGATGACCGTCGGCGCGCCGCCGGTGGCGACGGCCTTGGCGTAGGCGCGGTCGATGGCCGCCGGATCGTGGCCGTCGATCTCGATCGCATGCCAGCCGAACGCCCTGGCGCGCTTCGCGTAGGAGTCAAGGTCCCACTCGTGCATCGTCGGCCCCGTCTGCCCAAGGCGGTTGACATCGATGATCGCGGTGAGGTTGTCCAGGCCGTGGAAGGCGGCGTGCTCGAACGCCTCCCAGATGCTGCCCTCGGCCATCTCGGAGTCGCCGCACAGCACCCAGACGCGGTACGGGAGCCGGTCGAGGCGCTTGGCGGCGAGCGCCACCCCCACCGCGATGGGCAGGCCCTGGCCGAGCGACCCGGTGGCGACGTCGACCCACGGCAGGACCGGGGTCGGATGTCCCTCGAGGCGGCTCCCGAACTTCCGGAAGGTGAGCATCTCCTGGTCGCTGATCGCGCCGGCCGCCTTGAACATCGCGTAGAGCAGGGGCGACGCGTGGCCCTTGCTGAAGATGATGTGGTCGTTGTTCGGGTCGTCCGGGGTGCCGAAGTCGTAGTGGAGGTACCCGGCGAGGAGGACCGCCATGAGGTCCGCCCCGGACATCGACGAGGTCGGGTGGCCGGAACCGGCCGCGCTCGAGGATCGGATCGAGTCGACGCGGAGCTGGAGGCCCAGCTCGTGCCACCGCTCGAGGTCAGCCTGGGTGGTCATGCGTGCTCCTGCTCGCAAGTTGTCTGCCGTTCTCGCGTGATCGGCCCATTCTACGGCCGCAGCCCGCGCGCCTCCGACCGGCCGCCTGGCCCGGGACGGCGCGGGACAACGAAAACGGGCGGTGCCGGTCTCTCGGACGCCGCCCGTCGGTGATCTGCGAGACGATGCGAGGTCAGTCGCGCATCATCCGGAAGCAGTCGGAGCAGTACACCGGCCGCGCCCCGGTCGGGCGGAACGGCACCTGCGTGTCCTTGCCGCAGCGGGCGCAGACGGCATCGTGCATCTCGCGCGGACCGCGATCCGCCGAGTAGCCACCGCCCGAGCCGTAGCTCGACCCGCCACCTGCGGCGCGGCGCTGCGACCGACAGGACGCGCATCGCTTGGGAGCGGATGCAAAGCCCTTCTCGGCAAAGAATGCCTGCTCGGAGGCGGAGAACACGAAGTCGATTCCGCAATCTGCGCAGGTGATCACCTGATCGGTGTAGGCCACGAACGGACCCTCCCACAAGAATTGGTTACCGCGTCGGATTGCCAGTTGAACGCCGGGCCCGGATCTGCGTCGCGCCCCCGGAGCCAGCGATGGACGCGGTTGGGAGGGAGAGGCTGTTGAGCTGTGGCGTCGGTCGTGGTCGACCCGACTTGGCGCGAAGTATACGCACGGCCCCCTGGTGCGCAAGAGGGTAGGATCGGCCGATGCGAACTGCCCGCCTGACCCTCGGCCTCGTGCTCGCCGGGGCCGGTCTCGTGTTCACGGCGCAGGGCCTCAACCTGCCCTTCGCGCCGCGCAGCACGATGACCAGCGACCCGGTCTGGGTGGTGGTGGGCGCCCTGCTCGTGGCCGGCGGCCTTGCGATCGCGCTCCTCGGGCGCGGGGGCAGCCGAGCCCGCTAGTCGACCTGGGCCAGAGCCACGCCGGCCGCGGTCATCTCGGCGATCGCCCGCCGACCGTCGCCGGGCTGGAGGTCGACCGCCGCGATGGCGTCGACGAGCAGGGTGGTGCGGAAGCCGAGCCGCGCGGCGTCCAGGGCGGTGGCGCGGACGCAGTAGTCGGTGGCGAGGCCGCAGACGCGCACCGCCTTGACGTCGGCCGAGCGGAGGAGGGCCTCGAGCTCGGTCGGCAGCTCCTCGCCGCTGGTCGGGTCGCGCATCGTGAAGCCGGAGTAGCCGTCCTCGCCATGGCTCCCCTTCCGCACCCGAGGCCCGTCCTCGGGAAGGGCAAGGGCCGGATGGAGCTCGGCGCCCCAGCTGCCCGCGACGCAGTGGACCGGCCACGGGCCGCCATCGGTCACGAAATGGGGCGTGCGGGGCGGATGCCAGTCCTGGGTGGCGACCACGAGTCCCCCACGCGCGACCGCCTGCCGGATCTCCTCGTTGACCGGGCCGATGATCGCATCCCCACCGGCCACCGCGAGGCTGCCGGCCGGGTCGGCGAAGTCGTTCTGGACGTCCACCACGACGAGCGCGGTGGCGAGGTCGTCGCTCACCGGCTCATCGTAGGTGGAACCGGTCAGTCGAAGGCGACGACCGGCGGCGCGCTCGCCTCGCGGCCATCGGTGGGCGCCCCCGCCTCGGCCCGAACGTGCCCCCGCAGCGGGAGCTCCGGGATGAAGAGCGAGGCCACCGCCGCCAGCGCGAGCGCGCCGACGCCGAGCCACAGGCTGTTCGCGAGCGCGATGCTGAACGCCTGGTGGAAGGCGTTCGTGAACGTGTCGCGGAACTGGGCCGGGATCTGCGCCAGGGCATCGGTCGCGCTGGAGCCCACCGCCGTCGTCAGTGAGCCGGTGTCGAAGCCGGCCGGCGCCGTGGCCGGCACGAACTGCGCCGGGGCGCCGTTGGCGAGCAGCCGGTCGCGGATGAGATCCCAGCTGAGGAGGCTGCGGAAGATCGTGAAGCCGAGCGTCAGCCCCACCGTGCCGCCGATCTGGCGGAAGAGGGTGAGGTCGCTCGTCGCGGCGCCGAGCTTCGAGAACGGCACCGCGTTCTGCACGATGATCGTGAACACCGCCATGGTGGGGCCGATGCCGATGCCGGCGAGCGCCATCCAGGCCCACAAGACCGGGAACGGCGTGTCGGCCCGCAGCTGGGTCATGAGCAGCACGCCGACGGTCGCGGTGACCAACGCGCCGGTGACGAGCCACTTGTAGCGGCCGGTGCGGCTCACGATCTGCCCGCTCGCCACCGAGCTGAGGATCAGGCCGATGAGGAAGGGCAGGAGGCTGTAGCCCGACTGGGTCGGGCTCGAGCCGCGGACGACCTGGAACCACAGCGGCAGGAAGACGACCGCGCTGAAGAAGCCGAACATGGCGAGGAAGATCGCGATCATGCTCGCCGAGAAGGTGCGGGTCTTGAACAGGTCGAGCGGGATCATCGGCTCGGCCACGTGGCCCTCGACCCAGATGAAGATGCCGGTGAAGACGGCGCCGATGAGGAGGAGGCCCCACACGATCGGGTCGCCCCAGTTCCCGCTCTGCGCCTCGGTGAGGCCGATGAGGATCGGCACGATGGCAGCCGAGAAGGTGCCGACGCCCAGCCAGTCGATCGTTGCCGTCGCGCCTTCGCGACGCATGTTCGGGAGCAGGCGCCAGATGATGTACAGCGCGATCGCACCGATCGGCAGGTTGACGTAGAAGACCCAGTGCCACGAGGCGGTCTCGGTCAGGAAGCCGCCGAGCCACGGCCCGACGAGGAACGAGACGCCGAAGACGGCACCGAACAGACCCTGGTACTTGCCGCGCTCGGCCGGGCTGAACAGGTCACCGATGACGGCGAGGCTGATCGGGAACAGCGCACCGGCGCCGAGGCCCTGGATGCCGCGGAAGAGGACGATCTGCCACATCGTCTGCGACAGGCCGGCGAGGGCGGAGCCGAGCAGGAAGAGCCCGATGCCCGCCATGAGCATCGGCTTGCGGCCGTAGAGGTCGGACAGCTTGCCGTAGATCGGCACCGTGACGGTGCTGGTCAGGAGGTACGCGGTGACGACCCAGGTGTAGTAGTCGCCGCCGTGCAGCTCGCTGACGACCTTCGGCAGGATCGGTCCGACGATCGTCTGGTCGAGGGCCGAGAGGAAGAGGCCCAGCATGATCGCGCCGAGGATCTCCATCCGGGCGCGATGGTCGACGTGCACCGGGGCATCGTCGACGGGGGGCTGAGGCGGGCCGGCGGTGCGGACCGCGGCATCGGTGGTCATGCGGGGAGAGGCTCCTTCGAAACTGGCTGGCTTGTGGGCTGGTCGATGACGGCGCGGAGGTCACGGACGGCCCGCAGGAGGTTCTCCTGCTGCTCGAGGGTGAGCGCACCGATGAGGGCGGTGAGCTGGGTGCGGCGCACGTCGCCGAGCTCGCGCGAGAACTCGAGCCCGACCTGCGTGGGCTGGACGACGACGACGCGGCGATCCGTCGCGTCGTGAAGCCGTTCGACGACGCCGCGCTCCTCCATGCGGGAGATGATCCCGGTGGCGTTCGGCAGCGACACGCCGAGGTGCTCGGCAAGGTGGCTCATCGGCATCGGGCCGGAGCGGTCGAGGATGGAGAGGACCTGGAAGTGGGTCAGGGAGAGGCCGCGCTCCTGGCAACGTGCCGCCCAGGCGTGCTTCGCCCGGGCCACGATCGGCGCGATCTCTTCGAGGATCGCGTCAGCAATCCCGGGAACGGTTTGTGTCACGCCGATGATTATGCACAGATGAACCATTCAGTGCAAGGGAACGGCTGACCCCGCAGCAATGATTGCTGCCCGCGGCCTATTGCGTGGTGCGGCGCTTGTAGGCCCACAGGCCGAGCGGGAAGCAGATGACGAGGATCCCCACCGCCCACGCCACGGCCGCAACGGCGGTGGGGCCGCCGCTGCCGTCAAGGGTCAGGCTGCGGACCGCGTTCGTCACCAGCGTCATCGGCTGGCGATCGGCGAACCAGGCGAGCCAGCTCGGCATGCTCGCGGTCGGCACGAACGCGCTGCTCACGAACGTGAGCGGGAACACGGCGGCGAAGATGATCCCCTGGAGCGCCTCGGGCGTCCGCACCAGGGCGCCCATCGTCACGCCGATCCACGACAGGGCGAAGCCGAACAGCAGCATGAGCCCGACCGCGCCGAGCCCGCCGAGGATGCCGCCGCCGGGCCGGAAACCAACGAGCATGCCGACGATCCACATGATCGCGACGGCCAGGGTGGCGCGCAGCAGATCGGTCAGCGTGCGACCGGTGAGGACCGATGACTGGGCCATCGGCAGCGAGCGGAAGCGGTCGATCATGCCGTTCTTCAGGTCGTTCGCCAGCAGGACGCCGGTGTAGACGCCGGCGAACGCGATCGTCTGCACGAAGATGCCGGCCATCAGGTAGTTGATGTACGTGCCGCCGACCTGGATGGCGCCGCCGAAGACCTGGCTGAAGAGCAGCACGAACATGATCGGGCTGACCGTCACGTCGAGCAGCAGCTCCGGCGTGCGGCGGATATGGATGAGGTTGCGCTTCACCATCTGCAGCGAGTCGGCGACCCAGGTCAGGAAGCCGGTGCGCACCGGCGCGGCATGCACCGGCGCGGTCGTGGCGGTCATGCCGTGACCCCTTCTCGTGCGCGGGCGGCGTCGCCCTCGGCCTGCATCTCCGCATCCGGATGCTGGCCGGTCAGGACGAGGAACACATCGTCGAGGGTCGGGCGTCGCACGCCGACGTCATCCACCGTCACGCCCGCGGCGTCGAGCTCGCGGATGGCGCGGGTCAGGATCCCATCACCGCTGGTGACGGCCACGCTCACCTGGCGCTCCCCGGCGTCCACCTGCGGGTCGCCGGCCAGGGTGCCGAGCGTACGCGAGGCGAGCTCGAGCTGGTCCGGCCGGTCCACGGTCACGACGAGCCGCTCTCCACCGATCCGCGCCTTCAGCTCGTCGGCGGTGCCGCGGGCGATGACAAGGCCATGGTCCATCACCGCGATCTCGTCCGCGAGGCGATCGGCCTCCTCCAGGTACTGCGTGGTGAGCAGGAGGGTCGTGCCACCCGCCACCAGCTCGCTGATGAGCTGCCACATCCCCAGCCGGCTGCGTGGATCGAGGCCCGTGGTCGGCTCGTCGAGGAAGAGGATCGGCGGCTCGGCGACGAGGCTGCCGGCAAGGTCGAGGCGACGTCGCATGCCGCCCGAGTAGGTCTTCACCGGGCGGTTCGCGGCGTCCTGCAGGTCGAAGCGCTCGAGGAGCTCATCGGCCCGCCGGCGCGCCTTCGCCGCCGGCAGGTGGTAGAGCCGCGCGATCATCTCGACGTTCTCGCGCCCAGTCAGCAGCTCGTCCAGGGCAGCGAACTGGCCCGTCAGGCCGATGCGGGCCCGCACCTCGTCGGGATGGCGGCGGACGTCGAAGCCGGCCACGCTCGCCTCGCCCGCGTCGGCGCGGGTGAGCGTGCACAGGATGCGGACCGCGGTCGTCTTGCCGGCGCCATTCGGCCCAAGGACCGCGAGGATCCGGCCCTCCGCGACGTCGAAGTCGACGCCCCGCAGGGCATGGGTGTCGCCGAAGTGCTTCTCCAGCCCGCGGGCGTGGATCATCGGTGTGGCGGTGCGTTCGGTCATGGAACGTCGGAGCCTACGGCATCTTGCCCTGGCCCGCATCCGCGCCCCGGGCCGGGGTCAGGAGGCGTGCCGCGACGCCTGCCAGGCCTGCCGCGACAGCCCCCAAGCCGAGGCCTGCGAGGGGGGTGAGGTTGAGCGCCGGCGTGCCGAACAGGACGATCGGGCTGAGCATGAAGAGGAAGGCGAGGGCACGCCACCCCGTCTCGCCGGCCATCCTGCGGTGACCGATCCGCAGCGCTCCCCAACAGGCGGCCGCGCCACCCACGATGGCGCCGCCGAAGCCGCCGAAGACGATGAGCGCGGCGGCCTCGAGCTCGCGCCCGGGGAGCGTCGCGTCCGCGTAGAGGTAGCCGATGCGGCTGACGACGATCGCCCCGACCCCGGCGCCGAGCGCGGTCGCGATGCCCGCGATGGCCGGCCCGCCCGCGTCAGCCGCGGGCAGTGGCGGGCGACGGACAACCCCTCGTTCGCGGGCCGGCCTCACCGCTCGTTGGTCGGGAAGATGCGCCGCAGACGACGGTAGGCCCGCGCCGCGGCGTCACGGCGGCCCCGCAGCCACTCGGGCTCCGCCATCGGGTCGTCCGGCCCGAGCGTGCGCTCGCCGAAGCCCGTGACGGACCCCGGCCGGCTCACGATCGTCGTGTCGCGCGCCGGCCAGGAGGGAGCCTGCGCGTCGGAGCTGGCCTGGGTTGGCGCTGCGGGCTCGGCCTCGATCGGTTCGGCACCTGGCTCCGCCTTCGACCACGCCCGGTCGGTCGACGGCGTGGCGGGCGTGGACAACGCGGCCTCCTCCATCGCGGGGGTCGGGGGCAGGTCGGTCGGCTCCGGCGCGGGGACGGCCAGGGCGGAGAGGGCCTGGTCGAGTGCCTCTGCCCCGGGCAGCGTGAAGTCCGAGCCCGGCAGCTCGCCCGTCGTCATCGGCTGCGGAGCGATGTCATCGGGGAAAACCTCGGGCTGCGGTGCGCCAGCCGCAGCGGGGTACGGCACCTCGGCGAGGTAGGCCCGCACCGCGGCCACGTCGGCCTCATCCCAGCCCTCTTCGGCTGCCACCGCGGCAAGCCTGGCGTTCCAGCGTGCATTCGGAGCGGGCCCGGCATCCGGCGGGGCCGCCGCGACGGCCGGCTCGGCCATGGGGCGCTGCCAGCCGGCCGCGCCCTGCTCCAGCTCGTCGGCCCCGTCATCGCCGAGGATCAGGAGCGGCTCCTCCGACTCGTGCATCGGCGCCGCGGCGTCGGTCGAGGGAGGCGCTTCAGGCTCCGGCGGTTCGGGCAGTTCGGGCGCAGTCTCGATCGTCGACTCCGGCACGGCATCGGGCCCGGCGATCCATCCGGCTTCCGGCTCCGTGGGTGGGGTAGCCGAAATACCTGCGGGTTCCGCTGCGGCCCATTCGCGCTCGAAGGTGGCGTCCAACTCTGCCTCGGCGTTCGGGTCAATGGCGGCCGGGGCGGAGTCCGCTTCCACGCCGGCTTCGTCTGACCCCGTGGCGGGAACCTGGTTCGTTCCCGTGTCGGCCTCTGGGTACTGGGCCTCGGATTCAGTCGCCGACGGTTCCGTCTGTGGCTCGGGTACGGGCTCGGGTTCCGGCTCCGGCTCGGGCTCGGGCTCCTCGGGTTCCGTCCGGCTCCGGGCTCGGGCTCCGGCTCGGGCTGGGCTCCGGCTCGGGCTCGGGCTGGGGTTCCGGCATGGGCTCGGGCTCCGGCTCGGTCTCGGGTTCGGGCTCCAGATCGGGTTGCCGTCCCGGCTCCAGCTCGGGCTCTGACGCTGACTCCGGCTCCAGCTCGGGTTGCAGTTCCGGCTCGGGTTCCGGCTCGGGTTCCGGCTCGGGCTCCGGCTCGGGCTCGGGTTCCGGTTCGGGCTCTGGCTCGGGTTCCGGTTCGGGCTCTGGCTCGGGCTCTGGCTCGGGCTCCGGCTCGGGCTCGGGCTCGGGTTCCGGTTCGGGCTCTGGCTCGGGTTCCGGTTCGGGCTCCGGCTCGGGTTCCGGCTCCGGCTCCGGCTCGGGCTGTGGCTCCGACTCGGGTGGCCGTTCTGGCTCCGCCTCGGCTTGCGGTTCCGGCTCCGGCTCGCGCTCGGGCTCGGGTTCGATTCCGGCGCGGCATAGTCGGCGGCGTCCAGCCAGGTCACCTCGTCATCGGCGTACCAGTCGGGCTCCTCGGTCTCGGCGCTGTAGCCGTCGGGGATGACAACGGGCGGGACGTCGGCGGTCATGGGGCCTTCCACCGGGCTGGGCTCGAGTTGCGATGCCACGCTCGCCTCTGCGGACGGCGGCTCATCGGCGCTCGGATGCCCAGCCCTCTCCTCGGGGGGAAGGTCGAGGTGCGACATCGGCTCGACCGGGATGGGCTTGCCCGCCGGCTCCGGCAACGCGCCCTGCGATGCGGCCAACTCAGCCGCCGCATCGCTCAGGGCGGCCTCGGGCGGGGCGGCTCCCACATCCGTCACCTCCGTCTCGTCGGCAACCGGCACCGGTTCCGCCATCGCTGCCGCGAGGCTCGGCTCCTCCTCGACGGGAATCTCCGGCGCCCCCCACGGCGTTGGCTCGGGTGGTGCAGCGGGTGCCTCTGGCGCAGCTGCCTCGGGCTCGGTGAGGTCCGTCGCGACGGCAGCCTCGGGCATGGGCGCGGCCTCCGGCATCGGCTCGAATGCGGGCTCGCCGCCCTCGAGGGCTTCTCCTTGGGCGCCGCCTTCGGTCGCGGCGGTCGCCGCGGATGCCTCGAACGCGGCCATCGCTTCGCCAACCTCGCGAGCACCCGGCAGCTCCGCCAGGGCAGGATCTTCGGCGCGGGCCAGTGCCTCGAGGATGCCCGGTCCTCCCAGCCGTCGACGGCCGCGGCGGCCGCGTGCCGGCTCCTCGTCGACGGGATGCGCATCCGGCTCCTCGGGCTCGGCTTCCCCACCGTCTGCCTCGGGCTCGGCAGGCGGGGCGATCGGCTCATTGAGGATCGGCTCCGGCGTCCGCCACGAGACCGGCGGGATTGGCGCGCCGCCCGGCAATCGCAGGTCCATCCGCGCCTCGAGCAGCTCGACCCGGCTCCGGAGGGCCGCCACCTCGCCTCGCGCCTCGCCGAGGGCGAGCAGCGCCTGGCCGTAGCGCTCGGTGAGGTTCCGGAACTCGGTGAGCAGCTCCCGGAAGGGACTGGCCTCCACGATCGGCTCGGGGATCGGCGCGGGTTCCGGGGCGGGCGCTCGAGATCGGCGCCCATCGGTCCGCCGCGCGGCGGCCGGAGCGTCATGCGCCATGTCCTCGTCGGCGGCATCCGGAGGCTGGAGGTAGACGCGCATGCCGCGGTCGCCCTCGCGGCGGCCGTTCAACACGCCGCGAGCAACGAGCTCCCAGACGCGCTTCTTCGGGATGCCGAGGGCGGCGGCCGCCTCCTTGACCGTGTAACCGTCCATCACGGGAGCGATAGCGTACCCCGTCGTTGCCTGACCTCAGGCGATGTCCCGCAGGGCCTCGATGAGCCGATCGACCTCATCGAGGGTGTTGTAGTGGACCAGACCGATGCGAACCAGCCCGCCCGAGTCGTCGAGCCCCAGCCGGCGCATGAGCTCGAACGCGTAGTAGTCGCCGTCCCACGCGCTGATGCCGCGCGCCCCGAGCTGCTCGGCGACGGCGCGCGGATGCTGCCCCTCCAGGCTGAAGGCGAAGGTCGGCACTCGCTCGCCGCTGCGGGCGGGATCGGTGATGCCGTAGAGGCGGAGGCCGGGCACGTTGGCCAGGCCGTCGAGGACCGGACCGATGAGGCCGCGCTCGTAGCCGTGGATCGCCGCCATGGCGGCGCGCAGGGCAGACCGCCGATCGTCGGCCTGACCGGAGCCCCCGTAGGCGCGGCCGAGGGCGGCGAGATAGTCGAACGTCCCAAGGAGTCCGGCGAGTAGCTCGTGGGTCTGCGTCCCGGTCTCCCACTTCCCGGGGATCGCCTCGCCGGCGGGTCGCACGCGATAGGCGGTCAGGCGCTCGAGCAGCTCACGCCGCCCGTACAGCGCCCCGAGGTGCGGGGCGAAGAACTTGTACGGGGAGCAGACGAGGAGGTCGGCCTGGAGGTTGGCGACGTCGATCGGGAGGTGGGGCGCGGCGTGGACCGCGTCGACGTAGGCGATCGCACCGGCGGCATGCGCGATCTCGATGGCCCGCCCGACGTCGTTGACGGTCCCGACCGCGTTCGAGGCGAGACCGATCGCGACGATCCGGGTGGAAGGGCTGATCGCGGCCTCGAGCGTCGCGAGATCGAGCGTGCAGTCCTCCGGGTCGATGTCGACCCACCGCACCGTCGCCCCGTGGTCCTCGGCGACGGCGAGCCACGGGGCCACGTTGCCGTCGTGGTCGAGCCGGGTCAGCACGATCTCGTCGCCCGGCAGCAGATCGCGACCGAGCGCCCGGCTCACCGAGAAGGTGAGGGTCGTCATGTTCGGCCCGAAGACGATCTCGTCGGGATCGTGCGCACCGATGAAGTCGGCCATCGCGGCGTGCGCCTCGGCGAGGACCGCATCGGTCTCGTGCGAGGCGTCGAAGGCGCCGTGCGTGTTCGCGCTCCCGGCAGCGAGGTGCGCCGCGATGGCGTCGATGCACTCGCGCGGCACCTGGGTCCCGCCCGGCCCGTCGAGGTAGACCGCTGCTCGACCCGCGTGCTTCCGTGCCAGCGCCGGGAAATGGTCGCGCGCGGCGGCGACGTCGAGCCCGCGCTGTGCGACCGGGGATGTCATGCGACCGATGGTACGCGCGCCGCGATCACGCCGCGCCGCGTCCCGTATCATCGGTGGCCCATGTCGACCTCCATTCGGGTGCCGACGCTGCCCGCGCACGACCTCGCGATCCCGCCTGCCTTCGAGCGCCTCGGCGAGCTCGCCTACAACCTGTGGTGGACCTGGGCGCCGCGCGCGACGCAGCTCTTCGCCCGGATCGACGCCGCGGCCTGGACCCGCTACCGCAACCCGATCCCGGTGCTGCGCGGCGTGGGACCGGAGCGCTGGGCGCAGCTCGCCGCCGACGAGGACTTCACGGTCGACGTCAGCCGTCTGCTCGACGAGTTCGAGCGCTACCTCTACAACGGTGCCGACAGCTGGTACCGCACGCGGCCCGATCGCCAGCTCCCCGGGCCGGTCGCCTACTTCTGCGCCGAGTACGGCATCCACGAGTCGATGCAGATCTACTCCGGCGGCCTCGGCGTCCTCGCCGGCGACCACCTGAAGTCCGCGTCCGACGCGGCCCTCCCGTTCGTGGGGGTGGGGCTCCTCTATCGGCGCGGCTACTTCCGGCAGCAGATCGACGCGGACGGGCACCAGGAGCACGCCCAGCCGGACATCGACCCGGACCAGCTACCGCTGCGGCGTGCCCGCGGCCGCGATGGGCTGCCGCTCCAGGTCAAGGTCGACCTCCCCGGCCGCGACGTCCACGCCGCCGTCTGGGTTGCCCAGGTGGGCCGCGTCCCGCTCCTCCTCCTCGACACCGACGTGCCGGACAACGATCCGGCGGACCGGCCGATCACCCATATCCTCTATGTCCGCGGCCGCGAGATGCGGCTCTGCCAGGAGATCGTGCTCGGCATGGGCGGCGTCCGTGCGCTGCGCGCCATCGGCGTCGACCCCGCCGTGTGGCACCTCAACGAGGGCCACTCCGCGTTCCTGCTGCTCGAGCGCGCGCGCGAGCTCGTCGACGCGCAGCCCGGACGCGACCCGGAGGACGCGCTGCGCGAGGTCGGCCACAGCTCCGCATTCACGATCCATACTCCCGTGCCGGCCGGCAACGAGGTCTTCGAGCGCGGCCTGCTGGCGAGGGACCTGGCGGCCTGGTTCACCGCCACCGGCATGCCACCCGAGCGCCTGTTCGAGCTCGGTCGCGGCCGGACCGATGAGCCGCAGGCGCCGTTCGACATGACTGCGTTCGTGCTCCGCCACGCCGCCCGCGCGAACGCGGTCAGCCAGCTGCACGGCCGCACCGCGACCGAGACGTGGCAGGAGGTCGCCGGCCACCCGATCGACGCGATCACGAACGGGGTCCATGTCAGCACCTGGCTCGGCCGGCCGATTCGGCGCCTCTACAAGCAGGCGATGGGCACCTCGCTCGGCACGGACCTCAACGGGCCGGAGCCGATCGAGCGCCTCGCCGGCGTCGACGACGCCGAGCTGTGGGGCGCCCATCAGCAGCAGAAGCGCGAGCTGTCGGAGTTCCTCGAGGGGCGCCTGGAGCGGCAGTTCGCCCGTCACGGGGAGTCACCGGACGCGCTGCGGGCGGTCCGCCGCTCGATCCATCCTGACGCGCTGCTCATTGGCTTCGCCCGGCGCTTCGCGACCTACAAGCGTGCCGACCTCCTGTTCCGCGACGAGGCGCGGCTCGCGCGCATCCTCCACCACCCCGATCGGCCGGTGCAGATCATCATCGCCGGCAAGGCGCACCCCGCGGACCGCCCGGGCCAGCGCGTCATCCAGCGCATCTTCGGACTGTCACGGGACGAGCACCTGCGCGGCAGCGTGTTCATGCTCGAGGACTACGACATGCGGGTCGGGCGCTACATGGTCGGCGGCGTGGACCTGTGGCTGAACAACCCGCGACGACCGATGGAGGCGTCCGGGACGTCGGGGATGAAGGCGGCCATCAACGGCGTGCCATCGGTCAGCATCCTCGACGGCTGGTGGGACGAGGGCTGGGACGGCGACAACGGCTGGGCGATCGGCGACCGCACGCCCGATGGCGACGACGAGGAGCAGGACGCCGCGGACGCGGCGGAGATCTACCGCCTCCTCGAGGACGAGATCGTGCCGCGCTACTTCGCCCGCGACGACGAGGGGGTGCCGCGCGAGTGGGTCGGCACGATGCGCGCTGCCATCGGGTCGTCGCTGTGGCAGTTCAGCACGGCCCGGATGTTGACCGAGTACGTCGACCGGCTCTACCTGCCGGTGGCGCGCGGTGCGGAGGCGGTCACCGCCTGATCAGGGCAGGAAGAACCTCGGGTTCTCCCAGCCGCCGTTCTCGTTGATCGCGAAGTGGAGATGGCAGCCAGTGCTGTTGCCGGTCGTCCCCTCGTAGCCGATGACCTGGCCGATCGTCACCGGCTGGCCGGGATAGACGATCACGCGTGGCTGGAGGTGCCAGTACCAGCTCTGGATCCCGTTGCCGTGGTCGATGACGACGCCGTAGCCCGTGTCCCACGGCATGAGCGGCTGGCCGGACGCGGCGATCACCCCGGTGGCGGCGGCGAGGATCGGCGTACCGCAGCCGGTCGCGATGTCGATGCCGGCGTGGAAGTGCGCGTAGTAGGTGCCGCGATACGTGTAGGGCGGCTCGAGGACGAAGCTCGTCGGCCCGAACTCCTGGTTGACGTGGAAGCCGGCCTCGGGCCAGCGAAAGCCGCGCGCCGATGTCTGCTGCGCCCGGCGGCGCGCCTCCTCCTCGGCGGCGGCACGACGGCGCGCCTCGGCCAGCGCGGCCTGGCGCGCCGCTTCCTGCGCCTTGAGCTGCTGGACCAGGCGGTCCGCCGCCTGCTGCTGAGCGACGCTGTTCGCGAGCGCCTGCTGCGTGTTGCCGGCCCTGGCGGCGGCGGCGTTGAGCGCGGCCTCCTGCTGGCGCCGCTTCTCCTCGGCTGCGGCCTTGAGCTGGGCGAGGCGCTTCGCCACCGCGCTGAGATCGGCCTCGCGCTGGGTGAGGAGCTTCTGCTGCGCCTCGGCCGTCACGCGCGCCTCGTCCAGCGCCGCGCGACCCTCCTTCAGCGAGCGCTGCTTCGTGGTGAGCTCGTCGCGCAGTGCGCGGATCTCGTCGGCGAGGCGCTGGTCGGTGGTCGACACGGTGAGGAGGTAGCCGACCTGGGTCGAGGCCTCGTCGAGCGAGCCGGAGCGCAACAGCACCTCGAGCAGTGACGTCTGGCTCTGCTCGTAGGCATCGCGGAGGTGCTGCTGGAGCAGCGCCTGGCGCGCGTCGAGGTCGCGCTGGTTGGCGAGGATGTCCGCTGCGAGCTGGGTGAGCTGGCGGTCGAGGGCCGTGATCTCGGCCCGCAGGTCGGCCAGGCGCGCCCTGATGTCGGCGACCTGCGCCTTTGCCTGCACCCACAGGCCGCTGACGCGCTCGTATTCGGCAGTGACGTCGGCGAGCTGGGCCTTGGCGATGTCGAGCTGACGGCCGAGCGTGGCCGACTGCGCGCTGAGCTCGGCGAGCTGGGCGCGCTGCGCGGCGATCTGGTGCCGCAGCTGCTGCTGCTGCGCCTGCGCTTGTGCGAGGGATGGGTCCGCGGCCAGGGCAGGGTCACGGGGAGTCGTTGACACGACGTTGAGCCCGACCGCCACAAGGGCCACGAAGGTGACGGTGAGGCGCGATCGTCGTGTCATGCGGCGATCCGAGTCTTCACTTGCCCTTCTCGTGCCCGATGTCCAGAAGCTCACCGCACCGATGCTAGGCGGCCGGTATCAGCCTGTGACGGGCCCGAATGTACTACACCGTCGTACCGCGACGCCAGTTATCCACAGCGATCGGACTCGTGGAGATCGTTTTCCACACGGCCGGTCAGTCGTCGCGCCGCGAGCTGAGCCGGCCCGCCACCGCACCCGCGATCGCGCCGCCGGCGAGGAGCAGCCAGGACGGCAGGCGGCGTCGCGGCGGGACGCTCACCGGCGGGGGCGGAGGCACCACCACCGGCAGGAACCGGGGATCGGCGGCCATGGTGACGACCGGATCGTCCTCGAGTGCGGCGGCACGCGCCACCTCCGCGCCGAGCAGGATGATCACGCTCGCGAAGTACAGGAAGACGAGCAGCGTCACCGCGGTCGAGATCGGTCCGAAGGCGGAGTCGTAGCGCGCGACGTTCGTCGCGTAATAGGTGAAGCCGAATCGCAGGACGGTCCACAGCAGCGTCGCCACCAGGGCGCCGGGCCAGACCTCGCCCAGCGTCACGCGCCGGTTCGGCACGATGCGGTAGATGAGCAGGAAGGCGACAAAGATCAGCAGGAACGGGACGACGAGGCCGATGAGCCCGATGGCCGCGCTCCCGCCCGGCACCGCGCCCATGACCCCGTTCGCAGCCTCCTGCAAGATGCCGGTCACGATCCCGACCACGAGGCTCGCCACGGCGAGGACGCCCGTGATCCCCATCAGCGCCAGGCCGATGAGCTTGTCGGCGAGGAAGCCGCGCGGCTTCGAGGCGGCGAAGGCGCGGCTGATCCCGCCCGACATGGCGGAGAAGACGCCGAGCGCGCTCCAGCCCAGGAACAGCGCTCCGATGAGGCCGATCCCGCCGCGACCGGCGATGACCGAGTCGATGATCCCGCCAACCGTCGTCGGATCGAGCGGTGAGCCCGCGCTGACCTGATCGACGATGAACCTGCGCGCCTCCCCCTGGCCCAGGAAGAGGCTGAAGATGACGACGCCGAGCACCAGGAGCTGGAACAGCGAAAGCACCGAGAAGTAGGCCATGCTGCCGGCGTACTGGAGCGCCTCGTGGGCGAGGAAGCCGGAGAGCGCGCGCCGCCCGATGCGCGGCCAGCGGTGCGCCATGCTCCAGGCGTCGAGCCTGGCGACGAGGGCCCTGATGCGATCCATACCGTGCGCCGTCCTCGCAATCGCCATGCCCCGCGCGCTACGGTACGCGCATGGCAGCGGCACGCGAGGCCCCGCTCGAGCTCGAGCTGGCCGGCCACCAGGTCACGATCACGAACCCCGGCAAGCTCTTCTTCGCCGAGCTGGGCGTGACGAAGCGCGAGCTCGTCGAGTACTACCTGGCGGTGGCCGACGGCGCGCTGCGGGGCGTCATGGACCGGCCGATGGCCCTGAAGCGCTTCGTCGACGGCGCCGCCGGGCAGGCATTCTTCCAGAAGCGCGCCCCGAAATCGGTCCCGCCGTACGTGCGCACGGTGGAGCTGTCGTTCCCGTCGGGCCGCACCGCGGACGAGGTGGTGGTCGACAATCCCGCTGCGCTGGCGTGGGCGATCAACCTCGGCTGCATCGACCTCAACCCGCACCCGGTGCGCGTCCGGCGATCTCGAGCACCCGGACGAGCTGCGCGTCGACCTCGATCCGGGCCCCGGGGTGCCGTGGTCCGACGTGCGCAAGGTGGCGTTGGTCGTCCGCGAGGTGCTGGAGGAGCTGGGCTACACCGCATGGCCGAAGACGTCCGGCTCGCGCGGCATCCACGTCTACGTCCGGATCGAGCCGCGCTGGGGCTTCTCCGAGGTGCGGCGCTCCGCGCTGGCGCTGGCGCGCGAGGTCGAACGGCGCGCGCCGGACATCGCGACCAGCAAATGGTGGAAGGAGGAGCGGCACGGCGTCTTCCTCGACTACAACCAGAATGCGAAGGACCGCACCGTGGCATCGGCCTACTCGGTTCGGCCCGTCCCGGCCGCGTCGGTCAGCGCACCGCTCACCTGGGACGAGGTGCCCGACGCGGAGCTCGGCGACTTCACGATCCGCAGCATGCCGGACCGATACGCACGCCTCGGCGACGTCGGCGCCGGGATCGACGAGCGGGCCTTCTCGCTCGAGCCGCTGCTCGAGCTCGTGACGCGCGACGAGGCGGCCGGCCAGGGCGACGCACCTTGGCCGCCGAACTATGTGAAGCAGCCGGGCGAGCCGCCGCGCGTGCAGCCGTCGAAGCGGCGTATGCAGGACCCGGCGGACCTGACGCCCACCGATCCCACCGCCCCGCGCGGCCGGGCCGGCTCGGTTGCGCCGGCCACCCCATCACCACCCGCCCGTCGCGCGGACGGAACGGTCTCCCCCACCGGCCGTCGCCGCTCGAGCGCCCCGCTGCGGGTCGTCGCCCAGGCCGCAACGAAGGAGGAGGCGCTCGCCGGGCTCGAGCGTTGGCGGGCACGCCACCCCGAGGCATCGGCGCACGTGCGGGAGGAGGAGGTCCTCGTCGACGGCATGCGCGGCCGCTCGTCGCTCTGGTACCGGGTGCGGGTCAACTTGCGCAACGTGGCGGAGGGCGACCGTCCGCCTGACGAGAAGCCGGACCCCGACTACGACCCCTGGGCGCCGTACCGCGACGCCTGACGCCTGCGCTCGACGACCCGACGCTTGCCCTGGCCGGCCCCGGCGGTGCATAGTGCGCGACGGCATGCACGCCAATCGCAGCAGCGTTCGAGGAGGTACAGCGGTGCAGATCACCTTTGCCGACCCTCCCCGCCGCACGGAGCACGCCTGACGATCTCGCCTCGCTGAGAGGCCAGGCTC
The DNA here is from genome assembly GCA_963825905.1 of uncultured Chloroflexia bacterium. Lineage (GTDB taxonomy): Bacteria > Chloroflexota > Limnocylindria > QHBO01 > QHBO01 > JAICQM01. The sequence goes on along the minus strand of CAWGUL010000009.1, from coordinate 84,637 downwards.
GAAGCGCTCCGCCGGTCGGGACGACCCACCCATGAGTCCCACCACACTCGGAGCGCTTCTTCGTGTCCATCACGACCCAGCCGCGCGCACCGTTCTCCTGGCCCCATGGCGAGCCGTACGAGGACATCCCGCGCGGCACCCTCAAGTCCGGCAAGGAGGCGGAGATCTTCCTGGTGGAGCGTCGCTTCGCCGGGAGCGGCCCGCGCCTGCTCGCCCACAAGCGATACCGCCCCCGCTACCCGACGAAGGGCCAGCTGCGCGAGGAGGGCTTCAGCAACTCGACCGCGTATCGGGGTGACGCGATCTACAAGGCCGGCTGGTTCCTCCCGACCCGCGACAAGAAGGCCGTCCTCGGCGGCAGCCGCTTCGGCCACGAGCTGGCCGCGAAGCTGTGGCCGGCGCAGGAATGGTCGATGCTGACCCGCGCCTGGAAGGCTGGCGCATCGGTCCCATACCCGGTCGAGCAGACCGAGCTCGGGCTGATGATGGAATTCGTCGGCGACGAGTCGCGAGCGGCCCCGAAGCTGGCCGAGGCGCGTCTGACGCCGGCCGCGCTCGCGGTCGCCTGGTCGCAGCTCGTCGGCAACCTGCGCACGCTCACCGCCGCCGGCCTCGTCCATGCCGACCTGTCCGCCTACAACCTGCTCTGGTGGCAGGAGCGGCTCGTCATCATCGACCTGCCGCAGGCCGTCGAGTTCACCACCAACACCGATGCCTTCGACCTCCTCCATCGCGACCTCGCCAACGTGGGCGACTGGTTCGCACGTCACGGTGTGGAGGCCGATGTCGAGGCGATCTACGCGGAGCTCGTCTCCGTCGCCTGGCTCGGCTGAGGTGCCGCTTCCTCCAGCCGCGCGGTCAGCCGATCGCGGATCGGCGGCCACTCGTCGCCCAGGATCGAGTAGTAGACGGTGTCGCGGATGAAACCGTCGGCCAGGCGCATGTGGCGCCGCAGGACACCCTCCCTCGTGGCGCCGAGGCGCTCGATGGCGGCCTGCGAGCGGGCGTTGCGGAGATCGGTCTTCAGCGCGACCCGTCCGGCACCGAGCTCGTCGAACGCATAGGCCAGCTGGAGCAGCTTCGCCTCGGTGTTGATCGGTGTCCGCCAGCGCGAGGGTGCGAGCCACGTCCACCCGATCTCCACCCGCTCCGACGGCACATCGATGTCACCGAAGCGGGTCGAGCCGATCGCGCGACCGGTGTCGAGCGCCATCGTCGCCCAGGCGACGTAGCGGCCGTCAGCAACGCCGGCCAGCGCCTCGCCGAGCCACTCGTCCCAGCGGCCGAGCGTCAGCAGCATCGCCCCCAGGCTGATCGCCCGGGGATCCTCCGCGACCGCCGCCTGGAGGTCGGCGCGATGCCGCTCGCCCAGCGGTTCGAGGCGGACGAAGCGACCGGCCAGCGTGACCGGCGCCGGTGGCTTCACCGCCCCTCGGCGACGGCCGCCTCCACCCAGGTCGGGATCTCCCGGCGCAGCGTCGCCAGCGGCAGCGTGCCGTGCGCGAGCACCTCGTCGTGGAACGCGCGGAGATCGAACCGCTCGCCCATCTGTGCCGACACCTCGGCCCGTGCGCGCTCGATCTCGCGCTGTCCCATCTTGTAGCTCAGCGCCTGGCCCGGCCAGATCGTGTAGCGATCGACCTCGATCGCGGCGTCGACCATCGGCAGCGAACCGCGCTCGTGCATGAACGTGATCGCGCGGTCGCGCGACCAGTTGAAGGCGTGGAGCCCGGAGTCGACGACGAGGCGCGCGGCGCGGAACGACTGCGCGTCGAGCATCCCCAGCCGCTCCTCGTCGGAGAGGTAGAGGCCCATCTCGTCGGCGAGGCGCTCGGTGTAGAGGCCCCAGCCCTCGACGTAGGCGACGCCCGCCATCCGCGCCCCGAGGCGGCGGAAGGCGGGGAGGCCGGTGAGCTCCTGCTCGATCGCGATCTGGAAGTGGTGGCCCGGGGTCGCCTCGTGGAACGTGATCGAGGCGATCTTGTGGAGCTGCCGCTCCGACGGCTGGTACGTGTTGAGGTAGTACTGACCGGGCCGCGAGCCGTCGAGGGTCGGCGGCATGTAGAAGGCCGGTGGCGACTCCTGCTCGCGGTACGCCTCCACCGCCATCACGTCGCAGTTCGCGCGCGGCAGCCGACCGAAGTACCGCGGCGCGGCGGCGTAGGCACGCTCGGTCTGGCCGACGGCGAGCTCGATGAGCTTTGCCGGGTCATCGGTGTGGTTGGCGGGGTCGGCCAGGAGCGCGTCGGCGAGGGCGAACCGATCGGCGTGGCCGAGCCGATGCGCGATCTCGTCCTTCTCCGCCTCGATCGTCTCGAGGTCGGCGAGGCCGAACTCGTGGACCTCCTCCGCGGTGGCGGCGACCGTCGTCTGGAGCCGGATGCTGAGCCGATAGGCGGCGTCGCCGTTCGGCGTGGCGCTGATGCCCGGCTCCTGGCGCGCGTGCGCCTCGTACTCGTCGGCGAGGAAGTCGTGGAGCTGCTGGAGCGCAGGCGTGATGCTCCGCTCCACGGCGCCTTGCACCCGGTCGCGGGCCCCATCGTCGGCGACCTGCGCCATGCCGACGACCGGCGAGCTGGCGGCCGGCTCGGCGAGCATGCGCTCGATCTGCTCGATCGCCCGGCGCACCGGGATGGCGGCGCTCGTGCGCCCGTCGCGCAGGCCCTCGCGCAGCGTGTCGATGTGCTGCTCGACAAGGGTCGGGAAGGCCTCGAGGCGCGCGAGCAGCCGGCCGAGCTTCTCCGAATCCCCGGCCGGCTGGTACTGGGCGATCATCACCGGCAGCGTCGCGACCCCGCCGATGTGGTCGACCGCCAGCTGGTAGAGGCGTGCGTCGAGCGCCTCCAGGTTGTTGTTGGCGACCGTCAGCAGCAGGTCGCGGGTGATGACCTGCTCCGTCTCCAGCTCGTCGACCGGGATCGACTCCGCCTCGGCCAGGACGGCGCGGTACGCGGCCTCGTCGGCGGCGCGGCCCTCCGCCCCGATGTCGGGCAGGCGATCGTCGAACCGGTCGTCGCCGAGGATGGTGGCGGTGATCGGGTCGCGCTCCAGGACGCCGTCCCAGAAGCGGTCGGCGAGGTCGTTGACGAGGGCGTTGGGATCGGTGGCGACGGGCACTTCGGACGTGGCCTCTCTAGCGGTTTGATCGCGGGGAAGGTCGAGTGTACGCCGCGCGCGCTTGCCGGGCAGACCGGTTGCCGTGCGGCAGCGCGGTCCAGTCGCCCGCCTCAGCGGCCGCCGAAGAGGTCCGCCAGCAGCGCCGCCGGCGTCTCGTCGAGCTGGTCGTAGCGGCAGTCGGCGACCGCCTTGTCCGGCCGCCAGCGGACGAACGTGGCGGCGTGTCGGAATCGGTCGCCCTGGAGATGATCGAATGCCACTTCGCACACGAGCTCCGGCCGCACCGGGACCCAGGACAGGTCCTTGCCACGGTTCCAGCGCGAGGTGGCGCCGGGGAGGCGCCTGCCGTCCGCGGCGGCGGAGGCCTGCCACTCCGCCCACTCGGCCCACGGGTGGCCGTCGACCGCGTTGTCGCGGTACGGCGCCAGCAGCTCGACCAGCTCCGCACGCCTTGAGGCCGTGAACGACGACGTGACCCCGACGTGCTGCAGCTTGCCCTCGTCGTTCCACAGCCCCAGCAGGAGCGAGCCGACGAGGGTGCCCGGCCCGTTCTTGTGCCAGCGGAACCCGGCGACAACGCAGTCGGCGGTGCGCGCGTGCTTGATCTTCGCCATCTCGCGCTTGCCAGGCAGGTAGCGTCCGTCGGCACGCTTTGCGACCACCCCGTCGAGGCCGGCTCCCTCGAACACGTCGAACCAGCGCTGCGCGACGGACGGGTCCTCCGTCGACGGCGTGAGCTGAACCGATGCCGGCGGATCGGTCATGAGGGAACGCAGGTGCGCGCGGCGCTCGGCGAACGGAGTGCCGCGGAGGTCATCGGCGCCATCCGCGAGGCAGTCGAAGGCCACGTACGACGCGGGGCTCGCCTCGGCGAGCATGCGGACCCGCGACTCGGCCGGGTGGATGCGCAGCAGCAGCGCGTCGAAGTCCAGACGTCCGTCCGGCGTCGCGATCACGATCTCGCCGTCGAGCACGAAGCGCGCCGCATGACCGCCGACGGCCAGCAGCGGCGCCTCGAGCTCCGGGAAGTAGCGGTTCAGCGGCTTGAGGTCGCGGGATTGGATGAGCAGCTCGTCACCGTCGCGGAAGACGATGGCGCGGAAGCCGTCCCACTTCGGCTCGAAGACCCAGCCCGGCGCGTCGGGGATCGCCGGGGTCGGCTTGGCGAGCATCGGCTCGATGGGCGGCTCGATCGGAAAGGGCATGCACGGATGATAGGTCGGCGGCGGCACACGCCTTGCCTCATCATCGGTCCATGAGCATCCAGATCCAGTTCCTCGGGGCGGTTGGTACCGTCACCGGCTCGCAGTTCCTCGTGACCGTCGGTGAGCGACGGGTCCTCGTCGACTGCGGGATGTTCCAGGGCAGCCCGGAGGAGATCGCCCGCAACCGGCTGCCGTTCGCCTACGAGCCGGGGTCCGTTCACGCGCTCCTCCTCACCCACGCCCATCTCGACCACTGCGGCCGCATCCCCCAGCTCGTGAAGCAGGGCTACCGCGGACCGATCCATGCCACGCACGGCACTGTCGACCTCACCGAGATCGTGCTCCGCGACTCGGCCAAGCTCCAGGTCGAGGCTGCGAACCGCTGGAAGCGCAAGCACCCCGAGGAGGCGGTCGCCGCCGCGGGCGCCGGCGTGAGCGAGGAGGCCGCGGTCGAGGACGACCAGGCGATGCCCGCCCGGCTGCGCGCAGCGCAACCCGAGGGCCGCACGATGACGCGGGAGGCGATTTACGACGAGGCGGACGTCGACCAGACGGTGCAGCAGATGCGCGGCGTCGACTACGGCGCCGAGCTGGCCGTGACCGATGGCGTGACCGCCGTCTTCCACGACGCGGGCCACATCCTCGGCTCGGCGATCATCGAGCTGCGGCTGACCGACGGCCCGAACGCGCGCAGCGTTGTCTTCTCCGGCGACCTCGGGCGCAACGGATCGCCGATCCTCCGCGACCCGTCGCCGCTCACCCACGCCGATTACGTCCTCGTCGAGTCGACATACGGCAACCGCGAGCACGCCCCGCATGACGAGGCGATCAACGACCTCGTGGCGGCCGTGTCGGAGGTGTCGAGCGACCGCGGCGTGCTCCTCGTGCCGGCCTTCGCCATCGGCCGCACCCAGGAGCTGATCTGGGTCCTCGACGAGCTCGTCCGCGACGGCCGCATCCCACGCGTGCCGCTGTACCTCGACTCACCGATGGCCTCGAAGGCGACCCATGTCTATGAAAGCCATCCCGAGGACTACGACGAGGAGACGACCGCCCTGGTGCAGGCCGGCGACTCGCCGCTGAAGTACCCGGGCCAGCAGTTCACCGACTCGGTCGAGGAGTCGAAGGCGATCCGATACGAGAATCGACCGATCATGGTCGTGGCCGCCTCGGGGATGCTCACCGGCGGCCGGATCATGCATCACCTCAAGGACTTCCTCCCCGATCCCGCGTGCACGCTCCTCTTCATCGGCTACCAGGGCGAGGGGACCCTGGGTCGCGCGATCCAGGGCGGGGCGAAGACGGCGCGCATCGACGGCGAGCAGGTCGACGTGCGCTGCCGGGTGCGGTCGATCTCGGGCTTCTCCGCGCACGCCGACGAGCACGAGCTTGAGGCATGGCTGAAGCACTTTGCCGAGGCCGGCACCGCCGCCGAGCCGAAGACCGTGTTCGTCGTCCACGGGGACCCCGACGCGGCGCAGGCATTCGCGACCCGCATCACCGCGATGGGGATGCAGCCGCACCTGCCGGAGTACAAGGAGAGCGTGACGCTGGCCTGAGGGCCGCCCACCTTGCCCCCGGGAGGCGCTGTGGACGGGCGGTGGATAACTTCGGTGGCCGCCCGGCAAGTCGTGGAGAAATGGGGTTGTGCGTCCGCGCACCGGCCCCATAGGATGGTTCTTGTCCCGGAGGAGTCCGTGGAACCGGAGATTGCATCAACGGTTCCCGTGGTTCCTTCGGGACGTTTCTATGTCCGGCGAACGCCGACGCGGCAGCCTCAGGGCCGCAGCCTCAGCACCCACGCCCGGTACGACGGGCGGAAGCCCACGCCGCGCAGCGCGTCGGCAAGCCCCGACTCGGCCGGTGGGACGCGGTCGACGCGCTCGAACGCCAGCTCGCGAAGTGGCCCACGCGGCTGCACGAGGTCCGGCAGCGCCGCCACCGCCAGGGTGGCCAGCTCGGGATCGTCACCCGCCGGCAGGGTGAGGAGCGACTTCCCACCGCGCTCGAGATAGAGGACGGCGACGCCGTCGACCGACACCACGTAGGCGCCTGCCGCCCGCTGAAGCGGCAGTCGCTCGACCTCGTTGCGCCGCGGCCAGGCGAGCGCTGCACCATATGGCTGTGCCGGGTCTGCCGCCGCCAGGAGGTGGACCGCGGGGCCCTCATCGTTTCCGCCGTCGCGGGACGCGCGCAGCCGGTCGACCGCGCCCGGCAGCGCGAACTGCGCCGCCCCGAGGCCGTCCACGAAATAGCCGCGCCGCGCGCGTCCCGATTCCTCCATCGCGCGCAGCACCGGGTAGACCGATGCGAACCCGCCGACGACGTTCTCGGCCAGCACCGCCTCGCGGGTCAGGACGCCGTGGCGCTCGAGCAGCGCAACCGCCGTCGCGTGCCCGCGCTCGGTGGGCGTCCGCGACTCGCCCACGAGGTCCGCGACGAGCGACCACCGCCCCGCGGCACGCGGCGGCCCCAGCGAGGTCAGGCGGCCGGGCCGCGGTCGAGCGCGCGACCGTGAGCGCGGCAGGGTGAGCGCGCGGAGCGGCGAGAAGGTGTCGTTCGTCACCTCGCCGGCCCAGACGAGATCCCAGAGCGCGTCGAGCAGGTCGTCGTCGTTGCGGGCGCTCGGCGCGGCGGCGCGGAGCTGGGCGTAGAAGCTGGCGCCGCGTCGCGCGAGGTGCGCACGCAGGGCCTCGTGGATGTCGCTGTCCGGCCGCTCCTGGCCCTCGAACGCGCCCGCCGAGGCGAGGAGCTCCGCCCGATCCCGACGATAGAGCGCGATGCGGCCGTCATCGCGGTTCAGCGAGCCGCGCCCGACCCACACCACCTCGCCGGCGGCACCGAGCTCGTCGAGCAGGCGGGGTGCGTAGTCTCGGACGCGCGCCCGCAGCACGTCGCGCTCGAGGATGCTGGCCGGCATCGGTGCGCCCTCGAGCTGGGTCACCACCTCGAGCAGCCGGTCGAGGCCGCCGGCGAGCGAGCCGATTCCCTGCCAGGTCGGCAGGAAGCGCGCGAGCGCCTCCGCCGGCACCGGCTCGATCTCGCGCCGCAGCCGCGCCAGCGACCGGCGTCGAAGCGCGCGCACCACGTCGGGGTCGGCGTACTCGTGGTCGGAGGCACCGGGCCGGAAGGCACCCTCGAGGAGGCGCCCATCGGCGACGAGCGGCGCCAGCGCCTCGGCCACCGCCGTGGGCGACAGGCCCCAGCGCGCAGCGGGCGCTGCGGCCGTGAACGGCGCGTGGGTCCGCGCCCACCGCTGGAGCAGGCCCGCCAGCGGCGCGACGCTCGGCGCGAGCAGGGTCTCCGGCACGCCGCGTGGCGGGCTGGCGCCGAGCGCGTCGCGGTACCGGGCGACGTCCTCGATCGCGACCCATCGCTCCTCGCCCGCGACGCGGAGCGGGACCGCGCGGCGCGAGCCCTCGAGCGCGTGGAGCGCGACGGGAACGTCGAGTTCCGGCACGGCGCGCGCCGCGACCTCGCCCGGATCGAGGTCGCCGACGCGGCGAAGGAGGTCGTGGATCGCGTCGGTCGTCCTCGCCTGCCGGCCCTCCGCGAGCCACTGCAGCTCGAGCTCGAGCGAGCTGATCGCCTCCGGGTCGAGGAGCTCGCGCAGCTCATCGGTCCCGAGCAGCTCGGCAAGGAGCTCGCGATCGAGGGTGAGCGCCTGCGCGCGTCGCTCGGCGAGGGGAGCGTCCCCCTCGTACAGATACGAGGCCACGTAGTCGAAGACGAGCCCCTGGGCGAATGGCGACGCCGACCGCGTCTCGACGCTCACCACGCGCAGCTGCCGCGAGCGGATGCCGCCCAGCACCTCCCGCAGGGCGGGCAAATCGAAGACGTCGCGCAGGATCTCGCGGTACGTCTCGAGCAGGATCGGGAACGATCCATAGCGGCTTGCCACGCCGAGGAGGTCGGCCGAGCGCTGACGCTGCATCCAGAGCGGCGTCCGCTGCCCGGGCCGGCGCCGCGGGAGCAGGAGGGCGCGGGCGGCGTTCTCCCGGAAGCGGGCCGCGAACAGGGCTGACGAGCCGAGCGCGCCGGTCAGGACGTCCTCGATCTCGTCCGGGTCCAGCAGCAGCGTTTCCTCGGCCGGCGTCGCGTCGGCCTCGGGCAGCCGCACGGCGATGCCGTCATCGGTCCAGATCGTCTGCGCGTCCAGGCCGCGTTCCGCAAGGCGCGCTTCAATCGCCATCGCCCAGGGCGCGTGGACGCGACCGCCGAACGGCGTGAGCAGGCACACCCGCCAGTCGCCGAGCTCGTCGCGGAAGCGTTCGAGCACGAGGGTGCGGTCGGTCGGCAGGACCCCGGTCGCCTCGCGCTGGTCGGCCAGGTACTGGACGAGGTTGCGCGCCGCCAGCTCGTCGAGCCGATGGTCGTCTCTCAGCCTCCTTTCGGCAGCGGCCGACGGCATGGTCTCGAGCTCGCGCACCGTCGCGCCGATCGCGCGGCCGAGCTCGATCGGACGTCCCACGAGGTCGCCATGCCAGAACGGCATCTTCCCGGGCTCGCCGGGCGCGGGCGTCACGATGACGCGGTCGTGCCGGATCTCCTCGATGCGCCACGAGCTGGCGCCGAGGAGGAACACCTCGCCGACCCGCGACTCGTAGACCATCTCCTCGTCGAGCTCGCCGACGCGCCGGCCGCCCTTCCCGTCACCGTCCGGGAGGAAGACGCCGTAGAGGCCACGGTCCGGGATCGTGCCACCTGAGGTGACGGCCACGACCCGCGCGTCGTTCCGGCTCTGGAGCGTTCCGGCGGTGCGGTCCCAGACGATCCGCGGCTTCAGCTCCGCGAACTCGTCCGACGGGTAGCGGCCGGAGAGCATGTCGAGCACGCCCTCGAGCTGCTCGCGTGACAGCTCGCGGTAGCTCTCGGCCCGCGTCACGAGGGCATGGAGCGACTCCACCGTCCACGCCTCCTGCGAGCAGATGGCGACGACCTGCTGCGCCAGCACGTCGAGCGGCGTGCGCGGGATCCGCGTCTCCTCGATCTGCCCCGCCTCCATGCGCGGCACGATCACGGCCGCCTCGAGGAGGTCGCCGCGGTACTTCGGGAAGATCTTGCCGCGGCTCGCCTCCCCCACCTGGTGCCCGGCGCGACCGATGCGCTGGAGGCCCGACGCGACCGATGGCGGCGCCTCGACCTGCACGACGAGGTCGATCGCGCCCATGTCGATCCCGAGCTCGAGGCTGCTGGTGGCGACGAGGGCCGGCAACCTCCCGGCTTTCAGCGCCTCCTCGATCTCGAGCCGCTGCTCGCGGGCGATGCTGCCGTGGTGGGCTCGCACGAGCTCCTCGCCGGCCAGCTCGTTCAGCCGCGCGGCCAGGCGCTCGGCCAGGCGCCGCGAGTTGACGAAGATCAGGGTGGACCGATGCGCCCGGATCAGCTCGAGCAGCCGCGGATGGATCGAGGGCCAGATGCTGCGCCGCGCTTCGGGTCCGGCGGCCGGCCCGCCCGGTGCCTCATCCACGTCGAGCGCCTCGCCCATGCGGGCCATGTCGTCGACCGGGACGATGACCTCGATCTCGAGCGCCTTCCGCGTCCCGGCGTCGATGACCTCGACCACGTGCCCGGCCCCGCCGAGGAAGGCGGCGATCCGCTCGAGCGGCCGCTGGGTGGCGGACAGCCCGATCCGTTGCGGCGCACGACGCCCGGTCGGCGGCGCGAAGCCGCCGGGTGCCGGCTCGCCGGTGACCAACGCATCGAGGCGCTCGAGCGACAGGGCGAGGTGCGCGCCGCGCTTGGTGCCGGCCATGGCGTGGACCTCGTCGACGATGACGTGCTCGACGCCGCGGAGAATGTCGCGCGCCTGCGAGGTCAGGAGCAGGTAGAGGCTCTCCGGGGTGGTGACGAGGATGTCCGGCGGATCCTTGGCCAGCTGGCGTCGCGCGTCGGCCGGCGTGTCGCCGGTTCGTGATGCGATCCGCACCTCCGGGAGGTCGACACCTTCGCGCTCCGCCACGCGGCGGATCCCCGCCAGCGGGGCGCGGAGGTTGCGCTCCACGTCGTAGGTGAGCGCCTTCAGCGGGCTGATGTAGAGGACCCGGGTGCCGCTTCCCTGACGGGGGTGAGTTAACAGCTGGTCCACGCACCACAGGAACGCGGCGAGTGTCTTGCCGCTGCCGGTCGGCGCGTGGATCAGCGTATCGCGGCCCGCGGCGATGGCGACCCACCCGCGCGCCTGGGCATCGGTCGCCGCCGCGAAGGTCTCGGCGAACCACTCGCGGGTCGGGGCGGAGAAGGGCGCCAGCGGCGGTGGCGTCGCAGATCGGGACACGGTGGGGGCTCAGTCTATCGGGGCAGGCATGGTCGCACCGATCCATGCCAATCTCTGTCAGGAATCGGCCCGCCCGCGCGCCGTCATGACGAGGCTCCAAGCGAGGAGCGCAACCGACAGGAGTGCGGCGCCCGCCAGCAGGACGGCGCCGAGCAGCGAGGCCGCCGGCCACGCGACCAGCACCCCGAGCCAGAGTGCGGCGACACCGGCGTTCCATGCCACCAGCCGCAGACGGCCGCCCGCGGCCAGGACGCGTCGCTGGGCGGCATGCCGCGCGGCGTCCCCCGGCGTGACCGACGGCACGAGGTGGGTCCACGAGCCGACGAGCTCCTGGAGCATCCAGCCGCTGACCATCGGCACCGCCAGCGTGCCGAGCTCCCACCCTGCCAGCTCGCCGCCAGTGCCGAGCGCCACCAGCACGGCGACCAGCGCCAGCCAGAACCATGCCGCCCCGAGACCAAGGTGCCACACCGCCACCCGTCGCCAGTCGTGCTCGCTCGTGTACGGCCCTCGTCGCAGCCAGGTGTCGGCCAGGTAGGCAAGCTGCCCCGTGGCTCCGGCCGTGGTGACCGCCGCCCCGGCGATCGCGACCGCCCTCGCGTCGACAGCGAATCCGAGCGCCGCCACCAGCGGTCCGGCGACGAGCCCGACGGTGGCCACGACCATCGCCCGCGATGCCCGAATCCGGGCGCCCAGCACCGTCGGTGCGAGATAGACGAGCGTCGCGAAGATCGTCAGCGACACCGCGCCGAAGAGGTTCAGCCACGCGTGCGCCGGGCGGAGCGATGCCCACGCCCCGACGACCGGCGGCCAGCCGATGGCGACGAGGCCGCCGAGCACCACGCCGCACGCCAGCTCGGCGAGCGCGATGCCGTAGGCGGCCGACACGATCGGATGGCGCCGTGCGAGTGGCTCGCGGAGCGGCGCCACGACCTGCGAGACGACCATCGCCAGGCCGCCGATGACGGCAGCCGCGCCCATCCCGGCCAGCCACGGTGCCGGACCGCTGACCCCCCAGACCGCCGAGATCGCGCCGGCACTGAGGAGTCCCAGGGCGGCGAGACGCTGCGGCGGCGGCGCAGGTCGCGTCCCGGCGAGCGTGACCGCGAAGTGCGGCATAAACGTACCGATGGCGACCACCGCCCCACCGGCGAGCGCCAGGTGCAGCGCGGCCCATGTTGGACCGCCGCTGCTGAGTGCCGTGGCGGCCGCCACGAGCGCGGCCACGACGAACGCCGCGGCCGCCGCCAATCCGACGGTGAGCACGTGGCGCTCGGTGATGGAGGTCGGGCGGTTCGGCATGCGGTGCAACCAGTCTATCGGTCGGGACCCGCCGACGGGTCGTCTTGCATCAGCGCCGGTTGGCACAAGACTTGACAGTTCTCTCCCTGTCGCTGTATCACTAGCCTATGTTGGTGATAGAGGCACGACGGCTGCTCGGCTGGTTCGAGCGCCTTCCGGTGGCTGCCCAGTACGGGGTGCTTGTCATCGGCGTCGCCTTCTTCGCCGATCTCCTCATCAGCCTCGGCGGATTGCCGAGCCACCACGCCGCCCAGCCGAACGATGCGCATCTCGCGCACCTGTCGATGCTGATCGGCATGCTCATCGTCCTCGGTGCCGTCGTTCGCGACGGCGTCCGCACGGGACGACATCCACGACGCGCACGCGTCGCAGTCGGAGGTTCCCTCGATGCCCCTCGGTGACTTCGTCAACCAGATCCCGGCCCCGGTCTTCCTGGCCATCCATCTCGTCGCGTTCCTCATCGGCGCGTACTTCGCGTCGCGGAGCTTCGGTGCTGGGTCGAACGGCCTGGGCTGGGGCTTCAGCCTCTTCGCGCTGGCGGAGATCAGCTACATGACCTACCACCTCGACTGGACGACGTTCCTCTTCGCCCACACGATCAGCGAGGTGCTCGACCTGGGCGCGTTCATCCTGATCTTCGCGACCGTGTCCCGTGGCGTGGTGGCCGCACTGCGCACCGCCACCGAGCGATCGTGAGGCGCCTCCTGGCGCTCGGGCTGGTGGCGGCCCTCGCCGCCTGCTCGACTCCCGCACCGGCCCAGCCGGTGGCGACCGATCACGTCAACCTGCCACGCTCCTATCGGTTCGACCCGCCGGCGATCACCGTGCCCGACGGCACGACGGTGACGTGGACGAACAACGACCAGTTCACCCACTCGGTGCGGCTGCTCGACGACGGCGGCGCGGTGATGGTGATGAACCCTGGCGAGAGCGTGACGTTCACGTTCACCGGGGTCGGCGTCCACCACTACGACTGCTCGTTTCACTCGCAGAACATGAGGGGCGCCGTCGCCGTCACCGGCCCGGCGGCCTCCTGAGCGCGCGGCGCGGCGGGTTCCCCGACGGGGAGCCCGCCCTCCGCTGTCAGGCCGGTTTGAGCGCCACCATCTGACCGATCCCGTGGCCGCTCGCGGCGGCCGTCGCCGTCCGCGAGCCGGTGGGGCCGGCCGTGGGATCGGCCTGGTCGTCGAGCGACGCGGTCAGCTTGCTCGTGGCCGCCTGGGGCGACACGACCTCCGTGCGCTCGAGCATCCCGCCTGCGGTCCCGATCGTCGTCTTGCCGGTGATCGCGAAGCATGCGACCAGCTCGTCATTCGCCACGCTGGTCGTCAGCGACGGGGCGGTGATCGTCGCACTGCTGCTCGTCACCTGGCCGCCATGGGCGTCGACGGGATTGGCGTTGTCGACCCCGCTGTAGGCGGCGATTGTCCCGACAGCCGTTCCCGCGACGGAGAAGGTGAACGTGTAGCTCGACGGTTCGCTCCCGCCCACGACATGGACGAAGACAACCTGTTCGTAGGTGGTGCCGCGCGCATCGGTCTGGACGGCGCTCCAACCTGAGGGTGGCGTCATTGCCGGAACGCCACGCACCGCCACCGCCGCGACGAGCACGTCCCCGAGGGTTGTGCCAGTCGGCTGCGGCAGCACGACGCTCGAGCCACCCGTGTTCGCGCCGTTCGCGGCGGAGCGGAACGCGATGCCGGGACCGCCGGGCGGGGTGACGGCGATCGTCACGGTGGCGACCGGCGAATCCGTGGTCCCGTCGTTGACCTTGTAGGTGAACGAGTCCGGCCCCTGGTAGCTCGCGTTCGGCGTGTAGTCCACGGTGGCGCTATCGGCGTTCGGCGAGCCGGACGCGCAGGCGAGATCGGTGAGCGAGCCGAGCGATCCGTTGCTCGGGCCGGTGACGATCGTGAAGCCGAGCTCACAGGTCTCCGGGTCGCTCCCGCTCAGGGTGACCGTGGCGGGGGTGTCCTGGTGCGTGCTGAGGCTGACCCCGTTGGCGGTCGGCGCCGCGTTGCCGGCGACGGTGATGGTCACCGTGGCCGGTGCGGAGTCGGTGCTCCCGTCATTCACCTTGTACGTGAACGAATCGGGGCCGGTGTAGGCACTGTTCGGCGTGTAGACGACGGTGGCGCTGTCGGTATTCGGCGAGCCGGGCACGCAGGGGTTCGTGGTGATCGAGCCGAGCGTCCCATTCGTCGGGGCGTTCACGACACTGAATGTGAGCTGGCACGTCTCCGGGTCGCTCCCCGAGAGCGTGATCGTCTTCTGGGTGTCCTGCGGCGTCGTCACGCTGACCGAGCTCGCGGTGGGTGGCGTGTTGCCGCCACCTGCGACGGTGATCTCGTAGATCTTGCCGTCGTTCTCGCTCGAGACCTTGTTGTTGTCGATCCCGCGGTCGGCGACGTAGATGCTGCTACCGCCACCGGCGCTGGCCGGGGCGACGGTGATCCCGCCGGGTGCCACGAACGGATTGTTGGTGACGTTGATGGTCTCGATCACGGTGCCGGTGAGCGTGGTGTGAAGAATCGTGGCCGCGGTCTTGTTGCTGACGATCCAGAGGGTGCTGTCGCGCGAATCGAAGGCGACGTCCTCGGGGTTGTCCTGGCCGAGCGACAGCGTGTCGAAGTGCGTGATGACGTCGTCACCGCGGCCCTCGAAGATGCCGTTCGTGCCGGGCTTGACCGTCCAGATCTCCTTGTCCTTACCGTCGGCGATGAAGAGGGTGGGCGTCCCGTTCACGACGCCGAAGCCCAGCCCCTCGGAGTCCTGCGACTGCAGTGCAGAACCGGATGACAGCGTCGACCACTGGCGCACGAGGCTGCCGGTGCGATAGAAGCGGCCCGAAGTGTCGGCTGAGATTTCCTGGACGTACGCCTTGCCGTCGTTCGAGGTGAACAGCCGGCGCTGCGAGGTGCTGCCCGGCATGTAGGCCGCTCCGGCCGGCTCCTTGTTGTTGAACGGCGACGGGGTCGTGTTGAAGCTGAAGAATGAATTGACCGCACCGGCCGGACTGAACTGCCAGCCATTGACGCCATGAAAGCCCGCGCCCGTGGTCTCCTCGACCTCGCCATCTGTGAGGATCAAGCCGCCGCCGGGGTCAGAGTTGTAAGCCAGATCCGAAGGATCCGGACTATCGGGCGTCCAGCCCGCATTCGGCGGGTTTTTCGTGGTGATGATGTGCGCGACCGTGCCGGCCGTGGCGGGAGCTGCCTGCAGCGCCGCCTGGGTCACCGGGGCGCTCAGCGCGATCTCGGCGATTCCCGCGCCGGAGGCGCCGGACGCAGTAGCTGCACCGGCATCGGCGACGTACAGGCTGGTGACCGATGGCGCATCGGTGTTGTCGCTGCTCGGCGCAAGGACGATGCCCTGCGGGCTCGTGATCCCCGTCGGCCGGAGGTCGCGCGTCGTCACGAGGGCGCCGTTCGCGTCGAGCTCATAGAGCGTCTTCGAGGCGGAGGCGAGGACGAACAGGTGGCCGGTTGCCTGCTGGATCGCGAGTCCGCGAGCGCGGGCGCCGGCGAGCGCGGCAAGGCTGATGACCGATGCCTTCGTTGGGCTCGGCTGACCGGTGGCGTCGGCGGCGAGGCGCACGACGCGCTGGCCCGCCGCGTCGAGGATGTACAGCGCGCCCGATGCATCGGTCGCAAGCCCGGCGGCGCCGTGCAGGCCGAGGCCGCGGATGTCGCGATGGCTCAGGCCCGCGCCGCCGGACTCCAGGCGCCCCGCGCCGGCGATCGAGACGAGGTCGCTGGTGCTCGTGACCGCGGCCAGGCGGCCGCGAGTGGCGTCGTAGGCGATGTTGATCGCATCGCCGGGGACGGCGGCGAGGGTGGCGGTGCCGTCGAGGGCGTCGCTCGTCGAGACGAAGCGCATCGCGCTCGAGCCACCGCCGTCGAGGACGATCAGCTCGTGCGTCGCGGCGGAGTAGCTGATGCCGGTCGGCCGGGAGAGGCCGAGATCGGCTGCATCGATGAAGTTGGCGAGCGCCGCGTAGCCCTGCGGAGCGGCGGAGCGCGTCGGGAGCGGCGACCGCCGTCATCGGCATGGCGGCGACGATGAGCGCCCCGACCAGGGACGCAAGGGCACGATAGGACACGAGTACTTCCCCTCAGAAGATTCCGCAAACAAAACGAATATCCAGTTTGCGCGTTACGGCATCATCCGTCGAGTCGGCCGCGCGAGGCGGAATTCGACGCTGTTGCCTCCGGGCACCGCCGCGTAAGCCGTTCGACCCATGACCCGCGCGGGCTGCCGCGCGCGCCCGGCACGCCGGCCCGCGACCGGCGACGTACCCTGCGCACATGGCGTCCACCTCCAACCGCAGGCAACCAGGGCTCCCCTCCCGCGCTGCTCCTCCCGCCGCTGCTCGCGGCGATCGAGTCCTGGCGCACCGAGCCCCAGCGACGCCACCGTGCGTGCGCTCCGGCAGCGGATCGTCGAGCTCGCGGATCTTCTCAGGCTCCAGCTCGGCCGGCTCGAGGCGCGGGCGGCGCCGCTGCCCGATCTCGAGCTCTCGTTCGATGCCGCCGCCGGCATTCTCAGCCTGCCGCTGGCGGCGCCGGGCGACGCATACCCCTTTGGCTCCCTGCTCGTCGCCGGCGACCCCCAGCAGGCGACGGCGCTCGCAGAAGCCGTCGAGCTCGCCTTCATTGCGGCACGGGCGCAGGCGCGCGCCGATCGCGCCGGCAGGCAGCTCACCGCACTCGACCAGGCGGTGCGCGGCATCGGCGGGGTGCTCGACGTCGACCGGGTGCTGCAGGTCATCGTCGATCGGGTCCGCGAGCTGGCCGACGCGCAGTACGCGGCAATTGGCATCGTGGATCGCGACGGCGCGATCGAGCGATTCATCACGAGCGGCATCAGCGATGCAGACCGTGCCCGCATCGGCGACCTCCCGCACGGCCGTGGCCTGCTGGGGCTGATCATTCGCGAGAACCGGACGTACCGCATCCCGGACATCGGTACGCATCCGGAGAGCTTCGGCTTCCCGCCGCACCACCCGGAGATGCACAGCTTCCTCGGCATGCCGATCACGGCACGCGGCGAGGTCGTGGGCCGCCTTTACCTGACGAACAAGCTCGGCGCGGCCGAGTTCAGCACCGATGACCAGGCGCTGGTGGAGATGTTCGCGCTCCATGCCGGGATCGCGATCGACAACGCGCGGCTGCACGAGCAGGTGCGCCGCTTCGCGGTCGTCGACGAGCGCGACCGGATCAGCCGCGACCTCCACGACAGCGTCATCCAGTCGATCTACGCCCAGACGCTCGCCCTCGAGGACGTGCCGGAGCTGCTGGCCGACGAGCCGGCGGAGGCACGGCGGCGCGTCGACGACGCGATCGACGCGCTCCAAGCGGTCATCCGCGACATCCGCAACTTCATCTTCGGGCTGCGGCCGGTCCTGCTCGAGGCGGGAACGCTCGCCACCGGCGTCGAGCAGCTGGCCACCGAGCTCCACCGCAACGGGGCGGTGACGGTGGCGGTCGTCGTCCGGGATCCGGCGGACCTCGTGGCCGGCCTGCCGATCGAGACGGTGGCGGAGCTGCTCGCGATCACACGCGAGGCGCTCAGCAACATCGCGCGCCACGCGGCCGCGACCCGCGCCGACGTCGACCTCGAGCTGGCCGGCGATCGACTGCGCCTCACGATCGCCGACGACGGGCGCGGCTTCGACGCCGGCGAGGCGGTCGCCCGCGGCCACCACGGTCTCGCGAACATGCGCGCCCGCAGCACCGCGCTGGGCGCCTCGTTCACCGTGACGAGCGATCCGGCCGGTGGGAGCCGTATCATCGTCGCGCTCCCGCTCGGATCGGGAGGCGACGGAGGCCACCGATGAGCGAACCCGGGACCCGCCCCCTGCGACTCCTCGTGGTCGACGACCACGAGATCGTGCGCCAGGGCCTCGTCGCGCTCCTCGATCGGCGCGAGGGGTTCGAGGTCGTCGCCCAGGCCGGTACCGTGGCGGAGGCGATCAGCGAGGCGAAGCGCTTCCAGCCCGACCTCGTGGTGATGGACGTGCGGCTGCCGGATGGATCCGGGATCGAGGCGTGCCGGGAGATCCGGGCCGAGCGGGCGGAGACCCGGGTCGTCATGCTCACCAGCTACCCCGACGAGGAGGCGGTCCTGTCGGCGATCATCGCCGGCGCATCCGGCTACCTCCTCAAGCAGGTGCGCGGGCGGGACCTCGTGGCGGCGCTCGAGGCCGTCGGCCGCGGCGACTCGCTCCTCGACCCGGCCGTGACCGAGAAGGTGCTCGCCCGCGTCCGCAGCGCGGCGGCGGGCGGGGCAAACGACGAGCTGGCCGACCTCACCGCGCAGGAGCGGAAGATCCTCCTGCTCGTCGCCGACGGGAAGACGAACAAGGAGATCGCCGGCGAGGTCTTCCTGTCAGACAAGACGGTGAAGAACTACGTCAGCAGCATCCTCTCGAAGCTGAACCTCCAGCGCCGGACGCAGGCCGCGGCGCTGGTGGCGCGCCACCACCTGGGCGACACCTCCGGGAGCTAGGGCTCGAGCTCGGTCGCGTCGCGCGCCAGCTCGGCGAGCAGCCAGCGGGCAGTGCCGTTGGCGGCAAGGTGCAGCAGCATCCGATCGGCGACGCGGCCGGCGATGCCGCCGGGCGGCGCGTAGAGGCCCTCGATGCGGAGCGCCTCACGGTCGATGAAGAGGCGACCGGAGAAGACCGGGAAGAGCGGCTGGCCGCGCGCGGCACGCCAGCCGATCTCCGCCACCCAGCCATCGGCGAGCCGCTCCGCCGGGCCGAGGTCCAGCAGCGCGGCCTTCCGGAAGATCGCCCGCGGACGGCGCGCCTCGCCCACCGGCAGCTGCAGGTCGACGAGGAAGCGCCGCAGGCCGGACGGCGCGTCGGGGCTGGGGGTGCCGCTCCAGGGCCGCTCGGACTCGTTGAGGAGCGCCACCACCCGGCTCGGGTCCCCGGCGAAGGGAACGCGCGCCGCGAGGCGCACGAACCCCTCGTCGAGGGCCTGCCACCCGGCCCGCCACATCACTTCTGCACCACGAGGGCGGTGACCATGCCGAACATCCCGTTCGGCCCCTCCGCGTGGGTGAGGATGTGGCAGTGGAACGCCCACGTCCCGAGCTCACTGGCGTCGACGATGACGTCGACCCGCTCGCCCGGCGCCACGAGCACGGTGTCCTCGTAATGCGGGTCGGGCAGCGGGTAGCCGTCCTTCGCCACCACCAGCTGTCGCAGGCCGTGGAGGTGCATCGGGTGGATCTGGAGCCCCTCGTTCATGTAGCGGATGCGGATCCGCTGCCCGAGCTGGGCGACGATCGGCTCGGTGGCCGGAAAGCCCTTGCCGTTCAGCGTGAAGCCGAGCGGGCCGTCGTTGAGGATCATCGGGTAGTCGATGTCGACCTTCGGCTCGCTGACGGCCGGATCGGTCACGATGAACGCGCCGAGCAGGCCCATCGGCACCTGGGTCTCGGCCATGAAATGGCTGTGGTACATGTTCGAGCCGGCGTTGCGCAGCGTGAACTCATACGTGAACGACTCGCCCGGCATGACCGCCGGCTGGCTGATCACCGGCACGCCGTCCATGTTGTTCGGCACGATCAGGCCGTGGAAGTGGATCGTCGTCGGCTCCGGCAGGTTGTTGTGGAGGATGATCCGGACCTTGTCACCGACCTGCGCATGGAGCTGCGGGCCGGGGACGGTGCCGTTGTAGGCGTAGGCGGTCTGGACCTTGCCCGGCTCCGTCTCCCACTGGATGACCGATGCGGTGAGGTCCCACTGCTTCGTCCCGTCCGGCAGGATCGTCGGGTCGAGGACCTGGTTGCCCTTCCCCTTCGTCTCGGCGGGGAACTTCGCCGTCACCGCCGCGTCGACCTCGCGCATCTGCTCCGCCGTCATGGAGGCGCTCGCCGAGGGGCTCGGTGCGCCGGAGCCGCCGGCGGCCGTGACCATCACCTCGCCCTTCATGCCCGCGTCCGCGTGGCCGGGGACCGAGCACAGGAACGTGAGGCCCGCCGCGGGGATGACGACCTCGCCGGTCGCCGACTGGTGCGCGTCGGCGCTGATCGCCGTGCCATCCGCGAAGGTCACGTTGTGCGTGATGCCGCCGTCGTTCTTGAACGTCACCGTGTAACGGCCGGGCGCCGGCACGTCGACCATCGCCGGCTCGAAGCCGAGGTCGAAGGCGCGGATGGCGATCTCCCCGACCGGTCCGGCTGAGGCGCTCGCGGAAGGCGACCCGCCGCCGGCCACCGCGGAGCGTGGCGCCATCGCGTTCATGGCAAGGGCAGTGACGAGGATCGTGACGAGGAAGAGGGTGCCCATGCCGGTAAAGGCGGCGAAATAGGCGAGGCTGCGGCGCATCGTTGCTCCCGTGAATGTTGATTGACTGCCGGACCCCGAGTGCGCCGGCGCGGCGCCCATTCCAGCCGACGCGGCAACCGCGCCGACAGGGCCGATCGGCCCATCGAGGTGTGCCGCATGGGCCCCGGCGCGATGCCGGGGCCCATCGCCGGCCGCCGGGGGTCAGCCGAAGGCCGGCCGCGCAGCGACCGCGGGCTCCTGGAGCCTCGCCGGCACGTGCCCGCGCATCACGAGCACCGAGGAACGGGCATGGGTCAGCACGTCATGGGCGACGCTGCCGGCCATGATCCGGCGGAGCGTCCCGATGCCGCGCGAACCGGTGACGATGAGGTCGGCGCCCCATTCGCGGCTCTCGTCGACGATCTGCTTGCTCGGCTCGCCGGCGCGCGCGATCGCCTCGGCGTGCCATCCGAGCTCGCCCAGCTCGCCGGCGACCCGCTCGGCGATCTCGTGGTGCACGACGAGGTCGTTGTTCGGCCCGTGCTCCCCCTCCTCGGCCGCCCACGGGGTCACGAATCCCTCCCCGTGCGCGACGCTCAGCACCTCGACGGGCAGGCCGCGGAATGCCGTCCCCCAGCCGGCAAGGACGTGCGGGATCTCGCGCGAGCTCGGCGTGCCGTCGGTCGCGAGCAGCATCCGGGTCGCCTCCGGCGAGCGGACGACGAGCACCGGGCAGGTGGCGTGGTCGACGAGATGCGCCGAGACCGAGCCGAGCACGACGCTCCCGATCGGCCCGAGGCCACGCGAGCCGACGACGATGAGGTCGACCATCTCCTCGTTCGCGACCTGGAGGATGAGCTCGGCCGCGCGTCCCAGCTCGACCGTCATCTCGACCGCCATGCCGTGACGACGCAGGATCTCCGCACGCTCCTCGAGGATCTCGGCCAGCGCGGCGCGCTGCCCCTCGACGCTGCCGTCGGCGACGGGCGCCAGGCCGGTCCAGTCGACCATCGCCTCGACCGCCCCGAGCAGCCGGACATGACTGCCGGACGGCCACGTCCGATTGGCGACGAATTCGCACGCCACTTCTGCGGCGCTCGAGCCATCGACTCCGATGAGGATGCGCATGAGAAGCTCCTTCGACTCGTCGGACCACACCGGCCCACTCGGACAGTGGCTCTGCCGGAGGCAGAGCGCCAAGTTCCGGACGGACTGCTCCGACGTGCCGTCCGGCCCGTCCCGCTCTCGGTCGCAGGTCGGGATGGATGGCATCACGAAAGGGGCCGCGCGGCCCTTCGCACGTTCGACGACCGGCCCGAGGCTGGCCGTGGACAGTCACGCGACCGAGGTGCAACCAACCATGAGCGAACCGCTCGCTATCAGCCTCTTCTCCGGGACCGACGACCGCCTCGGAGCGGCCGCCGTGCTCGTCGCCGGCGCCGCGGCGCTCGGGCGTCCCGTTCATCTCTTCCTGCAGTACTGGGCGCTCGACGCATTCCGCGCCGACCGCATCGACGGCGACCACGGTCTCGCGCCGGAGGCGGGGCGCACCGGTGCCGAGGCGGTTCGCCGGCTCCGTCGGCGCGGCCAGGCCGGCTGGGCGGACACGCTCCGCCAGGCCAAGGAGATCGGCGACGTGGACATCCGGGCGTGCTCGCTGTCGATGGACCTGCTTGAGCTCGCACCGACAGACTTGGATCCGCTCGTCGACGGGATCGAGGGCGTGGCCAGCTTCTGGTCATGCGCCGAGACCGGCCAGGTCCTCTTCATCTGAAAGGCAGCCCCCATGACGCTCCAGATCACCCAGCGCGTCGACGCACGCGGCCTCGCGTGCCCGATGCCGATCGTGAAGACCGCGATGGCCATGAAGACCATCGCATCCGGCGAGCTCCTCGAGATGCTCGCCACCGACCCGGGCTCGCCGCCGGACGTCGTCGCCTGGGCGCGCACGACTGGAAACGAGCTCGTCGAGCAGTCCGTGGAGGAAGGCGTCTATCGCTTCGTCCTCCGCCGGAAGTGAGGCAGCAGCCATGACGATCCACACCCGCTCTCGTCTCGACGAAGAGCTCGAACGCGTCCTTGCGACGCCGCTCGACGACGAAGCGCCGGCGCCAGGCGAAGCGAAGACCAAGGAGGTCGTGATCGTCGCCGAGAGCGGCGACCTCGAGCGCACCTGGGCGACGCTCATCCTCGCCACCAGCGCCGCCGCCAGCGGCATGAAGGTGACGCTCTTCTTCACGTTCTGGGGGCTGTTCCCCCTCGTCCGATCCGACGTCCGGATCACCGGCACCAACTTGATGCAGCGTGGCCTGTCGGCGCTCAATCGCCCGGGCATCGGTCATCTCAAGCTGGGCCGCATGAACTTCCTCGGCATGGGCCCGTGGATGATGAAGCGGCTCGCGCGCTCGCGGGGCGTCGCCCTGCCGGCCGAGCTGCTCGAGATCGCCCAGGCGATGGGCGTGCGCCTCATCCCGTGCCAGATGTCGCTCGACATGATGGGCATCCGGCGTGACCAGCTCATCGAGGGCGTCGAGGAGCCGGCCGGCGCAGCCGCAGCCCTCGAGCTCATGGCATCTGCCGATGCCACCCTCTTCATCTGAACGACAAGAAAGGAGCAGACCGATGATGGTCATCGAGGTTCCGGTCACGCGCACCGTCGACGCGCGCGGCAGCTACTGCCCGGGGCCGCTCATGGAGCT
Organism: uncultured Chloroflexia bacterium; assembly: GCA_963825905.1. Taxonomy (GTDB): domain Bacteria; phylum Chloroflexota; class Limnocylindria; order QHBO01; family QHBO01; genus JAICQM01. Next base: position 61,756 of record CAWGUL010000009.1, on the reverse strand, counting down.
CATCCGGGCCATCCGCGAGGGCACCGTGGGCGACGTCATCGCGGTCTGGTCGACCGATGCAGGCTCGCGCATCGACATCCCGGCGTGGATCGAGAAGGCGGGCCACCGACTCGTCGGCGTCGAGACCCGCGACGGCTACGACGAGATCGTCGTCGAGAAGCAGCGGTAGGCGCGTGATGCAGAGGATCGTGATTCTCGGCGGCGGGGTCGGGGGGACCCTGGCCGCGAACCTTCTCGCCCGTCGCCTGCGACGTCGGATCGGTGATGGAGAGGTGGAGCTGACCCTGATCGACGAGGGTGGCGACCACGTCTACCAGCCCGGCTTCATGTACCTGGCGATGGGCGGGGAGAAGCCGGAGAACCTGCACCGCCCGGAGCGATCGCTCCTCGACAGGAAGATCCGGCTCGTCATCGCTCGCTCGACGCGCATCGACCCGGCGGCGCGCACCGTGCTTCTCGAGACCGGCGACGCCGTCGAGTACGACTACCTCCTCATTGCCACTGGCGCCACGATCCGTCCCGAGGAGATCGCCCACTTCGACGAGGAGGCGCACCACTTCTACGGCGCCGATGCGGCGCTCCGCCTTCGCGCGGCCCTCGACGCGTTCACCGGCGGCAGGATCGTGATCGGCATCGCCGGGATGCCATACAAGTGCCCGCCCGCACCGCTCGAGGTCGCCTTCCTCATCGAGGCCGAGCTGCGGCAGCGCGGCCTCCGCGATCGGTCGGAGGTCCACTTCTGCTCGCCGATCGGTCGCGCGTTTACGATCCAGTCCGTCTCCGACATGGCGACGCCGATCCTGGCCGACAAGGGGATCGAGCTCCACACGTTCTTCAACGTCGAGTCGATCGACCCGGCGCGCAGGGTCGTCGAGAGCCTCGAGGGCGAGGAGATGCCCTACGATCTGCTCATCCTCGTCCCGCCGCACCGCGGCGCACAGGTCGTCATCGACTCCGGCCTCGCGCCTCCGGCCGGATGGCTCCCGACCGACCCGCACACGCTCGAGGTCAAGGGACAGGAACGGATGTTCGCGATCGGCGACGCGACCGACCTCCCGCTGTCGAAGGCGGGCTCGACCGCGCACTTCGAGGCGCCGATCGTCGTCGAACGGATCGTGGCCGCGGTCGAGGGCCGCGAGCCCGACGCCGTCGCTGGCAGCTACACCGGGAAGGTCATGTGCTTCTTCGAGGTCGGCGACGGGAAGGGCACGCTGCTGCGGTTCGACTACGATCATCCACCCCGCCCACCGCGGCCGAATCGCCTCTGGCACCTCGGGAAGATCGTGTTCAACAAGACGTACTGGCATACCGTTCCGAAGGGCCGCGTCTGATGCATCGATGACCGATCCGGGGGTCGATCGTCCGTTCGCGCGCGCCGCCGACGAGGTAGTGCGCGCGCTTCACGTCTCGCCCGAGGCCGGCCTCAGCGCCGTGGACGCGCGCGCGCGCCTCGCGGAATCAGGCCCGAACGAGCTCGAGGAGCACGCCCCGCCATCGGTATGGCGTGCGCTGCTCGACGCCGCGACGGAGCCGTTCGTGCTCCTGCTCGCCGCCGCCGGCATCGGCGCCGTCCTGCTCAACGAGGTGCGCGACGGGCTCCTCGTCCTCGGCGGCCTCATCCCGATCGTGGGTGCCGACGTCGCGACCGCCTATCGATCGGAACGGGCGCTCGCCGAGCTGCGCGAGGCGGTCGCGCCGCGGGCGCACGTCCTGCGCGACGGGTCGCGCTCCGAGATCGCAGCGCGGGAGATCGTGCCGGGCGACCTGCTCGTCCTCGCCGCCGGTGACGTCGTTCCGGCCGATGGCCGCGTGCTGGCGGGTGGCAGCCTCCTCGTCGACCGCAGCGTCCTCACCGGCGAGTCGGTGCCGGAGCAGACGACCGCGACACCCGACGCGGACGAGGCACCGCTGGCGGAACGCCACTCGATGGTTTACGCCGGCACGAGCGTCGTCGGTGGGCGCGGGCTGGCGGTCACCGTCGCCACCGGTTCCGCGACGGAGCTCGGCTCGATCGCCGGCACGCTCGGTGGCACGAAGCGCCGCCGTTCGCCGCTGCAGCGCGAGCTCGACCGCCTGGTCCGGATCCTCCTCGTGGCCGCGATCATCCTCATCGTCGTCACCGTCGGGCTCGGCTTCCTCCGCGGACAGCCGGCCGGGGCGAACATCCTCGCTGGCATCTCGGCCGCCATCGCGGCCATCCCCGAGGAGCCGCCGGTGCTGCTCGCGGTCGTGCTGGGCCTTGGCGCGTATCGGCTCATGCGGCGCGGGGTCCTCGTCCGACGCCTGGCGGCCCAGGAGGCGCTCGGGGCGGTGGACCTCATCATCACCGACAAGACGGGCACCCTGACGCGGAATCGCCTCGCGGTCGAGGCGGTGCTCCGGCCGGACGGAACCGTGCCCGCACCGGAGTCTCACGGCCTCCTCCTCGAGGCGCTGGCGGCGGAAGAGGATGCGTGGACCGCCACCTCGGCCGGGCGGCGCGGCTCGTTCACGGCCGCCATCGAGGCCGCCCTCACGGAGCGCGGGGTCGCGTTCGACCTCGACCCGCGGGAGGTGGAGTCCGCTGCCGCTGCGGCCGACGGCCGCCCGTACAGCACCGTGCGCCACCGCCACGACGACGGCTGGCGCGAGCTTGTGCTGGGGGCGCCGGAGGTGGTTGCCGCCCTGGCTGGCTCCGGCGATGACGATGGCTGGGCGCGCCTCATCGCCGGCGAAGCGGGACGCGGCGGCCGCCTACTCCTCCTTGCCGCGCGCAGCGCCGACGCCCCGTGGCAGACGCGGGCGCTCATCCGCTTCGGCGACCCCATCCGCGATGACGTCCCCGCCGCCGTCGCCACCGCCACTCGCGCCGGGATCCAGACGCTCATGGTCACCGGCGACCATCTCGACACCGCCTCGGCCATCGCCGACGCGGTGGGCCTGCCTCCCGGCGAGGCGATCACCGGCACCCAGCTGGACGGTCTGACCGATGCCGAGCTGCCGGCCCGCATGCGCCAGCTGCGCCTCGTGGCACGCGCGATCCCGGAGCAGAAGCTGCGGCTCGTGCGCATCGGGCAGGACGCCGGGCGCTCGGTGGCGGTGACCGGCGATGGCGTGAATGACGCGCCGGCGCTGAACGCCGCGGACGTGGCGGTCGCGATGGGCTCGGGCACAGCGGTGGCACGCGAGGCGTCCGACCTCGTGCTGGGTGACGACTCGTTCGTGACGATGATGCAGGGCCTGCGCGAGGGGCGCCGCATCGTGGCCAACGTCCAGAAGGGCCTCGTCTTCCTGGTATCGACCCATGTCGCGCTGCTCGGCTTCATCCTGATCGCGACCGTCGCCGGCTTCGGGCGGCCGCTGCTCCCCCTCCAGATCCTGTGGCTCGAGCTGTTCATCGACCTCTCGTCGTCAGTGGCGTTCGAGCGCGAACCGGAGGAGCCGCGCGCGATGGAGCGCCCGCCGCGGCCGCGCAGCCAACCCCTGCTTGATCGAGGCATCCTGCTGCGCATCGCCGGCGCCGGCGGGTTCAGCGCGCTGGCCGCGTTCGGCCTGCTGGTGACCCTGCCCCACGAGTTCGAGCACGCCCGATGGGTCGCCTTCACGACCCTCGTCGTGGCGCAGGCGATTCGGGCCTTCGCCAACCGGAGCCTCCTCGCTCCCCTGCGGCGCCTGGCGCCGAACTGGTTCCTCACCATCACGACCGTGACGGTCATCGCCATCCAGGCCGCGATCCCGTACGTTCCGTTCCTCGCCGCGGCGTTCCACGCGGTTCCGCTCAGCGCGGGCGAGTGGGCGCTCGTCGCGGCCGTGGCAATCGCACCGGCGGCAGTTGCCGAGGTCGTGCGGAGCCGCACGTCCGACGTCCCATGGGTCGCCTGACCTCGATGTGACGGATGGCAGGAGCCGAAGGCGACGCTTGGCACTGTGCCGCGGTGCGGCCCATTGCGACGCTGAATCAGTTCTTCTCAGGCAAAGGAGGCCGAGATGCTGGATCTGTTCGGCTGGGACGTCGGCATGAGCACCTTCGCGGCGCTGCTGCTCGTCGTTGCTGCGCTCCTCATCGGCGTGATCGCCCAGTTCATCGGGGACGTGAACGTCAGCTGGGAGTGGGCAGTCATCGGAATCGCCGCGCTCGTCGGCGGGTACCTCGGCAGCGAGGCATTCGGCAGCGTGAGCACGTGGGGTCCCGAGATCGACGGGTTCTTCGTCCTTCCGGCCCTCATCGGTGCGGTCATCGTCGGTGGCGTCGTGGACGTCGTCGTTCGCATGACGACTGCCGGTTCGTACGTGCACCAGGCGCGGCCCATCTGAGCTTCGCCCGGCGGCGACCGCCGAGCCGGTCGCCAGCACGCCCCGACGCCCCGTCGATCAATCGGCGGGGCGTCGTCGTGCCAGCCGAACCGCGCCGAGCCGTGGAGTGGGGCCCTTCGGCCCGAACCTGCGGGCCGGTCGGCCGTCGCGGCCGCCCCCGATGGGCGGCACCCTGCACGAGAGACAAGGAGGTCCGTCCCGATGAAGATCCTGATCGCGCTCGATGGTTCCCCGTCCTCGGTCGTCGCCCGCGACCTCGTCGCGTCGCTGCCCTGGCCGGCGGGGAACGAGGCGCATCTCGTCGGCGCCTACAGCGTGCCGCGCGACTGGACCGGTGGGCCCGGGTCGGGGATGGACTGGGTGGGCGACGTCGCCGACAGCCTCCACGATGACGTCGACGCGCGCCTCGGCTCCCTCGCGCCGCCTCTTGTCGCCGCGGGTCTCGCGGTTCATCGCCACCCGGTCGAGGGCCGCGCGGCGGACGTCATCCTCGCCACGGCCGCCGGAGAAGGGGTCGACCTCATCGTGACCGGCTCACGCGGCCGAGGCCGACTGGCGACGATGCTGCTCGGATCGGTGGCCGCCGAGGTCGCGATGCATGCGCCCTGCGCGGTGCTCGTGGCGCGCGCGCCGTCGGTGAGCCGCCTGCTCGTCGCGAGCGACGGCTCGACGTCCGCATCATCCATCCCGGCACGCCTCGGCGAGTGGGGCGCGTTCACCGACCTCTACGCCGTGGCGCTGGCCGTGGCCGTGCCCGACAGCCCGGCCTTCGAGCTGATGACGAGCCTCTACACGCTCGGCGATGCACGCCTGGAACGGCAGCGGCGCGAGGAGCAGCAGCGCGCCGGCCATGACGCCGAGTCGATGGCCGCCGGCCTCGCCGAGATCGGGATCCACGCCACCGCGCACGTCCGCAGCGGGGACCCGGCGCCCTCCATCCTCAGCGCCGCCACCGACCACGGTGCGGACCTCATCGTCACCGGCTCGCGCGGGCTCGGCGCGCTCGACCGGCTCCTCCTGGGCAGCGTCGCCCGCAACGTCCTCGTCCACGCCCACTGCTCCGTCCTCGTCGTGCGCGGCGCGGACGCCCGATCGTCGAAGGAGAAGGTGTCATGACCATCGATGCGCGCCTCCGCGTCGCCGACCTGATGACGATCGACCCGATCGTCGTCTCCGTCGACGCCTCACTCGAGGAGGCGGAGGAGCTCCTCCGCCGACACCGGATCACCGGCCTGCCGGTCGTCGACCTTGCCGGTCGGCTCGTGGGCGTGATCAGCCAGACCGATCTCCTCTACCTCGCCGTTCCGACGGTTCGCGCCCTCATCCATCACCACGCCTCCGGGATCCGCGTCGGCGAGGTGATGAGCGCCCCACCGCGCATCATCGACTCCTCCGCGACCCTCCAGGACGCAGCGATCCTCATGCACGAGGAGCGTCTGCATCGGCTGGTGGCGGTCGACGACCACGGCCGGCCGACCGGGGTGATCTCCGCGATGGACTTCGTGGCGCTGGCTGCGGAAGGCTGAGCGCCGGATCAGCGGGACGCCGGGGCCGTCAGGCGACGAGCCCCAGCGTCAGCTCCTCCACCCCCAGGTCGATCGAGTCGCTGAGGACCGGGCAGCCTGCCGGATGGAGCAGGTGGCGCATCGCCCCGTTGTCGGCGAAGAGGCTGGCGCTGACCCGGGTGAGACCGATCGAGCGGGCGAGATCCAGCGCCGCGGCGGCAAGGGCATGGCCCACGCCGTGGCCCTGGAGCGCGTCCGCAACCGCGAACGCCACCTCGCCACCACCCGTGCCGTCTGGCTGCACCGAGGCGTGGGCCACGATGGTCCCGTCCCGCGCCCCCGGCTCGCGCAGCACCCCCACCACGCCGGTCGCGGTCGCCTCGGTGAACGTCGCGATGAGCGGCGCGAGGTCCTGCGACCCCTCGCCGAGGAAGCGGCGCCGGCGCGACTCGCGGGACAGGGACGCGTAGAAGTCGGAGAGGCCCGCTGCGTCCGAACGCTCGATCGGGCGGATCGAGACCCAGCGCCCGGGATCGAGGTCGACCCGTGATGGATCGCTCGGTCGCGCGTGGGTGGCGATTGCGTTCATGGTCGGTGCCTCTCCTGTGCGGCCATCGTCCGGCGCAGCGCCCCGTGCCCGCAGTGCCGTTCGGACCGAAGCAGGGGTCCGGTCCGCCCTCCGCGCGCAGGACGGCGCGGGGTACCGTGGGGCCCAACCTTTCGCACGAGAGCCGAACGACCGATGCGCATCGTCCCGCCCGCCGAGGCGGTCGCCGACATCCGATCCGGCGACCAGGTGTTCGTCCACGGCGGCGCCGCCACGCCATCGGTCCTGCTCGATGCCCTCACGCAGCGCGCCGATGAGCTGCGCGACGTGGGGATCATCCATCTCCACACCGAGGGGCCGGCGCCGCACCTCGCCCCGGAGCTGGCGGCGAGCTTCCGCCACCGCGCGCTGTTCATCGGCGGCAACGCGCGCCTCGCCGTCAACGAGGGCCGGGCCGACTACGTGCCGATCTTCCTGTCCGACATCCCGGAGCTGTTCACGAGCCGCGCGCTGCCGCTCGACGCGGTGCTGCTCAACGTCTCACCGCCCGATGCCCACGGCTACTGCTCGCTCGGCACGAGCGTCGACGCCGCGCTCGCCGCGATCGCCTCGGCCGACCTCGTCGTCGCCCAGCTCAACCGCTCGATGCCGCGCACGCTCGGCGACTCCTTCGTCCATGTGCGCGACATCGACCTCGCCGTCGAGGTCGACGAGCGCCCGCATCCGCACCGCGTCGGTGAGGTGGGCGAGGTGGAGCGCCAGATCGGTGGCTACGTGGCCGAGCTCGTGCCGGATCGCGCGACGCTGCAGATGGGGATCGGCTCCATCCCGGCCGCCGTCGCGCTCGCGCTGCGCGACAAGCGGGATCTCGGCGTCCACACCGAGCTCTTCACCGATTCGGTCCTCGACCTGGTGGAGGCAGGCGCGGTGACCGGGGCGGCGAAGGAGATCAACCGAGGCAAGATCGTCACCGCCTTCCTCATGGGCTCGCAGCGCCTCTACGACTTCGTCGACGACAACCCGATGATCGAGATGCGCCCGGTCGACTACACGAACGACACCGCGGTCATCCGCCGCTTCCGGCGGATGGTGGCCATCAACTCGGCGATCAGCATCGACCTGACCGGCCAGGTGAGCGCCGACTCGATCGGCACGCGCTTCTACTCCGGCGTCGGCGGCCAGATGGACTTCATGCGCGGCGCCGCCCTGGCGGAGGAGGGACGCGCGATCATCGCCCTGCCCTCGATGGCGGCCGGTGGCACCGTGTCGCGGATCGCCGCCGTCCTGCCGCCGGGGGCCGGCGTGGTGACGACGCGCGCCCACGTGCGCACGGTCGTCACCGAGTACGGGGTGGCGGAGCTGTTCGGGCGCACGATCCGCGAGCGGGCCGCGGCGCTCATCGCCATCGCGCACCCGAACGCGCGCGACGAGCTGGCGGAGGAGGCGCGGCGGCTCTACCACGTCTGAAGTTCAGTTCGGACGGACCACCGAACAGCGACAGGTGGCACGCGCGGGGACCGGTGACGGGATCCATGCTGGGGCTCCGATCGCAGTGGAGGCCCCGTCATGATCGCCACCGTCCAAGCCCCACGCTTCGAGGCCCGCGCCGATCCGCTCGCCGAGGCCCGCGCCTCCGCCGCACGGCCCACCTTCCTGAAGATCCCGTTGCGCCGCTTCTTCGCCGTCGACGGTCGCTCGCGGGCCGGTGACACCGACTTCCAGGCGGCGATCACGGCGCTCTACCCGGCGGCGTACGCGCTCCATTTCGCCCTGAAGGCGCGCGGCGTGGCGGCGCCGATCGGCCATCTCGAAGGCCTGTACTGGTTCGACGAGCCCGCCCGCTGGCGGCTGATGATCGCGATCCCGCCGGAGGCAAGCGAGGCGGAGGCGCTCGCGGCCGCCGAGCAGAGTCGCGCGCGCGACGCGGCGCCCGATGCCATGACGCCCACCGTCCGCCACTGGGCCGAGGGACCCGCGGCGCAGCTGCTGCACATCGGTCCCTATGACGCCGAGGGACCGACGATCGACCGCCTGCTCGACGCCATCGCCGGCGCCGGACAGCGGCCGAGCGGCCCGCACCACGAGATCTACCTCAGCGACCCGCGCCGCACCCCGCCGGCGCGGCTGCGCACGGTGATCCGCCACTCGGTATCGCCCGACGGGCCGCGGCACTGAGGCCTGCCAACGGGCCGAACGGCCCACCGGGAGGGGTCACTCGCCCCTCCCGGTCGGATCGGTCCGGGCCGATCCTCGTGACATGGCCTTGACCGCACCGCCTCGCTATCCCGGCACGCCGGCCGTCATGGACGGCTCGGAGGCGATCGCCGACGTGGAGGTGCGGATCGCGGACGGCGCGTGCGCCTATCCGATCACTCCGTCGACGAACATGGCCGCCGCCTTCCAGGCCGCGGTCGCCAACGGCCGGACCAACCTGTGGGGGACGCCGCTCGCCTTCCTCGAGCTCGAGTCGGAGCACTCGTCGGCCACCGCGGCCGAGGGCTTCGCGCTCGCCGGCGGCCGGGCCGTGAACTTCACCGCCGGCCAGGGCCTGGTCCTGATGAAGGAGGTGCTCCACGTCATCAGCGGCAAGCGGCTGCCGATCGTCTTCCATGTCGGCGCCCGTGCGCTGACCAGCCAGGGACTGAACATCCACGCCGGCCACGACGACATGATGGCCGTGGCCGACGCCGGCTGGGGCATGCTGTTCGCCCGGACCGCCCAGGAGGCGGCCGACCTGACGGCGATCGCGCGCCGCGTGGCCGAGGCGTGCGAGGTGCCCTTCTTCGTCGCCCAGGACGGCTTCCTGACGACGCACACGCTCGAGAACGTGCTGCGCCCGGAGGATGAGCTGTTGCGCCGCTTCGTCGGCGATCCGCGCGAGCGGATCCGCGACTGGTTCTCGCCGGACGAGGCGCTCATGACCGGCGTCGTCCAGAACCAGGACTCGTACATGAAGGGACGCATCGGACAACGCGTCTTCTACGACCGCCTGCCCGCGGAGCTCGCCGCGGCGATGCGCGAGTGGGGGAGCTCACCGGCCGCCATTACGCGCCGGTGAGCGGGTATCGCACCGACGACGCGGAGCAGATCGTCGTCGCCATGGGAACCATGGCCGACACCGCCACGGCGGTGGTCGACCAGCTGCGCGCCGCAGGCCGTCGGGTCGGCTCGGTGACGGTGACCGCGTTTCGGCCCTTCCCCGCGGAAGCGGTCGGACAGGTGGTGCGGAACGCCTCAGCGATCGCCGTGATCGAACGCACCGATGAGCCTGCGGCGCACGACAACCCGCTCACGCGGGAGCTGAAGGCGGCGCTTGCCGACCTGGGGGCGGACGGCATCCGCGTGCCGCGGGTCGTCTCCGCGTCCGCCGGGCTGGGCTCGCGCGACGTGGCCGCGGGCGACATCGCCGCCGCCTTCGACTGGATCGCCGACCCCGACGCCATGCGCCGACGCCGCCACGTGGTGCTCGGCATCCGCCATCCGCTCGCCCTCGAGCCGGTCCCGATCGACATCCGGCCGCCCGGCGCCTACAGCGTCCGCGGCCACTCGATCGGCGGCTTCGGGTCGGTGACGACGAACAAGCTGCTCGCGACCCTCGTCGGGGAGCTGTTCGACCTCCACGTGCAGGCCTACCCGCGTTACGGGTCGGAGAAGAAGGGCCTGCCCACCACCTACTACCTCACGATCGCCGATGGGCCGATCCGCCAGCACGGCGAGCTCGACCGCGTCGACTTCGTGGCGCTCCATGACGTCGCCGCCTTCCGCCACGCGCGCGCCCTCACCGGGCTCGCCGACGGCGGCGACATCTTCGTCCAGAGCTCGCTGCCAACGGCGGACGCGATCTGGCAGTCGGTGCCGCCCGATGCGCGGGCCGAGATGATCGCCCGCGGCCTCAGGCTCTGGGCGCTCGACACGGCCGCGCTCGCCCTGCAGCACGCGCCGCGCGCGGACCTCGCCGTCCGCATGCAGGGCGTCGCCCTCGCCGGGGTCTTCCTCCGCATCGCGCCGTTCGTGGCGCGTGCCGGCCTCGATCGCCCGGCGCTGCGCGACGCGCTGCGCCGGCAGCTGACCCGTTTCTTCGGCAAACGAGGCGGCGCGGTCGTCGACGCCAACCTCGCCGTCGTGGAGGCGGCATATGACGGCGTGATCGACGTGTCCGGCACCGTCGCCCACGCCCAGCTGCTCCTTCCCGCCACTCGCACCCTGGAGGCCGTCTAGATGAGCCAGACCACCGTCGGCGCACTCATGCGCACCGAGCCGATCGTCGTCGAGGTCGACGCGCCTCTGGCCGAGGCGGCGCGCCTCCTCGACATGCATCACGTCCACGGCCTTCCGGTCGTCGACGCCCTCGGCGGGCTCGTCGGCGTCATCAGCCAGACCGACATGCTTCGCGCCCGCGCCACCGAGGACCTCTGGACCCGGTGGCCCGGGCTGCGCGTCCGCCACCTCATGACCAGCCCGGCGCTCACGATCGGGATCGAGGCGACGATGGCCGAGGCCGCGTCGCTCATGGAGCGCGAGCGGGTGCACCGACTCGTCGTCGTGGGCCCGGATGGCGCGGTGCCGATCGGGATCGTGTCGACCACCGACCTCGTCCGCGCGATCGTGGAAGAGGCGCCGGCATGACCGTCGAGGAGCTGCCGCTCATCAAGGTCACGAGCGAGGAGAAGGAGCTCCACGAGGCGCGCCTCGGGGCCAGCGCCGAGACCGCCTTCGACGTGCATGCCTACGTCGACGACTTCAACGACGCCGTCGTCGGCGCCTACCGGGCCGGCACCGCCGACGCAAGCCTCCCCGCCGACGCCGGCGTGGCGCGCAGCATCATCCCGCCCGGCACCGCCGCGGTCCGCGACTTCTCCACGCTCGCGCCGCGCATCCCCGCCTTCGACCCGGAGCGCTGCGTCGGCTGCATGAGCTGCGTCACCACCTGCCCCGACACGGCGATCCTCGGCGTCGCGCAGCCGGCATCGGTCCTGGAGCCGGCGATCGCCGGATTCGCCGCCGGGTCCGCGGACGTCGAGCGCGATCTGCGGGCGCATTTCGCGGAGACCACGAAGTACGGGACGGTCCCCGCTCGGCGCGGCAACGAGCCCGCGCAGTTCGGGATCTTCGTCGACCCGTCGCACTGCAAGGGCTGTGGTGAATGCGTCGAGGTCTGCCACGCGCTCGGCTACGACGCGCTGGCGATGGTCGACAAGGCGCCGGCAGCCACCGGCGGCGACTCCGTCGTCGAGCGCGACACGCGCGACTTCCGCTTCTTCCGCAGCCTGCCGGTGACGCCGGACGCCTACCGCAACGAGAAGGCGCTCGCCGACCTCATGCTCGGCGAGCACGCCCTGGGCTACGTCGGCGGCGCCGGCTCGTGCTCGGGCTGCGGCGAGGCGACGGCGCTGCGCATGCTCGTCGCCGCCACGCGGCAGGTCCACGGCCCCGAGTCGATGGGCATCGTCGCCGCGACCGGCTGCAACACGGTCTTCGGCAGCACCTACCCGTTCAACCCGTACCTCGTGCCGTGGACGAACTCGCTGTTCGAGAACGGCCCGGCCGACGCGCTCGGCATCCGCGCCCGATGGGACCAGCTCGGCCACCCGGATCGCCGCCTGTGGGTCGTCGGGGGCGACGGCGCGATGTACGACATCGGCTTCCAATCGCTGTCCCGAATGGTCGCCTCGGGTGCCGACATCAAGGTGCTCGTGCTCGACACGCAGGTCTACTCGAACACCGGCGGCCAGGCGTCGACGGCGTCGTTCGGCGGCCAGGTCACGAAGCTCTCCGCCTTCGGCTCGCGCCTCCACGGCCGGCCCGAGCAGCGGAAGGAGCTGTCCCGCATCCTCATGGCCCACGGGGAGGTCTACGTGGCGCAGACGACGCCGGCGCACGTGAACCACTTCTACCGGGCCGTCATGGAGGCGAACGCCTATCCGGGGCCAGCGGTCATCGTGGCCTACACGCCCTGCCAGCCGGAGCATGGCATCGCCGATGACGCCTCGAACCGGCAGTCGCAGCTCGCCGTCGACGCGCGCGCCTTCCCGCTCTTCACCTACGACCCGCGTCGCGGCGCCGCCATGGCGGAACGGCTGAGCCTCCAGGGCAACCCGGCCCCGAAGGAGGACTGGGCGACCGATCGCGACGGGGCGGCGATCGACTTCTGCGCCTTCGCGCGCACCGAGGGCCGCTTCGCCCCGCACTTCGACGCGGCCGGCACGCCGAGCGCGGAGATGCTCGCCACCCAGGCCGACCGCCTCGCGAATTGGCGGCTGCTCCAGGAGCTGGCCGGCACCCGCTGACGCCCGCCTCCGCGACCGTCCACGGGAGCGACGGGCCAGATGGCCCGCCACGCACGACCATCCGGCCCTCATGCCGGACCCGGCGCCCGGCGTAGCGTCGTGGCATGGACGTTCGAGATGCGGTGACCACGGAGCTGGGGGCCACCTGGTTCGGCGCCGGCCTCTCCCTCCACGCGCGAGCGCGGCTCGCCGCCGCCGCCACGCTGCGGGACGTCGCTGCCGACACCGTCCTGCTCCGCGAGGGAGACGACACGGGGATCTTCGCCATCATCACCCGCGGCCGGGTCGCGCTCCGCATGCGTGTGCCGGAGCGCGGGCCGGTCACGATCCTCACCGTGGAGCCGGGCGACGTCGTCGGCTGGTCCGCGGTCGTGGCGCCGCATCGGTCGACATCCACCGCGGTGACGGTCGAGCCGACCCGGCTCCTCTCCTTTGACGCGCGGCCGCTGCGCGCGCTGCTCGAGTCCGATCTGGCGCTGGCCGCGACGCTCTATCCCCGTCTCCTCGAGGCGATCGGCCGCCGCCTCGGCGCCACCCGGCAGCAGCTCCTCGACCTCTATACGCAGCAGGCAGAGCCGGTCCCGTGGTGAGCGAGCGCTTCCTCCCGCGCGACGACCTCGACCGCCTCATCGCTGTCCTCGCCGAGGGAGGGCGCGCGGTCATCGGTCCGGTCGTCCGCGACGGCGCGCTCGCCTACGAGCCGATCGCCGCGGCGGCGGAGCTGCCGAACGGCTGGACCGACGAGCAGGCGCCCGGCAGGTATCGGCTCCGCCGCGAGGGCGAGCGGACGTTCGACGTCGGCCCGCCGCCGCAGGGGCTCAAGCGCTACACGTTTCCCTCGCGCGCCCCGCTGAGCGTGGCCGAGCGCGCCCCGGACGGGGTCGCCACCTTCACCGCGGTGGCGCCCGATCCGCCGCGCCTCGCCTTTCTGGGCGTGCGCGCCTGTGAGATCGCGGGCCTGCTCGTCCAGGACCGCGTCCTTGCCGGTGGACCGTTCGTCGACGACGACTACCGCGCGCGGCGCGCGGCCGCGCTCGTCGTGGCCGTGCAGTGCACGCGGGCCGGCAGCACCTGCTTCTGCGCCTCGATGGCCACCGGGCCGGAGGTGACCGCGGGGCACGACATCGTCCTCACCGAGCTCGACGACGGCTACGTGGCCGCCGCCGGCTCCGACGAGGGCGCCCGCATCCTGGCCCGGCTGGGCCTCGAGGCAGCCACAGGGGCGCAGACCGCCACCGCCGGCGCGGGGGTGGCGGCGGCGCGCGCTGCGCAGGGCCGCCCGGTCGTGGTCGAGGGGCTGCGCGATCGGCTCATGGACCAGCTCGACAACCCGCGCTGGGCCGAGGTGGCCGACCGATGCCTCGCCTGCTCGAACTGCACGATGGTCTGCCCCACCTGCTTCTGCACCAGCGTCGGGCTCGACTCCGACCTCGACGGCGTCACGACGCGGACCGAGCGACGCTGGGACTCGTGCTTCACCGGCGACTTCGCCCGGGTCGCCGGCGGCAACTTCCGTCCGCGCCGCCAGGATCGCTACCGGCAGTGGCTGACGCACAAGTTCGCGACCTGGGTCGACCAGTTCGGCACCTCCGGCTGCGTCGGCTGCGGCCGCTGCATCACCTGGTGCCCCGTCGGGATCGACGTTCGCGAGGAGCTGGCGGCCATCGCGCCGCCCTACCCCGGCACGCTCGCCGAGCTGCCTGTCATCGCGGGCGCGCCGGGCGCCTATGTCACCGCCAGCGTCCGCTCGGTGCGCCACGAAACCGCCGACACCTCGACCCTCCAGCTCGTGCCGGCCGATGACGGCCTGCTCGCGGCGCGGCCCGGCCAGTTCGTCATGGTCGAGCAGCCTGGCTTCCCGCCCTTCCCGATCTCGGTTTCCCGCGTCGCCGACGGCGCGCTGTGGCTCACGATCCGCGCCGCCGGTCCGGCGACCGCAGCAGTGATCGCTGCCACCCCGGGGACGCAGCTCGGCCTGCGCGGTCCGCTGGGCCGCGGCTGGCCGGTCGAGCGTGCGGTGGGACGCGATGTGGTCATCGTCGCCGGCGGGATCGGCCTCGCGCCGCTGCGGCCGCTCATCGACGCCGTGATCCGCGACCGCAATCGGTTCGGCCACGTCCTCCTCGCCTACGGGGCACGCACGCCCGCGGACCGGCTGTACGTCGACGAGATGGCCGCATGGGCGGACGCGGGGATCGTCGTCAGCGAGACCGTCGACCGCGCCGGGCCGGAATGGCTCGGACGCGTGGGAATCGTGACCCAGCTCCTCGACCAGCGTGACTGGCGCGACCGACCGGCGGCCGCGTTCGTCGTCGGTCCGGAGCGGATGATGGAGGCGACCGTGGCGGCCCTGCGTGCCGGCGGCATCCAGCCGGAGCGGACGTTCGTCTCACTCGAGCGCCACATGGAGTGCGGCATCGGCCTGTGCGGCCATTGCCAGATGGGACCCTTCTTCATCTGCCGCGACGGCCCGGTCTTCGCCGTCTCCGAGCTCGGCGACCTCTTCGGGCGTGAGGGCCTGTGATGGACACCGCCGCACGGCCGCGCGTCGGGGTGGTGAAGCTTGCCTCCTGCGACGGATGCCAGCTGACCCTCCTCGACCTCGAGGACGAGCTCCTCCCGATCCTCGGCCGCTTCGACGTCGTCGAGTTCCCCGAGGCGCGGACGACCCGCTCGGACGGCCCCTACGACATCCTGTTCGTCGAAGGCTCGGTGAGCACCGAGGAGCAGGCCGCCGAGATCGTCGCCCTTCGCGCCCGGACCCGCACGCTCGTCACCATCGGTGCCTGCGCGACCGCGGGCGGCATCCAGGCATTGCGCAACGCGGCCGACGAGCCGGCGTGGCGTGCCAGCGTCTACCCCAGCCCCGAGTGGATCTCGTCACTCGCCACCGCCACCCCGATCGCCGATCACGTCCAGGTCGACGCCGAGCTGCGCGGCTGCCCGATCGCGCCCGCACAGCTCCTCGAATTGCTCACCGCGGTGCGGATCGGTCGCCGGCCGCAATTGCCGGTGGAGTCGGTGTGCCAGTCATGCAAGCGCGCCGGCAACGTGTGCGTCCTCGTCGCCGACGGCATCCCCTGCCTCGGTCCTGTCACCCAGGCCGGCTGCGGCGCGCTGTGCCCGGCCTACGGCCGCGGCTGCTACGCCTGCTTCGGCCCGCGTGAGGAGGCGAACGTCGCCGGCCTGCGCCGACAGCTCGAGATCGATCGCACGCCTCCCGAGGTCGACCGGCTGTTCGCCGGCTTCACCGGTTGGGCGCCGCCGTTCCGCGAGAGCGCACGCCGGGCGGTGACCGCCGAGGAGGAGCGCAGCGATGCATGAGGCGGACCTCGACCTCGAGACCGATGGCATCCCCGCCGACGACGAGGCGACGACGAGCTACGCCATCCGCCAGCTGACCCGGGTCGAGGGCGAGGGTCGGCTCGACCTGTCGGTCCGTGACGGGGTGGTGACTCGCGCGCGGCTCGAGATCTTCGAGGCGCCGCGCTACTTCGAGCGCCTCGTCGTGGGACGCGACCCGAACGAGGTCATCGACATCGTGGCGCGCATCTGCGGCATCTGCCCGGTCGCGTACCAGATGTCGGCGGTCCACGCGTTCGAGGATCTGTTCGGCGTCACGATCGACCCGTCGGTTCGCGCGCTGCGCCGCCTCTTCTACTGCGGCGAGTGGATCGAGAGCCACGCGCTTCACGTCTATCTCCTCCACGCGCCCGACTTCCTCGGCTACCCGAGCGCGGTCGAGATGGCGGCCGACCACCCGGCCATCGTCGAGCGCGGCCTGCGGCTCAAGAAGGTCGGCAACCGAATCGTCGGCATCCTGGGTGGCCGGCCGATCCACCCGGTCAGCGTCCGCGTCGGTGGCTTCTCCCGCGCGCCGTCGCGGGCCGAGCTGGCGCCGCTGCGGACCGATCTCGACACCGCGCTTGCCGACGCGCTCGAGACGGTGCGCTGGGCCGCCACCCTCGATCCACCGGCCGGCGAGCGCGAGCCGCGGCTCGTGGCGCTCCGCCACCCGACCGAGTACCCGATGAACGATGGCCGCATCACCTCGAGCGACGGGATCGATGTCGCGCCCGGCGCCTGGACCGATGCCTTCGCGGAGCACCAGGTGCCGTGGTCGAACGCCCTGCAGGCGCGCGCCCGAGACGGCGGTCCCCTACCTCCTCGGCCCGACCGCTCGGGTCTCGCTCGCCGGCGATCAGCTCCATCCGGTCGCGCGCGAGGCGCTCGCCGCCACCGGCCTGGGCGACGCGCTCCGGACGAGCGTCTTCCGCAGCATCGTGGCCCGCGGGGTCGAGCTCGTCCACGCCGTGGCCGAGGCCCGCGACCTGGTCGACGGCTACTCCCCACCGGCAGAGCCGCACGCCGCATGGACCGCCCGCCCCGGCGTCGCCGCATGGGCGACCGAGGCGCCGCGCGGGCTGCTCTTCCATCGCTACGAGGTCGACGAGCGCGGGCTCGTGCGCCACGCCCAGATCGTTCCGCCGACGAGCCAGAACCAGGCGGCCATCGAGCACGACCTCACGACGTTCGCCCCGTCGGTCCTCGACCTGCCGCACGCGGAGGCGACGCGGCGCCTCGAGCAGCTCATCCGCAGCTACGACCCCTGCATCAGCTGCGCGACCCACTTCCTCGACCTGCACGTGGAGCGCAGGTGACCGCCATGCGCGAGGTGAGGCTGCTCGTCTGCGGCGAGCCGATGCGGGGCGACGACGCGCTCGCCGCCGCCATCGTCGAGCGCCTGCCCGCCACGACCCGCCGCCTGGTGACGATTCACGACGTCACCGCGCCGATGCCCGACGACCTTCTCGACGCGACGGGCCCGGTGATCATCGTCGACGCGGTGCGCGGCCCCACCCCGGGTGAGGTCGTCGACCTGCCGCTCACCGCCCTGCTCGAACCCGACCAGGCGACGGCAGCAGCCTCGACCCACGCGCTGCCGCTGCCGTCGGTGCTCCGCCTCGTCACCGAGATGCGGGGCGCCCTGCCCGAGGGGCGCTTCATCGGCATCGCCGGCGCTCGCTTCGCGCTGGGCGCGCCGCTCTCCGCATCGGTCCGAATGGCCATCCCGGCCGCCACGGCGCGGCTCGGCCACTGGATCCGGGTCCTCGCGCACGCGCATGCGGTGCCGGCATGTGCCTGACCGCCCCGGTCCGCATCGTCGCCGTCGACGGGGCCGTCGCCACCGTCGAGCTGCGGGGCGGAGCGCGCCGGCGGGCGTCGACGCTCGCCGTGCCCGCCGCGGCCGCGGACGACTGGGCCCTGTTGAGCGGCGGCCTGCTCGTCCGTCTCCTCGACCCTGACATCGCCGCGGAGCTGAGCGCCGCATTCGACACCGCAACCGATCCACAAGGAGCACGACCATGATCCGCATCCTGCGCGCGCTCGAGGCGCGACCCATCAGCACCCGGTTCGGCCTGGGCCTCGCCGTCGTCACCGCCGTCGTCAGCGGCGTCTCGGTCTTCCTCAATGCGACTGCCCTCCGCTCGGTCGGCGACCCGGTGCTGTTCACGACCCTGAAGAACGGGGTTGCCGCCGCAATCCTGCTGGCGCTGGCCGGCGCCGCCATCCCAGCCGCCCCGCGCGTCGTCCGCAGGCTCGATCGTCGCTCGCTGCTCGGCCTGCTCGCGCTCGGCGTCATCGGTGGCAGCATCCCGTTCGTCCTCTTCTTCACCGGGCTCGCCGGCGCCAGCGCGCCAGCCGCGGCGGTCATCCACAAGACCCTCTTCGCATGGGTTGCGCTGCTGGCGGTCATCCTCCTCCGCGAGCGGCTCGGCGGCCTCCAGATCGCGGCCCTCGGCGTGCTCGTCATCAGCCAGCTCCTCCTCCAGCCCCCGGATGGCGTGCGTTGGACCTCGGGCGAGACGATGATCGCCGCCGCCACCGGGCTGTGGGCGATCGAGGTCATCGTTGCGAAGCGGCTCCTCGCCCGCGTGCCCGCTCCCATCGCTGCCGCGTCGCGGATGACGATCGGGCTGGCGCTGCTCGTCGCGTGGCTGATGGCGACCGGCAAGATCGGCGGCCTTGCGTCCCTCGGCCCCGTGCAGTTGGCGTGGATCGGCGGCACCGGGGTCCTGCTCGCAGCCTACGTCGCGACCTGGTACGGGGCCCTGCGCCACGCACCGGCGAGCGCGGTGGCGGCGGTGCTCACCCTGGGCGCACCGATCACCGCTTCCCTCCAGCTCGTTGCCAACGGCCAGCTGCCGGGCGTCGGGCCACTGGCCGGCTATGCGGGCACCCTGCTGGCAGGGCTGGCGATCGCATGGCTGGCGACGCGGCCGCGCGCGGTCGCGCCGGTCACGCCGCTCGCAACCCCGTAGCGATGGCCATCCGCACCGCGCCGGCGACCGGGAGGCTCCCGTCGGGGCCGGTGCGCTTCGCCCGCTACGCGTATCCCCCGAACCGTCTCGGCCTGTGCGGCCCCGATGATGCGCCGGCCCTCCTCGGCGGCGCCGGTGGCGGAGCCGATGACGAGCTCCGCCACCTCGCGCTCGGATTCGAGGGCGCGTACCCCTACCTGCGCCTCATCGCCAGGGCGAACGGCATCGCCGACCCGCTCGACTCCCGCGTGGTCGAGGCGTACTGGCTCGGCGGGCCGCTCGCCGACCGGGTGGCGCCGCGCACGCTGCACCGCGACCTCGGCGACCGGTTCCGCGCCAGGATGCCGGCCGCCGAATGGCGCTGGCTTGAGGCGGCGCTCGCCGGCGGATCGCGGCCGATGCACGCCTTCCACGTGCTCGAGATCTACCCGCGTGTGGGCCTCATGCGCGGCGGCGAGGCCGATCCGCTGCTCGCCACGATGGACGCGTGCCGCATCGGCTGGGGCCGCGTGCGCGGGGTGGAGCCAGAGCGCGTGGTGGTCGATGTCGCGCGGCTCGAGAACGCCGACGGACGGCTGCGCCTGGGCACGCCGCGGACCGAGTCCGCGACGGCGTGGCGCGGTCCCGCTGGGCCGCTCGATGGGGTGATGCCGGGCGACTGGGTCTCCCTGCACTGGGGATGGGCATGCGAGACGCTGACACCGCGCCAGGTCGCGCTCCTCGCTGCTTCGACCGCGGCGGCGCTCGCGACCGCGAACGTGGCATCGTGACCGCCATGGACGTCGATCCGGCCACAGTGGCGCGCTGGCGAGCCAACCTGCAGGGCGAGGTCGACGGCGCCCTGCTCTACCGTGCCATGGCCGCCAAGCCGGGCGACGAGCGACTCGGCGAGCTCTACACCCGGATGGCCGAAGCCGAGGAGCGCCACGGTGCGCTCTGGCGGGACAGGCTCACGGCTGCCGGCCTCGCCGCGACGGTCCACGCGTCGTGGCGGGCACGAACGCTCGCGTTCATCGCGCGCAGGTTCGGCGCCGGCATGGTGGCCCCGGCGATCGCCGGCCAGGAGCGCCGCAACCAGGCGATGTACGACGACCAGCCCGAAGCCGCCGGCACGTCGCTCCCGGAGGACGAGCGATCACATGCCCGCCTTCTGCAGTCCGTCACCGGCGGCGCCAGCGGCGCCACGCTCGTCCGGTTCGAAGGTCGCCACAAGGGCGTCGGCGGCAACGCGCTGCGGGCCGCGGTGCTCGGCGCGAACGACGGCCTGGTCTCGAACCTGTCGCTCGTGATGGGGGTCGCCGGGGCCAGCTCGGGCGGATCGCCGGTGCTGATCGCCGGCATCGCCGGCCTCCTCGCCGGCTCGCTGTCGATGGCCCTCGGCGAGTGGCTCAGCGTGCAGAGCGCGCGCGAGCTGTACGCCAACCAGATCGCGACCGAGTCGGCCGAGCTGGCCGCCTTCCCCCAGGAGGAGGCGGAGGAGCTCCGCCTCATCTACGAGGCCAAGGGTATCGAGCCAGAGGCGGCGAAGCGGCTCGCCGACCGCATCATCGGGGGCGATGCCGCGACGGCGCTCGACACCATGGCCCGCGAGGAGCTCGGCATCGATCCGCACGACCTGGGTGGGTCGGCGTGGACCGCCGCCATCACCTCGTTCATCCTGTTCAGCATCGGGGCGATCATCCCCGTGCTCCCCTTCCTCGTCGCCGCCGGCACCGGCGCGATCATCGTCTCGGCCGCGCTGTCGGGGCTGGCCCTCTTCGCGCTCGGTGCGGCGATCACCCTCATGACCGGCCGTCCGCCGCTCATCTCCGGCATCCGCCAGCTCGCGTTCGGCCTCGTGGCAGCGGCGATCACGTTCGGGGTCGGCGCACTGCTGGGCACGGCCATCGGCTGAGCGGCGCTTCCACCACTGGCGCCGGGCTCCGGGCCGTTCGGCGCCTCGCCCGCGGGACATCCGGCACTGGTCGCACCACCCTCGCTGGACGACGCTGGAACCGCTACCCGTGCACGTCGAGGGAAGGACACCCATGCAGCACGTGCTCGTCACCGTCGCCTCGCGGCACGGTGCCAGCGGAGAGATCGGCGAGGTCATCGCCGGCGTGCTCCGCGATCACGGCCACACCGTCGACAGCCGCGCGCCCGAGACGGTCGCCACCCTGGACTCCTATGACGCGGTCGTCGTCGGCAGCGCCGTCTACGTCGGCCGCTGGCTCGAGCCGGCGCGTCACTTCGTCGACCGCCATGAGGCGACCCTGGCGCGCATGCCGGTCTGGGCCTTCTCCAGCGGACCGACCGGGTCGTCGCCGGCGCCGGCGGACCAGCCGCCGGAGGCAGTCGCCATCGCCACGCGCATCAGCGCGCAAGCGCATCGGTCCTTCGCCGGCCGGCTCGACGCCACCCGCCTCGGCTTCATGGAACGAGCCGTCACCGCCACCGTTCACGCCCCGCGCGGCGACTTCCGGGACTGGGAGTCGATCCGCGAATGGGCAGATCAGATCGCCGCCGCGCTGGCGGCGAAGGAGGTACACGCATGAACGCGCTCGTCTGCTACGCCAGCCACAAGGGCAACACGAAACGCGTGGCGGAGGCGATCGCCGAGGGGCTCCGCACGACCGCCAGCACGCTGCTGGTGGCCGTCGAGGCGGCGGCAGGAGCCGTCACCCCGGACATCGACCTGCTCGTCGTCGGCGGCCCGACCGAGGCCCACGGCATGACCGGGGAGATGTCCGCCTTCCTCGATCAGCTGCCGCGCCTCGACGGGCGCGCGGTCGCGACCTTCGACACGCGGCTCCACTGGCCCCGCTGGCTGTCCGGCTCGGCGGCGGATCGGATCCAGGACCGGCTCGAGGCGCTCGGCGCGGCGCCGGTCCGGAGCGAGACGTTCATCGTGTCCATGAACACCGAGCTGCTTCCCGAGGAGCTCGTCCGGGCACGCGCCTGGGGCGTCACGCTCGGCTCCCGGATGGCGGTCGCGGCCTGACCGATGGACCGATCGATGCGCACCGCGACGGCCGCCCTCGGCGCGGCCGTCGCGCTGCTCGCCGCCATCGCCTCCACGCTCGGCGTCTTCGCGCGCGGCGACGGGACGTTCGTCGCCGCCCTGAGCGCGCGGGGTGAGGCGTACCAGATGGCGGCGACCGGGGTCTACGCCAACAACGCCCGCGAGGTGGTGGCCGAGGGAGTCGGCTGGGACGTCTTCACGCTCGTCATCGCCGTTCCACTGCTCCTCGTCGCCGCCGTGCTGGTGGCGCACGGCTCGTTCCGCGGCGCGCTGCTGGCGGCCGGCATGTTCGGCTACTTCCTGTACGCGTACCTGGAGTACGCGGTCACGTGGGCCTTCGGGCCACTACTCCCGGTCTTCATCGCCATCACGGCCGCCTCGCTGGTCGGGGTCATCCTCGCCGGCAGGCTCCTCGCCACGGCCGGCGTCGCCGACCGCTTCGACGCGAGCTACCCGCGCCGCGCGTGGCCGGTGCTGGGCGCCACGATGGGGCTGCTCCTCACGGTGCTGTGGGCCGGCCGCATCGCGACCGGGCTGGGCGCCGCGGTCCCCGTCCTCGAGGGCGAGACGACGATGACCGTCCAG
Source organism: uncultured Chloroflexia bacterium (assembly GCA_963825905.1). Classification (GTDB taxonomy): domain Bacteria; phylum Chloroflexota; class Limnocylindria; order QHBO01; family QHBO01; genus JAICQM01. Next base: position 39,215 of record CAWGUL010000009.1, on the reverse strand, counting down.
GTCCTCGACCTGGGCCTCGTGGTGCCGCTGTCGCTCCTGCTCGCGACGGCCGTCTGGCGCGGCTCGCCGGCGGGGATGGTCGCGGGCGCCGCGTTCCTGGTGACGTTCGTGACGATGTCGCTCGCCATCGCGGCCATGCTCGTCTCGGCGTGGATCGTCACCGGTGAGCTGGCACTGCCACCGATCGTCACCTTCGTCGTCGCGGCGGGCTTCGGCCTCGTCCTCGCGCGGCGCATCGACCGCAGCATCGTTCCGGCGGCGGCCGGAACGACTGCGGCGCGCCGGACGGGCCCGAGCCTGGCGATGGAGGGGTCGTCCGCGCACTGAGCCCGTCGGAGTCGCGCACCGAGCGGCGCCGAGTCCCGTGAGTGCCCGACGCCGCGCCTGGTCGGGCGTGCGCTACGCTGGCGCACCCCACCGCCCGAGATCCACCTGACATGGCGAGCCCGGCATCCGCGACCGAACGCCCGCTCGATGCGCGCGAGCTGGCGCAGATCGACGCCTACTGGCGGGCGGCCAACTACCTCTCGGTCGGCCAGATCTATCTCCTCGACAACCCGCTCCTTCGGGAACCCCTGCGCGCCGAGCACGTGAAGCCGCGACTGCTCGGCCACTTCGGCACCGTGCCGGGCCTCAACCTCGTCTACGCCCACCTGAACCGCGCCATTCGCCAGCGCGACCTCAACGCGATCTATGTCGCCGGCCCCGGACACGGCGGACCGGCCATGGTGGCCAACGCCTACCTCGAGGGCACGTACTCGGAGGTCTATCCGCGGATCAACCCCGACGCGGCGGGGATGCGCGCCCTGTTCCGCCAGTTCAGCTTTCCCGGCGGCATCCCGAGCCACGTCGCGCCGGAGACTCCCGGCTCGATCCACGAGGGCGGCGAGCTCGGCTACGCCCTCGTCCACGCCTACGGCGCCGCCTTCGACGACCCGGACCTTCTTGTCGCCTGCGTCGTGGGCGACGGGGAAGCGGAGACCGGTCCGCTGGCTGCGAGCTGGCACTCGAACAAGTTCCTCGACCCCGCGCGCGATGGCGCGGTGCTCCCGATCCTGCATCTGAACGGCTACAAGATCGCCAATCCCACCGTCCTCGCGCGCATCCCCGAGGAGGAGCTCATCGCCCTCTTCGTCGGTTACGGGTACGCGCCGCAGATCGTCGCCGGCGATGACCCCGAGACGGTCCACCAGGCCTTCGCGGGGGCCCTCGACCGGTCGCTCGACGCGATCGCGACCATTCAGCGCGACGCGCGAGCCAGCGGCACGTCCGGCACGCGGCCTCGGTGGCCGATGATCATCCTGCGCACGCCGAAGGGCTGGACAGGCCCCGCCGAGGTCGACGGGCTGCCGGTCGAGGGCACGTGGCGCTCGCACCAGGTCCCGCTCGCCGACGTCCGCAACGACCCGTCGCACCTCCGTCAGCTCGAGGCCTGGCTGCGCTCCTACCGGCCCGACGAGCTGTTCGACGCGGCCGGCCGACTGCAGCCGGAGCTCGCCGGCCTTCCGCCGCGTGGCGACCGGCGGATGAGCGCGAACCCGGTCGCCAACGGCGGCAGTCTCCTGCGCGACCTCGCCCTCCCGGACTTCCGCGAGTACGCCGTGGACGTGCCGTCGCCCGGCGCCACGACCGCCGAGGCGACCCGTGTGCTGGGCACGTTCCTGCGTGACGTCATCGACCGCAATCGGTCCACCTTCCGCCTCTTCGGGCCGGACGAGACGGCGTCCAACCGCCTCGCCGCCGTCTTCGAGACGACCGACAAGGCGTGGATGGCGGAGACGCTGCCGGTCGACGAGCACCTCGCGCCCGACGGGCGGGTGCTGGAGGTCCTCTCCGAGCACCTCTGCCAGGGCTGGCTGGAGGGCTACCTGCTGACCGGCCGCCACGGCCTGTTCAACTGCTACGAGGCGTTCATCCACATCGTCGACTCGATGTTCAACCAGCACGCGAAGTGGCTGAACACGACGCGTGGCATCGCGTGGCGGCGGCCGATCGCGTCGCTGAACTACCTCCTCTCCAGCCACGTCTGGCGCCAGGACCACAACGGATTCAGCCACCAGGACCCCGGCTTCATCGACCATGTCGTGAACAAGAAGGCGGAGGTGATCCGGGTTTACCTGCCGCCCGACGCCAACACGCTGCTCTCGGTCGCGGACCATTGCCTCCGCAGCCGGGGCTACGTCAACGTCATCGTTGCCGGCAAGCAGCCGGCGCCCACCTGGCTGACGATGGATGACGCCATCGCGCACTGCGCGCGCGGGATCGGGATCTGGCCGTGGGCGAGCACCGATGCCGGCGGCAAGCCCGACGTCGTCCTCGCCTGCGCCGGCGATGTCCCGACGCTCGAGGCCCTCGCCGCCGCCGCTCTTCTGCGGGAACACGTTCCCGACCTGCGGCTGCGGCTCGTGAACGTCGTGGACCTCATGCGACTCGTCGACGAGCGCGAGCATCCGCACGGGATGAGCACCGCCGAGTTCGACGCGATCTTCACCACCGATCGGCCGATCGTGTTCGCCTACCACGGCTATCCGTGGCTCATCCATCGGCTCACCTACCGCCGCACGAACCACGACAACCTCCACGTTCGCGGCTACAGGGAGGAGGGCACGACGACGACGCCGTTCGACATGGTCATGCTCAACGACCTCGATCGATTCCACCTCGTGATGGACGTCATCGACCGCGTCCCCGGCCTCGCCGATCGCGCGGGCCAGCTCCGGCAGCTGATGGAGGACCGGAGGGCCGCGGCGCGCGCCTACACGCGCGCCCACGGTGACGACGATCCCGCGATCCGCGACTGGGCATGGCCGACCTGACCGATCCGATCCTCGTCCTCAACGCCGGCTCGAGCACGCTGAAGGCGAGCCTGGTTGCGGGCGGAGCGGCGCTCGCCACCACCGAGATCGCGTGGCCCGGCGGCGGCGACGATGCGGGCACCGCCCCCGGCATCGTGGAGGCGGCCCGGGCGCAGCTCGGCGGCACGCCGGTCGCGGTCGGCTACCGCGTCGTCCACGGCGGGGCGGGCGGCATCCGTCCGCTCCGCGTCGACGATGCCCTCGTCGCGCGCATCGAGGCGCTCGATCCGCTGGCCCCGCTGCACAATCGCCGGGCCGCGGCGGTGATCCGCGCCGGGCGCGTCGCGTTCCCGGACATTCCCCACGTCGCCTGCTTCGATACCGCCTTCCACGCCACCCTTCCCGAGGCCGCATGGCGCTACCCGCTGCCCGCCGACTGGGTGGCGCGCTGGGAGCTGCGCCGCTACGGGTTCCACGGCCTGTCGGTGACGTGGGCGGTGCTCCGGGCTGCCCATCTCCTCGGCCGGCCGGTCGGGGAGCTGGAGATGGTCGTCGCGCACCTCGGCTCCGGCGCCTCGGTCACGGCGGTCGCCGGAGGGCGGTCGGTCGACACCTCGATGGGCTTCACGCCCGCCGAGGGGCTGATGATGGGCACGCGCGCGGGCTCGGTCGATCCCGGGATCATCGTCCACCTGGCGACGGCCGGCCTCTCGCCCGACGAGCTCGGCGACGGGCTCGCCCATCGGTCCGGGCTGCTCGCCATCGGCGGCACGAGCGATGTGCGCGAGCTCGAGGAGCGAGCGTCGGGGGGCGATGAGGCCGCTCGCCTGGCCCTGGCGATGTTCGCCCACCGTGCGGCGGCCGGCATCGCCGCGGTGGCCACCTCGCTCGAACGCCTCGATGCGATCGTCTTCACCGGGGGCATCGGCGAGCACAGCGCCGCGATGCGGCAGGCGATCGTCGAGCGGCTGGCGACGCTCCGCGTGCCCGCGCGCCTCGCTTCGGCCGTGGCGGACGACCGGGTGCTGGCCGATGGGCCGCCCGCGGTGCTCGCGGTGCGCGCGCGCGAGGATCTCGTCATCGCGTCGGAGGCCCTCGCGACGATGCGGGCCGTGCCGACGCCCGACGCCACTTCGGAGCCGACGCGATGACGAAGCGCCCTGCCGATCAGGACGTCCGGCCCTAGGGACACCCGCCCCCGCGGTCCATGCTCGTGCCCACCGGATCGCGAGGCTGCTGCTGTGAAACTCCTGCTGGGCGTCTTTCTCCTTGCGCACGGCCTGGTCCACGCCTTCTACTTCACCCCGCCCCCGCCGCGCACCGCGGGCGGTCCCGAGTGGCCATTCGAGATGCAGCGATCCTGGCTCGTGACGTCGGCCGGTCTCGATCCCGCCGTCGCGCGTGCGGCCGGCACCGCGCTGATCTTCGTCACCGTGGCCCTGCTCGTCCTCGCGGCCCTGGCCACCGTCGGCTGGGGCGTCCCGACGGCATGGTGGCCGATCGCGGCGCTGGCGGGTGCGCTCGCGTCGGCGGGCGTCCTGCTCGTCTTCTTCCACCCTTGGATCGTCCTGGGGCTCGTGATCGACTTGGCCATCGCGTGGGCGGTCCTGGTCGCCGGCTGGCGGCCGGCGGTGATCGGCGCATGACCACCCGGCTTGCGTGCTCGACCTCGCCTGAGGCTGCGATCGTGGGATCCGGCGCCGCCAGCGAAGCGTGGATCATGTGCCTCGGCGAGCTCCGTGCGGTCGGGCCGGACGGGGTCACGTGCCCCCGGCAGCCCGGGGCGCCGGTCGCGCTGGCCACCTGCCTGGACTGTCACCTGCTCGTCACCCTGTCGGCCGAGCGATCGTCCATCGGCTGGTGCGTGGTCGACGGCCGAGACTGATTCCCGGGGCGTGAGCCTCAGCTCCGGCCGATGCGCCCGAGATGGGTGTCGGCGAAGCCGGTCGCCAGCTTGAGGCCGTAGCCGAGCGCGCGGTCCATCCCGACGTGCGCCACCAGGATCGCGCCACCAAGCGCCAGCGGCGCGGAACCGAGCGCCCAGCCGATCCCGAAGAGGCCGAGGGCGAGGACCAGGTTATGGACCGCGTTGTACGTCAGCGCGCCCATCCGCGGACCACCCAGGTAGCCCGCCACGGACAGGTCGGGGGCGAGGAGCAGCGGCAGCAGCCAGAGTGCGGCGCCGCCCATCCACAGGTAGCCGGCGATGCCGATGATCGCGAGCGCGAGCCACTCCGCGCGCAGGAGGAGCGGGATGCCGCGCATCGCCCCGCTCACTCCCAGCGGAACAGACGCACGGCGACGAGGAAGGCGAGGATCGCCCAGACCGCCATGCCGAGCAGGTCGGTGCCCAGGTCGCCGAGCCCGGCGCCGTCGTTCGCGATCCGGCGCAGCGCGTCGTTCAGGTACGTGAGCGGCAGGTACGAGGTGATCGACGCGAGGACGTCGGGCATCGCATCGCGTGAGAAGAACGTGCCGGACAGGAACAGCATCGGCAGGCTGACGAGGTTCGCGACCGGTGCCGCCTGGTCCTCGTTCTTCGCCCAGCCGGCGATGCCGAAGCCCATCGCCAGGAAGATGACCGCCCCGAGCAGCGCCACCAGCAGCAGCAGCGCGACGCTCCCGATCAGATGGAGCCCGAACAGGAGCCCGATCCCCAGCAGGATGAGGACCTGGATCATGCCGAGCACGAGCCGCGAGGCGACCTGGGCGGCGAGGAAGTAGCCGGGCGGCGTCGGCGTCGCGAACAGCCGGCGGAGCGTCCCGGTGCGCTTGAGCTGAACGAAGCCGAAGGCGACGCCGAAGAGGCCGAGGTTCATGATCGTCAGCCCGAGCACGCCGGGGACGAGGAAATCGATGTAGCCGAGGTCGCGCGCGTTCACCTGCTGGACACGCACCGGCGGCGTCGTCCCGCCTCCGGCCTGCCCGAACATCGCCTGGCTCACCGCCTGGTTCAGCAGCAGCGCACCGATCTGGGCCTGCTGTGCCTGGGCGGTGCTCGTCTCGGCGAGCAGCTGGGTGCCACCTGGTCGCAGCTCGTAGCCCGCCGGGATGGTGAGGACCACCGCCCGATGGCCCTCCTCGAGCTGGCCGATCTCGTCGGCGTGCGAGCCCTCGGTGATCTGGAAGCTCTCGAATTGGCGCAGCGCGGCGACCAGCTTGCCGCTCGCCTCGTTGTGCGCCTCGTCCGCGACGCCGAGCTCGACGCTCGTCCCGGAGCCGAAGTTGAGGACGCCGAAGATGACCATGATCACGAGCGGCAGGAAGAGGCTGAAGAAGAGCGCCACCCGGTTGCGGATGAACATCTTCACGCTTGCCACGAAGAGAGCCCAGAACAGGCCGAGGCGGATCGGCACCGTCACTCGTCCTCCCGCAGGTCGTGGCCGGTGAGGTCGATGAACACATCCTCGAGGTTCGCGAGCCGCTCGACCCGCTCCTTGCGGAAGCCGCGACCGACGAGCGCATCGATGAGGTGCTGCGGCGTGTCGAGCGCCACGATCCGGCCGCGATCCATGATCGCGACCCGGTCGCAGAGCTCCTCCGCCTCCTCCATGTAGTGCGTCGTGAGGACCACCGTGTGGCCACGATCGCGGAGGCGGCGCACGAGCTCCCACAGGTGGCGGCGGGCCTGCGGGTCGAGCCCGGTCGTCGGCTCGTCGAGGAACAGCACGCGCGGGTCGTTCACGAGCGCGGCCGCGATGCTGAAGCGCTGCTTCTGGCCGCCGGACAGCGTCTTGACGGTCGCCCCGGCCTTCTCGGTCAGCTCCACGTCGGCGAGCAGGGCATCGGCATCGGCATCGCGCTCGTAGAGGCGGCCGAACAGGTGGAGCAGCTCGCGCAGGTTGAGCTCGTCGAAGAAGGCGGATGCCTGGAGCTGGATCCCGATCCGGCGCTTCACCTCGCGTGGATCGTGGCGAACGTCGACGCCGTCGATCGTGGCCGACCCCTCGTCGATTGGTCGCATGCCCTCGATCATCTCGAGCGTCGTGGTCTTGCCGGCTCCGTTCGGCCCGAGGATGCCGAACACCTCGCCCCCGGCGACCTCGAAGCTGACCCCGTCGACCGCGGTCAGCGAGCCGTAGCGCTTGCGCAGGTCGTGCACGGTGATGATCGGCTCCCCGAGCGGCGCGCGGGGCGCCGGGGCAGCCGGGCTCGGGCTCGTCACGCCCCGGATGCTAGCAGGTCCCGCCCGCGCGCCGGCCACGCGCGCCAGGTGGGGGAGGGAAATTCGGCGAGGAAGCCGCTAGGCTCCCGCCATGACCACGCGTCGAGGCAGGGGCCGGCCGCCCCACCCGGACGTCCTCACCCCCGCGGAATGGGCCGTGCTCGACTGGCTGCGCCACGGTCTGAGCCGGCGGCGCATCGCCCGCCAGCGCGGAACGAGCCTCGACGCGGTCAAGTACCACCTCGACAACATCGCCGGCAAGCTCGGCGTGGAGGGCACGCACGCCCTCCGTGCCTGGCCCGGCATCCCCGCCGACAGCATCCGCATACCAGGAGACGCCGCATCCATGACCGATACCACCGCCCTCGCCGTTCGCGGCCTCGGCCAGGTCTCCATGCTCGCGACCGACATCGGCCGCGCCGAGGCCTTCTACCGCGATGTGCTGCACCTGCCCCACGCCTTCACGTTCGGCGACCTCGCCTTCTTCATGGCGGGCGAGACGCGGGTCTTCCTGCGTGCCGTCCCGCCCGACGAATGGCGGCCGAGCTCGATCCTCTACCTCGTCGTCGACGAGATCGACGCGGGACACGCGGCCCTCGCCGCGGCCGGCGTGACGTTCCAGGGCGCGCCGCACCGGATCCACACCCACGACGACGGCACCGAGGAGTGGATGGCCTTCTTCGACGACCCGGAGGGCAACACGCTCGCCCTCATGGCGCGGGTGGTTCCGCCGCCCGGCGGCTGACCGCCGCGTACGATGAGTTCGGCGCGCGCGATCGGTCTTTCTGGTCGTGCAGCCGACGTCATCGGAGATCGCCATGGGCAGCGCCGAGGTTTTCGCCACCGGGCTCAGGCTCGGCGAGTCGCCGCGCTGGCATGACGGGCGTCTCTGGGTGTGCGACTGGGTCGCGGGCGAGGTGCTGGCGTTCGACGCCGCAGGCGAACGCGAGGTCATGCTCCGCGTCTCCGGCCTGCCGTTCTCCATCGACTGGCTCCCGGACGGCCGGGCGGTGCTCACCACGAACAGCGGCCTCGTCGTCGTCGCGCCCGACGGGACGCTGGCGCCCTACGGCGCGGGCGACCAGGCGTGGAACGAGATCGTGGTCGACCCGCGGGGCAACGCCTTCGTGAACCGCGCGGGCTTCGATCTCATGGGCGGCGAGACGCCGAAGCCCGGCGCGATCGCCGTGGTGACGCCCGATGGCGCGGTCACGCGACGTGGCCGGTGACGTGTGGTTTCCGAACGGGATGGCGGTCACGCCAGACGGCGACACCCTCCTCGTGGCCGAGTCGTACGGGAAGCGCCTCACCGCCTTCAGCATCGCGGCCGACGGCTCGCTCGGGGAGCGGCGGACGTGGGCCGAGCTCGGCGACGGCGTGCCCGACGGGATCTGCCTCGATGCGACGGGCGCCGCCTGGTACGCCGACGTGCCGAATCGGCGCTGCGTGCGGGTCAGGGAGGGTGGCGAGGTGCTCGACGCGGTCCCGGTCGACCGCGGCTGCTTCGCGTGCATGCTCGGCGGCGACGACGGGCGCACCCTCTTCATCGTCGCGGCCGCGTGGGCCGGGACCGGCGGGATCGGACAGGGCGAGCCGACCGGGCAAGTGCTCACCCACCGCGCGCCGGCGCCGCATGCGGGACATCCGTGACCGTGAGCCACGAGGGGGATCCGCGCGTGGACGCGTACATCGACGCGCTCGAGCCGTGGCAGCAGGCGATCTGCCGCGAGGTGCGCGACCTCGCCCACGAGGCCGACCCCGCCGTGAAAGAGACGATCAAGCGCTCGGTGCAGCCGTACTTCGTCCTCGAGGGCAACATCTGCGCCCTGCTGGCGGCGAGGGACCACGTGAACGTCTTCGTCTACGACGGCGGGATCACCTCGGATCCGGCCGGGATCATCACTGCCGGTCACGACAACCAGACGGCGCGCACGGTCGGGATTCGGCGCGGCGAGGTGGTCAATGGCCCTGCCCTGCTGGCCATGCTCCGCGAGATCATCGCCAACAACCGCGCCGGCGGCTGGCGGGCGCTGAAGGCCGCGCGCGGGCGCTAGACGAGGGTCCGGTAAAGCTCGACCGTCGCCTCCGCGATCGCCGACCAGCTGAACCGCTCCACGGCCCGCCGCCGGCCGGCGCGCCCCATTGCCTCGCGTGCCGCCGGATCGGCCATGAGGGCGTTGATCGCCCCCGCCAGGTTGCGCTCGAAGCGGTCGGGGTCGACCGGCAGCATCGGATCGGTGAGCGACAGCTCCACCGGCACGAGCAGTCCCGTCTCGCCGTCGACGATGACCTCCGGGATGCCGCCCACCGCCGACGCGACGACCGGTGTCTCGCACGCCCCCGCCTCGAGGTTGATGATCCCGAACGGCTCGTAGACCGATGGGCAGCAGAACACCGCAGCGTGCGAGTAGAGCTGGCGCACGTCGGTGCGGCTCACCATCTCCGGGATCCAGACGACATTCGGCCGCGCCGCCTGCACCGCCCGCACGCCGGCCTCCATCTCGGCGGCGATCTCCGGCGTGTCCGGCTGGCCGGCGCACAGGACGATGCCGATCCCCGGGTCGAGGTGCTCGATCGCGCGAACGAGGTGGACGATTCCCTTCTGACGGGTGATGCGCCCGACGAAGAGCACGTACGGGACCGATGGATCGACACCATACCGCTGAAGCGCATCGACCTCCGGCACGCGGTGGAAGAAGTGGGCATCGATCCCGTTGCCGATGACGTGGACGCGTTCCCGAGGAAGGTCGAACAGGCGCAGGATGTCGGTCCGCGTGCCCTCGCTCACCGCCACCACCGCGTCGGCCATCGTCAGCGCCGTGCGCTCGACCCAGGCCGACACCTCGTACCCGCCGCCGAGCTGCTCCCGCTTCCACGGCCGGAGCGGCTCCAGGGAGTGCACCGTCACGACGAGCGGGATGCCGTAGGCGAGCTTCGCCAGCACGCCGGCCAGGTGGACGTACCACGTGTGGGCGTGGACCAGGTCGGCGTCCACCGGCTCGGCGACCATGCCCACGTCGCGCGACAGGGCACGGAGCATGGGCTGGAGTCTCGGGTCGGCGGCGTCGACCGCGTGGGCCGGCGGCACGCCGCGCACCCGCCAGCCGGCATCGGTCTCGTCCTGCTCGCCGAACGTGCGGATGTCGAGCTGCACGAGGTCACGGAGCGCCCCGGCCAGCTCACCGACGTGCACGCCGGCGCCGCCGTAGATCGTCGGCGGGAACTCGTTGGTCAGGAGGAGGACGCGCACGCCGGCCACCCTAGCAGGCCGGGCGCTCACGGCTCAGCCGCCGGCGGTGCCGGTCACATCGAGGACGATGCGCTCGAAGGCGAAGAGGTCGAAGGGCTTGGCGAGAACCGGCGCCAGCCGCCCCAGGAAGCGACGCCGCGCCGGCACGGCACCGGTGCAGATGACGACCGGCAGCCGGCGCAGGCGATCCTGGCCGCGCATCTCGGCGATGAAGTCGCCGCCGCTGCCGTCGGGGAGGGCATCGTCGACGATGAGCAGGTCCGGCTCGTCGCGGGCCAGCGCCCGCCGGAGCGCCGAGAGGGTCGTGAACCGCTCGGTCTGCCAGCCGAGCTCAGCGGCAAGGTCGCCGAGCAGCAGCTGGGTGGTCGGGTCGTCATCGACGACGAAGGCGCGCCGGCGGCGACCGGCGTCACGCGCTTGCGCGTCTGAGGGTCGAAGCGTGGCGTCGCGCCGAGCTCCGACCGAGAAGGTCATCGCCATTGCGGCACGCTCCTGGGTTGGGTGTCTCACCCCCGACCCTGCAAGACCCTTGCCCGGACCGTGTCGACCGCTCAGGCAGGACCGATGCGGTGCGGTCGGCCGAGGAGGAATCCCTGCCCGAAGTTGACGCCCAGACGGCGCAGCGTGCGGCGCTCGTCCTCCGTCTCGATCCCCTCCGCCACGAGTGTGCAGCCGACCTGCGCGGCGAAGAAGACCATCCCCGCGATGAGCGCCTGGCGCGCGGTGTCCGCCTCCACGCCGCGCACGAGCCGCATGTCGAGCTTCACGAACTGCGGTCGCAGCTCGATGATGTGGCGCAGGCTCGCGAAGCCGGCTCCCGCGTCGTCGACGGCGAGGCTGACGCCTTCGCCGAAGCGCTCCAGGGCGGCGCGCACCGCGGCATAGTCCTCGATCGCCGAGCGCTCGGTCACCTCGACCACGAGGTGCCGCTCGCCGACGCCGCGCACCGCTGCCAGGACCGGGGCGTCGAGGATCACGTCGGGCGAGAGGTTGAGGCTGACCCAGCGGTCGATGGGCAGGGCGTCGGCGGCGGCGAGGGCCGCGTCCATCGCCGCGAGCTCGAGCTCGCGCGACATCCCGACCCGCTCCGCCTCGGTGAATCGACGGTCCGGTGGCGTCCCGTCGTCGAAGCGGGTGAGCGCCTCGTAGCCGATGACGGCCCGGCTCTCGAGCTCGACGATCGGCTGGAAGACCGGGTAGAAGGCCCGCGTCTCGAGCGCGCGCGCCACACCATCCCGGGTGTCGGCGTGGGCGCGGCGGCGGACGAGCTCCGGTCCCAGCAGCGCGCCGGTGACCGGCGCGAACTCGCTGACCGCGGCGAGGATCGAGGTCATCGTCTCGCGTCCCTGGCGGCTCGCGACGCCGGCCGAGATGAGCCCGTAGGGCTCCTCGCGCGGCCCGAAGGGCACGTAGGCGGCCGCGGTGAGCCCCGCTTCGAGCCAGGCACGCCGGTAGTCGTCGTCGGTGGCGCGCGGCATCCAGTCGTCGACCCATGGGCCAGTCGAGCTCTCGCGCAGGTAGCGCGCGCGCTCCGGCGGGATCGGACGGCTGACGGTGATCGGCACCCCCGCCGGCGAGCGGACCGCGAGCGGGATGACGCGGCCGTCGAGCTCGTAGCTGTAGATGGCGACGAACTCGACCGAGCGGATCTTCTCGATCGCCGCCGCGATGTCGACCGCGGTCTCCTCGGGCGTGGCGCGGGCGCGGAGCGCCTGGAGCGTGGCGGCGATGGCGGCGCGCTCGTTGCGCGCGGCGGCGAGCTCACCCTCGGCGCGTGAGCGGGCGAGCTCGGCGCTCCGCTCCCGCGTGATGTCGCGCAGGAAGCCGGCGAACGCCGTCCGGTTGCCGTTGCGCACGACCGTGATCGTCAGCTCGGCCGGGAACTCGGTCCCGTCGCGCCGCAGCGCCGGCAGCTCGAGGCGCTGGTCGAGCCGCGTGCCGCTGCCGGTGGCGACCACCTGCCGCAGCCCGGCCTCGTGCCTGGCGCGGAGGCGCCGCGGGATGATGAGCGTCGCCAGCGGCTGCCCCACGGCCTCGGCCTGGGTCCAGCCGAACAGGCGCTCCGCCTGCGAGTTCCAGGCGGTGACGAGCCCCTGCTCGTCCATGATGATCACCGCGTCGAGGGTGGCGTCGAAGAGCGCGCCGAGCATGGCGCGCGTGATCGGCAGCGCCGTGCCGATCGGCGGGGTCGGCTGCGCGGCCCGAACCGGCAGCCTGACCGGCGCCGGACGCGGGGCGGGCGGCGCGGCATGCGGTGCATGACGAGCGGCCGGCTCGGCAGCGGCGCGTGCCCCTCGGAGGCGTGGCATGCGGGCGGCCAACCTCAGCTCCCCGAGCCCGTGACGACGTGCCTCGGGTCGCGGGGCCGGCGCCGCGTCGCGCGCGCCGAAACGGCACGCAGCATGCGCGCCGGTGCGGCGACGGCGTTCTGGAAGGCCATGGCCCGCACACGATCGGTCCGCGCGGGTCGAACGACCATGGATCGTTCGTACTGCCCGCCCGCTTGGTAGGCTGCACCGGACATGGCCCTCATCGAGACCCACGAGCTGACGAAGCGCTACCCGGGCGGGGTGACCGCGCTCGACGCGCTGACGCTCACGGTGGAGCCGGGGATCATCGGCCTGGTGGGCGCCAACGGCGCCGGCAAGAGCACGCTGCTCAAGATCCTGCTCGGCCTGCTGGAGCCGACGAGCGGCACCGCCACCGTGCTCGGCTTCGACGCGTTTCGCCAGGGTTCGCAGGTCCGCGCCCTCGTCGGCTACATGCCGGAGCACGACTGCCTGCCGCCGGACCTGTCCGCCACCGAGTTCGTCACCCACATGGGCCAGATGGCCGGCCTGCCCCGCACCGCGTCGCGCGAGCGGACGGCCGACGTCCTGCGTCATGTCGGGCTATACGAGGAGCGCTACCGCCCGATCGGCGGCTACTCGACCGGCATGAAGCAGCGCGTGAAGCTCGCCCAGGCGCTGGTCCATGATCCGCGCCTCCTCCTGCTGGACGAGCCGACGAACGGGCTCGATCCTGCCGGACGCGACGAGATGCTCGGCCTGGTGCGGCGCATCGGCACCGAGTTTGGGATCGCCACCATCGTCGCCAGCCACCTCCTGGGCGAGATCGAGCGGGTCGGCACGCAACTGCTCGCGATCGATGCCGGCCACCTGCTGCGCAGCGCACCGATCGCCAGCTTCACCGAGCGCACCGGGGTGCTGAGCGTGGAGGTCGAGGAGGGCGCCGACGCGCTCGCGGCCGCCCTCACCGGGTCGGGGCTCGAGGCGCGCCTCGACGGGCGCACTGTCCTCGTGGTCTGTCCCGACGAGCGCCCGTACGACATCGTGCGTGACGCCATCGTCGACCTCGACCTCGCCCTCGTCCGGCTCGAGCAGCGCCGGGGCAGTCTCGAGGACCTGTTCAACGACGAGCCGAGCGAGCGGACCGATGCCGCCTGAGCTGCCGACCGCCGACGCGGCAGCCGGCGCCTCTGCCGATGGGCCCGCCGCGAGCCGCATCTACGACCTCGGCTACCGCGGCTATGACGGGCCGCGGCTCGGCCGCGTGCAGGCGACCCGGGCGCTGTTCTGGGCGAGCCTGCGCGCCGCCTTCGGCCTGGGCCGACCGGCGCGGGCGAAGATCGCGCCGTGGGGACTGACCGCCATCGCCCTCATCCCGGCCGGCGTGTCGCTCGCGATCACGGCCAGCGTGGGCCGCGGCGCCTCGCCGTTCACGTACGACGACTACATCTGGCAGATGCAGGCGATCTTCGGCCTCTTCGTCGCCGCCCAGGCGCCCGAGCTCGTCGGGGGGGACCAGCGGAACCGGGTGCTGTCGCTCTACTTCAGCCACGCCCTCGAGCGAATCGACTACGTCATCGCCAAGCTCGGCGCGATGGTGGCCGCGCTCGCGATCGTGATGGGCGCGCCGATGATCGTCCTCTTCTTCGGCCGCATCCTGGGGGCCACCGACCTCGGCACCGGCGTCGGCGACGAGGTCGGGTCGCTGCCGATCGTCATCGCCGCGCCCCTCATCCACGCCCTCGGGGTGGGCGCGGTGAGCCTGGCGATCGCCGCCTTCACGCCGCGGCGCGCCTATGCCACCGGCGCGATCATCGCGGTCTTCATCGTGGGCCAGGGCCTCGCCCAGGCAGTCTCGCGGCTGTCGAGCGGCTTCCTGCGTGACTTCGGACCGATGGTCAACCCGTTCGTCTGGCTCGACGGCACGCGGACGTGGCTCTTCGGTGGCACGATCGCCGCCTCCCCGGTGGCGCGCAGCGGACTGTCACCCTCCACCTACGCGATCGTGGCGCTCGTCGTGGTGGTCGTCGCCATCGGTCTTCTCGTCTGGCGCTACCGACGGATCGGCACGTGATCGAGCTCGACGCGGTCTCCCGCTGGTACGGCAACGTCGTGGCCGTCAACGACGTGAGCCTGCGCGTCGAGCCGGGGATCACCGGCCTGCTCGGCCCGAACGGCGCCGGCAAGAGCACGATCCTCCACATGGTCGCCGGGCTCCTGGCACCCTCGACCGGCACCGTGACCGTGGAGGGGCAGCCGAGCTTCGGCCATCCGGCGGTGTACCGATCGATCGGCCTCGTCCCGGAGCGCGAGGCGGTCTACCCCTTCCTCACCGGGCGTGAGTTCGTCGGGGCCGCCGCCCGCCTCCAGGGCCTCACCGATGCGGCCGCCGCCACCTCCCGCGCCATCGAGGCGGTCGACATGACCGACGCCGCGGACCGCGCTATCGGCGGCTACAGCAAGGGCATGCGGCAGCGGATCAAGGTCGCGGCCGCGCTCGTCCACGACCCGCCGGCGCTCGTCCTCGACGAGCCGTTCAACGGCATGGACCCCCGCCAGCGGCTCCACATGATGACGCTCCTCCGGCGCATGGCCGCCGACGGCCGCACGATCCTCTTCTCGAGCCACATCCTCGAAGAGGTGGAGCGGCTGGCGGAGCGCGTGCTCGTCATCGTCGCCGGCCGCCTGGCCGCATCTGGCGACTTCCGCCAGATCCGGCGCCTCATGACCGACCGGCCGCACACGTTCACGGTCCGCTCCTCCGACAACCGGGCCCTGGCGGCCGCGCTCGTCGCGCAGCCGGCGGTCGGCGGTGTCACGCTCGACGATGGGCTGCTCACCGTGCGCGCCAGCGACTTCGGCGCGTTCAGCCGTCTCGTGGCGGGCGTCGCGCGCCACGGCGACGTCCGCCTGTTCGAAGTGCTGCCCACCGACGAGTCGCTCGAGAGCGTCTTCGCCTACCTGGTGCGCTCGTGAACGGCGTAATCGCGAACATCACCCTGCGGCAGCTCCTGAGCCGGCGGCGGACGCTCCTGCTCAGCCTGCTCGGCCTCGTCCTCGTCGTGGTTGCGCTCGCCTACCGGCTGAGCGGCGACGCGTCGAACGACGCCCAGGCGGTGCGCTGGACGATGGGCATGCTCGAGGCGCTCGGGCTCACGACCCTCGTGCCGATCGTCGCGCTCATCATGGGCACCGGCGCCATCGGCTCCGAGCTCGAGGACGGCACCGCCGTCCACCTTCTCACCAAGCCGGTGGCGCGCTGGCGGATCGGGATCGTGAAGCTCGTCGTCGGGGCGGCATGCGCGGCGGCCATCTCGCTGCCGCCGGTCTTCGTGGCGGCGCTCATCGGCTGCGGCGACGTCGGCGTGGCGCTCGCGTACACGATCGCGAGCCTCATCGCGACATGCGTCTACGTGGCGCTGTTCATGGCCCTCAGCCTCGTCACCTCGCGCGCCTTCGTCATCGGCCTGGGCTACGTCCTCATCTGGGAAGGGCTGCTGGCGGGCCTCTTCCCCGGCATCCGGACCCTCTCGGTCCGCCAGGAGTCGATCTCGTTCGGCCGCTCCCTCGCCGACTCGCTGTCGGCGACGGTGGGGACGGTCGAGCTCCCGGTGGCGGTGGGAGCGGCGGCGGTCGCGGCCGCGATCATCGCCGCACTCGCGATCGCGGTCGCGCTGCGACGGCTCATGGTGCTCGAGATCTCCGGTGACGTCGGCTGACGAAGCCGGCCGCCTGATGCCGCGGTCCCATGCCTGGGCGGGGACGCTCGAGACGCTGGAGATCGACAGCGAGGCGCTGACCGGCAACCCGCTCGGCGATCCGCATCGGCGCACGCTCTACGTGTACACGCCGCCGGCCTACGCGGCGGAGCCGGAGCGGCGCTTCCCGACGATCTACCTCATCCAGGGCCTGACCGGCATGGTGGAGGCATGGCTCAACCGCAAGCCGTTTCAGCGGACCGTGCCCGAGCTCGTCGACGAGTTGTTCGCGGACCCGTCCGCCCCGCCCGCGGTCGTCGTCTACGTCGACGCCTTCACCTCCGTCGGCGGCAGCCAGTTCCTCGACTCGCCCGCCATCGGGCGGTACCACACCTACCTGTGCGACGAGGTCGTGCCGTTCGTCGACGCGCGGTTCCGGACCCTGCCGGACGCCGCCCACCGCGGCATCGCCGGCAAGAGCTCCGGCGGCTACGGCGCGATGGTGACGCCGATGCTCCGCCCGAACGTGTTCGGCGGTCTTGCCACCCACGCCGGCGACGCCCTGTTCGAGCATGGCTATTGGCCTGACGTCCGCGAGGCGGCCCGCGCGCTGCGCGACCTCTACGGCGGGTCGTACGAGGCGTACTGGACCGATGTCCGGTCCCGTCCGGGACGGCCGCGCCCGAGCGACGGGGTGCTGCTCAACGTCTGGACGATGGCCGCCTGTTACAGCGCCGACCCGGATGGCACCGTCCAGCTGCCCTTCGACGCCGCCGGGCGCATCCGGCACGACGTGTGGGACCGATGGCTGGCGTGGGACCCGGTCCGCATGGTGGCCGCCCACGCCGACGCGCTGCGCGGGCTGCGCGCCATCTGGGTCGACGCCGGACGCAGCGACGAGTTCTACCTCGACCTCGGCGCGGCCGCCTTCGTCGACGAGCTGCGGGCGGTCGGGATCACCGAGCCGGCGCTCCGCTTCGAGCTGTTCGACGGCACCCACGCCAACCTGGAGTGGCGCTACCCGCTCGCGATCCGCTTCCTCGCGGAGCGCCTCGCCGCGGACCGATCGGCGACGCTCCCCGCCTGACGGTGCCGCTCCCCGGCCTCCACCGCCGCGATTTGTCGCCGGAACCGCGCCCACGGTCGCGCCAGCTGCTGCCGCGGCGATCCATCGTCGGACCCGACACGTGAGCCGCGCGCCGGCGCAGCGGTCGCGCGCGCTCGGCGACGATTGATCGCCCGGATCGCGCGCAAACGGCTCGGCACGCGCAATTCCCGCGATCCATCGGCGGGCCCCGGGGCCTGTGGCGCCCCGCGCGGGCCGTAGAATCGAGGCCGCATGACCCGCATCCTCGTCTACACCGGCAAGGGCGGCGTCGGGAAGACCAGTGTCGCCGCCGCCACGGCGCTCGCCTGCGCGGATCGCGGCTACCGGACGATCGTGATGAGCACGGACATCGCGCACTCGCTCGGCGACGCGTTCGACGTCCAGCTCGGCCCGACGCCGGTCGAGATCGCCCCGAACCTGTGGGGGCAGGAGTCGGACGTCTTCTTCAACGTCGCGCGCTACTGGGGACGCATCCAGCAGTACGCGGCATCGGTCCTGCGCTGGCGCGGTCTCGACGAGGTCATGGCGGAGGAGATGACCGTGCTGCCCGGCATGGACGAGGTCGGCAGCCTGCTGTGGATCGCCGACCACCACGACTCGGGCGATTACGACGTGGTCGTCGTCGACGCCGCCCCGACCGGCGAGACGCTGCGGCTCCTCTCGCTGCCGGAGGCGGCGAAGTGGTGGATGGAGAAGGTCGAGCCGATCGGCCGCAAGATCAGCAAGCTCACCGGGCCGCTCATCAGCCGGGTGGTCGGGATGCCGATGCCGGGCGACGACGTCTTCAACGCCGGCGAGGAGCTGTTCGCGCGGCTCGAGCACATGCACGACCTGCTGACTGACCACGACAAGACATCGGTTCGCGTCGTGCTCACCCTCGAGCAGGTCGTGATCAAGGAGGCGCAGCGTTCGTTCACCTACTTCCACCTCTACAACTACCCGACCGATCTCGTGGTCGCCAACCGCGTCCTGCCCGACGACCAGGAGTGGCACTACTTCCGCGACTGGTACGACGCCCAGCAGCGTTACGGGCCGCTGGTCGAGAAGACGTTCCATCCCATCCCGGTCAAGCGGGCGCCGATGTTCGACCGCGAGATGGTGGGCGTGCCGCTCCTCCGCGAGCTGGCGGCGGCCCTCTACGGCGACGAGGACCCGACCCAGTTCTTCTACCGCGGCCGGCCGTACTCGGTGAGCCGCGACAACGGGGCGTTCCTCGTGTCGGTCGACCTGCCGTTCACGGACAAGACGCAGATCAACCTCTCCCGCCACGCCGACGAGCTCGTCATCGACCTCGGCACGTGGCGCCGCACGCTCGTCCTGCCGCGCATCCTGGTGGACGCGCCAACCGACGGCGCAACATTCGCCGATGGCACCCTGAAGATCCGCTTCCGAGCACCCGCCCGATGAAGGAGACGCACCGACCATGACCGACCAGCAGACCGCGGATCGCACCGCCGACCTGGAGGCTCGCCTCGCCGACCTGGAGCGCCGCGTGCCGCGCAGCGCCTCGTACCTCGAGGCGGGCCGCTCCGGCATGGAAGAGGCCTTCTGGGCGGTCATGCACACGATCTTCCCGGAGGAGGCGCGCAAGCACCTCAAGAACGCCGGACGCGAGCAGCTGATGGCCGCTCGCGTCTACCTGGACCGATGGATCGAGCGGCTCGAGAAGACCGAGGCGGCCGGGGCGGCCGGCCGGCCGCACGAGAAGATCGACATCGAGTAGTCAAGGCGCCGCGCCGCGGGCATGACCCGACGGCGCGGCCGAGGCTGGGGTCAGCTGGTGAGGTTGATCACGCCCTTCATGCCGGCCTCGTAGTGGCCGGGCTCGTGGCAGGCGAAGGCGTAGGGCCCTGGCCCATCGAACGTGTAGTCGACCGCGTGCGTGCTGCCCGCGTCGAGCTCGTCCTTCTCGACGACGATCACCCCGTCGACCTCGTCGGCTGCGACCTTGGCGGCATCCCCGACCTGGAACTCGTGGACGACCTGGCCGCTGTTGGTGAGCACGAAGCGGATCGACTCACCGGGGGCGACGTCGATGGCATCGGGCATGAACTTCAGGGAGTCGTCCATGTTCAGCCACACGACCCGCGGGTTGTCCTTCGTGCCGACGGTCGGCGCGCCGGGCCCCACGAGCTGGATGTAGCCGACCATGCCGTGCTCGAAATGCCCCGGCGCGTGGCACGCGAACCCGAACGGGCCCGCGCCGTTGAAGGTGAACGTGATGTCGCCGGTCTGGTCGGGACCGATGTCGGCGACCTCCGGCGTCCCCTCCTTGTCGGCGAAGGCGTCAGCGAGCGGGCCGATCATGAACTCGTGGACCGCGGTGCCGATGTTATGGATGCGGAACGTGACCGTCTCGCCCACGGCCGCCTGTACCAGGCC
This sequence comes from uncultured Chloroflexia bacterium, assembly GCA_963825905.1. GTDB lineage: Bacteria > Chloroflexota > Limnocylindria > QHBO01 > QHBO01 > JAICQM01. Next base: position 19,529 of record CAWGUL010000009.1, on the reverse strand, counting down.
CGGCGTGAAGTTCAGGAAGTCGTCGCCGGTGAGCTCCACGATGCGTGGCGCGGCGGCGGTGCCGGGGGTGAAGGAGGGTGCCGCCTGGCTCTCGCCGGGGGTGGCGGCGGCCGAGCCGCTGGCGGCGGCGCTCGCCGACGTGCTGGCAGTCGCCGTTGGCGAGGTCGTGCCCGAGCCGCAGGCGACGAGCAGCAGCGCCGGCAGGAGCGACAACGCGGCCGCGATGCGCGGGGGCGGAAGATGACGTGCCATTGATTGATCCCTTCGCTCTCGGAGCCGTGCGCACTGATCGGCCCGCGGTCTCATCGGCGGATCGTGCGGCCGCGGCGCGTGCCCGCGAATGGGCCACATGGCCCGGCAAGCCCGAGTCCGAAGTCCCGAAGCCCGGCTGCGCAGAGCGGGCGATCGGTGAGTGTCGGGACTGTCACCGCCCGCGAATGAATCGGTGTCGTCGGCTACGATGTGGCCACGCGGGAGTAGCTCAGTTGGTAGAGCGGCAGCCTTCCAAGCTGCATGTCGCGAGTTCGAACCTCGTCTCCCGCTCCACCCTTTCCTCGCGGGAGCTTCCGGCATGCACGCACTCGATCGCCGCGCGGAGGCGCGGGAGCTCCTCGACGGCGACACCCTCGACTCGGCCGACCTGCGCGCCAACCTGCGCGAGATGGCGATGCTCAACCGGCTTCCCGGCGGGACCGGGGCCAGCGTGGCGGCGATCCGCCACCTGACCGCGAGCGACGCAGCGGTGATCCTCGACGTGGGGACCGGCGGTGGCGACTTCCCGCGGCGCATTCGACGCGAGCTCCCGAACGCGATGGTGATCGGGACCGATGCGAGCGCCGCCGTCCTCGCCGTCGCGCGGAGCTGGACGCGGACGGGGCCGTGCCTCGAGCTGGTGCAGGCGGATGCGGTGGCGCTGCCGATGGCCGACGGTTCGGTGGACGTGGCCCACGCGTCGCTCCTCCTCCACCACCTCGCCCCGGCGGAGGCGGTGGCGGCGCTGCGCGACATGCGGCGGGTCGCGCGCGCGGGCGTCGTCGTCAACGATCTGCGCCGGGGCCGAATCGCGTATGCCCTCACCGCCGCCACCGTGCTCGGGCTCGCACGGCACCACGTCACCCGCACCGACGGCCTCCTGTCGGCGCGCCGCTCGTACACGCTGCCCGAGCTCGATGCCATGGCTGCCGACGCCGGCCTGCGCCGGGTCTGGCGCTCGCCGGCCTTCATGCCGCGAGTCGTCACGGCCTACCGGTGACCGATCTCGACTGCGACGTCCTCGTCGTCGGCGCCGGACCGGCGGGCGCTGCCGTGGCGGCGGCGCTCGCGCGCGAGGGACGTGACGTCGTGCTCGTGGAGCGCGGGCGACACCCGCGCCCGAAGGCCTGCGCCGAGTACGCGAGCCCGCGCATCGCGGAGGAGCTGGCACGGATCGGCATGGACGCCACGTGGCAGGCGGAGGCGGTCCCGTTGGCCGGGATGGACGTCGTCCGGGGGCAGGACCGGGTGAGGATCGACTACCACGACCGGCGCGGGTCGCGGCACGCCTGGGGGCTCGACCGCCGGACCTTCGACGCGGCCCTCGCGCGGCACGCGACCGCGGCCGGGGCGCGACTCTTCGAGCTCAGCAGCCTCGACCGGCTCGAACGCGACGGCGAGCAAGTGATCGGCGCCAGGCTCCGGACTCCCGACGGACCACGGCTGGTGCGGAGCCGGTGGCTGATCGGTGCCGACGGCGCGCGCTCTTCGGTCAGCCGGCGCCTCGGCGTCGACCGGCCTGCGTTCCCGCGCCGTCTCGGACTGGTCGCCCATTACGAGGGCAGCCCGGACCTCGCCGACCATGGCGAGATGCACGTCGGCCCGGGCTGGTATGTGGGCCTGGCGCCGACGCCGGGCGGGGAGCTCAACGTCGGCATGGCGCTGCCCCTCCCCGGGCGCGGTGGCGCCGCGACCCGCTTCGCGGCCGCCATCGACGGCATCCCCGCGGTCGCGGCGCGCCTCGCCGGCCTCCGGCGCCTCACCCCGATCCGCGGCGTGGCACCGATCGGCCACCGGGTTTCGCGCGCCGCCGGCGACGGTTGGCTCCTCGTGGGTGACGCGGCCGGATTCATCGACCCGTTCACCGGCGAGGGGATCTTTCGCGCTCTCCGCTCGGCTCGCGCGGCGGCCGAGTCGCTGCGCGCTGGCGATGCGGGCGCGGCGGAGCGATACCTCGCCGCGCGGCGCGGCGCCTTCGCCGCCAAGGACGCCCTGACCTGGGCGGTGCAGGGCATGCTCGGCGCCCCGGCCGTGCTCGGCCACGTCCTGCGCCGGCTGGCCGCCGACCCCGGCGCGGCGGGACGCCTGGGGTCTGCGCTCGGCGACTGCCGTCCCGCGTCCGATGCCCTGAGCCCGGCGTACCTCGCGTCGATCCTGCGCCCGTGAGGAGCGCGGTCGGCATCAGGGTCGCCGCTCCCGAGGGGGTCGTCTTCGGGCTCGCCTCGGAGGTGGCGCGCTGGCCGGAGCGGCTGCCGCACTACCGTTACGTGCGCCGGCTCGGCAGCCCGGACGAGCGGCGCTTCGCCTTCGGAGCGCGCCGCGGCCAGATCCCGGTCCGGTGGGAGGCGGTGGTCCGGCCGCTGCCCGAAGCGCACCGGCTCGAGTTCCGGCACACCGGCGGCGTCACGCGCGGCATGGCGGTCGCATGGACCTTCACCAGCGACGCCGACGGCATCGTCGAGGTCAGGATCGAGCATGAGCTGACGCTCGACTGGCCGCTCATCGGCGGCATCGCGGCACGGTTCATCGAGCGCGAGTTCATCGGGCCGATCGCGCGTCGCACGCTCCGCCGCGTGCGGGCGCTCGCCGAGGCGCGAGCGTGAGGCGCGTCGTGGTGACCGGGATCGGGGCGATCACCCCCGTTGGGCACGGCGCCGACGGGCTGTGGCGCGGCGTCATGGCGAATCGCTCGGCGGTGAAGACGATCGACCGCTTCGACGCCTCGCCCTTCCCGTCGCGCATCGCCGCCCAGGTCGACGACTTCGTGGCGAGCGACCACCTCGATCCCCGGCGGGCGCGGCGGCTCGATCGGTTCAGCGCCTTCGCGGTGGCCGCGGCTCGCATGGCGGTGGACCACGCCGAGCTGGCGCCGGCGGCGCGATCGGCCGGGCGGACCGGGATCTGGATCGGTTCCGCCCTCGGGGGCGTCGCCTTTGGCGAGGAGCAGCACGCCGCATACGTGACGCGCGGCGTGCGGGGCGTCTCCCCCACCCTCGCCACCGCCGTCTTCGGCGGTGCCGCCGCCTCGAACGTCGCCATCGACCTGGAGATCCGCGGGCCGGCGATCGGGAACGCGAACTCGTGCGCGTCGGGCGCGACCGCGATCGGGCAGGCGCTCGCGGCGATCCGCGCCGGCACCGTGGACGTCGCGCTCGCCGGTGGCGCGGAGGCGCCGCTCGCGCCGCTCACGTTCGGCGCGTTCGCCATGATCAAGGTCCTGTCGCAGCGCAACGACGACCCGTCAACCGCGTCGCGACCCTTCGACCGCGACCGCGACGGCTTCGTCATGGGCGAGGCGGCCGCGATCCTCGTCCTCGAGGAACGCGACGCCGCCATCCGCCGTGGAGCGCCGGTCATCGCCGAGCTCCTCGGGGCTGGAGCCTCGACGGACGCCTACCACCTCACCGCCCCACTCCCGTCGGGCGAGGCGGCGGCCGCGGCCGTCACGGCGGCGCTTGCCGACGCGGGGCGCGATGCCTCCGAGATCGGCTACGTCAACGCGCACGCCTCCAGCACGCCGCTCAACGAGACAGCGGAGGCGCGCGCGCTCCACCTGGCGCTCGGGACGCACGCCCGCGACGTGCCGGTGTCGGGGACGAAGGGCCTCTACGGCCACGCCCTCGGTGCGAGCGGCGCGATCGAGGCGGCGATCACCGCACTGGCGCTGCGGGACGGCATCCTCCCCGGCACCTGCAACCTCGCCGTCCTCGACCCCGAGATCGACCTCTCGGTGCTGACCGGACCGATGGAGCGGCGCGTCGACGTCGCCCTCTCGACGTCGTTCGGGTTCGGCGGGCTGAACGCCGCGCTCGTGCTGGGTGCCGCCCGCGACTAGGCGTGCGCCTCGCGCTTGAACTCGGCCTCTTCCCGCTCGATCTCCTCCTCGCTCTTCGACTCGTCGGCGATCCGCTCGTTGCGCGCCTGCGGCAGCGCGCGGATCAGCTCGTCGAGCTTGAGCTGCGTGACCCGCGCGTCGTGGTTCTGGCTCGTCTGGATGGCGAACACCATGAGGAAGGTCACGATCGTGGTGCCGGTGTTGATCACGAGCTGCCAGGTGTCACTGAAGCCGAAGATCGGCCCGGTCACGGCCCAGGCGGCGACGACCAGCCCCGCCGCGATCATCGCCCAGGGCGTCCCGACCACGTTCGTGACCGCGTCTGCCGCTGCACGGAACCGATCGCCCAGCGACGACCCCTGGCCGGTCGGGCGTTTCGTCGTGGTCCGGCGCGCGACGCGACGCGCTCGCCCGGCCATCAGCTCGATGCTCCCATGCCCACGCGACAGAGCAGAGGGCATGCCGGATCAGCCGGCGGCGGGCTCGTCGAGATGGACCGCTGGCGCGGCAGCGGGCAGATGGAGGATGAACGTGCTCCCCTCGCCGGGCCTGCTGACGGCCTCCATATGACCGCCGAGCTGCTGCGCGACCTGGCGCGCGCCGGCGAGGCCCAGCCCCACCCCGGGGGCGCCGCCGGCCGTCGAGGCGCGCCGGAACGGCTCGAAGATCGTTGGCAGCTCGTCGGTCGGGATGCCGACGCCGGTGTCGGTGACGCTGATGGCGGCCCCGTCACCCTCACGCGCCACGCCGAGCGTGACCGTCGTCCCCTCCCGGCTGTATTTCACGGCGTTGCTCAGCAGGTTGTCGAGGATGCGCTCGATACGGGACGCGTCGGTGGCGACGGTGATCGCGGGCTCACCCGTTTCCACGACGATCGAGTGCGACGGCACCAGCGGGCGGTGCTCATGGGCGGCCCGCTCGAGCAGCGCCGCCAAGTCGATCTCCTCGACCATGAGCGGCAGCGGCTGGCCGGCGCGGATGAGGCACACGTCCATGAGCTCCGAGACGAGGCGCGCGAGCCGGACCGTCGTACGCTCCGCGCGCTCGAGGTAGCCGTCGAGGCGCGCCGCATCGCCACCCGGCCGCTGGCGTCGCGCGAGCTGGACGTAGGCGAGGATCGTCGCGATCGGGGTCCGCATGTCGTGGGAGGCGGTGGCGAGGAAGTCGTCGCGCATGCGAACCGCCTCGTTTGCTTCGTGGAGCAGGCGGGCGTTGTCGATCACGACCCCCGCGCGGCGGGCGAGGTCCATGAAGAGCGGCAGCTCCGCCTCGGTGTACCGATGGCCGCTCTCCGCTTCGATGAGCGTCATCATGCCCAGCACCTCGCCGCGCGCAGCGAGCGGCAGCATCGCGCCGGAGCGGAGCCCGAGCTCGAGCAGGCGGCGCCGATGCTCGTCGTCGCGCGCGGACTGGATGACCATCTCCTCGCTGATGTCCGAGTAGAGCTGGGGCTCGCCCGTCTCCATCACCGCCTTGGCGGCCGACGGGGCGTTCGGATCGGCGGGGTAGCGCTCCTGCAGCTCCTCGACCATCCGCAGCTTCGCCGGGTCCACGTGCGCCACCGCAACCCGGTTGAGGCCGCCCGCCTCGAACACGTCGACCACGCACCAGTCGGCCAGCTGCGGGACAACCGCGGCAGCCAGGTTCTGGAGCGTCGTCTGGTAATCCGTCGACTCGCCGACCAGCTCGCCGACGCGGGCCAGCGTGGCGAGCTCGAGCTCGCGGCGCTTCAGGTCGGTGATGTCCTGGAAGACGTTGATGATCGCGTGCAGCTCGCCGTCCCGATGGACCGGCGTGGCGCGGACGAGCGACCAGCGATCGTCGCCCAGGATGTCGAGGCGCTGGAAGCGCAGGATCTCGCTCGGCCCGCTCTCCCCGAGCATCGCGCGCCGTCCCGGGAGCCGGTCGAGCGGGAACGGATCACCGTCCGCGGTGAGGATCCGGAAGCGCGCCATCACCTCCGCCAGGGGATGCTCGACCAGCTCCGACGGGTCGTCGAAGCCCATCTGCTCCGCCGCCGCCCGATTCGCGTACAGGAGCGACCCATCGGGCGCCTGGACCGTGATCGCGTCGCCCGCCAGGCGGAGGATCTCCTCGAGGTCGGCCGGGGACTGTGGCCAGGCAGCCGGAACCTCGTGCACGGCGTCAGCCATTCGCGCCATCGGTGCCGCAGACGTCCTCGATCACGCCGACCAGGCGGCTGAGATCGATCGGCTTCTGCATCCAGGCGCGCGCGCCGAGGCGGGCCGCCTCCTCGGCGATGCGGTAGTAGGCGGCGCACACGATGAGCGGCACGTCGCTCCAGCGGCTGTCGGCGCGGAGCCGATCCGCCAGCTCCCAGCCGGTCATACGTGGCATCCGCAGATCGAGGAGCACCGCACACGGCACCGAGCCGCCGTCGAGGTGCTCGAGGGCCTCGACGCCGTCGCGTGCCGCGAGCACGGAAAAGCCGTGCTCGCTCAGCACCTCTTCGTAGATCGTGCGGAGCTCGGGGTCGTCCTCGACGACCATGACCGAGCGTTGGGGCATGCGGTGCGCACTCCAAACACCATCGGACCGTCCGGGCCCGGACGTCGTGTCCTGTGGCCGCCACGACCGCACGCAGCATGCCAGATCGGGCCCAAGCCACCGGATGCCGGACCGCGCGGGGCCGATTGGACCGATGCCGCCGAGTCAGCCGGCGGCGAGCGCCCGCGGCGTGTCGCTCTCGCGGCGAATGGGAAGCGGCTGGCCGTCCGCCTCGTACACGGCGCGCTTCAGCCCGCGCGAGGAGTTGAAGAGCACCACCGGGTCCAGCCGCAGCTGGCCGGCGAAATACCGGCGCGTCCACTCGCGGCGCCGGTGGTCGTCGCGGAAGATGAAGTCCGCCCGCTGCGGCACGCTGCGGTCGAGCTCGATGAGCTCCATCCCGAGCGCGCAGAGCGTGGCGGCGAAGTAGAAGTCGCGCGTCCGATAGGTCCGGGCTTCGTGCAGATGCATGCCCACGTACTCCGATGCTTGGTCGTTCTGCGTCACGAATCCCCGCCCGGTGCGGAGTGGACGGGAGGAGCGGGCCGTCGGAAACCCGCCCCTCCCGAGTCTGGAGCCGCGTACGCCTAGTGCGCGGCGATGGACACCTGGTCGTAGAAGAGCTCGCCGGTGCTGCTGTCCTGGGCCGTCGCGACCAGTCCCTGGACGTACGGCTTGACGAGCGTGAACCGGCCACCGAAGCGGAGCGGGATGATCGGCGCATCGGCCATCACCTTCTCCTGGGCCTGGTTGTAGAGCGGGATCTGCTCGTCCAGGGTCGGCAGCGACGCCGCCTGGGCGAGGAGGGCATCCACGTCCTTGTTGCAGTAGCCCATGTTGTTGTTCGAGCTGCTGCAGCTGATGAGGTCGGTCAGGAAGTTGTTCGGGTGCGGGTAGTCCGCGCCCCATCCCAACCGGAAGATGTCGAACGGATCACTGCTGAGCCGATCGAGGTACGCACCCCACTCGAGGCCGACCGGAGTGACGTCGATGCCGAAGGCCTGGCGCCACTGCTCCTGGAGGAAGGCGACCTTCGTCTCGTGATCGGCGTTCGTGTTGAACCCCACCTCGAGCTTGAGGTCACTCGGCTTCATGCCCAGGTCGGACATCGCCTGGTTGAAGTCGGCCTTCGCCTTGTCGACGTTGTAGGGATAGAACTCGGTGTCCTGGTGTCCGGGCATGCCCGGCGGCACCAGGCTGTTCGCCGGCGTCCCGATGCCGGAGAACGCGGTTGAGATCATCGTCTTCTTGTCGACGGCCTCGTTGAAGGCCTGGCGGAGCTTCACGGAGTTCGTGAACGGACCGTCGGGGTTCTTCAGGTCGAAGCCGAAGTAGTAGATCGAGAGCACGTCGCCCTGGATCACTTCCGTCGAAAGCTGGGGGTCGCCCTGGATGCGCGTCACCTCGGCCGACGGGACGGCCGAGACGTCCAGCTCACCCGCCTCGTAGGCGGCGAGCGTGGCCGACGGATCCTGGATCATGCTCATGTCGATCTCATCGATCTTGGGAGCCGGTCCAGCGGTCCAGTTCTCGTTCTTCTTCAGCACGATGTTCGACTGGTGGTTCCACTCGGTGAGCTTCATCGGGCCGGAGCCGACGTAGCCCTGCGCCTCGCCGAAGCTCGAGCCGCTCTTCTGGGGCACGGTGACCCACAGGGTGGCGATGTAGACGAAGTAGCTCGCCGGATGCGCGAGCTTCACCACGAAGGTCTTGTCGTCGGGCGCGCTGACGCCGAACTTGTCGAGCAGTGCAGTGATGTCGGCGTCACTGGCCGTCTCGGTGTCGACCCCGAGCAGGTCGGAGCCACCGACGACGTCGGCCATGACGTAGCTGTAGCCCGCTGCCTCGCGCGGGTCGATGAGACGCTTCCAGCTGTACACGAAGTCACCCGCCACGATCGGCGAGCCGTCGCTGTACTTGAGGCCGTCCTTCAAATGGAAGGTGATCTGGGTGCCATCCGAGTTGATGTCCCAGCTCTGCGCGAGCCCGGGCACGACCTGCAGGTCCTTGTCGAAGTAGGCCAGCGGGCGGGTGATGCTGCGCAGCACCGCGATCGACTGGCTGTCGGTCGCCTGCGTCGGATCGAGCGTCGGCGGCTCGCCGCCGAGATCGACCCGGAGAACCTGGTCGCCCGCGGGCGCCACCGATGAACCGGACGGGCCGGGGCTGTTGCTGCCCGTATTGCCGGCACCGCACGCGGAGACGACAAGGGCGATCACGAGGGCGGGTATCAGACGCCTCATGAACCTCCTCCTGAGCTTGTGGGGTAGGTGAGATGCGGGCCGGCACGCGCATGCGGGCACGCGGCCCTTCACCACCGTCTACGCCACGACCCGGCCGGAAGGTTCAATTTCCGTTGCCAGATGGCGAAGATTCCCGCCATATGGCTGACACTGCGGTGGCGGTGCGCTATCGTGCGACGCGGTGCGTGCACGTCGGCGCCCAGCAATCGGCGCACCCATCGTCTCGGTCGTCCTCAGCGAGAGTGTGGAGCTCGTTGCCACGCTGTGGGGAACGCTCGATACCGAGCACCGGGCGGCATACGATGTCGGCGAGCCATGGTTCCGGCGCGCCCTGGCGTCCATCGGTCAGGAAGGCGCACGCGGCCAGCTGGGTGGCGGCTCCCTGGTCTTCTGGGACAACGTCCTCTCGCTCGCGGTCGACGGTCCGCCGGCCGCGGCGGCCTTCCTCGCCGCGCTCGCCGCGCAGGATCCGCCGCTCCTCCGAGCCAGGCTCCTGGGCAGCCGCAACCGCGTCGTCACGCGCCGGCTGCCGCCCGGCACGGTCGAGGCCGCGGCCCGCGGTGACGCGGCAGCGGCCGATCGGCTGCGGCGCGCAGCATCCCGCGAGCGGCCCGAATGGCAGCGGGCCATCCGGCAGCTCCTCGCCGACGATCCGGCCGGCACCCGCGACCGCCTGGTCGACCTGCTCGGCGCGTGGCAGGCGGGACCGTTTGCGGCCTGGACCCCGTCCGCGCTGCCGCACCTTGCCGGCCAGGTCGCCGCGGCGCGTGCGCTCCTGCTCGAAGCGACCGACGACGTCGCCGCGGCGGAGGCGCTGCTCGGCGACAACCCACTCCGCGAGGAGGCGGCGGGACGCGCGATCGTGCTCGTGCCGTCCCTCATCGTGCGCCCGTTCACCTACCTCCTCGACGAGGTGGATCGGCTCGTCGTGATCTACCCCGCCATCCGCGGCCCCGGCGGGGATGGGACCGAGCTCCACGGCCGCGTGCTCGCGGTGGGACGTGCGCTCGGCGACGAGATGCGGCTCGAGCTGGTCGCGTTGCTCCGGGATCGGGAGGCGACCCTTCGCGACCTCATGGCCGCGTCCGGCTGGCCGCGCTCGACGGTGCGCCACCACCTGGAGCAGCTCGTGGTGGCGGGCATCGCTGCCGGCAGCCCCGCGGCGGGTGGCACGCGCTACCGCCTGCGGGAGACGGCGCTGCCCGACCTGGCAGACCTCATCGGGCGGTTCCTTGATGGGCGATGACCGCCCGGGTCGGGATCGGCGGCGGCTGCAGCGCGCCGCCCAGCGCTTGCAGGCGGGGGCCGCCTGGATAACTGCAGGAGCTGGAGGGCACAGCGCGTCACGGTCGGCGGAGCGCATTCTCCGTGCCGAAGCGGAACGGTTGGAACCAGGTCCGCGACGTACGATGCGCGTCGTGCCCACGCCGGTCGTCTCGCCCCTCCGGTCGCCGCCGATCCTGGCGATCCTGCTCGCCAACGCGATCTCCGGTACGACCCGCTCGGAGGCGCCACGCCGGCGGCGGACCCGGAGCCTGCCTAGGCTGACTGCCGGGTGAGGAGCACGTGCCGCATGCGCGGCCTCCGCGCCCGGAGCATGCGGGCGAGCGTGACGCCGACGATGCGGGCGCCGCATACGCTGCAGACGTGCCAGCGTCCGTCGCGCGCCAGGCGGACCGCGTGCTCCGGGACGAGCACTCGCAGCGTGCGCCGCGAAGCGCTGCGAGCGGCCAGCGCCGCCTGGCGATCCCGCCACGCGGATTCCGCGCCGGGCACTCCGAGCGCCCGTGCGTGGGCGATCGCGCTCGGGTAGCGCGACGCCTCGCGCGCCAGCGCATCCGCACCACCGTCGGCGTACCGGGCGTAGAGCTCGAAGGCGACGGCGTAGAAGCGCAGGTCGTGGTGTCGCGTCCCGCGCCGCGCCCGGCGCGGCGGCGGCGTCAGCCAATGGGCGAGCTCGTGGAGCAGCGTCTGGCGCGCGTCGGCTTCGTCGCTCCCGGCGACGACCCCGATGAACCCGCTCGCGTGGCGCGTCACGCCCGACGATCGCTCCCGCTGGCGGCGCGTCCAGCGCAGCCGAGCCGGCGAGTCGATGCCGGCGGCCGCGCAGACGTCGACGACGAGCGCCGGCGCCCACGGCGGTGCACCGCGCGAAGTGATCACCGGCGCCGCGCGGCGAGCAGCCGCCCCACCTCGAGCAGCCATGCGTCGAGGTCCGGGTCGGCGTAGCGCGCCTCGTCGTACGTGAAGCCGAGCATCGCGTCGCCGTGGTCGGCCACGTAGGCCGCCGGCGTCACCGCGGCGAAGGGAAACGCACGGCGGGCGAGCGCCTCGCGCGCCGGATCAGCGGTGGGTCGGGCGTCGATGGGAGGACGCGCGACGTCGTGGCGGCGGCGCCATCGGTCCGTCAGCCGGACGAGCTCGGTCCGGCGGCTCACGCGGGCTCGATCGTGGGCACAGGCTCGGTCGCCCGGGGCGCCACGGTGCCGGCTCCCTCGTAGAGGCCGAGGCGCGCGATCGCGCGCTGGACCCATTCCGGCGCCCACCAGTTCAGCCGGCCCATGACCCGCATGAACGCGGGCACGAGGATGCCCCGCACCACGGTCGCGTCGATGAGGACGGCGAGCGCCATGCTGAATCCGAGCGCCTTGATGAACGTGACCCCCGACAGGCTGAAGGCGGCGAAGACGGCGACCATGATGAGCGCGGCGCCGGTGATGATGCCGCCGGTGATGCCGATCCCCTCCCCGACGGCGCGGGCATTGTCGCCGTGCGCGAGGTAGCGCTCGCGAATCCGGGAGAGCAGGAAGACCTCGTAGTCCATCGACAGGCCGAACAGGATGGCGAACATGATCACGGGCACCGAGGCGGTGATCGTGTTCGAGGTCTCGAAGCCGAGCAGGCCGGAGAGATGCCCCTCCTGGAAGATCCAGACCAGCGCCCCGAAGCTGGCGGAGACGCTGATGAGGCTCATGAGGACGGCCTTGAGCGGCAGGAAGATCGAGCCGAAGGTCAGGAACAGGACGAGGCCGGTCACCGCCACCACGATGAGCACCGCGTTGGGGACCGATGACCGGAAGCTCGTCATGAAGTCGCGCGACCGTGACGGCAGGCCGCCGGTGAGCGCCTCGCTGTCACGGGGTGCCGGAATCGCGCGGACGCGGTCGACGAGCTCGCGGCCGACGTCCGAGTCGGGCAGCAGCTTCGAGAAGACCCGGACCTTGAGCGTGTCGTCGCCGATCCAGTCGGCGAGGTAGGTGGCGAGGCTCGACCGGACCTGCGCCGGCCGCCGGTCCGGCGACGTGGCGAGGAGCGCGGCGTACTGGCCGGCATCGAGCCCCGGCGGCGGGTCGAGGGCGCTCTCGACGTCCGAGACACCGGGTAGGGCGCGGAGCTGGTCCGCATAGGCCCGCAGGTCGGCCTGGCGCTGCGTCGAGAGGCCGGCCGTGGCCGGTGGCTGGCCGCTGTACGTCACGGCCACCGTGATCGGGTCGGACTCGCCGCCCGGGAACTCGTCGGCGATGAGCTGGAAGGCGTCGCGCGACGGCAGCTTCGGGATGTCGGACAGGTTCTGGCCGGTCGACAACTGGATCGCGAGGAACGGCGAGCCGGCGGCGAGCAGGAGCAGGAGCACCGGCAGCGCGACGAGGATCGGGCGGCGCATGACCCGGGCAGCGATCCACGACCACACCCCGCGCCCGTGGCGTGCCTCCGCCGCGTCGGGGTCGTCCTCGATCAGGCGCAGGCGCTGTGGGAGGGGGAGCCGGAATCGGTTGACCCGCGGGCCGAGCAGGCTCAGCACCGCCGGCAGGACGGTGAGGGCGAAGATGAGCGTCGAAATGACGACCACGATCCCGCCGATGCCCATGCTGCGCAGCGCGGGCGCCTCGAACACGGTGAGCGAGGACAGGCCGATGGCAACCGCCACGCCGGACACGGCCACCGCCTTGCCGACGCTGCCCATCATCCGCTCGATCGCGATCTCGACGGCATGGTGGCGCAGCTCCTCGCGGAAGCGGCTGACCATGAACAGCGAGTAATCGATCGCCAGCGCCAGGCCGATCATGCTGGCGAGGTTCGTCACGAAGATGCTCATCTCAGTGACGCCGGCGAGGAGGCTGATCACCGCGAATGCGGTCAGCAGCGAGAGTCCGGCGACGAGGAGCGGCAGCACCGCGCCGACGACGGTGCCGAACACGACGAGCAGGATGAGGAGCGCGATCGGCAGGCTGATCGTTTCCGCCTGCACCAGGTCGTGCTCGATCTTGGCGTTGAACTCGTGGTAGATCTGCGGCACGCCGGTGACCATGGCGGTCACGCCGGCCGGTGGGTGGATCTCGGTCGCCAGCCGTGCGGCGTCGTCGACCGAGTCCTCCTCCGCCTTCGTCAGCGCCACGATCGCCAGCGTCTTCGCCCGGTCGCGGCTGAGGAGGGAGGCGACCGGCGCGTCGGCATAGGTCGTGATGCCGTCGACCGCGGGATCGTTGCGGATCGGGTCGAGCGTCGTCGCGACCGTCCGCTGGAAGGCCGGCGAGGCGGCGTCACCGGCCGGGTCGGTGAAGACGACGATCATCGTCGTCGCCTGCGCGCCGAAGCGGTCGGCGAGGAGCGCGGCGGCGCGCTGCTCCTGCGAGCCGGCGATGAACCAGCCGCCCTGGATCAGCTTTCCCCCGGCGACCGACGACCACGCGAAGAGCCCGATCATGAGCGCCAGGCCGATGACCGGCAGGACGCGACGGTATCGATAGTCGAAGCGGCCGAGCGCCGCGAACATGCCGGTCGGGTGCGGCTCGAGGTCGGGAGGCGGCAGGCGGCGCCGGGGAAGGCTCGTCGTGCTGGCGGGCAGGGCGGTGGCGGCTTCCGCCACCGGCCCCGACGCATCGGGGACCGGGACCGGCAGCAGGCGCTCCGCGGCGGCGTCGCGCTCCGGGCCCATGTGACGCCACACCGCCACCGCGGCGACGGCGGCGGAGGCGAGCCCGGCCATGGCGAGGCCGATCGCCAGCAGCTTCGTGCGCATCGGTCTGCTCGTGGACTCCGTGCTCGGGTGGTGGGCGCCCGGAAGCGTACCGCGTCGCCGCGCGAGGCGCTCTACCATCGCCGGCATGAAGATCGGCCTCATGCTGCCCATCGGCCAACAGGACCTGCTGCGCGGCCCCGACCGGTGGTCGACGCTCCGCGACATGGCGGTCGCCGCGGACGCCGGCGGGCTCGACTCGGTGTGGTGCGCGGACCACCTCCTGTTCCGTGATGCCGACGGCGACGAGACCGATGGCATCCACGAGGCGTGGACCGTGCTCAGCGCCGTCGCCGCCCTCACGACCCGGGTCGAGATCGGGCCGCTCGTCCTGTGCGTGCCGTTCCGCAACCCGGCCCTGACCGCGAAGATGGCGACCACGCTCGACGAGGTGAGCGGCGGGCGGCTCATCCTCGGCCTGGGCTGCGGCTGGCACGAGCCGGAGTTCGACGCATTCGGCTACGAGTTCGACCATCGCGTGAGCCAGTTCGCCGAGGCGCTCGAGATCATCGTGCCGATGCTGCGGACGGGGACCGCCTCGTTCGCCGGTCACTGGCAGCGAGCCGCGGATGCGGCGATCGTCCCGCCGGGGCCGCGGCAGGCAGGCCCGCCGATCCTCATCGCCGGCAAAGGGCCGCGGATGCTCGACCTCGTGGCGCGCCACGCCGATGCCTGGAACGCGGCGTGGTACGGGCGCCCGGAGGAGGCGGATGAGCTGCGCGAGCGGATCGCGAACGTCCGCGACGCGCTGGCGCGGGCGGGGCGTGACCCGGCGACGCTCGAGCTGACCGCCGGGATCCACGTCGCCGTCGCGGACGATCCCGATGCGCCGGACGACGCGATCACGGGCTCGACGGAGGAGATCGCGGCCGCCCTCGCCGGCTATGCCGAGCTCGGCGTGACGCATCTCGTCGCGCATTGCTGGCCGCGCAGCGCCGCGGCGGTGAGGCAGCTGGGCGCTGCCGCAGCCCTCGCGCGCGAGCGCGTGAGCGTGGGCGCGGCATCGGTATGATCGCTGGCGTGACCCGCTCGCTTCCTGCCGCGTGACCGCCCTCGCGCCCGCACGGCGCGCCCGGGGGCTCGGGGCGCTGACGCGCTCGGGCAGCGCCGTCGACGGCGCCGCCTGGGCCCTTTACGACTTCGCGAACACGATCTTCTCGTTCGCGATCGTCAGCTTCGCGATGGGGCCGTGGGCGACCTCGTTCCTCGGCGAGACGAACGGGACACTCGCGTTCACCGTCGCCGCCAGCCTGAGCGTGCTGCTTAACGCGATGGTGTCGCCGGTGCTCGGCGCCATGAGCGACCGGACCGGTGGGCGCAAGTCGTACCTCCTCGTCTTCACCGTCCTGTGCATCGTCCCGACCGCGCTCATCGGCCTGGTGGGGATCGGGATCGGCCTGCTCGCGTTCGCGATCGCGAACTTCGCCTACCAGGCCGCGCTGATCTACTACGACGCGCTCCTGCCCGACGTCGCGCTGCCGTCGGCGCGGGGCCGCCTGTCCGGCGTGGGCGTGGCGCTCGGCTACCTCGGCACCATCGTCGCCGGGCTGCTCTACGGGCTGACCACGGATGGCAACGGCGACACCACGGCGGCGAGCTTCATCCTCGTGGCGGCGCTGTTCGCCGTCTTCGCGATCCCGATCTTTCTCCTCGTCCACGAGCGGCCGCGGCCCGGCGCCCGCTTCCGCGCGGCGGACGCGATCAACTCGTTCGGCCAGCTGGCGACGACCGTCGCCCACGCGCGCCGCCGGCCGGGGCTGCTCCGCTTCATCGTCGGCCGCTTCTTCTACTCGGACCCGATCAACACCGCCATCGCGGTGATGAGCCTGTTCGCCATCAATGCGGTCGGCTTCACGACCACCGAGGCGCGGTTCGTGCTCATCGGCCTCACGGTGGCGGCGGTCCTTGCCAGCTTCGGCTGGGGGTTCCTCTGCGACCGCATCGGGCCGAAGCGCACGCTCATGCTCGTGCTCGCCTCGTGGACGGTGGGGCTGCTGATCATCGGGCTCTTCCTCGCCAAGATCCCCTTCCTGATCGCCGGCGTGATCCTGGGTAGCGGGCTCGGCGGCGTAGCGGTGACTGACCGGCTCTACCTGCTGCGCCTGACGACGCCGGACGAGATCGGCGAGATGTTCGGCCTCTACGGCCTCGCGGGGAAGCTCTCCGCGGTCATCGGTCCCCTGCTCTACGGCGGGATCATCTTCTGGCTCGACCCGGAGCGAAGCGGACCGATGGCCTACCAGGTGGCCATCCTCTCGCTGCTCGTGCTCATGGTGGTGGGATACGTCATCGTGCGCGGCGTGCCGGAGCCGCCACCGGCGCCCGACGACACGCTCGACGAGGCGCTCACCGGCTACCGGGCCGAGGTCCATCCATGACGCTCGTCGTCGGCCATCGCGGCGCGGCCGCGCATGCCCCCGAGAACACGATGGAGAGCTTCGAGCTCGGCGTGCGCCAGGGCGCCGACGCGATCGAGCTCGACCTCCACGTCTCGTCGGACGGGGCGCTCATCGTGATCCACGACGACACGCTCGACCGCACCACCGACCGCCGCGGAGCGATCGTGGAGCACACGCTGGCCGAGATCCGCGAGGCCGATGCCGGCGCCGAGTTCGCCGGCCCGGACGCCTCGTACCGGTTCCGCGGCGCCGGGCTGCGCGTCCCGACCTTCGACGAGGTCCTGGCCTGGCTCCCCGAGGAGGTGGGGCTCGTGGTCGAGATCAAGGCCCGCGCGGCGGTGGCCGGCGCCGTCGAGGCGCTGCGCGGGCACCGAGTCCGCCAGAGCGGGCGTGCCAGCCTCATCAGCTTCGACGAGCAGTCGATCGACGAGGCGCACGCGCTCGACCCGGGGCTGCCGACGGGGTACCTCCTCGTCCCGGGCCAGCCGTTCGAGCCGGCGCTCAGTTGGGCGGTCGAGCACGGTCACGCCGCGGTCCTGCCGTACGAGGGTGACCTGGGCCTCGACCCCGCGCCGATGCTGTCGCAGGCGAAGGCGTACGGCCGGGAGATCGGCTGCTACGTCGTCAACGATCCGGGACGCATGCAGCATCTCGCCGCCTACGGGCTGTGGGGCTTCGTGACCGATATGCCGGACGTCGCGCGCGCCGCGCTCGGTCCGAGGCAATCGTCCCCGGCTCCGGCGCCGGACCCGATGCCCGACCCGACGCCGGAGGCGTGAGCCGCCTCGCGTTCGGGGTCGCGGCAGCGCCGCGCGAGGGCACCGATCGGCTCGGCCGGGCGGTCGAGTCGCTCGGCTACGACGAGCTGTGGGCGAACGACACCCGCCGCGGGGCGGGCCTGGCGACGCTGGCCACGGCGGCCGCCGGCACAGCACGGCTGCGGCTCGCGGTCGGCGTGATCGCGCTGTCCGAGCGCGGGCCCGAGCGCATCGCGGCCGAGGTCGCGACGGCCGTCGCGGACGGGCTGCCACGCGATCGCCTCGTCCTCGGGCTCGGCAGCGGTGCCTCGCGCTCGCTGGCGCTGGTGCGCGGCGGAGTCGCCGCCGTGCGGGCGCTGCTGCCCGACGTTCCGATCGCGGTGGCCGCCGTCGGACCGCGCATGTGCGCCCTGGGCGGCGCCGTCGCCGACGTCGTGCTGCTGAACTGGTCGCTGCCCGAGCATGTCGCCACCCAGCGAGGCTGGATCGCCGACGGCGCAGCCGCGGGCGGCCGGGCAGTTCCCGAGGTCGCCGCCTACGTGCGCGTCGCGGTGGGGCCGGGTGCCGAGGATCGGCTGCGCGGCGAGATGGAGCGCTACGCCCGCCACTCCCCGGCGTACACGACGATCTTCGGCGCCCAGGCGGGTCTCGTGGGCGTGGCCGCGGATGATGCCGGCGGCGTGCGCGAGGGCCTCGCCGCGTACCGCGCGCTGCTCGACGTCTGCCTCGTGCGCGCCCTGCCCGATGGCGACGGCATCGGCGACTGGCTGCGGGTGGCGCAGGCGGCCGCGGACCGGTAGCCTGGCCGCCCGGTCAGCGGCGCTTGCTGCCCGCCCCGAGCACGCCGAGCACAGCGCGCAGGATGGTGTTGAACGCCCCGGACCGCGCGACCCGCGCGCCCTCCTTGGCGACGTTGCCCCAGTCGACGCCGCGCTCCGGTGCGTGGGTCGAGCGCTTGCGGCCGCCATCGGCCGCGGGATCGGTCACATCGTCCATCCGGCCGTCTGCCTTCGCCTGCGCCTCCGCGTCGGCATGCGCCTTCGCGACGGCGGCGGCGAGCATCTCCTTCGCGCTCTGCGGATCCTGGTCGGTCGCGTATTCCGGCACGATCTTCGAGCCGGCCACGACCGCGGCGAAGGAGGCCGGGTCGAGCTGCGCCATGAGCGACTGCGGCGGCCGCATCATCGTGCGCACGGTCGGCATCGGTCTGCCCTTCGGGTCCAGGGCGGTGATCAGCGCCTCGCCGGTGCCGAGCTTCGTGAGCTCCTCGTCGAGCTTGTAGAACGTCGTCACCGGGAATGTCTGGGCGGTGGCGCGCACGACCTCGAGGTCGTCCGGCGTGAAGGCGCGCAGCGCGTGCTGCACCCGGTTTCCGAGCTGCGCCAGGACCGATGCCTCCACGTCCGCCGGGGAGTGGGTGACGAAGAAGACGCCGACGCCCTTCGAGCGGATGAGGCGCGCCACGAGCTCGATCTGCTCGAGGAACGTCTTGTTCGCGTCGCGGAAGAGGAGGTGCGCCTCGTCGAAGAAGAAGACGAGCTTCGGCTTCTCCGGGTCGCCGACCTCCGGCAGCGACTGGTAGAGCTTGGCCAGCAGCCACATCATGAAGGTGGAGAAGAGCGCCGGCCGGTCCTGCATGTCGGCCAGCTCGAGGATGCTGACGATCCCCTTCCCGTCCGCCGTGGTGCGCAGGAAGTCGGCGACGTCGAACTCCGGCGCGCCGAAGAAGGCGTCCGCCTCCTGCTGCTCGAGCTCGACGATCTTGCGGATGATGACGCCGACGGTCGCCGTCGCGACGCCGCCGTACTCCTCCATCTCCTTCTTCCCGTCGTCGAGTCGAGGTAGTTGAGGAGCGCGCGCAGGTCGGGCAGGTCGATGAGGGGCAGGTGCTTGTCGTCGGCGTACTTGAAGGCGAGCGAGAGGACGCTCTGCTGCGTCTCGTCGAGCTGGAGCACCTTCGACAGCAGGATCGGTCCGAAGCTCAGCACCGACGCGCGGAGCCGGACCCCCTTGCCGCCGCGGTCGAGGGTGAGGAACTCGACCGGAAAGCCGCGCGCCGCGTAGTCGGCGAAGCCGATCGCCGCGTTGCGCTGGGTGATCTTGTCGTTGAGCTGGGCGGCCGCCCCGAGGCCGCTGATGTCGCCCTTGATATCGCTGATGAAGACCGGCACCCCCGCGTCCGACAGCTGCTCGGCGAGCACCTGGAGCGTCTTCGTCTTGCCGGTCCCGGTCGCTCCCGCCACGAGCCCGTGCCGGTTCATCATCCCCAGCGGCACGCGCACCTGCGCACCGGGAAGGGTCTGGTCGTCGTGCTGCGCGGCGCCGAAGGTGAGGCTCAACCCGTCGAAGCCGTAGCCGGCGCTGATCGCCTGCTCGAACTGCTGCTCATCTGCCATGCCGGCGAGTATAGGTGCGCGGACCGATGCGGCCGCACGCGGCCGGGCGATACCCTGCGCGCATGACCTACTCGATCGTCGCGCGCGACCCGGTGACCGGCCGCTTCGGGGTCGCCGTCCA
>CAWGUL010000008.1:0-107063 GCA_963825905.1 uncultured Chloroflexia bacterium | reverse complement strand
CCGGGAGGGCGGGTATCGGGTCGCGATCGTCGCCAACCAGCCCGGCATCCGCGAGGCGCAGCTGCGCCAGCTCGGCGTCTCGGCGGAGGTCATGGCGATGTCGGAGTCGCTCGGCGTGGCGAAGCCGGATCCGGCCTTCTTCGCCCGCGCGCTGGCGCTCATGGGCGATCCGCTGCCCGCCGACGTCGCCTATGTCGGGGACCGGGTCGACAACGATGTGGGGCCGTCGGCGGCGGCCGGCATGCGCGCCGTCTGGCTGCGACGCGGGCCGTGGGGCGTCATCCAGGCCCCGCCTCCGCCGGGCGTGGCGGCCCTCGTCGTCCACTCGCTCGCCGAGCTGGCGGAGCGCATCGCGGAGGCCTGGAGCGGGGATCGGGGGTAGACTCGCCGCCCATAGCGAACCGAGGTACTGCCCGTGCCAACGATGGCCGAACTCATGGACCAGCTCCTCCAGGGAGGCGCGCTCGACCAGATCAGTGGTCGGATCGGCGCCGACCCGGCGCAGACGCAGCAGGCGATCCAGCAGGCGCTCCCGATGCTGCTGGGCGGCCTCGAGCGCAACGCCGCCACGCCCGAGGGTGCGCAGAGCCTCCAGCACGCGCTTGCGACCGACAACCACGCGAGCGTGCTCGACGACCTGAGCGGCTACCTCTCCGGGACGCGGCAGGACCGCGCGACCGACGGGGCCGGCATCCTCCAGCACATCCTCGGTGCCCAGCAGGAGCCGGCGGCACAGGCGCTCAGCGCGAAGAGCGGGCTCGGCAGCGGCAGCATCATGCAGCTGCTCGTCACGCTCGCCCCGCTGGTGATGGGGATGCTCGGCAAGAAGGCCGGCTCCGGCGGCCTGCCGGATCTCGGCTCGATCCTCGGCCAGGAGCGCTCCGCGGCGCAGGATCGGACACCTGGCATGGGTGACATCCTGGGCCAGGTGCTCGGCGGCGGCGGTGCCGGTGGCGCCAGCGGATCGGTCAGCCCGAGCACGTCGCGGCCACGCTCGAGCGGCGGCATCCTGGGCACGATCCTCGACATGTTCCGGGGCGGCCGCTGAGCCGCTGAAGGGGGGTGACCGAGGCGCCGATCGGCCCGCCGCGCGGGCCGGCATCGGTCAGTCGCGACGCAGGATCGCGTCGATCTCGCGGTCGCTGACGCCGAAGCGGCGGAGGGCGTGCCGCACCAGCTCGTTGCCAAGCTCGCGCTCGGCGACGACGACCCGCGCCGCGCCCAGGCGTCGCAGGTCGTCGGCATCGGCATCCGAGTGAGCGCGCGCGACGACCTCGAGGCGGGGGTTGTGGTGCAGGGCATAGCCGACCGCCTGCCGCGCGGCGAGGGCGTCGGGCACCGCGACGACGAGGCTCCGAGCCTCGCGGACGCGGGCCTCCTCGAGCACGGACGGGATGCTGCCGTCGCCGTAGACGAGCGGCAGGCCGGCATCGCGGCCGGCCCGGGCGATGGGGTAGTCGACGTCGATCGCCACCCAGTCGAAGCCGCGCGAGGCGAGCACGCGCGCCACCGAGCGGCCGACCCGGCCGTAGCCGACGATCACCGCGTGGCGCCGCATCTCGCCGAGCTCCGCGCTCGGGAGACCGGATGAGCGCTCGCGCCGCGCCACCACGCTCGCCAGCCGCGCCGCGCCGGCGGCGACCGGTCCCGCCACGACAATCGAGATCACGACCGCGCCCATCGCGCGGCTGAAGGTGGCGGTGTCGAGCGCGCCGGTGCCAAGGCCCACGGTGGCGAGGACGAAGCTGAACTCCCCGGTCTGCGCGAGCAGCCCGCCGGCGCGCGTCGCCACGCTGGCGCCCTGCCCACCAACGCGCAGCACGCCGGCGACGGTGGCGCCCTTGACGAGCACGATGAGCAGCGACGAGGAGCACGACGATCGGCCAGCCGGCGAGAACGGCCGCGGGCTGGAGCAGGATCCCGACGCTGACGAAGAAGAGCGTGCTGAAGAGCTCGCGCAGCGGCACCACCTCGCCCAGGACCGATGCGGCGAGGTCCGAGTCGGCGAGCGCCATGCCGGCCACGAAGGCACCGAGCGCGACGCTGACGCCGGCCAGCTCGGCGGTGGCCGCGGTGCCGATCGCGACGACGGCCACCGCCACCACGAACAGCTCGCGCGACCCGAGCCGAGCGACGCGGGCGAGCAGCCACGGCAGGACGCGCGATCCGAGGACGACGACGGCGGCCACGAACGCCGCCGCCAGCAGCGTGGCGCGCCCGACCTCGAGCAGCGGGTTGGCGACGTCCGCCGCCAGCGCGCCCAGCACGACGACGAGCAGGATCGTCAGCAGATCCTGGACGACCGACCATGCGAAGGCGAGGCGGCCCGGGAGCGTCGCGTTGAGCGCCGCCTCCCCGGCGACCTTCACGAGCACGACCGAGCTCGAGATGCTGACGATGGCGCCGAGGAAGAGCGCACCGATGAGCGGGAGGCCGGCGAGCATCGTCAGGCCGGTGGCCAGCGACATCGTGATCGCCACCTGCACCACGGCGCCGATCCCCACCACGCGTCCGACGCTCGCCAGCTCGCGACGGCTGAACTGCAGGCCGATGCTGAACATGAGCAGCGCGACGCCGATGTCGGCCAGCTCGAGCACCTGCTCGCGATCCGCGACGAAGCCCGGCGTGAACGGCCCGACGATGAGCCCGGCCGCGATGTAGCCGATCATCGGCGCCAGCCGGAGGCGATGGGCGAGGGCGCCGAGGACGAGCGCCGCGGCAAGGGCGACGAGGAGGGTCAGGCCGAGGCTGCCGGTCATCGGTCTGTCGGGGCTCCTGGTGGGCACCGCATGATAGCCGCCAGTCGCCGCCGTCCCGGAGCCGGTGCTCCGCAGCGGGGCATAGAGAAGGCCCCGCCGCGAGTGGGCGGGGCCTTCTCGGGGTTGCGAACCGAGATGCGAGCTACTTGCCGCCCTCGGTGATCTGGATGACCGCCTTCTGGAAGGAGGCGCCGTTCTTGTCGCCGCTGATGCCCTGCCACGCCTTGTCGACGAGGTCGGTGCGGTAGGCGCTTGCGTCCGGCGCGGCCTTGATGATGTTCGCGGCCAAGGCGGTCTGGACGGTCTGGTCCCAGGCGTCCGCGTTCAGCTTGCCGATGCCGTCCGGCGACGGCCAGATGAGCGCGTTGATCTCGTTCATCATCCACTTCTGGTGGCCGGTGCCGAGCGTGCTGCCGGCGTCGACCACGTACTGGATGCAGTCGTCGGGATGGTCGCGGCAGTACATCCAGCCCTTGAACGAGGCGCGGAGGAACTTCACCGCCTGGTCCTCGTGGCCCGCCTGCGACAGCCACGATGCGCGCGCCCACAGGCCGTCCTGGAGCATCGCCGTGCCGACGTCGTTGTAGTTGATGACGTTGAGGTCTTCGGGCTTGTACAGCTGCCCGGTGTCGGGGTTCTTCGTCTCGAGCAGCTGGGCGTACTCGTTGTAGATCATCGCCTCGGCGACGTCGACGCAGTCGGTGTCCGACGCCGCGCAGCCGTCATGGGCGTTGAGCAGGAGCGTCATGTCGAACGGCTGGGTGACGGCGGTGAAGTCGGTCTCCTTGAGACCGGCCAGGCGGGCCGAGGCGATGACCTCGAGCTCGTTGCCGAAGCCCCAGGCGCCGACCTTCTTGCCGCGGAAGTCGCTGGGCGAGGTGATGTTGCTGTCCTTCCACGACACCGACAACGTGCCGGCGCGCTGGAAGATCTGGGCGATGTTGACGAGGTCCGATCCGGCTTCGCTCTCGCGCGCCTGGAGGACTTTCGGGGTCCACGAGATCGCGAACTCGGGGCCGTTCGGCTTCGAGCCCTCGACCTGCGGCGCGACGTCGGGTCCACCGGGCACCAGCTCGATGTCGAGCCCCTCGTCGCGGTAGTAGTTCTGGCGCACCGCGGCGAAGTAGCCGGCGAACTGCGCCTGCGGGACCCACTGGAGCTGCAGCCGCAGGTGGGTCAGGTTCCCGCTCGCCGAGCCACCGCCTCCGCACGCGCTCAGCAACAGGACCAGCGCGGCGACGCTGATCGCGAGGAACCGATGTGGACGTTGCATGCTTCCTCCTCGGTAAGGAACCGAACCCTCCTCGGCGGCCGTGGTGGCGGCCACGACAATCGGGTGATTCTAGAGCCGCCGGCCGGCGGCTCGGCGCCGTTTTCGCCTTACGCGAGCTGCTCGCCCGCGCAGGGTCGGATGCCAGCCGATGAGGATCCGCTCGAGGCCGGCCACGACGAGGTACATCGCGATCCCGGTCGCGGCCGCGACGAGGATCGCGGCCCACGTGACCTCGAACGCCAGTGCGCTGGCGCTCTCGACCACGACGCGCCCGAGCGCCACGTTCAGGCCGCCGAAGTACTCGCCGACGACCGCGCCGATGAGGGCGAGCGTGGAGCCGACCTTCAGGCCGGTGAGGAAGAAGGGCAGCGCGTTCGGGATGCGCACCTTGGCGAGGATCGTCCGCTCGTCGGCCGCGTAGCTGCGCATCAGCTCGAGCGAGGCGGGGTCGACCTGGGTCAGCCCGCGGAGGACGTTGATCATGATCGGGAAGAAGACGAGCGCGGCCGCGATCGCCATCTTCGAATACGGGCTGAGCGTCCCGAACCAGTTGTTGGCGAGCGGCGCGAAGGCGATGATCGGGATGGCGTTGATCGCGATCGCGAGCGGCAGGATCGCGTCGCGCGCGGTCCCGAAGCGGGCAACCACGAACGCCACCACCACGCCGATGACGGTTCCCGCCACGAGCCCGCCGGCCGCCTCGTAGAGCGTGGTCTGGGCGGCGGCAAGGATCTGGCGTCCGGCGGTCCAGTTGGCGACGAGGGCGGTGACGATCGCCGACGGGGCGGGCAGGAGGAAGGAGCGGACGTTCAGCCCGCGGATCGAGCCCTCCCAGATGGCGAGCACCGCCACCGAGACGAGGATCGTCGGCGCGTAGTAGCGGAGCGTGCGGACCGCGCGCCTCACCCGATCGTGCCCTCGGCGGCCGCGCGGTCGAGCGCAGCGGCGTCGGTCGTCCCGTCGCTCCCGCGCAGGGCCTCGCGGACCTGGGTGATGAGCGCGAAGTAGCGCCGATCCTCCCGTGTCTCGATGCCGCGCGGGCGTGGCAGATCGGTCTCGATGACCTTCGTGATCCGCCCCGGGCGGGCGCTCATGACGACGACCCGGCTCGACAGGAAGACGGCCTCCGGGATCGAGTGGGTGACGAAGACGACGGTGATGCCGGTCTGCTCCCAGATGCGGAGGACCTCGGAGTTCATCCGCTCGCGGGTCATCTCGTCGAGCGCTCCGAACGGCTCGTCCATGAGCAGGATCGCCGGTGAGAAGGCGAGCGCCCGCGCGATCGCGACCCGCTGCTGCATTCCGCCCGACAGCTGGTAGGGATGGTGGTGGGCGAATTCGCCGAGGTCGACCAGGTCGAGCATCTCCTGCGCCCGCGCGTTCCGCTCTTCGCGGCTTGCTCCGGTCAGCTCGAGCGGCAGCTTCACGTTGTCCTCGACCGTGCGCCAGTCGAACAGCACGGGCGCCTGGAAGACCATCCCGTAGTCGCGGTCGATCCGCGCCTGCTCGGCCGGCTTGCCGTTGACGGTCACCGTCCCGGCGGTCGGCCGGAGCAGGTCGCCGATGAGCCGCAGCAGCGTCGACTTGCCACAGCCGGACGGCCCGATGAGCGAGACGAACTCCCCCTGCCGGATGTCGAGGTCGATCCCGCGCAGGGCGGTCATGGACTGCCCGTCGGGGAGCATGAACTCCTTGTCGAGCCCCGCCACGGACACGACGCTCGGCGTCGTCATCGGTGCCATCTCAGCCGGCCGTCGCCGCCGGCCGGTTGCGCAGCACGCGGAGCTCGAGCAGCCGCACCAGGCCGTAGAAGGCGACGCCGAGGATGGCGGTGACGAAGATGGCGGCCCACAGCTTCTCCGGCCCGGTGATGTAGGTCTGGTTGAACTCGATGATCGTCCAGCCCAGCCCCTCGTGGACGCCGCCGGGCCCCTCGCCCACGATGGCGCCGACGATGCTGGCGGTGGCGGTGATCTTCAGCGCGGTGAAGAGGTAGGGGAGCGACGCGGGCAGGCGCACCTTCCAGAGCACGGCGCGGCGCGAGGCGGCGTACGAGCGCATGAGCTCGAGCGCCCGCGGGTCCGGGGCGCGGAGCCCGCGGATCATCGCGATCGTGACCGGGAAGAAGGTGAGGTAGGTCGCCACGATGACGACCGCCTCGACGCTCGAGCCGACGAAGAAGACGATCATCGGCGCCAGGGCGACGATGGGGATCGTCTGGCTGGCGACGACGTACGGCACGAATGCGCGCTCGAGCAGCGACGAGTGGACGAAGGCGACCGCCAGCGCCACGCCGAGCAGCGTGCCGAGCGCGAAGCCCATCGCCGCCTCGCGCCACGTGTAGAGCGCCTTGCCGGCGAGGTGGACGAAGAGCGAGTCCTCCGCGCTGCGGCGGTACGGGTCCGCGAGCGCGCCGACGATCGTCCAGACGTGGGGCAGGTTGAGGTCGGACGCGAACCACAGCTTCACCGGCGGCCGCCACACCCAGCCGCCGATGCGCCACGGGTCGCCGCCGATGAACTTCACCACCTCCCACGCGACGAGCAGGATCGCGATGAAGGCGACGAAGATGCCGATCCGGGCCCAGCGTCCCCGGGTTCGGACCGGCGCGTCGGCGGCCGCCTCAGGCGATCGCCGCATCGGTCAGGTCGAGCGCGCGATCGATGATCGCGAACCCGGAGGCCAGCTCCTCCTCGGAGATCGTGAGCGGCGGGTTCGTGAAGAAGTAGTTCCAGCGCACGAACGTGTAGAGGCCCTCCTCGCGGAAGAAGCGACCGAGCGCGACCATCTCATCGGACGTGCCGTTGAACGGGGCCAGCGGCTCCATCGTGTCGCGGTTGCGGACGAGCTCCACCAGCCCGAACAGGCCGATGTTGCGGACCGCGCCCACGCTCGGATGCTTCGCCGCCAGCCGCCGATGGTGCTCGGCCATCACCTTCCCCAGCTCGGTCGCCCGCTGGAGGAGGTGCTCCTCCTCGTAGACGGCGATCGTCGCCAGCGCGGTGGCGCAGCCGAGCGGATGCGAGTTGTAGGTGAGCCCGCCGTAGAAGACGTTGTCGCGGAAGTGCTCGGCGATGTGGTGCCGCATCCCGACCGCGCCGAGCTGGACGTAGGCGCTGGTGAGGCCCTTCGCCATGGTGATGAGGTCCGGCACCACGTCCCAGTGGTCGACGGCGAACCAGGTCCCGGTGCGCCCGAAGCCGGCCATCACCTCGTCCGCGATCATGAGGATCCCGTACCGGTCGCAGATCTCGCGCACGCCCTCCAGGTACCCGTCGGGCGGGATGAGGATGCCGTTCGTGCCGGTCACCGTCTCGAGGATGAAGGCCGCGATGGTCTGCGGCCCCTCGAGCTGGATGACCTCCTCGAGGTTCGCGAGTGCCTGCTCGGCGGTGTCGGTTCCGCGCGCGATGCCGTGGTACGGATCGGTCACCCGGATGACGCCGGGGATGCCCGGCTCCGCCGCCCAGCGGCGCGGGTCGCCGGTCAGGCTGATCGCCCCGTACGTCCCGCCGTGGTAGCTGCGGTAGCGGGCGAGGATCTTGTGACGCCCGGTGAAGAAGCGCGCGATCTTGATCGCGTTCTCGTTCGCCTCCGCACCGCCATTCGTGAAGAAGAAGGTGTCGATGTCGCCCGGCGTGATCTCGGCCAGCTTCGCGCCCAGCCGCGCCCGCGGCTCGGTGGCCATGAACGGGTTCGCGTAGGCGAGCGTCTCTGCCTGCTCCTTGATGGCGGCGATCACCTTCGGGTGGCCGTGGCCGACGTTCGTGCACATCAGCTGGCTGTTGAAGTCCAGGAAGCGCTTCCCCTCCGGCGTCCAGAAGTAGCTGCCCTTGGCCCCGGCGACGGGGATCGGGTCGACCTTCGATTGGGCGCTCCATTCGAAGAGGGTGTGCCGCTTCGTGAGAGCGATCATCTCGTCGCCGCTCATCGTGCCACGCTGCTCGGTGTCGATCGCCATGGGAACCTCGTGCCGCTCAGTCTCGAATGAGGATGGGAGGGAAGGATCGATTACACCACAGCCGGCTACTCGTGCTGGAGCTCCAGCGGCCGCAGGCTGCCGAGCCCCTCGGCGACCACCACCGCGTCGTCACCCGCTTCGAGCCGAAAGTCGGCGGCCGGGTTTGTCATGCTCGAGCCGTTGCGGGTGACGGCGAGCAACGTGGCACGGTGCTCGCCGCGCAGCTTCGCCGACAGGTCATCGACCGAGAGGCCGACGTACTCCTCCGGCAGCGCGACACGGTAGAGCTCCGATCCCTCGCCGCCGGAGACGATGTCGGTCACCAGGCCGGTGAGGCCGGGATAGAGGGCGGACCGGGCCAGCAGGCGCGACGCGAGCTGCGAGGTGACGAGGATCTCGTCCGCGTTCGCGCGCTTGAAGTGGTCGACGTGGAGCGGGTTGTTCGCCTCGACCACGGTGCGCACCTGCGGGGCGATCGACTCGATCGCCATCACCGCCAGGATCGAGCGCATGTCGGCCTCGTTCGAGCGGTCGGCGGGGAAGACGACCGCCGACTGCGCCTCGCGGATCCCGGTCCGCTCGAGGTCGTCGGTGTTCGTGATGTCGCCGCGCACGAAGTAGACGCCGTCGCCGGCGGGGCTCCGCTCGCTGTCGTGGAGGAGGACGACCTTCGAGGTGAACTCGTCGCCCTTGAGCTCCTCGATGAGGTCGCGAGCCGTCGCGTTCCACCCGCAGACGACGATGTGCTCGGTGAATCCCGCCGCGCCCATGCCCTGGCCCTCCTTGAGCAGGATGTCGATGACGAAGCCGACGACCGCGCCGGTCATCGCGGCGACGATGGCGACGCCGAAGAATGCCAGCAGCCAGCCGATGATGTAGCCGCCGGGCGAGTTGACGAAGCTCGCGTCGCCCGAGCCGATGACCGTGGTGACCGCCCAGTAGAACGCCTTCCCGAAGCCCGCGAACGATCGCTTGTCATCCTCCAGGAGCGTGATCGCGAGCGCCGCCACGACGACGAAACCGATGACCGCGGTGAGCAGCGAGGTGAAGAAATGGCGGTCCATGCCGCCGCCGATGCGCCGCGCGTGGAAGCCGATCCGCCGCAGCAGGGGGACGGCGAAGATGGCCTGCAGGGGGTTCCGGAACACGGGGTCCTCCGTGGCAGCGCAGGGCGCTGTGCGGGCTCGGGTGGGCCGCATTGTGCCACCAGCCGACGGGGCTGAGAAGGCACCGGGTCATCTTGTCAACGCGCGCCGTGGGCGGCATCATCGCGCCGCCGCAGCGACGAGCCTCGAGGACGGTCCGCCGAGCACGACGCGGCGCGCGGAACGGATGGGAGCTGCGTGTGGTCGTCTCGGTGCGCCGGTTGGCGGTGGTTGCCGCCGGCATCGGCCTGCTGCTGGCACTACCCGGCCTCGTGGCCGGCGACGGCCTGCCCGCCCCGCGTCCCGGCGCCACCCAGGGACCGAGCGGCGATGCGCTGCGGGCGGTCATGGATGCCCACGGCCTGAGCTGCAACCCGTCGCAGGGCATCAACGGCGAGCCGGAGCTGTTCTGCGTTCGCCAGGCATCCGGCCAGCTGACCCTGACCGCCAGCTTCTACACCGATCCCGCGCTCGTGCTCGTCGCCGGTGCCACCGGCAGCCCGCCACTCGCGCAGGAGGGGATCGACTTCCTGGCCGAGCTGGCCGACCTGTTCTGCGCCGCGGACCGCACCGCGATGGATGGCTACGTGGGAGGGGCGGTGGGGGCCGGTTCCCGGCCGCAGACCTACGACTTCACCGATGCCACCTGCGAGCTCCACACCCAGGTGAACAGCTTCCCGGCCGCGGACCCGCCGCTGGCCGGCGCGGTCCTCACCGCCTTCGCGCTCGGGCCCTCGGGCAATCCCGGCGCGACGCCGCCGCCGAGCGGTGGGGCGGCGCAGGGTTCGTCGTCCGGGGCACCGTTCGCTGACAGCGTCGCCACGCCCGCCCGGGTGAGCCGCGACCCGCTCGTCCTGCTCGAGAGCGCGGGCCTCGCGGCGGCGATCGTGCTGCTCATGCCGTTCCCCGGCCAGCTCTTCAACTCCACCCTCGAGGAGCACGAGGACGAGGTGCGCCGTTGGCTGCGTCTCGACCGGGCACGCGGTGCGGCGAGCCGGATCGGCGCGTTCTGGTCCTCGTGGCCAGGGATCGCAGCATTCGCCGCCGCCGCCGCGCTCCTCTATGGCTTCCTCGACCCGACGTTCGGAGCGGACGCGCATTCGGCCGCGACGTTCATCGGCATGCTGGTGGCGATCGCAGTCGTCACGCTCGTGTTCGCGATCCCCGCCTGGCGCACGCATCGACGTCGCGGCGAGCGGGCACGGTTGAAGGTCGTGCCGCTGTCACTGGCGGTTGCGGTCGTGTGCGTGGTCATCTCGCGTCTCACCGGCTTCCAGCCCGGCTACCTGTACGGCCTGCTCATCGGCCTCGCCTTCGCCCACGAGCTGTCGGGGGTCGAGGAGGGACGGGCGACAGCCGCAGCGGCCACGGTGATGCTCGTGGCGGCTGGAGTCGCGTGGCTCGCGCTCGGCGCGCTGCCGGCCGGGGATGCCTCGTTCGGGACGACCGCCCTGCGAACCGCCCTCGCGGCCATCACCGTCGCGGGCCTGGAGGGCGTCGTCTTCGGGCTGCTGCCGTTCCGCTTCCTGCCCGGCGAGCCGCTCTACGGCTGGAACCGGGTGCTGTGGGGCCTGCTGCTCGGGGTCGGCGCGTTCGCCTTCCTCCACATCCTCGTCAACCCGGCGAGCGGCTACCTCGCCGATACGAGCCGCACGCCCCTCTTCACCGTCGTCGCCCTCCTGCTCGGCTTCAGCCTTGTGTCGGTCGCCTTCTGGGCGTGGTTCCGGTTCCGCGCGCCCACGTCGACGGGCTGAGCCGCCTTGCGCCGGCAGCAATACCCCCGGCAGGGAAGGGTCGATGTAGGCACGCTCGACCCCGGATGGTTGCGCCCTGGGCAACCAGCTCGGCTCGAAGCGCCCGTTCAACCGTCCGCGTTGCCGGTTATTTGCGTAACCGACAACCCGATGGCTCACCCGATCGGGACGCGGAGCTGGCCCTCGACCAGCGGCTCCCCGACGAGCGCGGCCAGCCGCTCCGCGATCGCCCACCAGTCGAAGTCCGCTGTCACCTGGCTCGCCGGCACGTCCATCAGCCGCTCGGCGGCGAGGTACTCGGGCAGGATCCGGTCGAGGCGCGCCTCGATCTCGTCGCGGAACGCGTCGTTCGTGCTCCGCACCCCGTCGGCGAGGAGCGCCACGTCGGGGAGCAGCCGCACGGACAGGTCGTAGCTCGTCGCCCAGCGCCGGATGAGCGGCTCGACCGCGAACGGGTCCTCGCCATCGGTCACGCGCAGGTAGTAGGCGAAGTTGTCGACCACGGACCGATCGGTGACGAGCACCTCGGCGCGGTGCGCGAGCTCGAGCTCCTGCTGCACCTGGGCGAGGAGCACCCACAGCTGCGCCTCCGCGGTCGCACCCTCGTTCAGGCCGAGCGGGTTGAAGCGGACCACCTCGCGACCGACCTCCACGCTGCGCCCCGCGCGTCCGATCGTCGATGCGAACGCGTGCACCGCGTTCGACTTGCGCACCGAGTGCGAGCCGATGAACGCGATCTTCGCGTGCCGGCCCCACGGCATGCTCAGGCCGCCTCGACCGCCCGCAGGATCGCGGTGACGGTCGCATCGGCGTCGGCCTCGGTCGTCGACCAGTTGCTGACGCTGATCCGCATCGCCGCCCGGCCGTGCCAGGTGGTGCCACCCATCCACGCCACGCCATCGGCCTGCACGCGCTCGATGACGCGCCGCGTGAGGTCGTCGTCGTCGCCGAATCGGACGAGCACCTGGTTGAGGACGACCTCGTTGAGGACGTCGACCCGGTCGGCCGCCCGCAGCTGATCGGCCATGCGCACCGCGAGGTCGCAGCAGCGCTCCACCATCGCCCGCACCCCGTCACGTCCAAGCGAGCGGATCGCGGCGTACAGCGCGAAGCCGCGGGCGCGACGCGAGCTGTCGAACACGTACTCCCAGTTCTCGCGCAGATCGCTGCGCATGAGGTAGGCGGCGCTCGCCGCCATGGCGGCGCGATGGGCATCGGGATCGCGAACGGCAACGAAGCCGCAGTCGTAGCCAGCGTTCAGCCACTTGTGCGCATCCGTCGACCAGGAGTCCGCCCGGTCGACCCCGGCGACGAGGTGGGCGAGGCGCGGCGAGGTGGCGGCCCACAGGCCGAAGGCCCCGTCGACGTGGACCCACGCGTTGCCGTGCGCGGCGGCGGCATCGGTCACCGCCTCGGCTGGGTCGAAGGCGCCGGTGTTCACGTTTCCGGCCTGGAGGACCGCGATCAGCGGCCCCCGGGCGTCAGCGATCGCCGCCACCGCCGCGTCGGACCGCATCCGGCCCTGCTCGTCGGTCGGGATGCGCACGACGCGGTCGCGGCCCAGGCCGAGGTAGCCGAGCGCGGTGAAGACAGTGGCGTGCGCCTCGTCGCCCACGATGACGGTGACCGGCGGTGCGTCGAACAGGCCGCGCGCCTCCACGTCCCAGCCGGCGCGCGCCAGCACCGCGTGCCGGCCGGCCGCGATGCCGACGGCGTTGCCGAGTCCGGCGCCGGTCGGCAGGCCGACGCTGGCCTCGCGTGGCAGGCCGAGCAGCTCGAGCATCCACCCCCCGGCCACCTCCTCCGCCGCCGCGGCCGCCGGCGACAGAGCGTGGAGCGCGCCGTTCTGCTGCCACGCGCCGGTGAGCCAGTCAGCGGCCGCGGCGGCGGGCAGCGCCCCGCCGATGACGAAGCCGAAGTAGCGCGGTCCGGCGGAGGCGACGAGACCCGGATCGACCGCCGCGGCCAGCTCCTCGACGACGGTGATCGGATCGGTGCCGCCCATCGGGAGCTCGGTCGCGAGACGGGCACGAACGCCGGCGGCATCCACGTGCGCGCCGACGTGGCGCCCTTCGAGCGAGGCGAGGAAGTCGATCCCCAGCTCGGCGGCGCGGCGCAGGGCCGCCTCGCGCTCATCCATCGGTCCGCTCATCGGTCCGTGCTTAAGTCGGTCAAGCGTCGAGCGTACCGCACGGTTGGCGCGGCGGCGCCGCATGCCATGCTGGCCGCGGTCCTCAGGTGGGGGATGCATGCTCGAGGAGGCGCCATGTCGCGCGAGGTCATCACCACTCCGAACGCCCCCGGCCACGCGGCCGGGATCGGGTCGTTCTCGTACAGCCAGGCCATCCGCGCGGCGGGCCTCGTTTTCGTGTCCGGGCAGGGTCCCTTCGACGCCGCGAGCGGGGAGATCGCCGGTCCCACGATCCAGGAGCAAACGCGCCAATGCCTCGCGAACATCGCTGCCATCCTCGAGGCCGCCGGCAGCTCGATGGAGCAGATCGTGAGCGCAACCTTCATCCTGCGTCGCCCGGACGACTTCGCCGGCATGAACGAGGAGTGGGCGCGCTGGTTTCCGGTCGACCCGCCAGCTCGGCAGGGCGCGAAGCATCCGCTGGAGGTCGGCGACGCGCTGATCTCGATCGCCGCCATCGCGGTAACCTGAGCCACCGCCGGGGCGCCGCCCGGCGGCGTGCTGGGGCCGGTGTATCGTATCGGCCTTCCTGCGGGATGCCAGCCGTCCCGACCAGCTTCGGAGGACCGATCTTCATGGCCCGAATCGTCCGCGCGGCACTGCTCCAGGCGGAGTGGACCGGCGACAAGGAATCGATGATCGCCAAGCACGAGAAGTACGCGCGCGAGGCTGCGACGCAGGGCGCGAAGGTCATGTGCTTCCAGGAGCTCTTCTACGGCCCGTACTTCTGCCAGGTCCAGGACCCGGAGTACTTCAGCTACACCGAGCACATCCCGGACGGACCGACGACGAAGCGGATGCAGGAGCTGGCGAAGGAGACGGGGATGGTCCTCATCGTGCCGATGTACGAGGAGGACGAGCAGACGACCGGCATCTACTACAACACCGCCGCCGTCATCGACGCCGACGGGTCGTACCTCGGGAAGTACCGGAAGACCCACATCCCGCACGTGAAGGGCTTCTGGGAGAAGTACTACTTCCGACCCGGGAACATGGGATATCCCGTCTTCGATACCGCGGTCGGCAAGGTCGGCGTCTACATCTGCTACGACCGCCATTTCCCGGAGGGCGCGCGGGCGCTGGGCCTCAACGGGGCGGAGCTCGTCTTCATCCCCTCGGCCACGTCACGCGGGCTGTCCGAGTACCTGTGGCGGGTCGAGCAGGTGAGCCACGCGCTCGCCAACGGCTACTTCGTCGGCACGATCAACCGCGTCGGCGTGGAGCCGCTCGGCGACGACGACTTCTACGGGCAGTCGTACTTCGTCGACCCGCGCGGGCAGTTCGTCGGCGATGTGGGTGACGCGCACGACGAGGAGCTCATCGTCCGCGACCTCGACCTCGACAAGATCGAGGAGGTGCGCCAGACGTGGCAGTTCTTCCGTGACCGGCGCCCCGACGCGTACGACGACCTCGTCCGCCCCTAGCCGATGGACTTCGGGTTCACGCTCAAGCCCGAGCATCGGTTCGACCGGAGCGTCGACCTCGCGCGGCGAGCCGAGGCGAACGGCTTCTCGTATGGCTGGATCTTCGACAGCCACGTCCTGTGGCGCGAGCCGTACCCGCTGCTGACGCTCATCGGCGCAGCCACCGAACGGCTGCGCCTCGGGACCTGCGTCACGAACCCTGCGACGCGCGACGTGACGGTGACCGCCTCCACCCTGGCGACCCTCAACGAGATCACCGGCGGGCGGATGGACCTCGGCATCGGTCGCGGTGACAGTGCGCGGCGGGTGATGGGCAAGAAGCCGACGACGGTCGCCTACATGGAGGACTGCTGCCGGATCATCCGCGCCCTCACCGCGGGCGAGAAGGTGACCGTCGACGACACCGAGCTCCAGCTCACCTGGGCGACGCAGGGCCCGGTGCCGATCTGGGTCGCCGGCTACGGACCGATGGCGCTGTCGGCAGCCGGCCGAGTGGCCGACGGCATCATCCTCCAGCTCGCCGACCCGGACATCATCCGCTGGTGCATCGGCTTCGTCCGCGAGGCTGCCGTGGCGGCGGGGCGCGATCCGGACAGCATCCAGGTCATGGCGGCCGCGGCTGCCTACGTCGCCGACGACGTGGCCGAGGCTCGCGAGCGGGTCCGCTGGTTCCCGGCGCTCGTAAGCAACCACGTGGTCGATCTCATCAACAAGTACGACAAGGCGGACCTGCCCGAGTCGCTGTGGCACTACGTCGAGAACCGCGAGGGCTACGACTACCACCATCATGCCGAGGTAGGGAGCGACAACGCGCGCTTCGTGAGCGACGAGATCGTCGACCGCTTCGCGATCGTCGGCCCGCCCGAGGCGCATCGGCAGCGCCTCGAGGAGCTCCGAGCGGCCGGAGTGACCCAGTTCAACGTCTACCTCATGAACGGCGACGAGGAGGATCAGCTCGACCGCTACGGGGCCGAGCTGACGCGCTGAGCTCGGCCGTGCTGGGCCCCCTCAGCCGAGCTCCTCGGCCAGAGCGACGATGATGCCCGCCGGTCCGCGCACGTAGCACAGCCGGTAGCTGTCCTCGTACTGCACCACCTCGCCGACGAGCTCGGCCCCACGGGCTCGCAGGCGTGCGACGGCGGCGTCGATATCGTCGACCGCGAACATCACGCTGCGCAGGCCGAGCGTGTTCGGCGGAGCCTGCTCCGGCTGACCGCTGATCGCCGCCGGACTGTGGAACTTCGTCAGCTCGAGGCGGCCGTGCCCGTCCGGCGTGCGCATCATCGTGATCTCGACCCGCAGGCCGTCGATGTTGTTGATGCGGTCGGCCCACTCACCCTCGACGGTCGCGGCGCCGTCCTGCTCCATGCCGAGCTCGGCGAAGAAGGCGATGGCAGACGCCAGGTCCTCGACGACCACGCTGACATGGTCCATCCGTTGAATCGTCATGGATCCGAGGGTAGCCGCACCCCGGATGGGACGTTGGCGCTGACCTCGTCCGGGACTCAGCGCACCGGGAAGCGTAGGACCCTCATCTCGTCCTTGACCGTGATCCACATCTCCCCGTCGCGTACCACCATCCCGCCGTACTCGCCCCAGGGCATGGGGATGGTCTGGACGATCGTGTTCGTGCCGGGATCGATCTTGGCGATCCCCCCCGGCGCCGCGGTCCAGACCGCGCCGTCGGCATAGATGATCGGGCCGTAGAGGAGGTTCGTGCCGCCCACGTCGGTCTCCGCGTCGACTGCGAGGTTGACCGGGTTCACGCGGATCACGCTGCCGCTGCCGTCCATCTGGGCCCATACCGATCCCGACCCGACGGCCAGGTGGCTGACGTTGAACGGCTGGCCGGATGCGCTGTCCAGCACCCCGGTGACGGCGTCGACCGCGGGGCTCACGCGGGCCAGGCCGCCCTCGCCGCCGACGAAGACGATGCCGTCGAGGACGGCGATCGCCGACGCCTTCCCGACCTGGGCGTCGATGCTGGCCATGACGTGGCCGCTCACGAGATCGACGCGGAAGACCTTCGTCTCACCGGTCACCCAGGCCGTCGTCCCGTCGATGGCAAGGTGGAAGCCGCTCACGGCGCTGATCGTGCGGAGCGTGGCTCCCGTACGGGGATCGACCCGGGCAAGCGGGGCGCCCCTCGTGCTCTGCTGGCCTTGGAGGAGGATCCAGAGGCTGCCATCGGGACCGAAGCTGCCATCCCAGCCGGGCCCGATGCTCGCTACCACCTCGTTGCTCACCGGATCGATGCGCGTCCAGCTCCGCACGGCGGGGCCCGTCTGGAGCCAGATCGAATCTGCGTTCCCGATCATGCATCCGGCGTATCCCGGGGTGGTGATCGTGATCGTCCCACCCGGGAGACGAGATGTGTCCATGCCCACGGAGATCGCCGGGGCGGGCTGCGGCCGCAGGTGCGCGAGCAGCGTTCCGCTCACGACCCCGACGATCGCCACGACCGCCGCCGTTGCAGCGGCGGAGAGGAACCACGAGGCTCGGCTCGCCTGTCGCACGGGCGACAGCTGCGAGATGACCTGGCGCGCGACGCGGTCGGACGAGGTGGGAGGCTCCTGCCGTCGCAGCCAGGCTGCCAGCTCGCGATCGAGATCGGCGTCGTCGTGGAAGCTCATCGTGTCGGCCCCGGCATCGGTACGTGCTCGCCATCGGTGGCCATCGAGGCCCGGAGCGCGCGGACCGCGTAGTGGAGGCGCGAGCGGGCCGTGCCGACCGGGATGCCGAGCAGTCGGGCCACCTCGGTCAGCGGCAGATCGACGTAGTGGTGGAGGACGAGCACGGCACGGTGCTCCAGTGACAGGCGCCGGAACCCGCGATCGATGAGGTCGCGGTCATCGACCGCGCTGTACGAATCCGGCGCGCGAAGCTCCTGCTCGATGTTGAGTCCCACGCGCTCCCGCCACGATCGGCGTCGCCGCGCCTCCGCGTAACAGGCATTGACGACGAGTCGGTAGGTCCACGCGTCGAATCGCTCCGGGTCGCGCAGCTCGCGGATGTGCCGCCACGCGGTGAGGAGGGCCTGCTGGGTGGCGTCTTCCGCCAGCGCGGGGTCGTGCAGGATGCGGAACGCCACGCCAAGCAGGCGGTCGGCAGCCCCTGGGACCAGCGCGGCGAATGCGCGCTCATCGCCCGCCTGTGCGCGCCGGACCAGCTCGATGTGCGCGTCCATGCCCTCCGTCGCCTCTGAGGCGTCGAAGGCCGAGTATGGACCGCGGCCGCCAGGCTGCCGGACGCCACGCGGCGCAGCGGCGGGGTCACGCCCCGTCACTGCACCGTGGATGCGCCATATCATGGCCGTCATGGGCGGTTCGGCGTCAATGGCCGCGCATCTCCTGCCGCCGCTCGCGCTCCCAGGCCTGCACGCCGGCGCGGACTCCGGGGTTCGGTACCGACCCGAGCTGGACGCGCTGCGGAACCTGCTGGACGCGCTGCAGCTCCCATGCGCGCCCGGACTGGAGGACCGCGGCGCTCGGGCCATGGCCGATCGCCGACGATGCGGTTGCCAGATGAAGAACCGGCCCGCCGACGACGACGCCGGCGCCGAACGAGGCGGCAACGGCCAGGGCCGCGATGAGCGGAGCGACGCTGGTGCGCTGCAGGGTGCGTTGGATCGAGGTCACGGTGGGGTTCCTCTCGTTTCTGGACTCGGGATGAGATGGCCAACCGCGGTGTTCAGCCTTTGCCCACCATGAGCCGGCGGCCGGGCCGAAACGTTCAATGGGGCGCGGACGGCAGCCGGCATCGGCTGCCGCGGGTCAGGCGATTCACCACTCACCCCGGCATCGGGCCGGCGTAGGCTGGACCGATGCAGATCAGCTTCGTGGCGGGCTTCGGCCCGATCGTCCGCGACGTCGACGCCAGCCGGCGATTCTGGGGCGAGGGCCTCGGCATCGATCTCACGGAGGCCGCGCCGTCCTACTTCACGAACGACGACATGGGTGGCGTGAACGCATTCGCCCTCTGGCCGCTTCGCCAGGCAGCCGAGTCGACATTCGGGACCGATGCCTGGCCGGACGACATCCCCGCCCCGACGACCTGGATCGAGCTCGACGTCGCCTCAGCCGACGAGGTGGCGGCCGCGGTCGCCGAGCTCGATGCGGCCGGCCATCGCGTGCTCCGCGGCGCGCACGAAGAGCCGTGGGGCCAGACGACCTCGCGCCTCCTCAGCCCGGAGGGCCTCCTGGTGGGCGTCACCTTCACGCCGTGGATGCATGACCACGTCCACGCGGGCGAGGAGCACGACCACGGCGAGCACGAGCACCATCACGAAGACGAGGCGTAGCGCCTCGGAGGCTCAGCGGTAGTCCTTGTTTCGGTCGGCCCACGGCTCGAACGTCCCGCCCTTGTCCCGCAGCTTCGCCTTGTAGGCGCGCTTCTTCGCCTGGTACTCGGCGAGCGCGGCCGGCGAGTCCACGTCGCCGAGGGTCGGGTAGCGCGGCAGCCGCTCGTCGGTTCCCGGCGGCCGGATGCCGAGCCGGAGGGCGAGAACGGCGAACAGGGAACGGACCTTCATGTCGCCGAAGCCGGGCAGCGCGCCGATCCGGCGCTCGAGATCGCGCGCGTCGGTGGCATCGGTCCACAGGCGGGACGCATCACCGTCGTAGGTGTCGGCGATGAATCGGGCGAGCTCGTGGACGCGTTTCGCCATCGCGCCGGGGAAGCGGTGGATGGCGGGCGGGCCCTTGGCGGCGGCGAGCAGTGTGGCCTCGTCGACGGCGGCCAGCTCACGGGCGTCGAGCGTGCCGAGGCGCGCGAGCAGCACCTTCGGCCCGGAGAACGCCTTCTGCACGGGCACCTGCTGGTCGAGCGCGAAGCCGATGAGGAGCGCCATCGGCTCGCTCACCAGCAGGCGGTCGGCGTCGTCGTCGCCGGTGTAGTGCAGGCGATCTGCGGTCGGGGTCGCGGTCATCCGGATGATCCTACGTCCGGCGGCCAACTGCCGCCACCGGCGCGGCTCAGGGTGCCGGCTGGATGCTCGCCACCACGGGGAGCGCCAGCCTGAGCAGCGCATCGCGTGCCCGCGCATCCCAGCTCGTGACGACGACGAGGAAGCGCGCCGCGCCGTCGCCCACCACGTAGACGCGGTACGCGGCGCCCCGCCACACGCGCAGGTCCCAACCCCAGGTGGGCCGTGGCCGCGGGTCGAGCCCGAGCGCGAGGGCCACGCATGGGTCCGCGGGGCAGCCGGTCGTCGCGCGCGGCGCCGTTGGGGCGACGACGAGG
This sequence comes from uncultured Chloroflexia bacterium, assembly GCA_963825905.1. GTDB lineage: Bacteria > Chloroflexota > Limnocylindria > QHBO01 > QHBO01 > JAICQM01. Next base: position 87,315 of record CAWGUL010000008.1, on the reverse strand, counting down.
TCGAGGTACGGAACGAGGCCGCCGGCGATCGAGGCGTGGCGGACGCCATCGGTCACCAGGTCGGGGCGCGAGGCCAGCCAGCCGGCCAGGCCATCGGCGCTCGCCGGCACATCGGTCAGCACCCGGCCGTCCGCGGAGCGTGGCTGCGGCAGCCCCATGACCTCGATCGCGTCTCCGGGCCGATCGACGGGTCGCAGGTCCATGTAGCCGACGCTCTGCTCGAGGTTCTGCCATCCGTCGGGGACCGTGAAGGCGAGCGACGGGGAGAAGATCGTCGTCCGGTGAGCACCGGGCCGCAGGAGGCCGAAGCACTCGTGCTCGGGCGCGCAGGCACCGTCGCGCGGGATGTCAGTCGGGCGCGCCACCGCCGGCGCCGCGGCCGCCGGTCCGAGCTGCAGCCGCGAGATCGTCCAGCCGCCGACGAGGACGGCCACGACGACGGCCGCCGACGCCAGCAGCCGGAGCCAGCGGTGCGCGGTCTGCGTCCTCGCCGGCGCGAGGTCACCGATCCGGGCGGCGACCGCGTCGAGGATGGCGTCGGGTGCCGCCGCGGGCGCCTCGGCGCGCAGCCACCCCGCGAGCTGGTCGTGGAAGGCGTCGTGCGGTGTCATCGGCCGGCCTCGCTGCTGCGCCGCGGCGCGCGCGCATCGGCTTCCAGCGCGGCGCGCAGCGCCTGCTCGGCGTGGTGGATGCGCGACTTGGCGGTGCCGAGCGGAATGCCGAGGTTGTCGGCCACGTCCGGCACGCTGAGGGCGAGGTAGTGGCGGAGCACGATGGCGGCGCGGTGCTCCACGCTCAGCCGGCGGAAGGCGCGGTTCAGCACGTCGCGCTCGGCGACCTGATCGGTCGCGTCGTCGACGGCGGGCTGGCTGCCGCCGGGACGGCTCCCGGCATTGCCGCCGGAAAGGACGATGAGGTCGGCGCGATGCCGCTGCCCGCGGCGTGCCTCGTCGTACGCGGCGTGCACGACGAGGCGTCGCAGCCAGGCGTCGACGCGCGTCGCATCCCGGAGCGCGGGGAGGTCGCGCCAGGCGCGGATGAGCGCCTCCTGGACGGCATCCTCCGCGGCGGACCGATCCCGCAGCATGAGGACGGCGACGGCGAACAGGCGGTCGACCGATGCCGCGGCGAGGGCCGTGAACGCATCACGGTCACCGCCCTGCGCCCGCTCGACGAGCTCTCGGTCCACCGACGCATGATGCCGCGTGCGCGGCCGGCTCAGTGGAAGGTCATCGAGGCCACGATCGGGTCGGCCGCCGCGGTGATGTCGGCGAACGTGGCGCCGTCGAGCGAGTCGGCGATGATGAGCAACGTCGCCCCGGCCGTGTCGACGAGGTAGATCCGCATCCGCTCCGTCCCGCCGAGGACGAGCGCGTAATCCCAGGTGACGCCGCGGCCGCTCGCCACCATGACGCACACGTTCACCTCGCAGCCGCGCGCCTTGGCGACCGTGCCGGGCCGGATCGCGACGTCGAGCCGGTACGCGTTCACGCCGCCCACCGTCGCGGTCCCGGTCGAGACGTCGAGATCGGGCCGCCCGCCGAGGTAGGCCGCCAGCCCGGCGGCCGAGTTGTCGGCACCGGCCACGATGCGCCCGTCATTGCCCGTCGCCTGCGGCTTGCCGAAGGCGACGATCGCGTCCCCCGGGATGGCAAGCGGCAGCAGCGTGAAGATCCCCTGCCGATCCTCGAGATTCGCCCAACCGGCCGGCACCCTGAACGTCATCGTCGGCTGGAAGCCGACGCTCGTGTGCTCGCCGGCGTCGAGGAGTCCCAGGCATGAGGCATCGCCGTCGCAGCTGCCGTCGATCGTCTCGCCGACCGGCCGCGCAATGCTGCCGAGACCGGTGTCCGCGCTCGCCGAGGCGGAGGCGCTCCCCGAGGCGCTGGCAGCGGCGGTGTGGGTCGCGGTTGCGGTGGCGGCGCCGCTTCCGGCTCCGCCGCATCCGGTGAGGCCGACGATGACGACGGCGAAGGTGGCCCGCAGCGGGCGACGCATGCTGTTCATGCACACGAGGCGGACCGTCGGGGCAGGATCGTTCAGATTTCGCGCCGCGGCGCTTGGATCGGCGGGTTCCGGCTGGCCTACGATACGGGGCCCGCCAGCCAGCGCGGCGCGCCGATCGTGCTTACAGGAGGTCCCCGATGCGGACGCTCATCACCGGTGGAACCATCGTCAATGCGGATGCCACGACGAGGGCGGATGTCCTCGTCGACGGGGAGCGCATCGCCCTCATCGGTACCGATCTCGAGGCCACCGCCGACGCGACGATCGACGCCACCGGCAAATGGGTCATCCCGGGCGCGATCGACGTCCACACCCACATGCAGCTGCCGTTCGGCGGCACGTTCGCGAAGGACACGTTCGAGACCGGGACGCGCGCCGCCGCGTTCGGCGGCACGACCACGATCATCGACTTCGCCGTCCAGCCGCGCGGCGGATCGCTCCGCCAGGGGCTCGACGCGTGGCACGAGAAGGCGGACGGCAAGGCATGCATCGACTACGCCTTCCACATGATCATCAGCGACGTCCGCGACGACGTGCTGGCCGAGATGGACAACCTCGTCGACGAGGGCGTGACGAGCTTCAAGCTCTTCACCGCCTATCCCGGCGTCTTTTACAGCGACGACGGTGCGATCTTCCGGGCCATGCAGCAGACCGCAAAGAACGGCGGGCTGATCATGATGCACGCCGAGAACGGGATGGCGATCGACGTCGTGGCGGGACAGGACGTGGCCGCCGGCCACACCGATCCCTACTACCACGGCACGTCGCGCTCGCCGGTCTTCGAGGGAGAGGCGACGAACCGCGTCATCCGCCTCGCCGAGGTGGCGGGGTCGCCGGTCTACATCGTCCATCTCTCGGCGCGCGAGGCGCTGAACGAGGTGCGCCGCGCGCGGAACGAGGGCCTGCCGGCGTTCGCCGAGACCTGCCCGCAGTACCTGTTCCTGTCGCTCGAGGACCTGGGCAACGGCTTCGAGGGCAGCAAGTTCGTCTGCTCCCCACCGCTCCGCCCGGCCGACCACCAGGAGGAGCTGTGGACGGGGCTCGCGAAGGACGACCTGCAGGTCGTCTCGACCGATCATTGCCCGTTCGACTTCCACGGCCAGAAGGAGCTCGGGCGCGGCGACTTCCGCAAGATCCCGAACGGCCTGCCCGGCGTCGAGAACCGCGTCGACCTGCTCCACTCCGGCGGCGTGCGCGAGGGCCGGCTCACGCCGAACCGATGGGTGGAAGTCATCTCCGCCGCGCCGGCGCGCATGTTCGGCCTGCCGCAGAAGGGCGCCGTCGCCGCCGGCCTCGATGCCGACCTCGTCGTCTACGACCCGACGCGCACCCACACGATCAGCGCGTCGAGCCACCACATGGACGTCGACTACTCCTGCTACGAGGGCTGGGAGGTCACCGGCGGCGCCGACGTGGTCCTGAGCCGCGGCAAGGTCATCGTCGACGGCCCGGACTGGAAGGGCGCGGCGGGCGACGGCCGCTTCCTCAAGCGCCAGCGCTCCATCCACCTCCGCTGATCGGGTCGCCCCGATTGCGTATCCTTCCGCCACAGACGACGGCCCAGTCCCATGCCGGCGTCGCCCACTGAGAGGCTGCTCTTCATGACCACCCGACTTGCCGCCCGCGGCCTCATCGCCGCCCTGGCCCTCGCCCTGGCCGCCTGCTCGTCCGGCAGCTCATCGAGCGCCAGCGCATCGGCCTCCGCGTCCGCCAGCACAGCCACGCAGAGCGAGGTCGCCAGCGCGTCGGCGACCGAGTCGTCCTCGGCGCTCCCATCGTTCGACCTGCCGAACAGCGACACCGAGCTCGAGGCGCTGCTGCCCGACCAGATCGGCGGCAAGCAGACGATCAAATCCTCGATGAAGGGCAGCGAGCTCCTCGACGTCGGGCGGACAACCAGCAGTTCATCGACTTCCTGAACAGCGTCGGCGCGCAGCCCGATGACGTCTCGGTCGCGTTCGCCTTCGCCCTGAGCACGACAGCCGACAGCACGGCGGTCGCTGCGTTCCGTGTGAAGGGCGTGGACCACGGCATCCTGCTCAACGAGCTCAGCACGGCGATGCAAGGCGATCAGAGCGCGACCGGCTTCACCGATGCCAACGTCGGCGGGAAGAACGTGAAGAAGGGGACGGCGCCGGGCCAGCAAGCGACTGCGGTCTATCTCTATGGCGTCGCTGACCTCGTCTTCTCGGTGACGTCAGCGAGCGATGCCGCGGCGGCGGAGGTGCTCTCGCACCTGCCGTGACCACGGTCCCCGCTCCGCGCCTCCTCGCCCTGGCGGCCGGCGCCGCGCTCACCATGCTCGCCGCCTGCTCGGGCGGCTCGGACGGAAGCGCCTCGCCGACACCGACACGAGCCGTCACGTCGGCAGCGGCCTCGGCGTCCGCGGCGGCATCGGGCGCGCTGAGCGAAGCGCCGGAGCTCGAGGCGCTGTTGCCGGACACGATCGCCGGTGAGCAGACCCAGAAGCTGTCGATGAAGGGAGCGACCCTCATGGCCGGGGGAGCGGTGGACAGCTCCTTCACCGACTTCCTCGATCGGCTCGGCGCGCAGCCGTCGGACGTGTCGGTCGCGTTCGCCACCGCCGTCCAGGCCGACAGCCAGGCGTTCGCCTATCGCGTGGCGGGGACCGCGCCGGCGGACCTGCTGCGCGAGTTCCAGGCGTCGGTCGGCGCCAGCCAGGGAGGGAGCGACATGACCTGGAAGAGCGTGACGGTCGGCGGCAGGCAGGTGCAGCAGGGTGCCTCGTCGTCGACGGACAAGGCGATCTACCTCATCCCCCACGGCGACACGATCTTCGTCGTCGTGACCGGCGATCCTGCCATTGCCGCCGAGATCGTCGCGAGCCTGCCGTGATCGGTCGGCGGGCGCCATGGTGAGCCGCTCGCCGCTTCCCGGCCCGGCGGCCATCGTCCTCAACGCGGCCGCCGGCACGGCCGCCACGGATCGCACGCGGCGGATGGTCGCGGTGGTGCGTGCCGGCCTGGATGCCGACCTCATCAGGGTCGCGACCCGCGATGCCGCCGAGCTCGCTGCCCTGCTCGAGGAGCGGATCCACGCCTATCGGACCGTCGTCGTGGCCGGTGGGGACGGCACGCTGGGCGTGACCTACAACGTGCTGGCCGGCTCGCCGGCGACGATCGGCTACCTGCCGGCGGGCTTCGGCAACGCGACCGCGCACCTCCTGCGCCTGCCGCGCCAGCCGGAGGCCGTCGCCGCCACCGTGCTCGCGGGCGACGCGCGACCGGTCGACCTCGTCCGGGTGCGGGGCCGGCTGGCGCTCTTCGCCGGTGCCGGCTGGGATGCCCACGTGGCTGGGCGCTATGCCGATGCCGGCGCCAACGGGACGCGCGGGTGGGCACGGGCGATCGGCGGGGCGATCCCGGACCTGTTCCGGCGGCCGACCGTGCGCCTCACCGTCGACGGCGCGGTCGTCCACGAAGGACCGATGGAGCTGCTCGTCGCGTCCACGACGCCGTACTTCGGGCGCGGCCTGCTCGTGAACCACGGCGCGGTGGCGGATGCGGGGCGGATGCGGCTCCGGGTCTACGCCGGCCCGGCCCCGCACCTGGCGCTCGAGGCGGTGCGCTGGGCAGCGGGCAGTCGCCCGGCAGCCGCGGCCTTCGACGGCACGACAGCGGAGCTCACCGTCCTCCAGGGTCCATCGTCGGGCGTTCCGCTCCAGGTGGACGGCGACCAGATCGGCACCGCCCGGTCGTGGGAGTTCGCCGTTGCGCCGGGGGCGGTGCGGCTCATCGGGAACTGGCCGGCGCGCTGAGGCAGCGTCAGAACGTGGTGACGCCGCGCACCGGCACGGCGTCGTCTCTTGCGTCGGGTTGGCGCGGGCCGTATCGTCCGACAACCAGAGGATGAGCGGCCTCCACGACCCAGGCACCATGTCGGAGGGCGCGATTGTCGCGCCGCTGATCCAGCGGCCCTTCTTCGCAGCCGCCGGGAGAACCGCGTTCTGGCGCAGGCTTCACTCAGGAGGACAGTGGGGTGTTCAAGAGACTCGTTTCCTGGCTTGCCGGGCTGGCACTGGTTGCCGCGCTCGTGCCTGCCGGTTCGGTTGCGCTGGCCGCGGGAGGCGCGTCGCGCCAGGTCCCGGCGGCAGGCACGACCAGCATCCGGGCGACCACGGCCGCCGGTCCCGCCGGCCCGAACCAGCCGGAGCTGCGGCCGGGCGGTGATGCGGATGCGGGAGCGCCGAGCGTTGCCGGATCGAAGAACCGCAAATTCCCCCCAAAGCCGCTGAATCCGCCGAACGTGGCTTCGAGCTCCGTCGCGGGCTCGAACCCCGAGATCCAGGTCAGCTTCGCCGGCCTGAATCACTTCGATCAGCGCACGGCGAACGGGGGCAATCAGTTCTCGCTCGAGCCACCGGACCAGGCCCTGTGTGTGGGCAACGGATACACGGTCGAGTCGACCAACAGCGTGCTGCGCGTCTACAGCAGCGCGACGGGTGCGCCACTGACCGGCGTCCAGGACCTGAACACGTTCTTCCGGTATCCCGCCGCGATCGACCGCGCGACTGGAATCGCAGGCCCCGACGTCATCGACCCCGTGTGCCACTACGACCCCGACCACCAGCGCTTCATCGTGGCGATCACGACGCTGCTGGTCGATCGGCAGGGAAATTACAACGGCAAGAACACGATCGACCTCGCCGTCTCGAACACGGGCAACCCAACCGGGACCTGGACGATCTACCACGTTCCAGCCCAGAACAACGGCAAGCAGGGCACGCCGAATCACCACTGCGACCTGGGCTTCTGCTTCCAGGACTATCCGCACATCGGTGGCGATGCCAACGGCGTCTACATCACGACGAACGAGTACTCGACGTTCGGCGACTCCTACAGCGGCGCGCAGATCTTCGCCTTCTCGAAGGCGCAGCTTGCCGCGCATCCCGCCAAGCTCACCGTCACCACGGTCGAGAACCTCAGCGTCAAGGGCATCCCCGGCTTCACGGTCTGGCCGGCGACATCGCCTGCCGGGCAGTACGCCACGACCTGGAACGGGACCGAGTACTTCCTCAGCACCATCGCCGGTGACGGCTACGAGACCGGCAACCCGACCGGGACCGCCAACCGCCTGGGAATCTGGGCGCTGACGAACACGGCCTCGCTGAACACCGCATCCCCGGCGCTCCAGCTGACCTCCACGCTCATCAACAGCGAGGCGTACGTCTTCCCCCCGAAGGCCGATCAGAAGTCCGGGCCAACTCCGCTGCGGGACTGCATCAACGACACCAAGACGGATACGCCGTTCGGTGAAGGGTGCTGGCAGATCTTCTTCGCCGACGAGCCGGCGCACGACGAGGTCATCTCGTCGCTCGACGCGAACGACACGCGCATGCAGCAGACCTGGTTCACGAATGGCCTGCTGTGGGGAGCGACGGATACCGCCGTGAAGGTGGGCGGCGAGGTCAAGGCCGGTATCGCATGGTTCGCGGTCCAGCCGCGCATCAGCGCGAGCGGCCAGGTCGGGGGGTCCGTGACGCGCCAGGGTTACCTCGCGCTCGCGAACAACAACCTGACCTATCCCGCCATTGCCATGGGGACGAACGGCCATGGGGCAATTGCCTTCACCGTCGGAGGCGAGGGCTATTACCCAAGTGCCGGGTACGCAACGATCAGCTCGGCCGGCGTCGTCGGACCGATCCACATCGCGGCCGCAGGACGAGGTCCGTCCGATGGCTTCACGAGCTATAAGGCCTTCGTCGGCGATCCACCCCGCACCCGGTGGGGTGATTACGGCGCGGCTGTGACTGACGGTTCCAGCATCTGGATTGCATCGGAATGGATCGGTCAGCGCTGCACTTATGCGCAGTACTACCCCGATCCGCCGACCCTGACCGGATTCGGTACCTGCGGCGGGACGCGTACCAGCCTCGCCAATTGGGGCACCTATGTGACAAAGCTCGCCCCGTAGCGACGCCCACGCCATATCGGAGGCCCGCCGGTTCCGACCGGCGGGCCTCTTGTCGTTCATCCCGCGCACGTGGTGGAGATGTGGTGATCGCACACACCACGCGAGCCCGATACGCGCCAAAATCGTTGCGGACGCTATTGATCCGGGGTACGCTGCCGCATCTTCGGGGCAAGTCCACGGCGCGTCCGATGCGCCCTGCGACAGCTCCCGAAAGGCACTCGCTCCCAGTTTGCTGTCGAATTGGAAACGCGCGGGAGGTGTCATCGCCCACTCCGGAGCTCCCGGCCAGCTACGCGCTGGCGGCACACCGTTGAGGACACGCACACGGAGAACCCTGCATTGCGCAAGCTATTCGCGCTCCTCGCGAGCCTCGGGCTCGTACTGATGGCCGTGGCGCCGGTCGCGGCCGCGGATCCGAAGCTCCCGGCCGCCGGGTCATCCCACGACAACGCTCCATTCCCGCTTGGCGAACGCCAGGCACAGCTGCGCGCTGCCGGCATGCAGGCGCTCCTTACCGGCGGCGCCGCCGCCCAGGGATCGAACAAGCGCGTCCGCCTGGGGAAGGCGAAGTTCGTCGAGCTCGCCCGCACCGGCGAGGACAAGATCTGGACCGTCCTCGGCCAGTTCGGCACGCAGGTCAACCCGAGCTACGGCGGGACCGTGGGACCGCTCCACAACCAGATCCCCGCGCCGGATCGGAAGGTCGACAACACGAGCATCTGGGCCTCGGACTTCAACCAGGCCTACTACGAGAACATGCTGTTCTCCCAGAAGACCGGCGCGGTCTCGATGCGCAACTACTACATCATGCAGTCCTCGAACCGCTACACCGTGAACGGCCAGGTCGAGGACTGGGTCAACGTCCCGTTCAACGAGGCGAACTACGGGGCCGACTACTGCGGCGACATCGTCTGTGCCCGCACGTGGCTCTTCGTCCGTGACGAGGTGAATGCCTGGTACGCGGCCAAGGTCGCCGCCGGCTGGAAGGCCGCCGACTTCACGAAGTACCTCAGCCAGTACGACGTCTGGGACCGCTACGACGCGGACGGCGACGGCAACTTCAACGAACCGGACGGCTACATCGACCACTTCCAGGCCGTGCATGCCGGGTCCGGCGAGGAGACCGGTGGCGGCGCGCAGGGCTCGGACGCCATCTGGAGCCACCGCTGGTACGCCTTCTTCCCCGGAGCGGCGCCCGGCCCGGACGGCACCGGTCCGCACGGCCTGCAAGGCGTGAAGATCGGCGGCACGAACTTCTGGATCGGCGACTACACCGTCGAGCCGGAGGATGGCGGGGTCGGTGTCTTCAGCCACGAGTTCGGCCACGACCTCGGCCTGCCCGACCTGTACGACACGAGTGGCAACACCGGTGGTGCGGAGAACTCCACCGGCTTCTGGACGCTCTACTCGCAGGGCTCGTATGGGTCGACCGGACGTCCGGCCGACGGGATCGGCACGATGCCGGTCGACATGAGCGCGCTCGAGAAGATCCAGCTCGGCTGGTCGAACTACGCGCTCGTCCCGTACAAGGGGAAGGCATCGGTCAACCTGGGTCCGGCGGAGTACAACTCGAAGGGCGCGCAGCAGATCGTTGCGCTGCTGCCGGACAAGAGCGTGGACTTCAACGTCGGCGCGCCGGCGAGCGGGAGCTACTTCTGGTACTCCGGCGACGGCAACAACGTCGACAGCACGATGACCCGTTCCTTCCCGGCCGGGTCGACCACCTTCTCGGCCAAGGTCAACTACGACACCGAGAAGGACTTCGACTACTTCTTCCTCCGCGTCTCCAGCAACGGCACGACGTGGACGACGGTCCCGACCAACCTGTCCGACGGTGCCGGCGTGCCGGGCACGAGCGGCAGCTCGGGCGGCACGTACGTCGCCTGGACGGCGACGATCCCGTCATCGACCACCTCGGTGCGGATCGAATACGTGACCGATGGTGGCGTGTCGCGGCCGGGAGTGAAGGTCGATGACGTCACCGTCGGCACCAACCCGACCGATGGCGCCGAGACGGATGGCACCTGGACGCTGGCCGGCGGCTTCGTGCGAACGACCGGCCTGATCACCCGCTCGTTCTTCAACGCCTACTTCGCCGAGTACCGGAGCTACGTGACCTACGACCGGTCGCTGAAGACCGGCCCGTACAACTTCGGCTTCCTCGACAACCCGAAGCTCCAGAACTGGGTCGAACACTTCCCGTATCAGGACGGGCTGCTGGTCTGGTACTACGACGAGTCGTTCCCCGACAACAACGTCGGCGACCACTGCCTTGCCGGGCGGTGCGGCGGGTTGTTCCTGCCGGTCGACGCGCACCCGAGTCTCCTCTATCGGCCGGATAACAACCTGCCGTGGCGGCCGCGGGTGCAGGCGTTCGACTCGACGTTCAGCCTGGACCGGACCGATCAGATCACGCTCCATGCGAACAGCGTGGCGCAGACGATTCCGTCTCGGGCAGGCGTCTCGAAGTTCGACGATCGGATGGACTGGTGGGTCGCTCCGGGCGAGCAGCGCGGCGCGAACGGCTGGTCCGGCGTCAACGTCCCCCGCACCGGGACGACGATGAAGATCATGAGCATGGGCGGTGGCTTCATGCTGGTGAACGTCAACAAGTAGCCGCCCCGACCCGATCGCAGATAGAGAGGCCCGCCGGTTCCGACCGACGGGCCTCTCGCATTGCAGACGCTCCGTCGGAGCCGCCTTCTTGCAATCAGGCCGGCTCCGGTCTCAGCTGCGGACCGCGCGCCGCACCGTGTCGAGGGCGGCGTAGGCTGCCCGCCGCAGACGCTGCGGTCCGCTGCCGTGGATCGAGAGCTCGACCATCGGCATGCTCACGGTGCCGCTCACCGCGACCCGCACGCGGCTGCGGCCGTGCGCCCCGGGGTCGAGCAGCGAGAGCTGGATCACTGCGTCGGCAAGCGGCACGCCCGCGGCCGCGTCGACCTCGAGCAGCCCGCCGACGTAGCGCGCCGCATCCGCTAGCTCGGGTGCTACAGCCAAGATCGCGAGGAGCGCGCCGGCCGTGTCCGCTTCCCACGAGGCGACGCTCGTGGCGCCGGCCGCGGCAAGCGCCCGGAGCGCCACTGTGGCGAGGTCGTCGTCGTCGGTGCCCCAGGCGTCGTCGCCGATGGCCGCCAGGCAGCGCGCCACGAGCGCGTCGAGCGGTGCGGCCGGATCGGCGCATGAAAAGCGGAGATGCACCCCGTCGTCGCGGGCGTAGATGCCGGCCTCGATTCCGTCGCCGGGCCGTTCGAGCTCGTCGCGCAGCAGGTCCGCGACGCGCGACTCGCCAAGGCCCCATGTCTTCACCGAGCGCACGCGGAGCGGGACCAGCGTGAAGCGACGCGACAGGCGCGGGGTGACCTCGTCCGCCCACATGCGGCGCATCTCCGACGGCACGCCGGGGAGGAGGACGCACACCGACCCATCGCGGTCGACCCACCAGCCCGATGCCGATCCGATCGGGTTGGCGAGGATCTCGGCCGATGGGATGCGGTACGCCTGGCGCAGGTTGCTCTCCGGAAACACCCCGAGCCCGCGCCAACTGGTCCGGAGCGCGCGCTCGAGCTCGACGTCGAGCGTCAGCGGCTCACCCATGGCATCGGCCAGCCCCTCGCGCGACAGGTCGTCGTGGGTCGGCCCGAGGCCGCCGGTCGCGATGACGAGATCCACCTCGGCACGAGCCGCTGTGAAGGCGGCCGCGATGACGGTGCGGTCGTCCGGCAGCGCGCGCACGCCCAGCAGCCGCACGCCGAGCCGCGCGAGGTCCGCGCCGAGATGGGCGGCGTTCGTGTCGACCGTCTCGCCGAGCAGGATCTCGCTGCCGATGCTGAGCAGCTGGGCGGTCGCCATTCAGCCGGCGTGCTCGCGGAGCGGCTCGACGATCTCGTGCACGACGCGCCGCAGCCCGTCCGGGCCGTCGGCGGCCGGGAAGATGACGATGACGTGCTGCGCCCCGGCGTCGGCATAGCGGCTCGCGTCCGCCAGCGCCGCCGCGTGGCCACCGTCGCCGAGCCGAACCTGGGCGCTCATCTCGATCTCCCCCGGGTCGCGGCCCACCGCCTCGCAGTGGCGCAGTAGCGCGTCACGCTTCGGCCCGAACGTCTCGAATGCGTTCGTGTGATTCCAGCCATCCGCGTACCGGGCCACGATCTTCAGGCCGCGCTGGATGCCCTGCGTACCGAGCCAGATCGGCGGGCCGCCGGGCGTGGGCGGCGGGGGATCCAGGCGCGCAGCGATCAGCCGGTAGGGCGGCGCGTCGAGCGTCGCGCCCTCCGGCGCGTCGAACAGGGCGCGGATGACGCGGGTCGCCGAGCGGAGCATCGTGATCCGCTCGCCGATGGGCGGCAGCGGGATGCCATACATCGCGTGCTCCTCGGCGTGCCAGCCGGCGCCGAGGCCCAGCACGAAGCGCCCGCCGCTGACGTGGTCGAGGGTCGTCGCCATCTTCGCCAGCAGGGCCGGATGGCGGTACGTGTTGCTCATCACGAGGTGCCCGAGTTGGAGCCGGCGCGTGCGGGCCGCCAGCGCGCTCGCTACCGTCCACGCCTCGTGGCACGGGCCGCCGTCGGCGAGCGACACGAAGTGGTCAAAGAGCCAGCCACTGTCGAGCGACGGCGTCTCGTCGGCGAGCTCCCAGGTGGCGAGCAGGGTCGGCCAGTCGACGTTCGACTGGCTCGTCTTGAAGCCGATGCGCATCGACGCAGTCTACGGGCCGTGCCTGCCGTGGGTCCCGCCAGCCGCATCGGGATACGATGGTCGCTCCGAAAAACAGAGCACATCGACGCATGGAGACCCGATTGGCAGAGACGATCAAGCACGCGAGCGCCCTCGACCCCGCGACCCGTGACTGGCTCCTCACCGAGCCGCGCTTCCCCGTGATGGCGACCATCCGCAGCGACGGCATGCCGAGCCAGTCCGTGGTCTGGTTCGACCTGGACCCGCGACGGGACGACGTGATCATCATGAACACCCGCGCTGGCCGGCTGAAGCACAAGCACATGCTCCGCGACCCGCGGGTCAGCCTCTGCTTCGAGGACGGCAACGACTATGTCACCGTCGAGGGTCGCGTCGAGCTCGACGACGACCCGGTCCGCGGCCTGTCGGTGATCCAGGAGCTCGCGCGGCGCTACGAGGATGATCCGCGGACGTTCGAGGGCCAGCACCGGGTGACGATCGAGCTCCGCGTCGAGAAGGTCATCCGGCATGACTGAGGCCGGCGGCGCCACCACCGACGTCCGGCTCGGCGTCCTGTTCTGGAACCAGTACACGACCTGGCCCGCCTTCCGCGCCGCGGCCATCCGCGCCGATGAGCTCGGCTACGACGACGTGTGGACCTGGGACCATCTGTACCCGATCGTCGGCGACCACGAGGGACCGATGTTCGAGGCGTGGCTCTCCCTCGCCGCGTGGGCCGAGGCCACGACGCACGCCCGGCTGGGCCTCATGGTCGGCGCGAACACGTTCCGCAACCCGGCGCTGGTGGCGAAGATGGCGACGACGCTCGACCACATCTCCGGCGGCCGCGCGATCCTCGGCATCGGCGGCGCATGGTTCGAGACGGAGCACACCGCGTTCGGGATCGAGTTCGGCGGCTCGCCAGGGGAGCGGCTACGCTGGCTCGACGAGGCGGCGCGGATCATGCGCGGCATGCTCCACGGCGAGCGACCCTCCGGCGAGCGCTACTACGCCACTCGCGAGGTGCGCAACGACCCGCCCCCCGTCCAATCGCACCTGCCGCTCCTCATCGGCGGCGGCGGGGAGCGGCGAACGCTGCGCACCGTCGCGCGCTACGCCGACGCCTGTAATTTCGGCGGCGGCTTCGAGAACGTGCGGCACAAGGACGAGGTGCTGCGCCGCCACTGCGACGAGATCGGCCGCGACGAGTCGGAGATCGAGCGGACCGCCGGCGTTGGGGTCTGCGTCATCCGGGACGATCCCGCCGAGGCGCGGCGCGTGGTGGCGGCCACGTTCCGGGGCAACGGCGGTGCCCGGCCGTGGCCCAACCAGCTCGCTGGGACGCCGGAGCAGGTCGCCGAGCAGCTGCGGCCATACCTGGGGATCGGGTTCCGGCACCTCATCGTCGGCTTCCCGGCGCCGCACGACGCCGAGTCGCTCGAGCGCCTCGCGACCGAGGTGCGGCCGATGCTGGCGGGCTCGTGAAGGTTGCGCTCCTCGCCGGCGGCACGGGCGGCGCGAAGCTCGCCCACGGCTTCGCCCAGGTCCTCGCCGCCGGCGAGCTTTCGGTCGTCGTCAACGTCGGCGACGACACCGAGCTCCACGGCCTCCACGTCAGCCCCGACATCGACAGCGTCCTCTACACCCTTGCCGGGCTGCTGAACCGCGAGACCGGTTGGGGCGTGGCGGGTGACACGCATACGGCGCTTGCCATGCTCGAGCGCCTCGGGGCCGATCGCACCTGGTTCCAGATCGGCGACGCGGACCTTGCCACGCATGTGCGGCGTACGGAGCTCCTCAGTGCAGGAGCCTCGCTGACCGATGCCACCGCCGCCATGGCCGGCGCGCTCCGGATCACGGCTCATGTGCTCCCGGCCAGCGACGACCGGCTGCGGACGATGATCCAGACCGATGCCGGTGAGCTCGACTTCCAGGACTACTTCGTGGCGCGTCGCCAGGAGCCGGCGGTGACCGGCGTGCGCCTGGATGGCGAGGCATCCGCCCGAGCGAGCGCCGCGGCCGGGGCGGCGATCCGCGACGCCGATCTCGTGGTCATCGGACCGTCGAACCCGGTTGTCAGCATCGGTCCCATCCTCGCCGTCGCGGAGCTGCGCGACGCGGTCGCCGCCGCTCGGGCGGTGGCGGTCAGCCCGATCATCGCCGGCCGCGCCCTCAGGGGCCCTGCCGACCGGATGCTCGCCTCGCTGGGCGAGGACGTGAGCGCCGTTGGCGTGGCGCGCCGATACGCCGGGATCGTGGAATCGTTCGTATTGGACGGCGCGGATGCGGCCCTTGCACCGGAGATCGCGGCCCTCGGGATGACGCCGCGGGTGCTGCCCACCGTCATGCGCAGCGACGCGGACCGGGCGACCCTCGCCCGGGCCCTCATCGAGGGCGGCGGTATGCTCGACCCGTGAGCGAGCCGATCCGCATCATCGTCCCGCACCGCGGCCTCGCCGCCGCGAAGACGCGCCTCGCCCCGGTGCTCGATCCCGGGGAGCGGGTGGCGCTCGCGCGTGAGCTGCTGGAGCGGGTGCTGCGCGTCGTCCGCGAGGCGGCCGACGACGTCGTGGTGATCACCCCGTCCGAGGCGCTCATCGCGATCGTCGAGCCGATCGGCGCCACGCTCGTCGTCCAGCGCGGCATGGGCCTCAATACCGGCCTCGAGCAGGCGCGCCGGGCGGCCGTCGAGGCGGGGATCGGCCTGCTCGGCGTCCTCCACGGTGACCTGCCGAACCTCGGCCCGGACGACGTCCGGGCGCTCCTCGCCGCCACGCCCTCGCCCTCCGGCCTGACGATCGCGCCGGACCGCGGCGGCAGCGGGACGAACGCCCTCGCGCTGCGCCCCGCCGACGCCATCGACTTCGCCTTCGGCGAGGCAAGCTTCGCCGCCCATTGCGCCGCGGCCGAAGCGGCCGGTGTCCAGGTTGCGATCCTCGAGCGGCCGGGCCTCGCCTTCGACCTCGACACGCCCGCCGACCTCGCACGCTGGATCGAGCTCGGGGACGCCGCATGACGGCGGGCTCGCTCGAGCTCATCGCGCTGCCCGGGATCCCGGAGGTCGCGGCCGGCGATGACCTCGCGGATCTCATCGTCGGGGCGGCCGAGGCCGCCGGCATCGGTCTGCGCGAGGACGACATCCTCGTCGTGACGCAGAAGATCGTCAGCAAGGCGGAGGGGCGAATGGTCGACCTTGCTACGGTGGAGCCCCGGCCGTGGGCCTCGGAATTCGGCGCCCGCTGGGACAAGGACCCGCGCCAGGTGGAGCTCGTGCTGCGTGAGTCGGCGGAGATCGTCCGAATCGGGCCGAACGGGCTGATCATCAGCCGCACCCGGCACGGCCTCGTCTGCGCGAACGCCGGCGTCGACCTCTCGAACGTCGGGGTCGGCGACGCGGCCACGCTGCTCCCGGTCGACCCGGATGCGTCGGCGGCAGCGATTCGCGACGGCCTGCAGGCGCGGCTCGGGGTCACGCCGGCGGTCGTGGTGAGCGACTCGTTCGGCCGACCGTGGCGCAACGGGATCGTCAACGTCGCGATCGGCAGCGCCGGGCTCGCGCCCCTGCTCGACCTGCGCGGCCGGCCGGACGCTGCCGGGCGCGTCATGCATGCCACGATCACCGCCGTGGCGGACCAGCTCGCGTCGGCCGCGGATCTTGCCGGTGGCAAGGTCGCGCAGCTCCCGGTCGTCGTCGTCCGCGGCTGGGACCACGAGGCGGGTGACGGTCGCGCGGCCGACCTCGTCATGGACCGTGCCATGGATCTCTTCCCGTAGGCCTCGCACGCTTCCTGCTCTCCCGGAGCCACCGATGACCACGCCCACCGATCCCACCACGCGCCGCGTCCTCGGCCGCTACCGCCTGACCGAGCGCATCGCCGCGGGCGGCACGGCGGAGGTGTGGCGCGCACACGACGAGCAGCTGGACCGCGACGTGGCCGTGAAGCTCCTCCACCCGCATCTCCTCCCCGACGAGGGGTCGCGGGCTCGCCTTGCCGCCGAGGCGCGCGCGGTCGCAGGGCTCGGCCACCCGGGGATCGTGGCGGTCTACGACGTCGACGCGAGCGGCGACAGCCCCGGGATCGTGCTCGAGCTCGTCGATGGCGAGTCGCTCGCCGCGCGGCTGGGGCGGGCGGGCAGGCTCCCCGAGCGAGAGGCCGCGCGGATCGCGGCCGAGGTGGCGGAGGCGCTTGTGCATGCCCACCAGCGCGGGGTCGTGCACCGTGACGTGACCCCCGGCAACATCCTGCTCGAGCGCGACGGGCGGGCTCGGCTCGTCGACTTCGGCATCGCGCGCATGCTCGACGACGCCGCCGAGCGGCTGACGGCGACCGGCACGGTGGTCGGCACGCTGCGCTACATGGCGCCGGAGCAGCTCGCCGGCGAGACCATCGGTCCGCGGACGGACCTGTGGGGGCTCGGCGCGGTGCTGTGGCAGATGCTCAGCGGCCGAGTTCCCTTCGCCGCCGCCAGCACGGTCACGCTGGCCGAAGCGCAACGGGTCGGGCCAGGGCCGCTGCCGGAGACGGATCCGAGCCTCGCGCATATCGCCACTGCGTGCCTCGCGATCGACCCGGCCGCGCGGCCGCGGCACGCCGGCACGGTCGCCGCCGCGCTGCGCGCCTGGCTGGCGGGCGAGCCAGATGCGGAGGCATTGCTGGACGCTGGTGCCACGGTGGACCCCGAGGCGGTGACCGCCTCACTGCCCGTCGTGGTGCCGCCCCCGGTCGCTGCGGCCGCGCAACCGGCGGTGGCACCTGCTGTCACCTCGCGCCGCCGGCGCGATCCGGTGTGGTGGCCGCTGCTCGTCCTCGCTGGCGCCGCGGCGGTCGCGGTCGTGATCCTCGCCGTCAATGGCCTGCCGGGCGCCGCTTCATCCTCCGCCAGCGCATCACCGAGCGCTCGCGCAACCCCGCTCGCCACGCCCAGCGCGTCGCCGACGACGGACATCGGCAGCCTGCCGAAGCCGATCCGCGACCAGGTCATCGCCTACCAGCAGGCGTGCGGCGCGGATGCGCCACTGCCTCCGGAACTCGCGACGATGAACAAGAAGCAGGCCGAGGCGTTCTTCGGGCCGCGGATCAAGTCATGCGACGGGGGAGGGGACTGAGTCGCAGAGCGGCGTTGCCGTCGCGGGTCGACCGCTCGTGACATCGTGCGTCACGTGCTGCATGTGACAGCGTGCGTCACGAACGAGTCACCCCACGCGACGACCGCCCATCGGCGAACAACCCAGGCGCCGGGCGCGCCGCTAGTTCGGCTGCAGGAAGAGGGCGACGATCTCGCCCGCCTCGACCCGGAAGTTCGCCTCCACGTTCATGGGTGGCACGCCCGGACGCATGACCGTCACGTCGGCGATGTAGCTGCTGCCCATGTTGCGGCTGTCGTTGGTGTACATCCGGAACCCGTCACCGGCGCGCACGAACCAGCCGCCGACCTTGTCGCGACCGCGCAGGTTGGTGCGCTCGTCGGAGCCGGGCACGCTGATGCCCAGCACGGCGTTCTCGGCGAACAGCTCGATCGCCTTCTCGCGGCGGTCGTCGTTGATCAGCTCGATGAACAGGTCGACGGTTTCGGTGGCTCCCATGGCCCGCAGAGTGTACCCGCCCTTCGCGGGATGTACCGCTGTTGACCGATCCACCGTGGCGCCCCACGATCCCGGGATGCGCCGAAACTTCGCCTCCTGGGTGCCTGCCACCATGCTCCTGGCCGGTTGTTCGGTGCTCGGGATCGGTGGCGACACCGCCGGCCAGCCGTGCACCATCGCGGTGGCCCATGGATCGCACCCGGCGAGCTCGTAGGTGAGCGATCTCCGCATCGGGCTCATCGGCTGGGGCACGGTCGGCGCCGCCCTCGGCGAGCTGGTGCTGCGCGGGCCGCTGCCGCTCCAGCTGGCCGTGGTCGCGGTGCGCGATCCGGCCCGTGTCCGGAGCAGCGCCCTTCCGCGCGGCGTGCGCATCGGTCCACCCGAAGCGGCCGTCGACGCTGACGTGGTGGTGGAGCTCGCCGGTGGCGCGGAGGTGCCGCTGGCATGGGCACGCGCCACCCTCGTGGCCGGCAAGCCGTACGTGACCGCAAACAAGGCGCTGCTCGCCACCCACGGCGGGGAGCTCGCGACGCTCGCGGAGGCGCACGGCGCCGCACTGCTGGGCAGCGCGAGCGTGGGCGGTGGCGCGCCCATGATCGAGACAGTCGCCCATCTCGCGGCCACCGGCAAGATCGCGAGACTTCGCGGGATTGTGAACGCGACCACGACGTTCATCTGCACCGCGATGGGGGAGGGTCGCGGCTACGACGACGCGCTCCGGGAAGCCCAGCGGGCGGGCTACGCCGAGGCCGATCCCACCTTCGACGTGATGGGGCGCGACGCCGCCCAGAAGCTCGCCGTCCTGGCGTCGGTGGCCTGGGGCCGCTGGCGGGCGGAGGCCGAGGTGGCGACGTCGGGTATCGTCGGGCTCTCGGTGGCACCCGGCGCGACGGTGCGCCTGGTAGCCGAGGCCACGCCGGAGGAGCTGCGCGTGGGACCGATGGAGCTGGCGGCCGACGATCCGCTCGCGCCGGTGTCGGGGATCGGCAACCTCCTCGCCGTGGAGGTCGCGGATGCCGGCACCTTCACGGTGAGCGGTCCCGGAGCGGGGGGACGCGTCACCGCAGGGGCGGTCTACGCGGACCTCGCGCGGCTCGTCGCGGGAGAGCGGCCGATCCTCTTCGGAGCGGACCAATGACCGACTGGCCGACGGTCGGCGTGGCCGGCGCGCGTGGTGTGGTGGGGAGCGTCCTCTGCTCCATCCTCGCCGACGCCGGGCTCCCGGCGGCGTCGCTCCGCGCCTTCGGACACGACGGCGGGACCACGCTCACCTACCGAGGCGACAGCCTGCCGGTCGGCGTCCTCGATGCCGCGGGCGCGTCCGAGCTCGACGTGCTGTTCCTCGCCGTCGACGCACCCCAGAGCCGCGAGATCATGGCCGGAGTCGGCGCATCGGTCCCGCTGGTGATCGACAACTCCAGCGCCTTCCGCCTCTCCATCGACGTCCCGCTCGTCGTGCCGGAGGCGAACGGGCACGCCGCGCGGGAGCGGCGCGGCAACCTCATCGCGAACCCGAACTGCACGACGGCGGCCGTCGTCGTGGCACTGGCACCGATCCGCGACGCGGCGGGGCTGTCATCGGTCGACCTCGCCAGCTACCAGGCGGTGAGCGGCGCCGGCCGCGTTGGCCTCGACGCCTTCGAGGCCGAGCGGGGGACCGCGCATCGCGACCGTGCCGCCGGCTCCCCGTTCCACGGGCGCATCGCCGACAGCGTGGTCCCCCAGATCGACGTGCTGGATGAGACGGGCTGGACCGGCGAGGAGCGGAAGATCCACGCCGAGATCCGCAAGATCCTCAGCATGCCGGACCTCGACGTGGCGGCCACCACGGTGCGCGTGCCGGTCCACACCGGCCACAGCGTCGCGCTCCACATCCGGACGGTGCGCGAAACGACGGTCGCGGAGCTGGAGGCGGCACTCCGGGCGGCCCCGGGACTCGAGTACCGGCCCGCCGACGGGAGCGACCGTCACCCGATGCCACTCGACGCCGAGGGCCGTGACCCGGTGCTCGTCGGGCGGCTGCGCGCCATCCCCGGCCGCGACCGCGGCTTCGCGCTCTGGCTGTCGAGCGACAACCTCCGCAAGGGCGCCGCGCTCAACGCGATCCAGGTCGCTGCCGCCGCCGATCCCGACCGCTTCGGCCGGCTCGTGCCGCCGCGGCGCTGACGAGGGCCGGACTGCTCCCTAGCGCGTCGTGCGGGCCGTCGCGGAGCCAGATCATCGGTCTATGCTGCCCGCGTCCTCACCGGTCCTTGTGTCCAACAACCAGTTGGGGGTGCCCATCCAGTGCCGTCCTTCGCTGACCTTGCCGTCCAGTTCCTCGAGGAGGAGCACGCCACCAACCCGGTTCGTGCCTCGTACCTGGGCCTCACCGACTATGACGACCAGCTCGACGACATGTCCGCCGAGGCGATCGAGGCCGATGCCGCCCGCTCGGCGGCATGGCTCGAGCGGTTCTCCGGCCTGGCCGATGACGAGCTGACCTTCGACGAGGCGATCGACCGCGACCTCGCCGTCAGCCAGCTTCGTGAGCGGGCGATCTACCACGCATGGGAGATCTGGCGCCGCCAGCCCGATCTCTACCTCAACCCCGGGATGCGGGGCGTCTTCGTCCTCTTCCTTCACCGCCTGCGCCCGGAGGGCGAGCTGGCTGCCGCGGCGGCCGCGCGCCTGCGCCTCGTGCCGGCCAACCTCGAGGCCGGCCGCGCCAACCTGCGGCCCGAGATGGTGCCGCTCGTCATCCTGGAGCGCGCCATCAACCAGGCACGCGCCGGTGCGCGCTACGTGCGCGACCTCCTGCCCGCGGACGTTGCGGAGGAGCATCGCGCCGACCTGGCGGCGGCGGGTGCGGCCGCGGCCGATGCGTTCGAGGCCTACGCCGCCTTCCTGGAGGAGATGCGTCCCGCCGCGACCGGCGAGTGGGCGTTCGGCGAGGAGAACTACACCGCCGTCCTGCGCGACGCCGAGCAGCTCGACCTCGACACCCGCGGCCTGCACCAGCGCGGTCTGGACCAGGTGGAGCTCCTGCTCGGCGAGATGCGGCGCCTCTCCGGCGAGATCGCGGGCCACGACGACTGGAAGAAGCTCATCGGCGAGCTCAATGTCGATCGGCCCGCCGATCCAGAGGCGATGCGGGTCGGCTACGAGGAGTGGACCGAGCGCGCGCGCCAGTTCCTCCACGACCGGCGGCTCGTCTCGTTCCCGGCCGGCGAGGAGTGCCTTGTCGTTCCGTCGCCGCCGTTCCAGCGGCCGGTGATCGCGGTCGCCAGCTACGTGGCCCCGCCGCACTACGCGGCGACATTCCGTGGCCACTTCTTCGTGCCATTCCCGCCGGACGGGGCCTCGGAGGAGGAGATCGGCAAGCGGCTCGAGTCGAACTCGTACCCGGGCATCCCGACCACCGCGGTCCACGAGGCATACCCCGGCCACCACTGGCACCTGGCGATGGCGAAGACGAATCCGTCGCCGATGCGCGCCGAGTTCGGCACGAGCTACTTCGCGGAGGGCTGGGCGCTCTACGCGGAGGAGATGATGACGAACGCCGCCTTCTACGACGACCTGCGCCATGTCTTCTACCAGGTCGAGGCGCGCCTCTTCCGGGCCGCCCGGATCGTGGTCGACACCGCGCTCCACATGGGCGAGATGGGACATGCCGAGGCGGTGGCGTACATGCTCGCCCACTCCTCGCTCACCGAGCCGACCGCGATCGCCGAGGTGACCCGCTACTGCTCGTGGCCGACGCAGGCGAGCTCGTACCTCACCGGCGCGCTGGAGATCGCGCGGATCCGGGATGCGTTCTTCGCCCGGCGCGGCGCGACCGCGGGCGACGTCGACACGCTGCGCGACTTCCACGACGCGATCGCGGGGGCAGGCACGCTGCCGATCGCGCTTGCCGAGCGGGCGGCGCTGGCGAAGGCATAGCCGCCGGCGGCCCGGAGTCCGCGGCGTCGCTCAGAGAGTGAAGTCGCGCACCTCGTCGAGCACCGCGCGACCGCCCACCTCGACCGTGCCATCGGGTCCGGGCCGGGCGCTGAGACGTGAGCCGCGACCCTGGCGGATGCCGACCGCTCGACCGAGCCGATCGGTGAGGACGACGGCCGCGGCCCCGGTTGCCTCATCCTCCGCGATGCCGAGCCCCGGGGCGAAGTAGCGACTCCGGACGCGGCCGGCCGCCTCGTCCTCCCAGGCCCAGACATAGAGCGATTCGACGCCGGGCGGCGCACCGAAACGGCGGTCGACCGCCGCGCCATCGGGCAGCTGCTCGAGATCGATCTCGTGCACCCACGCGGCGCGGCCGCGGATCCAGCGCAACCCATCCGCCTCCCAGGTCGGCACCTCGCCCGCCGGCGGCCGGAGCGTCGGGACCTCGAGCCCGTGGGACGCGAGCAGCCAGGCGGTCCCGACGAGCGGGTGACCGGCGAAGGCGAGCTCGCGGCCCGGCGTGAAGACCCGGACCTCGCCGCTCGCGGCGTTGTCGACGAACACGGTCTCGGAGAAGCCGAGCCGCGCCGCCACCTCGGCGCGCCGGTCCGGCGGAATGGCCGCTCCGTCGAGGAACACGCCGAGCGGGTTGCCGTGCGCGCCCGACTCGTCGACGAATACGCGGAGGACGTGGAGCTCGGCCATGGCGAGCACTATGGCACCGATCCACGTAGCATCGGCGGGCATGCGCCTCGGCACCTCGTTTCCCACCCGGCTCGCGCCGGACCGCGCGTTCGCGTACCTCTCCGATTTCGCCACGATCGAGGAGTGGGATCCGTTCATCCGGCGTGCCGAACGCCTCGATCCCGGCCCGCCGCATGTGGGGAGCCGCTATCGACTCGACGCGCGCGGACCGGGTCGGGTACGCATCGGTCTCGACTACGTCATCGAGGCGCTCGAACCGCCGCGGCGGGTGCGCCTGCTCGGGTCGTCCGGCACCCGCTTCGATGGCTGGGACGAGATCAGCGTCGAGCCCGGCACCGATGGCGGCAGCACGATTCGCTACGAGGCGGAGGTCAACCTCCACGGGGTGGGACGGCTGCTATGGCTCGGGATGCCGATCATGGCGCTCATCGGCCGCCTCCGCGGCGGCGGCGGGCCGCTCGACGGCATGCGGCGACGCCTCGATGAGCTCGCCGCCGGCTAGACCCGGCTTCGGTCAGCCGGTGGCGTCGAGGGCGCGACGCACGACGTCGACCGCGGACCCGATCCCGTCGGCGAGCTCCAGCACGCCGTCCGACGCCGCCTGGCTCGCCGCCGGACCGCCGACCGCCACGAGCATTGCGGGTCGGTCGGCGCGGAGGGCGGCGGCCAGCGCGGCGGCCGGAGCCGCATCGCGATCGGTCGCCACGCCGATGACCGCGGCCCGCGCATCGGCCGTCCGAGCGGCAGCGCGCCAGTCCTCGATCGGCAGGTCAGGACCGAGGTAGGTGACATCCATGCCGGCGCGCCGCGCACCCGTGGCGAATCCCAGCGCCCCGAGCTCGTGCCGGCTGCCGGGCGGCAGGCCGACGAGCACGGGACGAGCGTGCGCCGGCGTCCGACCCGCCGCCTCGAAGGCCGTCGCGAGTCGGCGCTGGACGGAGTGGCTGGCGAGGTGCTCCCCAGCGACGTGGAGGCGGCCGGACTGCCAGGCGTCGCCGACGGCGACCATCATCGGCAGCAGGAATCGCTCGCTCACCCATTCGAACGAACCGCGCGCGAACGCGTCGTCGAGCACGTCCTCGATGGCGCTCGCATCCAGCGCCGTCGCGGCCCGAACGAACGCGGCCACGAGCCGTTCGCCGGGCTCGAGGCTCGGGCCGGCGCTGCCGGCCGGGATCGGGTTGGTCGCGAGGGCGCGAACCGCGTCGTCATCCATCTCGCGCAGCGAGGTCGCCGCCGCGCCCGCCGCCCAGCCCCGCGCGATGAGCTCCCGCATGGCCGACAGACGTGCGACGGCGGCATCGTCGTAGATGCGATAGCCGGCCGCCGTGCGGGTTGGGCTGACGACGCCATACCGTCGCTCCCACGCCCTGGCGAGGGGAACCGAGATGCCGGCGCGTGCGGCGGCTGCGCTGATCGTGTACATGCTTCGTCTAGCGTAAACCCTCGACAGATGCTTGACAAGACCTCCCGATGCCGGCTATTCTGACACCAAGACAGTGAACAAACCATCTACACGGCGTTCGCCTCGCAGCGCGGACCCGAACGCGGGAGCTACCACACCATGACGATGCATCGCCTCCGCGCGAGCCTCGAGGTCGATCGACCGATCGACGAGGTCTTCGCCTTCTTCTCGCGGCCGGAGAACCTCGGCCGCATCACGCCGCCGGCGATGGGCTTCGAGCTCCGCTCCGGGGACCTGGCGATGCGCGAAGGGCTGGAGGTCGAGTACCGGGTTCGGCCGCTGCTCGGCATCCCGACGACGTGGCGCAGCCTCATCGCCGAGTACGACCCGCCGCACAGCTTCCGCGACGTGCAGCTGCGGGGGCCCTACCGTCGCTGGGACCATCGCCACACCTTCTTCGCCGAGGGCGAGC
Source organism: uncultured Chloroflexia bacterium (assembly GCA_963825905.1). Classification (GTDB taxonomy): domain Bacteria; phylum Chloroflexota; class Limnocylindria; order QHBO01; family QHBO01; genus JAICQM01. The sequence goes on along the minus strand of CAWGUL010000008.1, from coordinate 62,610 downwards.
GCACGCGGATCGTCGACGAGGTGACGTACGCGCTCCCGTTGGGCCTGCTCGGGGAGCTGGCGCATCGGCTCGTGGTCCGGCCGCAGCTCGAGCAGATCTTCCGGTACCGCGCGCGTGCCGTTCGCGCCGTCTTCGCCCAGGCGGGGCACGCTGATGCACCGATGACGGTGGCCGTCGCCGGCGGCAGCGGATTCGTGGGCGGTGCCATCGCCGCCGAGCTCCACGCCCGTGGCCACCGGGTGGTCATCCTCTCGCGCCAGGGCGACGCCGGGCGTGGCCCGCTGCCCGACGCGGTCGAGGTGCGGCACGCCGATGTGACGGGGAGCGATGGTCTCGAGCCCGGGTTGGCGGGAGTGGATGCGCTCGTGATCGCACTGGCATTCAAGAACTCGCCGATCGAGGCGCCCCGCCGCGGTCAGACCTTCATGGCGGTCGACGCCGCCGGGACCGAGCACCTCGTCGCCGCCGCGCGCGCGGCGGGTGTGCGGAAGCTCGTCTATCTCTCCGGCGCCGGTGCGGCTCCTGATGCCGCGCGCCACTGGTTCCGCGCCAAGTGGCGGGCCGAGGAGGCGGTTCGCGGCTCGGGGATCGACTGGACGATCCTGCGCCCGACCTGGATCTACGGGCCGCGCGACGTGTCGCTCAACCGGTTCCTCGGCTTCGCGCGGCAGCTCCAGTTCGTGCCGATGACGAACTTCGGCGGCCAGCTGTTGGCACCGGTCTTCGTGGACGACATCGGCCGCCTCGTCGCGGACAGCCTCGAGGATCCGGCGGCGAGCAACGCGGTGCTCGAGGTCGGCGGTCCCGACACGCTCACGATGCGCGAGGTCATCGGGCATGCGCTCCGGGCTTCGGGGGTCCGGCGGCCCATCATCCCGGCACCTGCACCCCTCGTGAAGCTTGCCGCGCTGCCCCTCAGCCTGCTGCCGTCGCCGCTCCTCACGCCGGACGCGGTCGACTTCATCAATCAGCCGGCGACCGTCGATACCGCCCCGCTGCTCGAGCGGCTCCCGCGCCGCCTGACCCCGTTTGACGAGGGGCTGGCGAGCTACCTCGATCCCGCCTCCGCACCCGGCCGCCTCGCCTTCGACGCGAGCCCGACCAGTGCCTCGTCCCCTGCCGCCCCCACGCGCGCCGGGGAGGCGGCCCGATGACCGCCCTCGGCGCGACGGTTGCGACGGCGCGGCCGATCCCGGCCGATCGCTCCACCTCGCTGCACCGCTGGAACGTGGCGCTCGCGTTCCTTCACGGCGTCCAGTTCCTTGCGATGCTGGCCCTCTCGCTCACGCAGAGCCCGATGGCGACCGCGCCGGTCGTCTCGAGCTACCTCACCTTCGACCCGGCGACCTCGACGCTCATCCCGGCGCAGCGCGCCCTGTTCGATGTTCCCATCGGTCCCTTGGTCGCGTCGTTCTTCGCGATGAGCGCCGTCGCGCACGCCGTCGTCGCCTGGCCGGCGCGTGGCTGGTACGAGCGCAACCTCGCGCGCCGCATGAATCCGGCGCGCTGGATCGAGTACGCGTTCAGCTCCAGCGTGATGATCGTCGTCATCGCCATGCTCACCGGCGTGCGCGAGGTCGGCACGCTGATCGCCATCGTCGGCACGAACGCGGCGATGAACCTCTTCGGGTGGAGCATGGAGGCCGCCAATGAGGGGCGCGATCGGCCACAGTGGGTGCACTACCTCTTCGGCTGCATTGCCGGCGCGGTGCCCTGGGTGGTCATCGGTGTCGCGCTCATCACCGGCATCACGTCGCCGAACGCGGCGCCCATTCCCGGGTTCGTGATCGCGATCTACGTCAGCCTCTTCCTCAGCTTCAACGTGTTCGCGTTCAACATGGTCCTGCAGTTCCGCAAGGTGGGCCGATGGCGCGACTACCTGTACGGCGAGCGGACGTACATGCTGCTGAGCCTCATCGCCAAGACGCTGCTGGCATGGCAGGTCTGGTCCGGAACGTTGCGCCCGTAGATCTCAGCCGGGGCTGGTGACGTCCGCGACCTGCGCCGCGGTGGCGGCCGCGAGATCCTGCGGCGCGAGGTGAAGATTCACGCCACGCATACCGCCGCCGATCGCGACGCGCAGGTGCTCGAGTGCCGCCGCGTCGACGATCACCGGCCACGGCCGAGCTGAGCCGAACGGCGTGATCGCGCCGCGCTCGTACCCCGTCGCGGCGCGCGCCTCGTCGGCATCGGGCAGGGAGAGGCGCCGGACCCCGAGCAGGCTGCGCAGCTTCGGCCACTCGAAGCGCCGACCGCCCGGCACGAGCACGAACACGTAGTCGTCCTCGCCGCGCCGCACCACGATCGTGCGCAGCAACGCGCCCAGCGGGATGCCCTGGAGCGCGGCGCTCTCCTCCGGGCTGCCGGCAACGTCGGTGCGCACGACCTGGTGCCGCACGCCGCGCAGCCGCGGATCGGCCAGTGCGGGCGTGGCCGCAGGCTCGGATCCCTCGGTGCCGCGGTTGTCGGACGTCACGCGTGAAGGTTGCCACGCGCGGGTCCCCGTGGCAGCGAGTTGTGGAGCGCCGAGACGCCGCGATGGCGCCTCGGCACGGTCCCACGGCGCTACGACCGCTCGCCGCTCTCCGCCATCGGTGCCACGTGCGACGGCAGGGAGGGCGCCACGCCAACACGCGCACGAGCCCGCACCGCGCGCAGGGCGAGTGCACCGCCACCGATGGCGCTGCCGACGAGGAGGATGAGCCACGGGATCAGCGGGCTGACCGGCGGCGTGACCGGCTTCGCGGCCGGTGGCGCAGGCCGAGGCTCGGCGGCCTGGATGGTGAGCACCGCCACCTGGCGCGTGCCGCCCTGCGGCTCGGTGACGTCGGCGGCGATCGTCCAGCTGCCCGGCGCCGGCAGGTTGACGGTGGCGTGCCACATGCCGGCCGTCGTGGTCCGCGTGGCCGGGACCGTGAGAACGGCACCATCGGCGACGCGTGAGAAGGTGAGCGTCACGCTCCGCGCCTCGAACGGCTGCTCGCCCTGCGAGACGACGACGTTCACGTCGGTCGGGTCGCCGGCGCGAAACGCGGTGGCGGTGCCTCCGCCGTCCAGGCTGGCGACGACCTCGGAGCAGAACGTCGGTGGGTTGGGGCCCTCGCACTTCCCGAGAGCGGTGGTGGCGCCGGCGGCGAGCAGCAGCGTGCTGCCCAGCAGCGGAACCAGGAGGCGGCGGAGCATGGCAATCCTCGGTTGCGGTCTGTGACGAGATCTACCCCGGCGCGTGGGTCGTGGTTCCTCAGGCGCCACGCGCAGCCGCCACGCCTCAGGCGTCCTCGACGGCGATCCGGATCCGCTTGTTGATCCTGCCCTTGCTCTCGTAGCCGGTGACGCGCACGTGCCCGATCTCGGCGGTGCGCGCCACGTGGGTGCCACCGTCGGCCTGGAGGTCGAGCCCCACGATCTCGATCGTGCGGACCGTCTCGATCCCAGGCGGCAGGAGGTTGATCTTCGTCCGGATGAGGTCGGGGATGGCGAACGCCTCGTCGCGCGGCAGCATCGCCACCCGGATCTCGCGATCGGCGGCGATCTCCTCGTTGACCCGGGCCTCGATCTGGCCCACCAGGTCGCCCGACATCGTCTCGAACTCGAAGTCCATGCGTCCGACCAGTGGCTCCATGTTCCCACCGGTGACGAGCGCGGCATGGTCGCGCCACACGACGCCGCACAGGACGTGCAGCGCGGAGTGCGTCCGCATGAGCCGATGCCGGCGCTCCCAGTCGAGCTCGATCTCCACCTCGTCGCCGACCGCCGGCATACCGGCCTCGGCATGCTCGAGCTCGTGCCACAGCTTCGACCCGTCCTTGCGGACCGATGTCACCGCCCAGCGGTTGCCGTCGGGCGCCCTGAGCCAGGCATGGTCGGCGGGCTGGCCGCCTCCGCCCGGATAGACGACCGTGCGATCGACCAGCACCGCGGCGCCATCGGTCGCGAGGACGCGCGCCCGGCAGGCCCGGGCGTAGGCATCGGTGGCGCTCAGGTTCTCGGTCATGGTGGGCCGATGATAGGCGCCCGCCGTCAGCGCTCGACGAGCGCACCCTCGCAAAAGAGGTCGACGTTGGCGCGCAGCTCGGCCCGCAGCTGCGTCAGCGGGAAGTCTCCGCCGGCGCGCAGGACGGTGCCGCCAGTGAGGTCGACGAGCTGTCGAACGTGCGCCGCGATCCGGCGCGGGTGCCGGAGCCGATCGGTGGCCACCAGCTCGCCCAGGATCGCCTCGATGAGGGTCGGGTAGCGCATGCGGACGAGCGCGTGGCGGCGTCGAGCGGGATCCGGGTGGAGCATCTCGCGCGCGACCGCGGCGATGAGACCCGGCTGCCGGGTGGTGAGGACGGCGATCGCGTCGGCCAGGTCGTAGAGCGCCTGGCGCGGGGTACGGCGCTGATGCCGGCCGGCCATGGCGCCGATCTCGGTCACGAAGCCGGCGCCGATCTCGACGAGGATCGCCTCCTTGTACGGGAAGTAGTTGAACACGCTCGTCCGGCTCAGGCCCGCGGCACGGGCGACGGCATCCATCGTGGTCGCTTCCACGCCACGCTCGCCGAAGAGCTGGGCGGCCACCGTCACGATCCGCTCGCGTGTCGCTGCCGTCCGTCGATCGCGTGCACCCATCGCGGCTGACCGTAGCACCGCCCCGAACCGCGCCGTCCGGCTCCGCTACCATCGCCGCCATGTTGTTGCAGCCCATCGTCGATGACTTCCTCGCCGGCTGGTTCCGGCACGACCCCGTCACCGCCACCGAGCTTGGGAACCACGAGCACGACGGCGCATGGCCGGATCTCACGCCGGCCGGCCACGAGGCACGCGTCGCCTTCCTGCGTGACGCGGAGGCGAAGGTTGCCGCCCTGGAACCGGGCGACCTCGGCCGCGACGAGGAGATCGACCGGCGCATCGTCCTCGAGCACCTCGCCGCCGCCCGCTTTGGTGAGGAGGTGCTGCGGGAAGCGACCTGGAGCCCGATCAGCTACGTCTATCTCTTCGGGGGCGGTCTCTTCAGCCTCCTGTCGCGCGAGTTCGCCCCGCTGCCGGTCCGCCTCGCCAGCGCCGCATCGCGGCTGCGCGCCCTGCCTGCCGCCCTGGAGGCCGCGAGGGCGACGCTCCGGGCCGGCGGACCGCGCCCGGTGAGCGCCTTCCACACCGAGAAGGCGATCGCCACCATCGGTGGCGTGGCGGACCTGGCCCGCAGCGCGGCCGCCGAGGCGCAGCAGCTCGACGATGCCGGCCTCCGCTCCGACCTCGAGGCGGCTGCCGAGGAGGCGGCGCGCGCGGTCGAGGCGTTCCGCGACTGGCTGCGTGACGACCTGGCGCCGCGCGCGACGGGCGACTTCCGGCTCGGGTCGGAGCTGTACGCGCAGAAGTTCCGGCACGCCCTGAAGACTGACGTCACGCCCGAGGACCTCGAGCAGCGCGCGACCGTCGCCTTCGCGCAGGTGCGGGGCGAGATGGTCCGCCTGGCGCGCCAGCTCTGGCCGGACTGGGTGCGCGACGAGCCGATGCCGTCGGACGAGACGCAGCTCGTGCGCCGCGTGCTCGACGCGATCAGCGCCGACCATCCGCTGGCCGGGGAGCTGCTCGACTTCTGCCGCGCCGAGAACGCGCGCATCGAGGCCTTCATCCGCGAGCGCGACCTCATCGGCCTGGCGGATGAGCCGATGCAGATCATCTGGACCCCGCCGTTCCTGCGTGCCTTCGGCGGCGCCATGCTCATCCCGCCCGGGCCGCTCGACAAGGGCCTCGACAGCTTCTTCGCGATCACGCCACCGCCCGACGCCTGGACCGATGAGCAGGTCGAGTCGATGCTGCGCGAGGACAACGCCCGCCAGCTGCGGCTGCTCACGATCCACGAGGCGGTGCCGGGCCACTATCTCCAGCTCGCGTACTCGAATCGGACTGATTCGCTCGTGCGCGCCATCTTCCAGTCCGGCGTGTTCGCCGAGGGCTGGGCGGTGTACGTGACCCAGGTCATGATGGACGTCGGCTACGGCGCCGATGACCCGGCCCTCATGCTCGTCCACTGGAAGTTCTATCTGCGCGCGATCACGAACACGATGATGGACATCGGCATCCACGCCGGATCGATGGACGAGGAGGACGCGATGCGCCTCATGGTCGACGGCGGCTGGCAGGAGCGCTCCGAGGCGACCGAGAAGTGGTCGCGCGCACGCCTGTCGAGCACGCAGCTGTGCGAGTACTTCCTCGGCAGCGTGGGGATGCACGACCTCGAGGCCGAGGAGCGACGGCGCGCCGATGGGGAGGGCCGGGAGTTCGCCTACCGACCATTCCTCGAGTCGGTCATCAACCACGGCACCCCGTCACTGCCGGTCATCCGCGAGATCCTGTTCGGGTCGAGCTGACCGGCGCTACCTGGGCGGCGTTGCCGCCGGACCTGGCGCTGGCGCGCTGAGCTGCGCCTTCGGACCAAGCGCCAGCTCGAGGAGTGACGGCCGGCCGGCGACGCGCGCCGCGAGCACGCCCGCGACATCGACCTGCGCACGGTTCGCGATGATCGCCACGCTGGTGCGCTCCCTTGGGAACCAGAGGAGGAGCGTGCTCGTGGTGGCGAGCAGCCCGCTGTGGCCGACGGCCGTCTCGGCACCGAAGACGAAGCGCCGCGTCCCGATGCCGTAGTCGTCGGCGTTGAAGGTCGTCATCGCGCGGCGCTGGACCGGCGTCACCACCGTCCCGCCGTACAGGGCCGCGCCCCAGCGCGCGAGGTCGCCCGCGGTCGACTGCATCGCACCCGCGGTCCAGAAGGCGGTGGCCCATGACGGATCGAGGATCGAGGGATCCGCGCGCCGGCCGGCGAGAAGCCACGTCTGGGTGAGGCCGAGCGGACCGGTGAGCATGCGCGCCAGGGCGGTCTCGGCGGGCTCCCCGGTAATGCGCTCGAGCACCATGCCGGCCACGACGAAGTTCGTGTTCGAGTAGCCCCAATCGATCCCGGGCGCGAACCACGCCCCGCCAATGCGACCGAGCACCTCCGCGCGGGTATACACGTGCTGCGGCTCGGCGATCAGCTGCTGGTGGAGCGGGGGATAGAGGTCGGCGATCCCGCTGGTGTGGGTGAGCAGCTCACGGATCGTGACGCCGGTCGCGACCTTCAGGCCGGGCAGCCAGCGCGTCACCTGGTCGTCGAGCGAGAGCGCGCCCTGCGTGGCGAGCTGGAGGATCGCGGCGGTGACGAACGTCTTCGTCACGCTCCCGATCACGAATGGCGTGTCGGGCCGGAGCCGGGTGGTGCCGTCCCGCGCGACCCCGACGGCCCCGGTCCAGGCGGCTCCGTCGTGGAGGATCGCGACCGTCAGCCCATACGAGCCGGCAACCCCGCGTGCCCGGTCGAGCGCCGCCTGCAGCGCGGCCGGCTCGGCGACGGCGAACGGGTCGGGGAGGATGGCCGGCGCGGAGCGATGGGGCAGTCGCCAGTGCGGCGGGATCGGGTCGGTGCCGTCGTAGCGGGCCGGGTTCGCCGCCGGCACGAAGCCGAGGGCGGGCGCGGCGAGCACGGCAAGCACGACGAGCGCACCGAGGAGCGGCCGCAGCGGGAATCGGCGTCGGGCAGATGGCATCGGGACGAGTCGGATTCTCGCCGACCGAGCCGTGCCGCGGCAAGGGCCGGGGGCTTGGCAACTCCGTGAACTTTTGTTAGCGTTGCTAACGATGACCCTCGCCACGCTGCCTCGTCGCCTCCTCGCCGCTGCGCGGCCGCCGCTGCGCGTCATCGGCCGACAGGACGAGGGCGCCCCGATGCCGGCCGCCCCGGGCGGGGGATTCCGGCGCGGCTTTGCCGCGATGAGCCATCGCAACTACCGGCTCTACTTCATCGGCCAGGTCATCAGCCTGGTCGGGACCTGGATGCAGTCGGTCAGCCTGCCGTGGCTTGTCCTGCTGCTGGGCGGGTCGCCGCTCCAGCTCGGCATCGTGCTCGCCCTGCAGTTCGCGCCGGCAACCGTGCTGGCGCCGCTCGGCGGGGTGCTGGCGGACCGGGTCGACAAGCGCAAAGCGCTCATCGCCACCCAGATCGGCGCGATGATCGAGGCCGGCATTCTCTTCAGCCTGACCCTAAGCGGGAACATCACGATCCCGCTGATCATGGCGCTCGCCGTCTTCCGCGGCCTCATCAGCGCCGTCGACATGCCCGTTCGCCAGGCCTTCGCCGCCGAGCTCGTGCCGCCGAAGGACCTGATCAACGCCATCGCCCTCAACTCGGCCTCGTTCAACGCCGCCCGCGTCGTCGGCCCGGCCGTCGCGGGCGTGACGCTCGCGCTGTGGGGGCCGGCCTTCAACTTCGGCCTCAACGCGCTGAGCTTCCTCGCGGTGCTCGTCGGCCTGTGGATGATCGTGCCGTCGGCGCTCCACCGGGCGGTGCGACCGGAGCGGTTCGCCTCGGTTCGGTCCAGCCTCACCGAGGGAATGCGCTACGCGCTGCGCACGCCCAACGTCCTGTGGCCGCTCGTCCTGCTCGGCGGGATGGCGACATTCGCCATGAACTTCCAGACCCTGCTGCCGCTCTATGCGAAGAACACGCTCGGCCTCGAGGCGGATGGTTACGGCGCCCTCTTCGCCGCCATGGGCGTCGGCTCGCTCGCCGGGTCGCTGACGCTTGCCTTCATGGGCTCGCGGCGGCCCATGCTGCGGCTCATCATCCTCGGCGGCACCGGCTTCGTCGTGCTCGAGGTGCTGTTCGGCCTGATCCGCACCCCGATCCCGGCCTACGTCGTGATCCTGTTCCTCGGCTTCGCCTCGATGCTGATGGTCAACACGATCAACGTCATGATCCAGAACACGGTCAGCAACGAGCTGCGCGGCCGGGTGATGAGCCTGTACGTCATGGTCTTCGCCGGCAGCGCACCGATCGGTGGCTTCTTCGCCGGTGCGGTGGCCGAGCTGTGGGGCGCGCCCGCCGGCTTCCTGCTCGGAGCGCTGTTCTCGAGCTTCTTCGTCCTCCTCGTCGCGTGGCAGCTCGGCGTCCGGGTGCCGGCACAGGAACGGGCCGCCGCCCGCCGCCGCGCGACGGCTCCCGACGAGGATGCCGGCGACCGTCCGGCGGCGGCCGCGCGGGCCTAGCCCGGGGCTGCCAGCGATCGCGTCTCAACGGGCGGGCGTCTTCCGGTTTGGCAGGAGCACCTGGAGCTCTTCGAGGGCGCGCCCGAGCGCAGCGCGGCGTGGTCCGGGCAGCGGCGCCAGCAGCTCTGTCGCGGCGGCGAGCAGGTCGCGCCGCATCGCGCGCACCTTGCGCCGGCCCTTGAGGGTGAGCGACAGCCGCACCGTCCGGCGGTCGGCCGGATCGGTACCGCGCTGCACGTAACCGCTGTCGACGAGCGTCGCGGCCAGCCGCGTCACCACCGGGGCGGACACGAGCAGCCGCCGCGCGATCTCGGCCTGCGGCATCGCCTCCTCGCCGTCGATGATGCGCAGCACGTTGTACTGCTGGAATGTGAGCGACTTCCATGCCGGGCGCCGACGCGCGTGCGACAGGAGGTGACGGAACACAGGAGCGATCGTGGCCACGAGGCGCGCCTCGAGGTCGTCCGCGCGCGTGCCCGTGGGAGTGCCCGGCATCGTGGCTGATCCTACTCCGCACGTGCGCATCCGGCGGCCGATGCTCGCGCTCGTCCTCCTGGCCACCGGCCACGCCGTCATCCACGCCCTCTCGGCGCTCATGCCCCTCGTGTACCCGATCGTGGTGCGCGAGTTCGGGCTGAACGCGGCCGACATCGGCACGTTCATCGCCATCACCACCGCGGTCGGCGGCCTCATGCAGGTCGCGTACGGCTTTGTCACCCGCTACGTGGCGCGCCCGCTGCTCCTCGCCGGTGGCCAGCTCCTCTTCGGCGTGAGCCTCCTCTTCGCCGGCACCGCCGCATCGATCGGGACGCTGCTCACCGGGATCAGCGCCTCGCGCATCGGCGCCAGCCCGCAGCACCCGGTCGGCAACGCCTTCCTGTCCGACGCGTTCCCGCCGGAGCGGCGCGGCTTCGCGATCAGCGCCCACATCGCCGGCGGGAACCTCGGCACGATCCTCGTCCCGCTCCTCGCAGGCTCGGGCCTGCTCGGCGCCGGGCTGCTCGCGACGATCGGCTGGCAGCGGACGATCGCGGTCGTCGGCGTGCCCGCGCTCGTCATCGGCCTGCTCATCGGTCTGCTCGTGCGCGAGGATCACCGGTCGTACCGCGCGGCGGCCCGCTCGGGCGGCAGCGTCGGCCATCAGCTGCGGACGGTGCTGGGCCGCCGCGACCTGCGATTCATCCTCCTCGCCTCGCTCGTCGCGGCGGGCGGCCGGGGCCTCGACATCGTCGCGCCGTTCATGCTCCTCTACCTGACCGGTCCGCTTGGCATCGACAGCGGCACCACGAGCCTGCTCTACCTCATCCTCCTGGTCGGCTCGGTGGTCGGCCCGCTCCTGGCCGGCTGGCTGTCGGACCGGTTCGGGCGGCAGCGCGTCCTCGTCGGCTACTACCTGGTGTCCGCGGCGGGGATCCTGGCCTTCCTCGCCGCCGGCGCGAACCTCGTCCTGCTGGTGCCGCTCCTCATCCCGTTCGGAACGGCCGTCTTCAGCGAGTCGCCCGTCCTCCAGGCCTACCTCGCCGATCGGGCAGACGGACCGATGCGGGACGTCGCCTTCAGCGTGTACTTCACCGCCGCCTTCGGCATCGGCGCGGCATGGGCGTTCGTCATCGGCCAGATCGTGGCGCGCTGGGGCTACCCGCCCGCGTTCGCCGTCATGGCCGGCTCGTACCTCGTCGCGGCGCTGCTCGTGCGCGCCGTTCCCCGCGACCCGCGGACTCCGGCCGCGACGGCTGCCTAGCCCACCGCGATCAGGGCGCTGAGCGCGGCGCTGTCGGTGGCCACGAGCTCGCGGATCGCCCCCGAATCGACGTCGGCCACGATGATATCGCCCACCTCGTCGTGCACCGCACCGTAGATCCCGCCGGCGGCCATCCGCTCGGTCTGGCGGCGGTTGTCCTCGGTCGGGGTGAGGTAGTGGACCGACGACGCCCGGTAGCGATGGACGAGGAAGAGGTGCAGCAGCGTCATCAGCCGCTTCCGGCGCAGCGCCGGATCGAGCGTGTTCTGGTCGCGGATCGAGAGGATCGTTCGTCCGCGTCGGTCGGCGATGGTGGCGAACACGACGTTTGCCAGCCGCTCGCCATCGGCCCCGGTGACGGCCAGCTCGAGCACCTCCGAGCCGGCGGTGTGGGGACGGAGGGTGACCTCGAGCGGTCCGGCGACGCCGTAATGGGTCGCCCAGCGCTCGAGCCAGCCCGCCAGGAGCCGGGTCGGCACCTCGGTCTGCACCAGGTGCTGCTTCTGCGTGGAGCCGACGCCCATCGCCTTCGTGGTCGCCGTCTGGCCCGAGGCGGCCATGAGCGCGGCGTCGGCCCGCGGCCCGCCGACGAGCGTCTGCGGCGTCCGATACGGGGACTCGAGCAGTCGCAGCGTGCGCTGCAACCGCGCCAGCGCGAGCATGCCGTCGTCGCGCAGCGCGGTGGCGAACTCCTCGGCGGCGAGGCCGTCGATCTGGTGGCCGCCGTAGGTGATGAAGTTGAAGACGAAGCCCATCCGGCCGAGCTCCTCGGGAAACGCCCGCATCTCGTCGTCGCTCATGCCGGTGGTGTCCCAGTTGAACGAGGGCGAGAGGTTGTAGGCCAGCATCTTTCCGGGGTACACGGCGTGGATCGCCTCGGCGAAGCGCCGCGCATCGGCCAGGTCGGCGGTCTTTGTCTCCATCCACAGCAGGTCGGCGAACGGGGCCACGGCCAGTGACTTGGCGATCGCGTAGTCGATCCCGCCGGCGACCTGGTAGTAGCCCTCCGGTGTCTTCGCGAGATCGGGATCCCAGGCGACGTTCAGGCCCATCTGCCGCGCCCGCGTCCGTGCATCGCCCCACGACGCGCCGGCCGCGAAGGTCTCCCACTCGGCGGCGGTCATCTCGAGCTCGATCCCCTCGTCGGCACGGAACGCCATCGCCTCCGCAACCGCCTGCCCGTAGGTCTTCAGGCCGGCGGCGCGCTCCCACGCCTCGAGGAAGCGGTCGGCGACGCGCTCGAGCGCGTCCTCGGGCGACGCTCCGGGGCTGGCGGCATGCGCGCGCCCCGCCTCGTCGATGACCGCAGCCAGCCCGACCGTCTCGAGCCAACCGTCGGCGGCCGCCGTCTCGGCCTGCGAGAGGGCGTAGATGCGATGCCCGTTGAGGTCGTCGACGCCGGCGCGCTGGAGGCGCTGCATGAGGGCGAGGTAGGCGGACTTGTACGACGGCACGTCGGGGCGCGTGACGCCCAGGATGAAGGGCTGGTCGCGCTCGTCGCCCCCGCCGTCGAGGAGGCTCGCCGCCTCCGCATCGGTCCGGGCGACGATGATCCCGGCGACCTGCATGACGTCGAGCTGGAGGCGCGCGGCGTTGAGGCGCTTGATCTGCTCGTCGCAGGGGACGAGCACCTTGCCGCCCTGATGGCCGCACTTCTTGGCGCCGGGCTTCTGGTCCTCGATGTGGTAGCCGGGCACGCCGGCCTCCACGAAGCGCCGGATGAGGTTGCGGACGTGGGCGTCACCCCCGTGGCCGGTGTCCGCGTCGGCGATGATCAGCGGGCTGAAGTCGACCTCGGGGCTCGCGGCGCGCTCGGCGGCGGTCATCCGGGAGCGCGCAAAGCGCTGGTTGCGATCCGCGGCGAGAAGCGCACGCACGAGGCCGGCGGCCTCGTCCGGCACCTGGCTCAGCGGGTAGCTCGCCAGATCCGGCCCGGGATCCTCGGTCGCCGATCCCTTGGCCGATGTCGCCCAACCACCGAGGTAGATCGCCTCGATGCCGGCCCGCTTCATCGCCACCGCCTGCCCTGGGCTGTACGGCCCGTAGGTGGTGACGGCCTGCCCCGCGGCGAACAGCTCGCGCAGCCGCGCGTACAGCCGGTCGGCAGCGATGCGCGCCACCGGGTAGTCGGTGACGATCGTGCCGCGCTGCTCGACCACGTTCCGTGGCGAATAGAGGCGGATGATCTCGGCGAACCGATCGCCCGCCATCCAGCCCCTGGTGGCGTCGACCTCGCGGTCGAAGGCGGATGGCTCGACGGGAGGCGCCGCCGGGCGCTCGGCGACGGTCATCGGTGCCTACTCGTTCGCGTGGTCGCGGTTGCAGAGGTCGGGGCAGTGGCACTCGGCCAGCTCGGCCACGCTGAGCTGGACGTCAGGCTCGGGTGCCACGGCACGCCACGCGAGCCACGCATCGGCCCCGGTGCTGATCGGCGGGTTCGGATGGACCGGGAGGGGAGCGGGTGTCTGGATCATGCCCCCAAGGGTGACGGGACGCCGACCATCGGTAAAGACGATTCATTGGATGGCAACCATCAGCAACGCCTATACTGAGCCGGAATGGAAGATCAGCTGCAGCTCGCTCAGCTCGAGGCATTCCTCGCGGTGGCCCGCGCGGGCACGTTCAGCCGAGCGGCCGAGGAGCTCCTCGTCTCGCAGCCGGCGGTGACGGCGCGCATCCAGGGTCTGGAGCACGCCGTCACCGCGTCGCTCTTCGTGCGCGGCCGCTCTGGCAGCCGCCTGACGGACGCGGGCCGCGCGCTCCTCCCGTATGCGGAGCGGGTGCTGGCAGCGGCCGACGGCGGCCGGCGCGCGGTGGCGGAGATCACTGCCGGCACCGCCGGACGCCTCACCATCGGCGCGGCGCCGGCGGTCTCGACGTACGTGCTGCCGGCCGTCCTCCAGCAGTTCCGCGATGAGCACCCCGGCGTTCAGCTGTCCGTGCGCAGCGGCCATTCCGAGGAGGTGCTCGAGATGGTGCGCCGCGAGGAGGTGGCGGTCGGCCTCATGCGCCCGATCCCGGACCCCGAGGTCGCCCAGACGCCGCTCTACGAGGACCAGCTGCTGCTCGTCGTGCATCGCGGGCACCGGTTCGCCTCCTCCGGGCAGATCCGGCTCAGCGAGCTGCGCGCCGAGCACCTCATCCTCTTCGACCGGACGAGCAGCTACCACGAGCTCACGTCGAGCATCTTCCGGCAGGCCGGGATCGACCCGCTCGGCTACCTCGAGGTCGACAACATCGACGCCGCCAAGCGGATGGTGGAGCAGCGGCTCGGGATCGCGCTGCTGCCGGCAACATCGGTCACCGCCGAGATCGGCACCGGTCGCCTCTTCCCGGTGGTCGTCGCGGACATGGCGCCGGTGCGCCGGCAGATCGTCGTGGCGCGGCGGCGGGACGTCGAGCCGACACCCATCGTCGAGGGCTTCCTGCGCACGCTGGAGGCGCTGCGTCCCGATCCGCAGCGCGCGCACAGCATCATTGCCTAGCCGCGTGCCGACCTAGAATCGGTGGCTCACCCGACGAGCACGGAAGGAACGCGTCCGCAGATGAGCGACGACCAGCCCGCGATTCCCGAGGCGATCGAGAACCTGCTCCGCGAGGAGCGGACGTTTCCTCCTTCGGCGGCGTTCATCGCCAACGCCATGGCCACCGACCCGGGGATCTACGAGCGGGCCGCGTCCGAGGATGGCTTCCGCGACTTCTGGACCGCGGAGGGCAACCGCCTCGACTGGATGGAGCCGTGGACCGAGCTCTACACCTGGGACATGCCCTACGCGAAGTGGTACCTCGGCGGGAAGCTGAACGTCAGCGTCAACTGCCTCGACCGCCACGTCGCGAACGGGCTCGGCGACCGGGTCGCCTACTACTGGGAGGGGGAGCCGGGCGACAGCCGCACCATCACGTACCGCGAGCTCCTGGCCGAGGTCTGCCGCTTCACGAACGCGCTGCGCTCACTCGGCGTGAAGAAGGGCGACCGGGTCGCGATCTATATGCCGATGATCCCGGAGCTGCCCGTCGCGATGCTCGCCTGCACCCGGATCGGGGCGCCGCACAGCGTGGTGTTCGGCGGCTTCTCCGCCGATGCGTTGGCGGACCGCATCGACGACGCGTCGTGCAGCGTCGTCATCACCGCCGACGGCGGCTATCGGAAAGGCGCCGCGGTGGCGCTGAAGCACGCCGCGGACGAGGCGATCGGCCGGACGACATCGGTCCGGCACTGCGTGGTCGTCCAGCGCACCGGCGCCGACGTCGACTGGCACGCGGAGCGCGACCACTGGTACCACGACCTCGTCGCCGACCAGCCGACGACCGCCGACCCGGAGCCGATGGACTCCGAGGACCTCCTCTACCTCCTCTACACCTCAGGCACCACGGCCAAGCCGAAGGGGATCATGCACACCACCGGCGGCTACCTCGCCGGGGTGAGCGCCACCCACCGGTACATCTTCGACCTCCATCCGGAGAGCGACGTCTACTGGTGCATGGCCGACATCGGCTGGGTGACGGGGCACAGTTACATCGTGTACGGGCCGCTCGCGAACGGCACGACGAGCGTCATCTACGAGGGCGCCATCGACTTCCCGGAGAAGGACCGATGGGCGCAGGTGGCGGCGAAGTACCGCGCCACGATCCTCTACACCGCCCCGACCGCGATCCGAGCGCTCATGAAGTACGGCGCCGACGCCTTCGCCGCCGACGACCTGTCGTCGCTGCGCCTGCTCGGCAGCGTCGGCGAGCCCATCAACCCGGAGGCGTGGGCGTGGTACTGGAAGGAGATCGGCGGCGGCCGCTGCCCGGTCGTCGACACATGGTGGCAGACCGAGACGGGGATGATCATGATCACGCCGCTGCCCGGCATCACGACCCTCAAGCCGGGGAGCGCCACCTTCCCGTTCCCCGGCGTGAAGGCCGACGTCGTGGACGAGGCCGGGACATCGGTCCCGCTCGGGCGCGGCGGCTATCTCGTCCTCGAGCGCCCGTGGCCGGCCATGCTGCGCGGGATCTACGGCGACCCGGAGCGCTACGAGCAGACCTACTGGTCGCGCTATCCGGGCCGCTACTTCCCGGGCGACGGGTGCAAGCGCGACGAGGAGGGCTACTACTGGCTCCTCGGCCGCGTGGACGACGTCATGAACGTCTCCGGCCACCGCATCTCGACCACCGAGGTCGAGTCTGCGCTTGTCTCGCATCCCGCCGTCGCCGAGGCCGCGGTGGTGGGCCGGTCGGACCCGATCACCGGCCAGGCGATCTTCAGCTACGTGATCCTGCGTTCCGGCAACGCGCCGGGCGACGCCCTGGCCGCCGAGCTGCGCGAGCACGTGGCCGAGGTGATCGGCAAGTTCGCGCGGCCGAAGCAGCTGATGTTCACGCCTGACCTTCCGAAGACGCGCTCCGGCAAGATCATGCGGCGGCTGCTCCGGGACATCGCCGAGCAGCGCAACCTGGGTGACGTCACCACGCTCGCCGACGCGAACGTTGTCAACACGATCCGCGACCAGTCGGGGAAGGGCGAGGAGTAGCCTCGCCCTTCCGTCGCGGCCCGCTGCGCTACGGGCGCACGCCGACCGTGAGCGAGACCAGCGTCGCGCCGCCACTCGAGGAGTCCGGGGCGAGGGTCAGCGCGCCCGAGACGGCGCTGTTGTCGGCGTTGCCGAACACCCAGCCATGGGTCCCCTGGACGTCAGTCGTGGACAGGACACCCAGGCCCAGCGAGCTGAGCTTGCCGTCGTAGTACGACTTCAGCGAATCGACCGAGTCGGTGCTCGACCAGTTCACGACGAGCGCACCCGACGCGGAGTAGCGTCCGATCTCGGTGCCGTTCTGCGGGGCCAGGTTCGTGGCGATCGTGGCCAGGTCGTCGCTGCCGCCGCCGCCACCGCCACCGGAGCTCGCGCTGGCACTGGCGCTGGCACTCGTGCTGGCGGCGCCCGAGTCGCTCTGCTGGTCGCCACCGCCGGACGAGGCGGAGGCGCTCGACCCCGGCCCGTTGCAGGCCACGAGAAGCATGAGGAGGGCTGCCGGGACCAGGGAATGGGCGCGCCGCATGGTCGGAACCTCCGTCGCGCCGCACCACTCGAGAAACGTCGGGCCGTGCCCGGCGCCGGGCCAGCGCTGCGCCGCATGCTAGGAAGGCCGATGCCATTCGGTCAAGGGCGAGCAAGCGCTCGATGTGGTGCATCGGGCACACTCCGCGCGTGATGCGGGATGCGGACCTGCCGATCCGGGTCGCGGCCGAGGTCGGCCCGGGCCACCTGTGCCTCGTCGGAGCGGGTGAGTACCTGCCGCCGATGAAGCCGGTCGATGTGGCGCTCCTCGCGCTCACGCCGGCGGCTCGCGAGGGACGGGCGCCGGTCGTCGTCTGCCTCCCGACCGCGGCCGGCACGGAAGGCGAGGAGGTGGTCGCGCGCTGGATGAGCGCGGGGATCGAGCACTTCCGCTCGCTCGACGCCGACGCGTTGGCGCTGCGGGTCATCGATCGTGGCACGGCCGACGAGCCGGAGCTCGCCGACGTCATCGGCGGTGCGGACCTCGTGTACCTCTCCGGCGGCAAGCCGCCGCACCTGATGGCGAGCCTGCGCGACACGCCGGCCTGGACGGGGATCCTCCGCGTCCTGGCGCGGGGCGGGGTCGTGGCCGGCTGCTCTGCCGGCGCGATGATCATGGGTGCGCACATCCCGTCGTTCCCGAACATGACGAGCCGGGAGCCGGGGTTCGGGCTCGTGCCGGACGCGATCGTGCTGCCGCATTTCGACGAGTTCTTCGGCCGCTTCGGCAGGCTGGCGACGCTCGGCGCACCGGCCGGCAGCTACCTGCTCGGCGTCGATGGCATGACCGGCCTCTGCGTCGGGACCGATGGATGGCGAGTCCTCGGGGAGCGGCGCGTGGTCGTCGGCGCGGGCGGCCGCCGGGTGGAGCTCCGGGCCGCGGAGCGCGGCTAGAATCGGCTCATGGTCACGAACCAGCGCGAGACGACCGAGGCGGCCGCCGAGTACCTCATGACGATCCGCTACATGCACGGCGAGGGGCAGCCGGTGATCGCCGCGCGGCTGGCGGAGCGGCTCGGGGTGAGCGCAGCCACCGTCAGCGAGATGGTGACGCGCCTCGTGCGCGAGGGGATGCTCATCGTCGACGAGCCCTCGCGCCAGCTCCGCCTGACCGATGACGGCCGCAGCGCCGCCGAGCGCACGTTCCGCCGCCATGCGCTTGCCGAGTGGCTCCTCACCGAGGTGGTGGGGCTCGGCTGGGCAGAGGCCGACGAGGAGGCGCACCACCTCCAGCATGCCCTGTCGGAGCGGGTCACCGACAAGATCGACGACCTGCTGGGCCGCCCACCGACCTGCCCGCACGGCAACCCCATCCCGCGCGGCGGGGTGACGCCGGTGCGCCCCGCCGGCGTGCCGCTCAGCGAGGCGGCGGCAGGCAGCGAGGTGACGATCCTCCGCGTCACCGAGGAGGCGGAGGAGGACGCGCGCCTGCTGACCTTTCTCCAGCAGAACGACGTCCGTCCCGGGCGCGCCTTCTCCGTCCTCGAGGTCGCCGACCACGTCGGCACCATGACCCTGCGCGCTGTCGGTGGCGCCAGCGACGTCACGCTCGGCCTGGTGGCGGCCGCCAAGCTCCGCGTCCTCGACGGCCGCGGCGATCCGACGCTCTTCCACCGCGTGCCGGAGCGGGCGCGCCTTGCCGCCGCGGCCGGCGCGTGAGGCGATTTGCTACGATGCGCCAACGCCCACGGCCCCACCACGAGAGCGGAGGATTCGAATGACGCGTGATCGCGGCAAGCGCGCCCTGATCGCGACGATCGCCACCATCCTCTGGCTCGGATTCATGTCGATCGGGCTGGCGGTCATCAACGTCGTCGCTCCCACCGTGCGCGGCTCCGGACCGGACGGCGCGGCCGCCTTCGTGGGCCTGGTCGGTGGTGTCATCACGGTGGGCCTCATCATGTGGGCCGCCTCCGAGTAGCCGGCCGGGCCGGCGGGGGACGCACGCCATGACCGATCTCCTGGCAGCCAATCCGGGCCTCCGCCTGCGCGCTCCGCTGATGGGGGACGCTGAGGCGGTGACGGCGCTCGTCAACCTCGTCGACGAGCACGACTTCGGGGTCGCCGACCTCGAGGCCGAGGACGTGCGCCAGGAGTGGTCCACGCTCGACCTCGAGCGCGACGCCTGGCACCTCCTGGATGGCGAGACGCTCGTCGGCACGGGGGACGTCATGCTCCGCGCCGACGTCGAGTTCCGGCTCAACCTCTGCGTCCACCCCGCCTGGCGGCGCCGGGGGCTCGGCTCGCTGATCATGCAGCGCATCCTCGACCGAGCGCGCGAGCGGATGGCGGCCGCGCCCGGCGATACGCGCATCGTCCTCCAGGGCTTCACGAAGGGCGGCTGGGAGCCGGGCCTCGCCTTCGCCGCCCACCACGGCTTCCGGGTCAGCCGCCGCTATTTCCGGATGCGGATCGACATGACCGAGGCGCCACCTGCGCCCTTGCTGCCGGACGGGATTGAGATCCGGACGATCCGCCCCGGCCTCGACGACCGCGCCACGTTCGACGCGGTCCAGGATGCCTTCGCCGACCACTGGGGCTTCCTCCCGATGGAGTACGAGGACTGGCGACGTCGCCTGGAGCGGCCGGACTTCGACCCCAGCCTGTGGTTCCTCGCCGTGCGCGGCGAAGAGATCTGCGGCACCTCGCTCTGCAACGTGATCCCGAACACGGGCTGGATCGGCAGCCTCTCGGTTCGACGGCCCTATCGACGCATCGGGCTGGCGAAGGCGCTGCTCCATCGGTCTTTCGCGGCCTTCTGGGAGCGCGGACAGCCCACGGTTGCGCTGGGAGTGGATGCGAGCTCGCTCACCGGCGCCACGCGCCTGTACGAGGCGGTCGGGATGCACGTGGCCGAGTCCTACGATCAGCTCGAGCGCGAGCTGCGGCCGGGGCGCGACGTCGCCGTGCGCGCGATCGAGGACTAGTCCTCGAGGTCGGTCAACACTCCGGGCACCGGCTGGTGGAGGCGGTCGACACCCGGCTCGCCGAGCCGCGCGTAAAGGCCGGGCCGGCGGTCCGCGATCGTGTCCCACTCGTGCTCGCCGGGTCGGCGCCGCACGTGCGTCCGGCGCGCACGATCGACGTCGACCTCGCCCAGCAGCAGCTCCTCGTCCGTGTCGGAGGCGACCGCCAGCAGCTCCCCGTCCGGGTCGACGAACACGGAACGGCCCATGAACGTCGTCCCGCGCTCCGTGCCGACGCGGTCCGCGGCGAGGAGGTAGCAATGATTCTCCGCGGCGCGGGCCGGCGCGAAGAGGTCGGGATGGAACGCGACCCCGATTGGCCAGTTCGTGGGCAGGCAGATGAGGTCCGCGCCCTCGAGCCCGCAGACGCGCGCCGCCTCGGGGAAGCGGAGGTCGTAGCAGATGAGCACCCCGACCCGCATGCCGCCGACCTCGACCACCCACGGCGGCTCGGGCCCCGGCGTCGCGAAGCGGTCCACCCCCAGGAACGGGAGGTGCATCTTGCGGTAGGTGAGCTGCTGCCCATCCGGCGCGGTCAGGATCGCCGTGTTGTAAACGGCGTCGCCCTCCGCCTCGAGGGTGCCGGCGATGACCGTGATCCTGTGCGCCGCGCTCATCGCCCGCAGTCGGTCGGTGGCGAGGACGGATGCTCGGCGCGCGACCGGGCGCGCCTCGTCGAGCGATGCGAAGGCGTAGCCGGTGACCGCCGCCTCGGGCACCACGGCGAGCTTGGCGCCGGCGCTCGCGGCCTCGGTCACGGCGCGCTCGATCCGGGCCAGGTTCTCCTCGACCTCGCCGATCTGCGGGTCGATCTGGCAGGCGGCGACGCGAATCGTCATGGCCGCGATGTTACTCGCGGCGGCGGTGCGCGAGGAGGAGGAGCGAGATGGGCTGGCCGTTCGCGTCGTCGCGCTCCGCGAATTCGTCCGCCAGCTCGGTGAGCCGCCGCTTGAGCAGCGCGGCGTCGGCATCGGTCAGGCGGACGCCAAGACGGTGGAGGCCGATCGTGGAGCGGCGACCGGCCTCGACGAGCTCGGCGCGGGTGGCGTCGAGGACGGAGGTCGCCCACGTTCCGGACTTCGTCACCCGCAGCGTCCATGACTTGCCGGTGATGCGGTACGGCCGCTCCAGGTGGCCGGACGCTCCGCGCCGCACCGGCTCGGCGGCGAGGAAGCCGAGCCGGACGAGCTGCCGGACGTGGTAGAGGATCGTGCCGGGGTCACGCTCGAGCCGGGCGGCGAGCTCTCGGTTCGTGAGGGCGGTGTCGATGCACAGGCGCAGGATCCGGAGCCGCAGCGGATGCGACAATGCGCGCGCCTCGGCCGGGGTCGCATCCCGCGGCTCCAGGGACGGGGACGGTTGACTCTTCTCCATCGATGGACTATTTTCCACCAATCGTGCGCCCCGTTGCTCGCGGCCTTGTGCCCGCCCTGATCACCGTCGCGCTCCTCGCCGCCTGTGGCGGCGTCGGGACCGATGCTAGCCGCTCCGGCGTGCCGAGCGGGTCATCGTCCGCGTCCGTGAGATTCGATTACGCGGCGGGGAGCGTGCAGCCGAGCCTCGCGCCGCAGGCCACGCTGGCAGACGGCACGACCGTCCAGGATCTCCGCTTTCCGAGCCCGCGCGGCGGCACCGCCAGCGGCTGGCTCGTCACCCCCGCGGGGGATGGTCCCTTCGCCGGCCTCGTCTACCTCCACGGCTCAGAGACCGATCGCGACGACTTCCTGGACGAGGCGATGGCGATGGCGACGGTGGGCGTCGCCTCGATCACGCTCGACGCGCCGTTCGTTCGTGCGGGCGCTTCGCGGACGACCGAGGCCGGCAACTACTTCGCGCCCGACAAGGAGGTCGCGATGATGGAGCAGTCGGTCGTCGATCTGCGGGTGGCGGTCGACATCCTCGTCGCCAGCGCGCACGTGGACGCCAGGACGGGTCGGGTTCGTCGGCCACTCGTGGGGCGCATCGACTGGCGCCATCCTCGCCGCCGTCGACCCGCGGCCGGTCGCCTTCGTCCTCATCACCGGGCGACCGTCGTGGACGGAATACGTCCGCTCGGAGGAGCGCGGCCGCCTGTCGTCGATCTCGAAGATGCTCGGCCCGCAGAAGTGGGCCGCCTACCTCGCCGCGCTCGCGCCCTTCGACCCGGTGGCGTGGCTGCCTCGCACCACGGGCAGCGAGCTCCTCCTGCAGTTCGGCACCCAGGACGACGTCGTCGTCCCGGCCGCCGTCGACGAGTTCGTCGCCGCGGCACCAGCAGACGCGACGGTGAAGCGCTATCCCGCCGGACACACCCTCGATGCGGCGGCCACCGCGGACCGCGCCGCGTGGCTTGCGACGCGGCTTGGCGTCGCGGCACCCTCGGCGGCCGTGCTCGCCCGGGTCGGGCTGCCCGATGCGGAGACGCCGCTGCCATAGGACGGGCCGCCCCATCGGTCCGATCCAGCGTGCTTGGTAGACTCGGGCCGTGGCAGCACCTCGCGCGACCTGGCTGACGCCGGCCGTCTTCCTCCTCCTCGGGCTCATCTGGGGCTCGTCGTTCCTGTGGATCAAGATCGCGCTGCGCGACATCGGCCCCGCCACGCTCGTGGCTGAACGCATGACGCTGGGGGCGATCGGGATGGGGTTCTACCTCGTCACCCGCCGCGTCCGGCTGCCGCGGAGCCCGCGCGAGCTCGCCCCGCTCGCCATCCTGGGGCTCATCAACGCGGGGATCCCCATCTTCCTCATCAGCTGGGGCGAGGTGCACGTCGACTCCGGGACGGCCGCGGTGCTCAACTCGCTCGTGCCGCTGTTCAGCCTGATCATCGCCGGCATCTGGCTGCGGACCGAGCCGGTGACCGCGCTGCGCGTCACCGGCCTGGTGCTCGGCTTCGGCGGCGCCGCCATCCTCGCCAGCCGCGAGCTGTCGCTGAGCGGAGATCCGCTGGGGGTGATCGGCGCGCTGGCGGTCGTCGTCGCGGCCGGCTCGTACGCGCTGGGTGCCAGCTACGCGAAGCACCGCATCACGACCACGCATCGGTACGTCGTGGCCGGTGGGACGCTCGTCTTCGCCGCGCTCTACCTCTGGATCCTGGCCCTCGCCAGTGAATGGCCGATCGGGATCCCGACGCACGGCGACGGCGTCATTGCCGTGCTCTGGCTCGGCCTGCTGGGCAGCTTCATCGCGTACCTGTGCTACTTCTTCCTTATCGAGCACCTCGGGGCGACGCTGGCGAGCATGGTCACCTACCTCTTCCCGGTGGTCGGCGTGGCGCTCGGCACCATCCTGCTGCACGAGGCCTTCGACATCCGGATGGCGATCGGCACCGCGCTCGTGCTCGTCGGGATCGGGGTCGTCACCCTTCGCTATGATCCGCGGGTGAGCCGCGTGCCGCGCGAGGCCGGCGAGTGAGCGACGATCGCGATCGCGAGCCACGGCCCGAAGGAACCGACCCAGCGCAATCCGCCTGGCCCGAGGCGGACCTGACGCCGCGCGCCGAGAATCCCGGGTCGGGGCAGGAAGACGACTGGCCCTGGCCGCCCCGGGACATCCCGAACGAGGACGAGGGCGAGTGGCGCCCGGCCGAGCCATGGCGTGACGACCCTTCCTGGAACGAGCCCGCCCACGACCCCGGGTATGAGCGCGACCCGGTGCCGTTCTGGGCTCGCGAGCCGGAGATCCCGGAGCCGGGCCCGCCGCCAGCCTGGTCGGCGGAGCTCGACGCGATCGAGCAGGCGGCCGAGCCGCGCTTCGAGCCCGAGCCGATGCGCGAGCCGGAGCCGATACCGGAGCCGTCGCGAGCTGCCGAACCCCAGCGCGAGCCGGAGCCCGAGCCCGAGCCCGAGCCGGAGCCCGAACCCGAGCCCGAGCCTGAGCCCGAGCCCGAGCCCGAGCCGGAGCCCGAACCGGAGCCCGAACCCGAGCCCGAACCCGAGCCCGAGCCCGAGCCCGAGCCGGAGCCGGAACCCGAGCCCGAACCCGAGCCCGAGCCGGAGCCCGAACCCGAGCCCGAGCCGGAGCCGGTCGCCGCTGTCGCGGAGGAGGGCGCGCCGAGCGCCGAGCCCACGTTGCCGGCGGCGGCATCCGGCATTGCGTCGTCGGCCGTTGGCGCGGCCGCCGATGCTGCGCCACCCGTCGAGCCTTCTCCGACAGAGGCGCACGACGAGGAGCCCGCGCCCGTCGAGCCCGAAGCACCCGCGTCAGCGGCGGCACTCCCAGCGCCAGCAGCCCCCTAACCGAAGCCCACGACCGCTGCCGACCGCGTCGCCGCCTTCCTCGCCGAGCTGCGCGCCTCGCGGCCAACGGAGCCCGAGAATGAGGAGCCGTTGCGCCCCCACCCGCGCCGGCCAGTGCGACCCCGCCGCCCGACGCACCACGCAGCGTTCCCGAGCCGCCGTCGCGCCCGGACCTCTCGTCACGGCCCGATTCCATCCTGCTGCCGGGTGCAACCGCCCGCCCAGCGCCGGTGCAACCGCCCTCGGCCGCGCCGCGACCGGATGCCGCTCGGCCGCCGGACCAGGGTCGACCCCCCACGCCGGCGGCCGCGAGCAGCGCGGCGCCCGAGACGCTGCCTCGGCCATCGGTCACGTCGGTGGGTCGGCCGGTGCCGGGCCCGGTGGTCACGCCGCGCCCGGCCGTCACGCCGCCCGCATCGGTCGCCCCGCCCGCAACGACTCCGCCGGCGACGATTCCGGGCGAGTCCGAGCCGTGGAACGCGCCGATCTCGGCGCCGGTGGCCGCCGACGCGGTGCCGCCCACCACGAGCGCACCGCCGCGGACGAGCTGGGATCGGCGCACCGTCGGCGAGCGCCGGCGTCCCACGACGTCGGAGCAGGCGGTGCCGTGGCTGATCGGTATCGTGCTGGCCCTCGCGGGGATCGTCCTCGTCCTGCTCGCCCTGATCTTCACCTCGCAGAACGGCCTGGCGGCGGTGACCGGTTCGCCGCGCGGATCGGCATCGATCGTCGTCGTCCCGAGCCCGTCGAGCTCGATCTCCGCCTCGTTCGGCGCCGCGACGCCGACCGCCAGCCCATCGGCCGCCACGCCTGCCTACGGCCCGCTCGAGATGGTCTACCTGAGCCGGACCACGGTGTCGGCGCCCGTCTACCTCTTTCGGCGCGATTTCAGCGTGACCCAGGAGGCGGAGACGCTGGCTCGGGCGGACCAGGGGGTCGAACGCTTCGCCTGGTCACCGGACGGCCGCATCGGTGCCGCGCTGATCTCCGGACGGGTGACCGCGCTCCAACCGGGCCATGCCGCCCGCGCGCTCATCGACGGCATGGTCGACATCGCGTTTGGGACCGATTCGGCGACCGTCTACGCGGTCCGCGTCACGCGCAGCGGCACGAAGGACAAGGCCGACGTCATCGCCATCAACTGGGCGGACGGAAAGCAGCGGATGGTCGGGTCGGTCACGTATCCACATCCGCAGATCGTCGCCGACCCGGCGCTCAAGGAGGCGCAGTTCATCGACGATGGGGGGCTCGTCCGCGTCTACCCGACCGTCGACGACCACCTCGTGCTGTGGATCCTCGGGGCGCCTTCGACGTACCTCGTCCCGGCGTCGGGCGGCGACCTGGCGCCGATCCCTGGCCTGCCGACGCTCTACTCGCCCGACGAGCAGTGGACGATCAAGACGACGCTCGCGGCCGGCAAGACGACGCTCACCCTCACCGATCGGGCGGGGAACGCGCGTGCCGCAACCGTCGTCACCGGGCTGGTGAGCCATGTGCGATGGGCCCCGAATGGCTCGGAGGTCTCCTTCACGCTCGGCCACACCGGTCAGAACGGCGGCGTCGTCCAGAACCTCTACGTCTGGGACCTCGTCGACAAGAAGGCGCCGCTGGCGATCACCAGCAACGGCGCCTCGTTCGGCGCCGAGTGGCGCGGCGGCGCGGTAAGGTGGGTCAATGAGCCCGCGTCCTGAGATCGTCAACCCCATCGGCGTGGAGCTCGACGAGACGGCTCGCCTCATGCGCATCCGCTGGGATGACGGCCATCTCGGGCAGTGGGGGTGGACCGAGCTGCGACGCGCCTGCCCGTGCGCGCTCTGCGCCGGCGAGGGCAGCATGCCGGGGCTCGTGACGCTCGAGACGGCGTTCACCGCCCCGCAGGTCACCCTGGAGCGGGTGAAGTGGATCGGGCGCTACGCGCTTGCACCGATCTGGGCCGACGGGCACGATACCGGGCTGTTCACGTACCTGCGGCTGCGTGAGCTCTGCGCCTGCGCGGAGCATCGCGCGGCATGACGTCCACCTTCCGCGAGCCGTTCACGCTCGCCCTCGGCGGCGGCGGCGCGCGTGGATGGGCCCACATCGGGGTGGCGCGGGCGCTCGAGTCGGCCGAGCTGCGGCCGGCATCGATCGTGGGGACGAGCATGGGCGCGGTGGTGGGCGCCGGCCTCGCCGCCGGCTATCCGACGGCGCGCATCGAGGCCGTCGCGCGCAGCGTGCCGGTGTACCAGCTCATCGGCCACCGGGCGCGCTACGCACTGTTCGACAGCAGGCCGGTGCTCGAGGTCATGGGCCGCGAGCTCGGGAACCCCCGGATCGAGGAGCTCGGGGTGCCGCTGGCGATCACGACCTTCGACCTCGTGACCGGCTCCACGATCGCGATCCGTTCGGGCGACCTCGTCGACGCGCTGGCGCGCAGCATCGCGGTGCCGCTCTTCTTCCCGCCGACGCATGACGGCGACGGGGTGTGGTGCGACGCCGGCCCGTGGGAGGCGGTCCCGGTGAGCGTGGCGCGCGAGCTGTGGCCGGGACGGCCGGTCATCGGCGTGCGCGTCGACGCCCCGAAGTCGTCACTGCTCGGCAGCCCGCTCGGCTCGCGCCTCCTCCGGGCGGTCGCGGGTCGCCTGGGCGAGGCGGGCGACACCCTCACCGCGCGGCGCTACCTCGCACTCCTCGCCGCGCGCTGGGCCGACCCGGTGCACGAGGAGCCGGCCGACCTGCTCATCGAGCCGAAGCTCGGCTTCACGAGCGCGTGGCACTTCAGCCGCATCGGCCCGATGGTGGCGGCCGGCGAGCGCGATGCGCAGCTGGCGCTCCGGGAGGCATCGGTCCATGGCTGAGACCGGCGGCCTGCTCCTCGTCCACGCCCACCCCGACGACGAGGCGATGGGCACCGGCGGGCTGATCGCCACCTCGGTCGATGCCGGGCGCCGGGTCGACCTCGTGACCTGCACCGATGGCGCGGAGGGCGAGATCCACGATCCGACGCTCGACCACGAGGAGGCGCGTCCCCGCCTTGCGGAGATTCGGCGCGACGAGCTCACGTGCTCGCTCGACGCCCTCGGCGGCGGCCACGTCAGACTCCACATGCTCGGCTACCGCGACTCCGGGATGATGGGCACCGAGGCGAACGATCACCCGGCCGCGTTCTGGAAGGCGGACCTCGACGAGGCGATCGGCAGGGTGGTGCGGGTCGTGCGCGAAGCGCGGCCGGCGGTGATGGTCAGCTACGACAGCAACGGCGGATACGGCCACCCGGACCACATCAACGCCCATCGCATCGCGGTCGGGGCGTTCGAGGCGGCAGCGGAGGCGACGCGCTTCCCGGAGGCCGGTCCGCCGCACGAGGTGGCGAAGCTCTACGAGACCGCCTTCGCGCGCGAGGCGTGGCTCGGGCTGATGAGCGCCATGAAGGAGCGCGGCATCAAGCTGCCATGGGACTTCGACGAGGCGGTCGACCAGTACGCGGCCGACCAGCTCAACCCGTCGAACGCGGCCGCGGTCCAGCAGGCCGGGGAGCAGCACGAAGCGGGAGAGGAGGTCGAGGGCTTCGGCACCGCGCTCGCCGACATCTCCACCACGGTGGATGTCTCCGCCGTGGCGGATCGCAAGCGCGCCTGCATGGCATGCCACCGCACCCAGGCCCAGGACCTCGGCTGGCTGCTCGAGCTCCCCGACGACCTCGCCGCCGACGCGCTCGCCAACGAGTTCTTCGTCCTGCGCCGCTGGCGCGGCCACGACCCCGTCGATCCAGCGCTGCGCGAGACCGACCTCTTCACCGGACTTGGATGAGGACTGACCGATGTCGGGCCGATCGATCGGGCTGAGCCCCGAGCTCCACGCATATCTCATGCGGGTCGGCGTGCGCGAGCCGGCCGTCCTCGCCGAGCTGCGTGACGACACCGCCTCGCATCCGCAGGCGCAGATGCAGATCGCGCCCGAGGAGGGCGCGCTGCTCGCGCTGCTGGTCCGGCTGACGGGGGCGGAGCGCATCCTCGAGATCGGCACGTTCACCGGCTACAGCTCGACGGCGATGGCGCTCGCGCTGCCGCCGGGCGGCAGCGTCACCTGCTGCGACATCAGCGAGGAGTTCACCGCCCGTGCCCGCCAGGCGTGGCGTGATGCCGGGGTGGAGGAGCGGGTCGAGCTGCGCATCGGTCCGGGCGTCGAGACGCTCGAGCGCCTGCTCGAGGAGGGCGCGACGTTCGACCTCGCCTTCATCGACGCCGACAAGCCGAGCTACGCGGCCTACTACGAGGCGTGCGTGGCGCTCGTGCGGCCGGGCGGCCTCATCTGCATCGACAACGTCCTGTGGTCCGGCCGCGTGGCCGACCCGGCGGACAGCGACGCCTCGACCGAGGCGATCCGCGCCATCAACGCACGGATCGCGGCCGACGAGCGAGTCGATGTCGCGATGGTGCCGATCGCCGACGGCCTCACCCTGGCCCGCGTCCGCTGACCGACCGCGCGGTGCGCGCCCAGCTCGCCGACGCGGCGGACCGATGGGGCACGCCGCTCTACGTCACCGACCTCGACCGCGCCGCCGCGAACCTTGCCGCCGTGCGGGCCGCGCTGCCCGGTGCGCTCGTCGCGTACGCGGTGAAGGCGAATCCCGACCCGCAGCTCCTGCGGCGACTGGTGTCGGAGGGAGCCGGCTGCGAGGTCGTCACGGCGGTCGAGCTGGCGCTCGCGACCCGCGCCGGCTGCCCGCCGGAGCGGATCGTCATGAACGGGGTCGGCAAGACCGATGCGGAGGCCGAGGCGGCGCTGCGCGCCGGCGTGCTCGTCAACGCCGAGTCGCTCGAGGAGCTGGATGCGCTGCTCGCGTTCGGAATCCCCGGACCGCGCATCGGGCTGCGGCTGAACCCAGGCATGGACGTGGCCACGCATCCGCACCTCGCCACCGGCGCGACGACGAGCAAGTTCGGCATCCCGATCGCCGCGCTGCTCGACGCGCTCGACCGGTTCGCGCGCGCGGGCGTCGCGCCGGCGTGCGTGGGTGCGCACATCGGGTCCGACATCGCGGAGGGGCAGATGTACACCGAGCTCGCCGGACGGATGATCCGCGCCGCGGCCGCCGCGGGCACGCCCAGGATCGACCTCGGCGGCGGCTGGGCATCGGTCGAGGTGGCCGGCGCGCTCGGTGACGCGGCGCGTCGCCTTCAGGTCATCGTCGAGCCCGGGCGCTCGCTCGTCGCCGACGCGGGCTGGCTCGTCACCCGCGTCGTCCGGGTGCAGCCGCGCGACGGGATCGCGTACCTCGTCGCCGACGCCGGGATGAGCGAATTGATCCGGCCCGCCCTCTACGGTGCCGACCATCCGGTCGCGCTCGTCGCCGACGGCGCGCCGCTGGCCAGCACGGGGCGCGTCGACCTCGCCGGGCCGGTGTGCGAGGCGGGCGACGTGGTGGCGCACGACATCGGTCGCTGGCTCGAGCCCGCGGAGCTCGCGGTTGCGGGCACGGGTGCCCTGCTGGCCGTCGAGCGCGCCGGCGCCTATGGGGCCGCCATGGCATCGGTCTACAACGGACGTCCCCGCCCCGCGGAAGTCGTGCTCGAAGGTGGTGTCGCGCGGCTGTCGCGTCGCCGCGAGACGCTCGAGGACCTCGTCAGCCGCGACGTGTGACGGTGGCAGTCGGCCCGTCAGCCCTCGACGGCGCCAGCCTCGGCCGACCGATCGCGGAAGCCGTGGCCGCCCATCACGCGCCAGCCGATCCCGTCGTGCTCGAGGTGATAGACCGCGGGCATGGGCATCGCGACGTGGAAGGCGTAGTCGATGCCGTCCTCCAGCGTGCCGAGAAGGAGGCTGATGAGGTTGCCGTGGCTGCCCACGAGCACCGTCCCGCCTGCCGCGTGCCGGCTGCGCAGCAGGTCGAGCTGCGACCGAGCGCGCTGCTGCGCCTCGCGCCCGGACTCGGCCCCCGGGAGCCGGTAGTCGGGCTCCTGCCCAGGCGCGCGCGAGCTGCGCCTGCCAGTCATCGCGCGGCTCGTTCGTCAGCCGTCGCTCGCGGAAATCGGGGAGCAGGTTGACCTTCATCATTCGCCGACGCGCGGTGGGCTCGACCGTGGCCACCGCGCGGGCATACGGCGACGAGTAGATGGCGTGGAGCTGGAACGGCTCGAGCTCGGTCGCGAGCTCCTCGGCGGCCCGCTGCCCGTCCTCGGTGAGCGGCCGGTCGTCGTCGCGCTCCTCCCAGCCCGGGGTGCCGGGCGGGATCGGCTCCGCGTGGCGGACGAGGATGACGTTGAGCTGCGGCAGGCGGTGCATGGGCGTGGGGGAGTGTAGGGGAGCGGCCGCCGTAAGCGGCCGGTAATCGGTCCGCGCCACGATGCTGCGATGCCGGGACGAAGCCGCGTCATCCCCGATGCACGCCTTCGAGCCGTCGACCAGCGGCGTGAGATCGGCCGCGCCATCCGGACAGCCCGGAGTGGCCTCGGGGCCACGCAGGCGGCGGTCGGAAGGCTGACTGGTCGGTCGGGGCCTTCGATATCGCGCATCGAGCGGGGACGTTCGCCCGGCGCCTCCCTCGATGACCTTGTCGTGCTCGGGGCAGCCGTCGGGCTGCGGATACGGTTCGTTGCCTACCCGGATGGACCGGCGGTGCGTGACGAGGCACAGGTCGCACTCCTGCGACGGTTTCGCGCGCGTATCGGTCTGGCATGGCGATGGCAACTCGAGGTCCCGATGCCGATCGCCGGCGACCGCCGTGCCGTTGACGCGGTCATCTCTGCCGAAGGCGGCCGATGTGTCGTGGAGGCCATTGTTCGCGTCGCGGACATGCAGGCCCAGCTCCGGGCCATGCGCCTGAAGACCCGTGATCTCGGCATCGAGCGGCTACTGCTCGTCGTTGCGGACACACACGCCAATCGGCGTCTCCTCGCGGGTGTTGCGGACGTCGCCGCTCTCGCCCTCCCGGTCGGAAGCCGGGCTGCGTTGCGGAGCCTGCGCAGCGGCCGCGTGCCACCGGGAGACGCGCTCATCGTCGCGTGATGGCCTTCTGTGCGCGGGCTGAACGCAACGGCCACCGACGTACGCTTCGTTGGCCGCCCTGTGCACTGAACGCACACGTCGGCCGCCAAGCTTGCCGAGCGGGTTGCTCCGTGGCCGATACGTGCACCATGTGCACGCCGGAGACCGCCGGCAATCTGGCCGCACCGACGTGCCGCGACCTGCCGCCGCAACGCACGGCCAGCGCAGCGTGGCTCAGGCCTTCGTGGCTTCCTCGGATTCGCCAACCGAGGGCGCCGCACCCCGCCCCTCGAACCGCATCCGCAGGTCGCGCTTCGTGACCTTGCCGAGCGGGTTGCGCGGCAGCGCGTCGAGGACCAAGAGCTCCTTCGGCATCTTGTAGGCGGCGATCTGCTGCTCACCGAGCCAGCGCCGCAGCTCGCCGATGGAGAGGGACGCATCCGGCTTCAGGACGCATGCGACGCAGATGCGCTGCTCGCCCTCCATGCGCCGGTCCTCCACGCCCACCACGGCGACCTCCGCGACCGCGGGGTGGCGGGAGATGAGCGCCTCGAGCTCCTCCGGCGCGACCTTCATGCCGCCGCGGATGATGAGGTCACGGGCGCGACCGATGAACCGCAGCCGATCCCCGCGCTCGCCGGCGATCTCGAACAGGTCGCCGGTGTGGTAGTAGCCGTCGCGGTCGATGGCGCGGGCCGTCATCTCGGGGCGGCGCCAGTAACCGGGGAAGCGAGTCGGGCCGCGGAATGCGAGCTCGGCGGCGACATCGGGCTCCGTCACCTCGTCACTGGTGAGCGGGTCCACCAGCTTGGTCTCCGTGCCGCGCGCCGCCCGGTTGCCCCATGCCTCGCCATCGGTCCCGGGCGCGCCGAAGCGCGGGAAGTAGCGGGCGCGCTCCTCGGGATCCGGCACCGTGGCCGGGTCGCCGACCAGGCCGGTTCCCTCGTTCGAGCCGAAGAAGTTCGTGACGTCGATCCCGAACCGATCCTTCCAGCCCACCACCATGGCCGCCGACAGCGGAGCGGAACCGGAGCCGATGACCTTCATCGACGAGAAGTCGGCAGCCGCCAGAAGCTGCTCGTTGGCGAGCAGCATCGTCAGCAGGATGGGCGGCGCCACGGTGTAGTTCGCCCGCTCGCGGCCGATCTGGCCAAGGAAGACGGGGAGCGCCATCGGGTGGTGCATGACGAGCGTGCCGGCGACCTGGAGCCACGGCACGAACATGCCGCCGATGCCCGACATGTTCACCATCGGGAAGGGGTTGAGGAGCACGTCGCCCTCGGCCAGCCGCGCGCCGTCGGTCGTGCCCCAGCCGATCGCGATCCAGTGGTTGTGACTGCGCGGCACGCCCTTCGGCTCCGCTTCGGTGCCGCTCGTCCAGCAGATGGTGAGGATGTCGTTCGCTGTCATCCCCGAGTCGGGCAGGTCGCCGGCGGGCATGGCAAGGATGGCGTCGAGCTCCTCGCCGATGGTGACGACGGGCACGTCCGGGGCCACGTCGCGCACCATCGCGGCGTGATCGAAGCCGGTCACGTTGGCAGCGGTGATGACGACCTTCGGCTCGGTCAGCCCCATCGTGTGCCGCAGCTCGTGTTGGCGGTACTGGACCGGGAGCGGCGAGACGATCGCACCGATGCGCGCGGCGGCCAGGTAGACGAGCGGCAGCTCGACGACGTTCGGCAGCTGCACCATGACGACGTCGCCGGGACCGATGTCACGGCGTGCCAGCTCGGCCGCCAGCGCGTCGGCGGCGGCAGCGACCTCCGCGTACGTGAGGCGTTTCGGCTCGCCGACCGTGAGCTCGGGGCGGTTCGGCGGGTCGACGAGCGCGAGGCGCCCCGGGTTGGCGGCCGCGTTGCGCCGGAACAGGTCGTCGAGCGTGTCGGTGCCCCACCAGCCGGCAGCGGTGTAGGCGCGGATCGTCTCGGGGGAGTCGAGGATCATCGGTTCGTTCGTGCTCCTATCGGTCCCGTGGGAACCATGGGATGAAGGCAGAGGTGCGGCGCATGTACGCCTCGTAGCCCTCGCGGCGCTGCGCGATCGTGCGCTCGAGCATGCCCACGCCGGAGATGCGGACGATGAGGAAGGTCATCGCGATGGGGCC
The DNA here is from genome assembly GCA_963825905.1 of uncultured Chloroflexia bacterium. Lineage (GTDB taxonomy): Bacteria > Chloroflexota > Limnocylindria > QHBO01 > QHBO01 > JAICQM01. The sequence goes on along the minus strand of CAWGUL010000008.1, from coordinate 29,511 downwards.
GAAGATCGACCACCAGCCGCCGGCCGCCACCGCGAGCAGCCAGTACGCCCACCACTGGGTCGCGTCGCCGAAGTAGTTCGGGTGGCGCGTGACCGACCACAGGCCTGACTGCATGGTGTGGCCCCGGTTGGCGGGGTTGCGGATGAAGGCCGTGAGCTGGACGTCGCCGAGCGCCTCGAACGTGAAGCCGACGGCCCACACCACCACGGCAACCGCGTCGAGCGAGCTCCAGCCCTGCGGGCCGCCGCTCATGACGGCGTAGAGCGGCACCCCGATGATCCAGGCCAGGATCGCCTGCAGGACGAAGACCCGCGGCAGGCTCTGCCAGCGCCAGGCCGCGCCGAACCTGCGGCGCATGACCGTGTACCGATGGTCCTCGGGCGCGCCGGCATTGCGGCCCGCGATGTGGGTCGCCAGGCGCGTGGACCACACCGCCACCAGCACGAGCAGCAGGACCTCGCGACCGATGAAGCCGCGGTCCAGCGTGACGAGCGCATAGACGATCGCCTGAAGGAGGAAGAACGGCCCCCAGAAGATGTCGACCACGCTCGTGTCGTCGAGGCGCAGCGAGAGCAGCCAGACGAGGGTCGCGGCGACGAGCAGCGCGCCGAGGCCGGCGGCGAGGGGCAGCAGATGCTCGGTCACGCCTGAAGTACGGCCCGGGCGCCGCCGCGCATCATGCCGCGCAGTATGCCCGAGGGCGTCAGCCGGCAGCCGACTCCACGGCCCGCATGACACGGAGCATGTTGCGGCAGTTGAGCCCGGCCAGCTGCTCGTCGGTCCAGCCGCGCCCGATGAGCTCGGCGATGAGCCGCGGGTAGCACGACACGTCCTCGAGGCCGTGGGGCAGGAGCGTCGTCCCGTCGAAGTCGCCGCCCAGCCCCACGTGGTGGTGGCCCGCGACCCGTGCGACATGGTCGACATGGTCGGCCACCTCGGCAACGCCGGGGAGCGGAATGTCCAGTCCGGCCAGCAGCTCGTCCTGGAGGGCGCGCATCTCGGGGATGCCCAGTCCCTCGCCGCGGCGACGCAGCTCAGCCATCACCGGTTCGACGACCTTCGCCGTGGCCGGTGACACGAAGCTCGCCACGAAGGTGACCATACAGATCCCGCCGTTCCCCGGGATGCGGGCGAGGATGTCGTCGGGGACGTTGCGCGGGTGGTCGCACACCGCACGCGCCGACGAGTGGCTGAAGATGATCGGCGCCGCCGAGGTGTCGAGCGCATCGGCCATCGTCTCGGCCGAGACGTGCGAGCAGTCGACGAGCATGCCCATGCGGTTCATCTCGCGCACCACGTCCCGACCGAACGGGGAGAGACCGCCGTGGCGTGGCGCATCGGTCGCCGAGTCCGCCCAGCCGGTCGTCGCGGAGTGGGTGAGCGTCAGGTACGCGGCACCCAGCTCGCGAAACATCCGCAACGTCCCGAGGGAGTCCTCGATCACGTGCCCGCCCTCCATGCCGAGCAGGCTGGCGATGCGGCCGCCGGCGATCGCCGCCTCGACCTCGTCCGCAGTGGTGCAGAACGCGAGGTCGTCGGGATGCCGATCGATCAGCCGCCGCACGAGGTCGATCTGCTCGAGCTGGCGCGCCGCGTAGCTCGTCTCGGAGGTGCGGTTCACGACCGGGACGTAGACGCTCCAGAACTGCGCGCCGACGCCACCCGCGCGCAGGCGCGGCAGATCGGTATGGCCGGGGGTGGCCACGGTGATGTCGTACGTGTCGAGGTCGCCGTTCGGACCGATGGCGCGGCGCATCGCCCACGGCAGGTCGTTGTGGCCGTCGAAGACCGGATGGGCGCGCAGGAGCTCGCGGGCGTGGTCGAGGTGCCGCTGTGCATCGGTCATGGGAAGGGAGGGTACGCGGTGCGAGGGGGAGGGGACGAGAGCCGGTTGCGCGTGCGCCGCGGGCACGCAAGCACCAGGTTGACGACGTTCCGGCCGCGGACGCGCGCCGATGCGCACGCCGCCGACGCACGCGACGCGGGACCATCGGGCCATGGTGTGGCGCGTCCGCGCACCACGATCATGCCGTCGTGCGACGCGCGGCCCTCCTCCTGACGCTCGTGCTCGCCGCCTGCTCGGCAGGCGGTGGGGCGGCCAGCGTGCGCCCGAGTGCGGGCTATGCGTCCAGTCCCGGGGCGGCGACTCCCAGCGCGGCGGCGGTCCCGACTGGCAACGCGATGCCGAGCTTCGGGCCGGCCCGCCTCGAAACGGCCGGCACGCTCTTCGGGATGAACCTCGACTGGGCGAACGACAGCGTCGCGGCGGTGAGCGCTCGGCTCGGTGTCACCCCGGCGGTGTGGGTGCAGTTCGTCGCCTTTCCTTGGGACGCGGCCGCGCGCGCCAACCTCGACGCGTTCTACGGACAGGTGGCCGCGGTCCACGGCATGGCGCTCATCACGCTGGAGCCGAACGCCGGTTTGGCATCGGTCAGCGATGCCGCGATCGCGGACCTCGCGACGCTCGTCGGGGACTGGGCGGGGCGCGGCGTGCCGACGATGGTCCGCTTCGCGCATGAGATGAACGGCTCCTGGTACGCGTGGTCGCAGCAGCCATCGGCCTACGTCGCGGCATTCCGGCGTGTGGCCACCGCCGTCCATGCCGCCACCCCGTTCGGGGCCATGGTGTGGGCGCCGAACTACGGTGCCGGCTACCCGTTCCTCGGCGGGCCATACCAGGCCGCCGCCGGGACCGATGACTTTGCCGCACTCGACACGAACCACGATGGCTCCATGACGATGGCGGACGATCCCTACGCGCCGTACTACCCCGGGGATGACGCGGTCGACTGGGTCGGCATGAGCCTCTATCACTGGGGCAACGCGCATCCGTGGGGCGAGAACGAGGTCCCGGAGGACGGCGCCTTCGCCACGCGCCTGACCGGCACGTACACCGGTCTCAACGGCGACGAGACGCAGGTGCCCGACTTCTACGCCACGTACGCCGACGGCCACGACAAGCCGATGGCGATCACGGAGACGGCCGCGCTCTACGATCCCGCCGGTCCGGGCCCGTCCGAGCGGCAGGTCAAGGAGGCGTGGTGGCGCCAGGTCTTCGCGCCCGAGACTCGCGGCCGCTTCCCGCGGATCCGGATGATCAACTGGTTCGAGTGGCGCAAGGACGAGGCGGAGGTGCACGCCGTCATCGATTGGCGGATAGGTGCCGACCCGGCGCTTGCCGCCGATCTGCTCGCCGAGGTCTCGCCCGGCTGGCTCGGGTTCGCGCCCCTCGGGCGCTGACCCGCACGCCGTCAGGCGTGCCGCTCGAGCACCGCGCCGAGGGAGACGGCGAGGTCGGCCAACGCTCGCTCGTCACCCTCGCTGAAGCCGCTCGGGCGGTTCGTGGTGAGCGTCAGCACGCCGACGATCGTCCCGTCGGCGGCGCGCAGGGGGAGCGACACGATCGCGCGCGCCTCGAGGGCGTGCATGAGTGTGAGGTGCTCCGGCGAACGCGCCCAGGCCTGGAACTGCGAGGCGCTCGGGGCGACGCGCTGCGCCTGGCCCGTGCGCGCGGCGACCCCCGCCGGCCCGGCTCCGACAGCCTGGAATGCGGCCAGGCGGCGCGCGAGCAGCTGGCGCTCCGGGTCGCGGTGCGCGGTCACCAGCCGGTACAGCTGACCGTTCGCCGCCCGCGTATCGACGACGACGAGGTCGCCGTGCGCAAGGGCCCGCTCGATGAGCGGCTCGATCTCGGCGAGCAGCGCCGGCGGCTGGAGAAGCGGCTCGCGGCTCACCGCCGCCCAGTCTGCGGCGCCCAGCGCGAGGGCCCAGATGGCGGCGAGCTGCTCGTCGTCCCGCGCGAGCGGTGCGGTGCCGTAGACGCAGAGCCCACCGATCACCGTCGGCGGCGCTGAAGGAGCGGAGGCACCGCGCAGCGGTGGCTCCACGAGGAGCGGGACACCGGCCGCGGAGCGAAGCCCGGCGTCACGGGCGAAGGCGTGGCGCGGGAAGTTCCGGTCCGCCGCCAGGTCGGCGATCCAGGCGGGCCGGCCGCTGACCTGGACCCGCCCCGGAAGGCCGAAGCCCGGCAGCATCGGCATCGCTCGGCTCACCGCCGCGAACGCCGCCTCGGGTCCGTCGGGGAGCGCCTCGACGCAGCGCAGCATGTCCTCGTCGAGCAGCCACAGGTCGGCGGTCACCCAGTCGCCGGTGCGCCGCGCAGCCTCGAGCAGCGCGATCGCCTGCGCATGGACACTCGCGCCACCGAGCCGGCCGGCGATCTCCGGGTTCGGCGCCGGCCGCGGGAGCGCGACGGTCAGCGTCGTGTCCTCTGCCACTCCGGCCCGCCGGAGCGCCCGCTCGAGCACGCCGACGAAGGTGTCCACGTCGAACGGCTTCTCGAGCACCACGAGATCCACGGCGGCCATGATCGACGGGCCGATCTCGCGCGCCGCTGTCATGTCGCCCGAGCACAGGATCGTCCTCATCGCCGCCAGGTCGGGATCGGCGGCGATGTCGCGCAGCAGCTCCTCGGCCGTCTCCGACGTTCCCATCCCGACGAGGTGCCAGTCGATGATCGCGACATGCGGCCGCAGCTCGAGGAGCTGCGCGATGGCGCCCGCGCCGGGATCGAGCACCACCCCGGCGAGCTGCTGGTCATCGAGGATCGCGAGCAGGACCTCGCGAAAGGCGGGGTCGTCCTCCAGCACCGCGATCCGTGGCGCGGAGATGGTCACCTGGTCCTCCGTCGGCTCGCTCTCGGGGCGAACCCGAATGCGACGTGGTCGGGCGTCGCGGTGCGGAGTATGCGCCACGGATTCGGTGGCGGCCATGGGCCGATCGCTCGGTCAGGCCGTGCCGCCCGGAACCTCGGTCAGCAGGACGGTCCGACGCTCCACGTGGGCGCGCGTGGCGGCCACCGCGATGCGCATCGCCTCCACGCCGTCGCGTGCCGAGCTCGACGGCGGACGCTCGCCGCGCACGGCCGCCAGGAAGGCGGTCATCTCGGCGGCATAGGCGGCGGCGAAGCGGTCGAGATAGCCGGACCAGGTGCCGTCGGCGCTGATGCCGGGCCAGTCGAGGTGGCGGGCCGGCGTGCGCGGCGACAGGCCGGCCGTCGCGGCGACGCCGTCCGCCAGCACCTCGACCCGGTTGTCGTACCCGCCGGGATGGAGCCACGTCGCCTCGAGGACGGCGAGCGTGCCACCGCTGAGGCGCATCGTGACGATCGCGGTCTCGATCCCGCGCGGGTCGTCGGGTCGTGCCTCGTCCCGCCGGCTGGCCTCCACGCTCACCGACTCGACCTCCTGGCCGCTGACCCAGCGCACGAAGTCGAAGTCGTGGATCGACGAGTCGCGGAAGATCGGCGCCACCTCCGACGCCGGCCACGCGTCGAGGCCGGGCGGCTCGAAGCGTGGGTCCATGGCCGTCATGCGCACGAGGTGGATCCGTCGCCCGTTGACCGCTTCGCGGAGGGCGACGTAGCCGGGGTCGTGGCGGCGCTGGAAGCCGACCTCGAGGTGCGCGCCGCGCGCCGAGCCGCGCCTGGCGACCTCGATCGAGGATGCCAGGTCGGCGGTGAGCGGCTTCTCGCACAGGATGTGGATGCCGCGCTCGAGCGCCACCTCAACCGCCGCGGCGTGGTACTCGGGTGGCGTCGCCACGACGAGCGCCTCGGCGCGCTCCATCGCCTTGTCGAGACCGATGGCGCTGCCGCCCGCGCGTTGGGCGACCATCGATGCCCGAGCGGCATCCACGTCGATGACGAACAGCTCCACATCGGACATCGCGCCGAGCACCTCGGCGTGGAACGCGCCCATCGATCCCGCGCCGATGACGGCAACCCTCATCGGTCCATGCGTCCGACGCGCGTTCGCACCGCCTCGATCCCGATCCGTGCCGCCTCGACCGGCGGCAGCCATGACGAGTCCTGCTCGACCATGAGCCACCCGTCGTAGTCGCGCGCGGCGAGCTCGGCAAGCACGCCGTCGAGGTCGAGCATCCCGTTGCCCGGCTCGGTGAAGATCCGCTCCCGGACCGCGCCCATGAAGCCGTCGATCTCACCGGCCCGCAGCCGCTCCAGCACGGCGGGGTCGACGTCCTTGACGTGGATGTGCGTGATCAGCTCGCCGTACTCGCGCAGTGCGGCCACCGGATCGCCGCCGCCGACGATGAAGTGGCCGACGTCGAGGCAGATGCCGGCACCGGTGCCTTGCAGGCGGCGCGCGAGCTCGTCCACCTCATCGGGCGCCTCGACGAACGTGGCCGTGTGCGGGTGGAAGCTCACGCGCACCCCGTCCGGTGCGGTGGTCGCGAGCTCGCCGAGGAGCGCGGCAAGCTCGTCGAACGCGCTCGCCGGCCAGCGGGGAGCGCCCTCCGCCACCCGACCGCTCCACCGGTCACGTACGCCGCCGCCATCCAGCGCAACGTTGAGCACCTCCCCGTGCGCCGCGATCAGCCGGCCGAGGTCGCGCCGCGCGATGTCGCCGGCGCCGCGCGGCAGCCCGTCGACGTCCGAGTCGATCGCGGAGTAGAGCTCGGCGAACCGCAGGCCGCGCCGTGCCAGCTCGGCGTGCAGCGCCTCGCCCTCCGGGAAGTCGCGGCCGTGCTGGGTACCTTCGTACCCCAGCGCCACGTAGGCGTCGAGGATCTCCGCGTAGGGAACCGGCGGTCCCAGGTCGGGCAGGTCGACGTTGTTCCACACGATCGGCACGCAGCCGATCGGCGCGCCCGAGGAGGCTCATCGCGCCTGCTCCTCGAGCCGCCCGCGGAGCTGCTCCTCGTACGCCGGCCGGCCCTCGGGCACCGGGACGTCCCACCAGCCCGTCTTGTCGGGACCGGCGACCTCGAGCTCGCGATCCACGCGCACGTGGACGAGCGACGGGCCGTCGGAGGCGAGCGCCCGTTCGACGGCCGGCCGCACGTCAGCGGCCGCGGCCGCGAGCTCGGTGTGGACGCCGAACGCGCGGCCGATGGTGGCGAAATCGGGCGAGTAGGGAGCGCCGCCGCGGAGGAAATCGGTCGCCGCCGTGCGTCCGAAATGAACCTGCTGGCCGCCCTTGATGCTGATCCAGCCGGAGTTGTCGAGCACCACCGTGCAGACAGGCACGCCGAGCATCGCGGCCGTGGCGAGCTCCTGCATCGTCTGCAGGAAGTCGCCGTCCCCGCACACGGCGACCACCTGGGTGTCCGGTTTCGCGAGCTGCGCCCCGATGGCGGCGGGAAGGGTGAAGCCCATGCTGCTGAAGCCGCCGGAGGTGAGGTGCGTCCGCGGCTGCCGTGTCACCCAGCGCTGCTTCACCATGCCCTGCGGCAGGCCGGCGCCGGTCACCACGATCGCGTCGTCACGCGTCGCGGCCTGCACCTCGCGCACGGCGCGGGCCATCGTCATCGGCGAGGCGTCGGACCCGGACTTCAGCTCGACCTGCGCATGCCACGCCGCGCGCAGCGTCTCGATCTCCTCGCCGTAGGCCGTGGCCGGCGTGCCCCGCCCGAGCGCGGCGACGAGGTCCGCGAGGCCGGCCTGCGCGTCGCCGACGAGCGGCACGGTCGCCGGGTAGGTCTTCCCCATCTCGCGCGGGTCGATCTCGAGCTGGATGAGCTGCGCGGGCGGGATCGCGAACGTGACGCCGGCTCGCCAGGACGACGCCGACCAGTCCACGAAGCGGCAGCCGACGGAAAGGATCACGTCGGCGGACGCGGCGAGCGCATTCCCGATCGTCGAGCCGGTGTCACCGATCGTCAGCCCGGCGAGCGGATGCGTCTCGTCGATCGCGCCCTTGCCGTTCCAGGTCGTGACAACCGGCGCCCCGAGCCGCTCGGCGAGCGCCCGGAGCTCGGGCGTCGCCTCGGAGGAGATCACGCCGCCGCCGGCCACGATGACCGGCCGCTGGGCGCCGGCCAGGAGACGCGCGGCGCGCTCGACGAGGTCGGCGTCGGGACGCGGCCGGCCCGCCGGCACGGGATCGCGAAGGCTCACCTCGGCCGCGCCAGCCTGCACGTCCATCGGGATATCCAGGAGCACGGGACCGGGCCGCCCGGAGCCCATCGCGTTCCAGGCGCGGTCGAGGACGAAGGGGAGCTCGTCGACGCGCGACGGCTGCCACCACTCCTTCACCACCGGCTCGAAGATGCGCGGGTTGTCGGCCACGTGGCGGCGGTCGAGCTCCTGGAGCAGGCCACGGCCGCGCAGGTACGTGTGCGGCGAGCCGGTGAACAGCGCCACCGCGGTAGAGTCGACGTACGCGGTCGCCATCCCGATCACCGTGTTCGTCGCCCCCGGACCGATGCTCGTGAAGGCCAGCATCGGGTCGCCGCTGGCGCGGTAGTAGCCATCGGCGAGGTGGACGGCGGACTGCTCATGCATGACCTGGACGGTGCGGATCGCGTCGGCGCGGTCGAGGAGCGCGTCGGTGAGGGTCCAGCAGCCATGGCCCGGGATGCCGGCTGCGAAGCGCACGCCCTGGCGAACGAGATGCTCGACCACGAGCTCGGCGCCCGTCAGGCGCTGGGATGGCATGGCCCGATTCTATCGGCCGCCGGCGAGGGATTGCGGACGAGGCCGCCGTGCCGGAGACTGCGCGCACCGTGGAACTCGACAAGCTCGTCCCGGGCGTCATCGGCGCATTCGTCGGCGTCGTTGGCTGGCTGGTGGTCGGGATGTACATCCAGCGCCGCCAGTTCGTACGGCAGGCACGGAATGCGGCGCGGGCGGTGTACTTCGAGCTCGACGTGAACCGCGTGGCGGTGCTCGTGGCGCGCGATCTCGGCTCGTTCACGCCGCTCGACCGCAGCTCGTTCGAGCGGCTGCTCCCGGAGCTGGCGACCCTCTTCCCGGCGGGGGAGCTGCGCACGATCGTGTCCGCCTACATGACGCATGCGGGCTACCAGCAGGCAGGTGGCGACGCGCAGCTGCCGGTTGCGGTCCGGGGGCAGCTGCTCGAGGCGATCCTGGCCGCGCACGACGAGGCGCTCGAGGTGCTCCGGGCCCGTGCCTTCTCGACCGAGGAGGCCCGGGCGCTGGCGGAGCAGCGCGACCCGGTGGCCGAGCCACGGCGGCGGACCGCCCCATGAGCGGCACGCAGGACCGCGGCGCTCCGCCCTCGAACCGCGCCGTCTTCGAACGCTGGCTGGAGGCGATCCAGCGGCGCGACATGGACGAGCTTCGAGCGCTCGCCCATCCCGACTTCCGGGACCTCTATCCGCAGTCGGGGGAGCTCACCGTCGGCGTCGACAAGCTCATCGCGATCATCGAGAGCTACCCCGGCGGGGTCGAGTCCCTCGGCAGGGATCGCCTCCTGGGCGGTGAAGAGCGGTTCGTCCGGACGCCGATCTTCACGGTGGTCCGCGTGGACGGGGAGGGCGACAACTTCACGGGCATCTCGCGGGCTCGCTATCCCGACGGCTCGCACTGGATGATCCTCAACGTCGGCGAGATTCGCGACGGGCTGGTCTACCGCACCGAGTCGTATTTCGCGCCCTACTTCGACCCCGCGCCGTGGCGCTCCGGAATGGTCGAGGTCCAGCCGCGGCCGGGCGACGGAGGCACCGCCGGCGGGTAGAGTAGCCACGATGTCCCTGCCCGCCCCGCCCCTCGCCGACACGCCGCTCGGCCGCACCGTCGCCGGCTTCGCGACTGACATCTGGAACGACAGCTGCAACGTCGACGAGCTCGCGTACGCCGTCTCGTTCGGTGCCGTCGGCGCGACCGCGAACCCCACCATCGTGGTCGACAACTGGCGGACGGACCCTCACCGCTGGACCGATCGCGTGGCGGCCCTCGCCGCCGAGCACCCGACCTGGTCGGAGCGCGAGCTCGCGTGGGCCATCGTCGCCGAGATGAGCGTCGTCGCCGCGCCGCTCCTGCTGCCGGCCTTCGAGGCTTCGGGCGGGCACGCCGGCCGGCTGTCGATGCAGACCGATCCCACCCTGTTCCGCGACGCGGCCGGAATGGTCGCCCAGGCGGAGGGCTTCGTGGCGCTCGCCCCGAACATCATCGTGAAGTTCCCGACCACCGCGGCGGGGGTGGAGGCGATGGAGGAGGCGACCGCGCGCGGGATCAGCGTCAACGCCACGGTGAGCTTCTCCGTCCCGCAGGCGATCGCGGCGGCCGAGGCCGTCGAGCGCGGTCTCGTCCGTCGGGCCGCTGGCGGCGAATCGGTCGACGCGATGGGGCCGGTGATCACGATCATGATGGGCCGCCTCGAGGATTGGCTCCGCGATGCGGGTGAACGCGAGGGCGTGACGGTCGACCCGGACGCGCTGCCCTGGGCCGGCGTCGCCGTGTTCAAGCGCGCGGTCGCGGAGTGGCGGACTCGCGGCTTCCGAGCTCGGCTGCTCGGTGCCGCCATCCGGCACCACTACCACTGGTCGCAGCTCATCGGCGGGGACGTGGTGATCACGCTCCCCGCCGCGTGGCAGCGGCGCTTCAACGCCTCGTCGGTCGAGGTGCGCTCGCGGATCGACGACCCGGTCGATCCTCGTCACGTCCGCGCGCTGTGCGACGCGTTCCCGGACTTCCGCCGCGCCTACGAGCCGGACGGCCTGGCCGTCGACGAATTCGCGACCTGGGGACCCAGCGTCAAGACGCTGCGTGCCTTCATCGCCAGCTACCACGAGCTGCTCCACCTCGTCGGCGAGGCGCTCCTGGCGTGAGCGACAACGACCTGCGGCTCGCGCCGGGCGAGGCGGTCACGCCCGAGCGCGCCGGCTGGCGCTACCTCTCATTCCGGGTCGTGACGCTGTCAACGGCGGCCACGTACGGCAGCGCCGAGCGCGAGACGGCGCTCGTGGTCCTCGGCGGCGGCGGCGTGCGGATCGGCGAGCGGGAGCTGCCCGGGCGGACATCGGTCTGGGAGGGTCGCGCCTCAGCCGCATACCTGCCGGCAGGGTGCCGGGTCGAGGTCGCGCCGCTCGGTGCATCGGTCGAGCTGGCGATCGCGGACGCGCCGGCGGAGCCGACCGGCGCCGAGCCGGTCCTCATCGGTCCGAAGGAGGTGACGGTGGAGGTTCGGGGTGCCGGCAACGCCACCCGCCAGATCAACCACATCATCACCCCGCACTTCCCGGCCCGGCGGCTCGAGCTGGTGGAGGTCTACACGCCGTCGGGCAACTGGTCGTCGTGGCCGCCGCACAAGCACGACACCGATGACATGCCGCGCGAGGCCGTGCTGGAGGAGATCTATGCCTACCGATTCCGGCGCCCGTCAGCGTGGGGCGTGCAGCGGCTCTACGGCGGCTCGGTCGAGGGGCTGTGGGCGGTGCGTGATGGCGAGACGGTGATGGTGGTCGACGGCTACCACCCATTCGTGGCCACCCACGGCGACGATGCCTACTACCTCAACGCGCTGGCCGGCGATCGGCGGACGATGGCCTGCTCCTTCGACCCGGCGCTCGACTTCGTGCACGCCGCGTGGGAGGGAATGACGCCGGACCCGCGGGTGCCGCTGGTTCCGTAGCTGCCGTAGCTGCTCGTTCGGGCGTTGATGGTCCCGCGTGGCCTCGCGTAGCCACCCCATGGATGCATTGGCGACTGCTTCGGGGATTAGCCACCACCTGGCTCAGATCGCCAAGCGCACGTGCCGCAGCGTGGCCCTCCCAGCCACGGGATGCATATTCGGCCAGGTGGTGTCGATTGGAGCCATCCCATGGCTAGAGCTCCGCGGGTGTCGCTCGCCAGACGCCGCGTGGCCAGCTTTCCGGGCGCCGCGTCACCCGCTCCCCGGGACGCCGCGTTACCCCTCAGCCGGGAGGCGGCGGGACCATGGCCCGTGCACCGGGCGCGTCGCGGACGACGAGGGTGCCCGCGATCTTGTCGTGCCAGCCCTGCTTCCGCGCGTCGAATGCCACCCAGATGACGCCGAGCAGGATGACCAGGAACGAGATGATCAGCCCGACATAGCGGAGCAGCGCCTCGATGAGGTTTGGCCGCGAGCCGTCGAGCTTCACGATCGACAGGTGGAACGGCATCATCCCGGGTGTCTGGCCGCGCAATCCCCAGAAGCCGATGAAGTAGAGGAAGCTGAGAAGGCTCCCGGCGGCGCCGCTCGTGTAGGTGATCGTGACGCCGGCCCCGGAGGCCTGGCCGACGGTGGTGATGACCGGCGCGCCGAATGCGGGCGACAGCGCCGCGGCGATGACGCTCACGACGATGCCGTCGAGCAGGAACGCGAGGACCCGGATCCAGAATCCGGCGTAGGTGCGGGTCGAGGCGGTAGCGGTCACGAGCTCCTCCGATGCGATGCCTGGCCGACCACCATCCTTGCACCGCCGGTCAAGGGCTTGCTCGGCAGTCAGCGCGTGAAACCGCCGCTACGCCACTTCCCGCCGCAGCGTTGCCGACGCGGCCACGATCACGAGCACGCAGAACCCGGCCAGGACCGCCACGTCCCGCAGGACGAGCCCGGAATCCAGTCCCGCCCCGCGGAGCATCACCTCGCGCAGCGCATCCACCGCGTAGGTGAGCGGCAGGACGTTCGAGATGACCTGCAACCAGCCCGGCTCCGCGCTCACCGGCACGAGCAGCCCCGAGAGGAGGACCTGCGGGACGACGACGAGCGGGATGAACTGGACGGCCTCGAACTCCGTGCGCGCGAAGGTCGACAGGAAGATGCCGAGCGACACCGCCCCGATCGCCAGCAGCACCTCCAGCCCGAAGATCAGCAACACCGAGCCGGCGTTGTAGAGCTTCAGCACCAGCAGCCCGAAGCCGAGCACCTCGGCCGCCTGGACGAGCGCCACGATCGTGAAGCCGATCATGTAGCCGACCACGATCTCGGTGCGCCGCAGCGGCGACGCCATCAGCCGCTCCAGGGTCCCGGCCGAGCGCTCGCGCAGGAACGAGACGCTCGTCACGACGTAGACGAGCAGGAAGACCAGCAGACCGATGAACGGGCCCCCGAGCAGGTCCAGCGAATCGAGTGATGCGTCACCGTAGAAGAGATGGATCTCCGGCTCCACCACCGGCGGGCGTGGAGCGCCAGGTGGCAGCGAGGCCATGGCGGAGGTCGCGGCAGCGAGGATTGCACGCTGGAGTGCCGCGGTCACGATCTGCGGAACGCGCTGGTCGCCATTCAGGAACGTGATCCGTGGACGGAGGATGCCGTCGCTGCCGGGCGCCGGCATTGACAGGACCGCTGCGCTCGGGGTGCCAGCCGGGTAGGCGGGCGGACCGACGGAACCTGGAAGGCACGCGTCCTCGACGTAGATGCGGCTGTCGTCGTGGAACGCGGTCGCAATGGCCACGGCGATCGGCGCGTTCCCGGGACACGAAACGTCCACGCGCGGAACGGGCGCATCGGTCCGGAAGAGGGCCGCGAAGAGCGCCAGCACCAGGAGCGGCGTCACGAACAGGATCGCCAGCGTGCGGCGGTCGTGGCGGAACTGGCGCATGAGGCGCCCGGTGATCGCGAACGTGCGCCGCAGGCTCATCGGTCCGTCCGTCCGTTGGCGGACAGGCGCAGGAAGGCATCCTCCAGCCGATCCGTCCCGGCAAGGGCGAGGAGGTCGGCGACGGTGCCCTCCGCGAGGACGCGGCCGTCGAGCATGAGGCCGAGGCGGTCGGCGCGCTCCGCCTCGTCCATCACGTGGCTGCTGACGATGATCGTGGTCCCGCCGGCGGCCATCTCGCGCAGTCCGTCCCAGAGCTGGGCGCGGAGCTGCGGGTCCACGCCGACGGTGGGCTCGTCGAGGAGCAGCAGATCTGGCCGATGGACGAGCGCGCAGGCCAGCGAGAGCCGCGTCCGCATCCCGCCCGACAGCGTGCTCGTGACCGATGCCCGGCGCTCCCAGAGGTCCACGAAGCGGAGCGCCGCCTCGACGTCGCCGCCACCGTGGACCGCGGCGAAGAAGCTGGCGTTCTCCTCCGCGCTCAGGTCGGTGTAGAGCGCGGTGGCCTGGGTCATGTAGCCGATCCGCTCGAGCACGTTGCGGTCGGGCATTCGTCGGCCGAGCACGTGGAGCTCGCCCGACTCGGGCTTCACGAGGCCGACCAGCGAGCGGATCAGCGTCGTCTTCCCCGCGCCGTTCGGGCCGAGCAGGCCGTAGACCATGCCGGTCGGGACCGAGAGCGTCACGCCCGCGAGCGCCTGGACCGATCCGAACCGCTTCCGCACGTCGGTCGCCTCGATCGCCAGCCCGGGCATCGTGCCCTCCGGCGGCCCCGTCCGATCTGCGCTGATCACGCTCGGAACCTAGGTACGCGATGGTGCCCCGTCAAGTGCCAACGTCCCCGTCCGTGGCGACCGTCGACGGATGACCTCCGGACCGCGAGAAGGTGCGCATCGACCCTGTGGCGGGCGTGTCTGCAGGGCCAAGCTCGGGATTGACCGGTACGCCGGTCGTGCTGTACGGAGGTGCTCGCCATGTCATGGCGCTCGGTTCCTCGCATCGGCCTCCTCGTGCTCGACGGCTTCCTCGCCGTGAGCGCCATCGCCGGTGCGTTCCTGGTCGTCCCGACCATGCCGATGGAGTGGCTGAAGGCCGGGCCGTTCACCGATTGGACGATCCCCGCCATCGCGCTCGGCTTTGTCGGCTTCCTGGCCACGGCCGCCTTCCTCGCCGTGCTCCGGCGCCCGTGGCTCGGTGCGGTGGCGTCGGTCGTGGTGGGCGCCGGGATCATCATCTTCGAGCTCGTCGAGATCGGTGTGGTCGGCTGGACGCTCAGCGATCCTGGTCCGGGATACTTCCCGTCGTGGCTGCAGCTCGTCTACCTGATCGTCGGGTCCGTCCAGGTGCTGCTCGGGATTCGGCTCTGGCTGGCGACCCGCGACGCGGCGCCGGTGCTGCCGATCATCCATCCCGCCGCGGCGTAAGCGGGCGCGTTCCGGCGATTCATCGCCGGAACCGCGGTTGGCGCTCCGTCCCCGCTGAGTCTCGGCGGTCCATCGTCGGGTCGGCAGCGTGGCGCCGGCGCGTAGGCGCGGCTCGTGCGAACCAGCCGGCGATTCATCGCCCACACCGGGCCGGCAACCACCATCGCGTGCCCTTTCCGCGATTGATCGCGGAAGCGTAGGCGCGACGCACGAGCCGCCTTGCCCCGCCGCGTACGCTTCGGACCATGCCCGCGCCCGATCCGCCCACGCCAAGCGTCGATCGGCGGTTCGTCAGCGTCCTGTTCGCCGACATCGTCGGCTTCACGCCGCTCAGCGAGCGCCTCGATCCGGAGGACGTGGCCACGGTCCAGGACGCGTACTTCTCGACCGTGCGGGAGACGATCCAGCGCTACGGCGGCGTGGTCGAGAAGTTCATCGGTGACGCGGCGATGGCCGTCTTCGGCGCGCCGCGCGCCAGGGACGACGACGCCGAGCGCGCCGTGCGGGCCGGGCTGGCGCTGATCGCGGGGATCGAGGGCATCGGGGCGCGGCTGGGCCTGCAGCCGGACGACCTGCAGCTGCGGGTCGGCGTGAACACCGGCGAGGTCGTCCACGCCACCGGGGGGCCGGACGCGGGCCGCGTGACCGGCGACACGGTGAACACCGCGGCGCGGCTCCAGACCGCCGCGACGCCCGGGACGGTGCTCATCGGTGAGTTGACGGCGCTCACGGTGGCGGAGACGATCGAGACCCAGGCCATCGGTCCGCTGGAGCTCAAGGGCAAGGTGGAGCCCGTCCGTGCGTGGGAGGCGATCGGCGCGCGCTCGCACCCGAGCCGGGAGGAGGCGCTCGGAGCCCTCCATGCACCGATGCTCGGCCGGTCGGCCGAGCTCCAGCGACTGACCGATGCGCTCGCCGCCGCCGCCGGCTCGCGATCCGCCGCGCGACTGGTGATCGTCGCGCCGCCCGGGGTGGGGAAGAGCCGGCTGCTGGCCGAATTCGCGGCCTCGGTGGGGAGCGCCGCCGTCCTCCGCGCCAGGGTGCGACCGCAGGCGACCGCGCCGTACGAGACGGTGGCGCAGCTGTTCGGTGGCGATGCCGACCTGGCGAGGGCGCTCCGCGACGTCGGCGTGTCCGAGTCACGTGCCGCCGTCATCCGCGCCGAGGTGGCGCGGCTCGTCGATCCGGACGCCGCCGTTGGGGGAGCGGGGGGCGACCTCGCCGCCGAGCGCGACGCCCGCTTCGACGCGTGGATCACCGCCCTCGACGCGCTGAGTGGTGGGCCGAGCGCGTGGCTGATCGAGGACGTGCACTGGGCCGGCGGCGACCTGCTCGCCTTTCTCGACGCGGCGGGTCGCTCGCCCACGACCCACGGCCGGCTCGTGGTCGCCACCGCGCGGCCGAGCCTGCTCGAGACGGCCGCCGCGTGGTGCGACGGCGGGGAGCGGCTGGACCTGGTGCCCCTGCCGGCGGCCGATGCTCGCGAGCTCGTCCACGCGCTTGTCGGCGCGACACTCCCCGAGGAGCTGGTCGCGGCCGTCGCGGAGCGCTCCGACGGCACGCCGCTGTTCGTCGAGGAGCTGCTGCGGACCTGGGCGAGCGTCGGCACGCTCGTCCGCGACGGGGACGCGTGGCGGCTGGCCGCGCAGCCGGACGCGGTGGCGCTGCCGGCGACCGTGCAGGCGATCTACGCCGCCCAGCTCGACGACCTGCCGTCCGACGCCCGCCTCGTCGCCCGGCGGGGCGCGGTGGCCGGCCGTCGCCTGCCGATCGCGGCGCTCGCCGCGCTCGATCTCGACGAGCGGCTGGAAGGTCTCGAGGCGCTGCGCCGTCGCGCGTTCCTCGCCGGACCGCTGCCGGACCCGGTGACCGGCGACGCATTCGCGTACCGCCACGCGCTCCTCCGCGACGCCGGCTACGCATCGCTGGCTCGAGCCGAGCGCGCCCGCCTCCATGTCGCGATGGCGCGCTGGCTGACCGAGGTGGCCGAAGAGCACGGCGACCTCGTGGCGGAGGCGATCGCCGAGCATTACGCCCTCGCGCTCGAATCCCTGCCCGCGCTGGCCGGCGGCGAGCTGCCGGACCGCGCCACGCTCGCCGCGGCGGCCGCGGCCTGGTACGAGCGTGCCGCGCAGGCGGCGCTGCGCCTCTCCGCGGTCGACGCCGCGCGGCGCCTGTTCGGTCGCGCGGTGGAGCTCACCGCCGGCGACGCGCCGCTCGACCGCGCCCGCCGCCGCCTGCGCCTGGGCGAGGTGCTGGCAAGCTCCGCGGAGCTCGACGTCGGCATCGGTGAGATCGAGGCGGCGCGGAACGAGCTCGAGGCGCTCCCCGGCGCGACCGGGGAGTACGAGCGCGCGACCTACGCGCTGGGTCGGGCGTACATGCAGCAGATCCGGTTCCCCGAGGCGAGCGCGGTCACGGCCGAGGCCCTCGCACGCCTGACCGATGCCTCGCCGCCCGTCCTCGCCCGGCTCCATGCCCTCCACGCCTGGTCGCTCGCCGCGAATGGCCAGCCCGATGGGGTGATCGAGGAGGCCGATGCCGCCGTCGCCGCCGCCCGCGGCGGCGACCCGGAACGCGAGCTCGACGTCCTCGAGCACTGGTGCGCGGCGCGCGACGAGCTCGACATGGCCGGCGAGGCAGACTGGGCGCTGCTCGAGGACCGCGCCCGGTCCCTCGGGCGCTGGCTCCAGGTGGTGGTCGCGGGCAGGGTGCGGGGAATGTATCGGTCCTTCGAGGATCCGGGCGGTGCCCTACCGCTGTTCGACGCCGTGCACGAGGTGGCGGAGGCGCACGGCCTCACCGAGCAGGCGGGCTGGTGCGAATACGCGCGCTGCGAGGCGCTGTGGGTACTCGGGGACCTCGACGGCGCGATTGCAGCGGGGGAGCGGGCGCTCGCGACCGGCGAGCGGTACGCGTACCAGCGGCTCGCGTTCCGGACGTTCATGATCCTGCTTCCGATCGCGGCTGAGCGAGGCGATGCAGCGACCGCCGACCGGTGGGACCTCTGGTGGGCGGAGGCAGAGCGCCACTTCCCCGCCAATCCATCCGCGTACGGCCGCATGCTGCGGGGGGCATACCTCGTCTGGCTGGCGACCGCGCGGGGACGCGAGCCGCAGCTGCCGCCCGAGGATCTCGTGGACGCGGCTATCCCGATGACGAACCCCCATTTCCTCGCCGCCACTGAGACCGTCGTGCGTGCCTGGCTCGACGCGGGACGCCAGGAGCCGGCGCGTGCCGTCGCGGCGGCGATGGAGGCGCACCTTCGCGACCCCACCGCCACGCGCCACTTCCGGGCATCGGCTGCTCTTCTCGAGGCCTGGGTCAGCGGCTCGTCGGAGATGGCTGAGCGCGCCGCCGAGCTCGCGTCGGCCATCCCGGCGCCTTGGTGGGAGTCGCGCGCCCGGGCTGCCCTCACCGACCTGTCCGTCACGTTGCCGGCTGCCCCGCCGCCGCGTGCGCCGCCCCATCCGTAGCCGCCGCGCGCGCCGCCCCGTCCGTAGCCGCCGTGTGGATGCATCGGACAATGCGCTCCCGCCGTAGCCGCCGGGCGGCTGCAACGGGCAACGAGAGCCGCCCGTCTCACGATTCCAGCCACCATGGGGCTCGTTTAGCGACACCTTGGCCATTACAGCCGTGGAGTGGCTGACGCGCTGGCCCGCACCGCACGGAACTGCACCGCGCTCGACCAGCCCTCCCCGCAGCCCTACTCCCTCGGCAGACCCAGCCAGAGCGGGGTGGGGCACGGAGGTAGCCGAGGGTCCACCACCAGGCACGACCCGCCCATCACGACCGCGGTCCCGAAGGCCGCCGAGGCGGCGATCCGTGCCCCTCTCGGCCCCGGCGGGTCCAGGTCGCCGCCGTCGATCCACGTGATGCCATCGAGCGAGCTCCAGGTGTGCTCGGGACCGATGTCCTGCGCCGCGTCGTTCCCGGCCGCCACCACGCCGCCGGCCTCCATGGCCGCCACCGAGGACGCGATCGCCGTGCTGCCCATCGGGTAGGCCCGCCAGGTGATGCCGTCATCGGTGAGCCAGGCCGTCGGCGCGCCGGTGCCGCCCACCGCGACCAGCCCCTGGCCGAGCGACGTGACGTCATACAGCGTGCCCACGCCGCCGCCGGTGTCGCCTGCCGTCCAGGTCCTCCCCTGGTCGTCGGAGTACCACGCCGCCGTCACGGTGCTGCCGTCCTCGGCGAAGGATGAGCCCACCGCCACCAATCGGTCACCGATGGCGGCAAGCTCGGCCACCTCGCTGTTGCGCATCGCGGCCGGGTTCGTGCGGACCCATGTGATGCCGTCCGCGCTCGTGGAGATGAAGGAGTCGAATGGCGTCGTGCCCCCGGAATCCCAGCCGGCACCGATGAAGCGTGCCCCGCCCTCGATCACCGCCTGCAGCCCGGCCTCGTCGCGGCGCGCCTCGGTCCAGGTGGCGCCACCATCGGTCGAGTCCCACGTGATCCACGAGACCTGCTCGCTCGCGTTTGCGCCCCAGAACCCGAACGCGATCAGGTTGTCGCCATTCGGGAGGACGCGACGCACCTGCGCGTAGTGGTCCGCGACGGGCGCGGTGTCGAGCGTGGCCTTCGACCACGTGCGTGGGACGGCGTCGTCGCTCGTCCAGATTGCGGGCGCGTCGCCGATCTTTCCGGTCACGAACCAGCGGCCGTTGATGTTCGTCACGCCGGCCACGTCGGCGCCCGCGTCGAGGGCACCTTCGAGACGTTGCCAGGCGATGTCCGGTGCGCTCGGCGGCGGAAGCGTCGCGGTGCCGGTGGGCGTGGCGCTCGCGGTAAGGGTCGGCGTCGGTTCGCCGGCGCTGCGTGACGCAGTCGGGGTGGGGCTCGTGGCGGGACTACCACCGAGGTTCAGCCCGATGACGATGGCGGCAACGACCACGATCGCCGCTATGCCGGTGGCTATCCAGGCGGCGGGGCCGCGCCGAAGGGCTCGCGGAGCTTGGCCGGTCATTGGCGATCCTCTCCCTGGACGGCAGCATCCCATTGTGACGGCTGCCGCAAGCCGCCACCTGCCGGCGCCGATAACGGCGCGGTGACGGTGCGGTAACGGTGCGGTAACGGTGCGGTAAGCGCCATCGGCGACGATGGTTGCGATGCCACCACGCTCCCGCGCCATCGACGCCGCGCGACGCACGTGGCAGCGAACTGCGCGCGAGCTCGGCGACCAGTTGCGCGCTGGGCGGCATATTGCCGGCCTGACGCAACGCCAGGTCGGGCGGGGGATCGGGGTCGGGCAGACCGAGATCTCGCGCCGTGAGCGGGCCGCCGCGCCGTATGCCGGCGCCGAGGAGCTGGCGATCCACGCGGCGGCGGTCGGCCTGCGGCTGTCGATCAAGCTCTATCCGGTCGGCGGAGCACTCCGCGACGCGGCGCAGGTAGGCGCGATCGGTCGCTTCGTCGCGCGTGTCGGCCGGCGGTGGCGCGTTCGGCTCGAGGCCCCGATACCGCTTCCCGGAGACCTGCGCGCGATCGACGTGCTCCTCGTCGGTCCGTCGGCCCGCGTTGCTGTCGAGGTGATCACGCGCCTCGCCGATCTGCAGGCCCAGGTCCGCGCCGCGCAGCTGAAGGCCCGGGACATCGACGCCACACGGCTGGTGATCGTCGCCACTGGCACGCACGCCAACCGTCGTGCCGTGGCGGATGCCCGAGGGAGCCTCGTCCAGTCGTTCGAGCTCGACACCCGGGCGGTGCTGGCCGCCCTCGCCGCAGGCCGGGATCCCGGGCGGGACGCATTCGTCCTCCTCTGACGGGGTATGCGTCGGGTGGCTGTATCGGCCACGTCCTAGCCTGCGTAGCCGCCCCGTGGCTCAGGCCGCCATCGGAGGCGCTCCCGATGGCCCGCGCAGCCACCCCGTGGCTCGCCGGGCCATTACTTTACGAATACAGCCACCCCGTGGCTGGCCGCCTCACGCGGGCCACTCCTCACTCCTCCCCCGCACCCTCCCGCGGTACGCTCCACACGCCGTCCACAGCTCACCCACACTCCCCCCACATTCCGTCCACATCTGTCGCACAGGTGACAGGCGATGCCCCATCATGTAGTGGTGCGCACCGCAACCACACCACCAGATGTTGTGGTTTTGG
Source organism: uncultured Chloroflexia bacterium (assembly GCA_963825905.1). Taxonomy (GTDB): domain Bacteria; phylum Chloroflexota; class Limnocylindria; order QHBO01; family QHBO01; genus JAICQM01. The sequence continues at coordinate 8,659 of CAWGUL010000008.1, read as the reverse complement.
GCTTGACTGAGCCACAGGCGCGTATTACAGTGATCGTCTGATTCAACACGGCGCTGCGCAACGCGCCGGACCGGAGCGAGGGCCTGAGAACCAGCACGAACACGGGAGTCGTGCGCGCCTCGTCATCGGCCCAAGAGCACACAGAGGGACCCACCCGATCATGGCCCGCAACGCCTCTCCCACGAAGCCCGCCAACGGCACGAGCAACGGCCACGGCAACGGCCACGGCCACGGCACGAACGGCGGCAGCCACGGAACCGGCAACGGCCACGAAACCGGCCACGGAACCGGAACCGGGACCGGCAACGCCACGCACGGCGGCCACGGGACCGGCACGAAGAAGCCGACCGGCTACCGCCAGCTGCGGGAGGGGGAGAAGGCGACCTGGCCGGGCCTGACGATCGAGCGGCGCTTCACGCGCCCCGGCGTCCACCCGTACGACACGGTCGAGTGGGAGAAGCGCGAGGCGGCGATCACGAACGAGCACGGCAAGGTCGTGTTCGAGCAGAAGGACCTCGACTTCCCGAAGAGCTGGTCCGCGCTCGCCACCAACGTGGTGGCCAGCAAGTACTTCCGCGGCCACATGGGCACGCCGGAGCGGGAGCGCTCCGTCCGGCAGATGCTCGACCGGGTCGCCAACACGATCACCGAGTGGGGGATCAAGGACCGATACTTCGCGACCGATGAGGACGCGGAGGCCTTCCGCGCCGAGCTGATCGACATCCTTCTCAAGCAGCGCGCGAGCTTCAACAGCCCCGTCTGGTTCAACGTGGGCATCGATGCGCACCCGCAGTGCAGCGCCTGCTTCATCAACAGTGTCGAGGACACGATGGAGAGCATCCTGACCCTCGCCAAGACCGAGGGCATGCTCTTCAAGTTCGGCTCCGGCGCCGGCAGCAACCTGTCGACCATCCGCAGCTCCAAGGAGACCCTGCGCGGCGGCGGCGAGGCGAGCGGCCCGGTCAGCTTCATGAAGGGCTTCGACGCCTTCGCGGGCGTCATCAAGTCCGGTGGCAAGACCCGACGCGCGGCGAAGATGGTGATCCTCAACGTCGACCATCCCGACGTCGAGGAGTTCATCGACTGCAAGCTGGTCGAGGAGAAGAAGGCCTGGGCGCTCATCGACGCCGGGTATGACGGCAACTTCAACGGGGGCGCCGCGTACGCATCGGTCTTCTTCCAGAACTCGCAACAACTCCGTGCGCGTGACCGATGACTTCATGCGAGCGGTGGAAGACGACGGGGACTGGACCACGCACGCCATCACCACCGGTGAGCCGATCGAGACGGTGAAGGCCCGCTACCTCCTCAACAAGATGGCCGAGGCGGCCTGGGTGTGCGGCGATCCCGGCATCCAGTACCACGACAACATCAACCGCTGGCACACGAGCGCGAACACCGCGCCGATCAACGCCAGCAACCCGTGCTCCGAGTACATGTACCTCGACGACAGCGCGTGCAACCTGGCGAGCCTCAACCTCATGAAGTTCGTCAAGGACGACGGCGAGTTCGACACCGAGGCGTACAAGCACGCGGTGCGGATCGTGTTCACCGCGCAGGAGATCCTCGTCGACAACGCGAGCTATCCCACGCCGCGCATCGCCGAGAACAGCCGCGACTTCCGGCCCATCGGCCTGGGGTACGCGAACCTGGGTGCGCTGCTCATGAACCGTGGCCTCGCCTACGACTCCGAGGACGGGCGCGCCTACTCGGCAGCCGTCACCGCGCTCATGCAGTCGGAGGCTGCCCTCCAGTCCGGCCGCATCGCGCGCGACCAGGGCGGCGCCTTCGCCGGCTACGCCATCAACCGCGAGCCGTACCTCAAGGTCATGCGCCAGCATCGCGACGCGGCGTATCGGATCGATCGCCAGCTCGTGCCCACCGACCTGCTCGACAGCCGTGCTGACCGGCTGGGACGAGGTCGTGGCGCTGGGGGAGAAGTCAGGCTTCCGGAACGGGCAGCTGTCCGTGCTGGCGCCGACCGGCACCATCGCCTTCATGATGGATTGCGACACCACCGGGGTCGAGCCGGACATCGCGCTCATCAAGTACAAGCGCCTCGTCGGCGGCGGCTACCTGAAGATCGTCAACCAGGGCGTCCTCAACGCGCTGCGCAAGCTCGGCTACGAGGCGCGCCAGGCGGAGGAGATCGTCGCCTACATCGACGAGCACGAGACGATCGAGGGCGCACCGCACCTCAAGGACGAGCACCTCGCCGTCTTCGACTGCGCCTTCAAGCCGGCGAACGGCAGCCGCTCCATCCACTACAACGGGCACCTGAAGATGATGGCGGCCGTCCAGCCGTTCATCAGTGGCGCCATCAGCAAGACGGTGAACATGCCGGAGGCCTCCACCCCGGAGGAGATCGCCAACGTCTACATCGACGGCTGGAAGATGGGCCTCAAGGCGATCGCCGTCTACCGCGACAACTCCAAGCGCTCGCAGCCGCTGAACACCAAGCGCGAGGGCGGGACCGATGCCGTGGCCACGCCCGCGACGCAGACGGTCTACAAGCCGCTCCGCCGCCGGCTGCCCGACGAGCGGGCCGCGTTCACCCACAAGTTCGGCGTCGGCGGCCACGAGGGCTACCTGACGGTCGGCCTCTACGAGGACGGCACCCCGGGCGAGATCTTCCTGAAGATGGCCAAGGAGGGCTCCACGATCAGTGGCCTCATGGACAGCTTCGCGACCGCGGTGTCGGTGGCGCTCCAGTACGGCGTGCCGCTGAAGGACCTCGTCAACAAGTTCAGCCACATCCGCTTCGAGCCGGCGGGCTTCACCGGGAACCCGGAGATCCCCATGGCGAAGAGCCTGGTCGACTACGTGTTCCGGTACCTCGGGAGCAAGTTCCTGTCGAGTGATGAGAAGGATGCGATTGGGATCATCAGCCAGATGGTCCTGACCGATGTGAAGGCGAGTGGGGTGGCGGCTACCGGCACCACTGCCTCGGCAGGCTCGGCAGCGGCGCCGCACGCCGCCTCCCAGTCGGTTGACTCAGGTCCGGCACGGTCCGCAGAGGAGACCGGAGCCACTCCTGCTCAGCCCGAGGCAGCAGCGCCGGAGGCGCAGGGCACGGAGGAGACCGCGGCCAAGGGCGGGATCCTGGATGGGCTGAAGGTCGTGGCGAAGAACGGGGAGGCGAAGGATCGGGCCGAGCGGCTGGCAGTGGGCCAGGCGCCGGTGGTCTTCGACACCGCGGACTCGCCGGCCTGCACGGACTGCGGCTCGATCATGGTCCGCAACGGGTCCTGCTACAAGTGCATCAACTGCGGCGCGACGAGCGGCTGCAGCTGACCATGGGAGACGCCTGCCGCGTACCTTACGACGCCTGTAAGTCATGACCATGGTGGAGTATCACGGCGGACCCTGGGATGCGGCGATGGAGGACAGGCCCGAGCCGTTCGACATTGTGGTCGTATACCGGCCTCGCGAACGGCTGCCTGACGGTCGTCATCGCGTCGGACTAGCGCGCGGCTTCTACCAACGCCACGGCCCCGTGCCGGTTGCGGGGCTGGAGGATGTGGTGCGGATGGAATGGCACGAGGGCACCCCGGACGACCTTCGAGTCATGGAGGGCCGCGTGGTCCGGTGACCTCACCTGCCTAGCCGCGGTCGTCGTCCGATGCGGCGGGCGAAGGGCATGAGGGGAAGGCACCGCTTCTCCTCGGCAGTCGTCAGCCAACCGATACAGCCGTTTTTCGACCCGCGCGGGCAGAATCGAGGCCCGGTGGGGAAGCGAAGGAGCCGCTGCCCCGGTCGGTGTGAGCGTCAAGGAATATGCGTATCGGGGTAAAGTGCTGGGAACCGCCCAGTGCCCAAACAGGGCGGCGGACGGAGACAGCCCAATGGCAGAACTGCTGTACACGACGAACTCGAACACGCTGACGAAGTTCTTGAAGCACATCCCGACCGCTGGTGTGCCTGAGGAAGGTCACGACCCGGTACCTCAAGTCGGTCGGGTTCCGCTCAAGCAATGACCGGATGCTCATCCCGATTCTGAGAGGACTTGGGTTCATCGATTCATCGCAGATGCCTACGGAGCGCTGGAAGCAGTACCGCGACAAGAGTCGGTCGAAGGAGGTTTTGGGGACGGCGATCGAAGCTGCCTATCCGGAACTGTTCAAGACCTACCCCGACGCCTATAACCGCTCACCCGACACGATCCGCAACTTCTTCAGCTCGAAGTCCAATGTGGCGGACTCGACGCTGAGGCTCGCCGTCACGACATTTCGCGCGCTTGCTGCCGAAGCATCGTTCGACGGGAAGGTGGTGATCGAAGAGCCCGGCGAGCGGGAAGAAGACCAGATTGAGAACCCCGGTGGACGCGACGCTAGCGGCGGCCGCGGCAAGGCAGGCATGCCGACGCTAAGCGTGGCCGTTCAGGTCTACATTGACAAGGAGATGACCGCCGAGCAGGTGGACCACGTCTTCGCGTCGATGGCGAAGCACCTCTATGGCAAGGACTGACCGTGGTCCCATCGGTGTCGTCCTCGATGTTGCTCGGAAGATCGCCCTCGACGTAGAAGCCCGCACGTCGATCATTCCGTTGCCTCCGGAGGAAGCTCCGGACCTCATGCAGCTCTACGACGCGCTAATAACCGACCCGACGCTAAAGGCAGCGACCCGGAAGCTTTTCAAGGATGAGCACTACTGGGACGCCGTCGGAAAGGCCTACCTCGTCGTCAATAACGCCGTGAAAATGCGCGCGAAGTCAACTTACGACGGCGTCGCCCTTATGAATCACGCGTTCAGCGAGAAGAACCCGATCCTCGGCATTACGTCGCGCAAGACTGAATCCGAGAAGAACGAACACAACGGATATCGCTCGATCTTCGCGGGAGCGATGCTCGGCATCCGTAACCCACATCATCACGAGGACCTGCGCGACGAGCCCGAAGCCGCGCTGGAGATGCTGATGATGGCGAATCACCTACTGCGCGTGGCCAAGCGCGCAAAGAAACCACGGAAGCCCAGGCGCGACGCGACTGTCTCGATGCGTGGACCCGCCCACGTTTCTCGCATCGTGCCTCACGGCGTCTGAGGCGTTGGGCTGTGGATTCGTCGGCTAAGAACACGAAACAGCCTTTGAGGCCGCGGGTGAGGAGGACGCGGTAGGTGCGCTTGACCAGGTCGGTGAAGCGGCTGGGGTGGCCGGTCCAGTCGTTGATGGCGGGATCCCACCGCAGGTCGCGGCCCCAGATGACGCTGACGTAGTCGAACTCGAAGCCCTGGGCGGTGTAGACGCAGCCGACCTGGTCGATGCCGTTGGGGTCCGAGGCCCAGAAGTTCGAGGGCGGGATGCTGGGGGAGGCGGCCAGCATCGGGCCGGGCGTTCCAGAGCATCTGCCAGGCAGAGCCTCGTCTAATCGAGGTCCTCACCCGTGGGGTCGGGATATGCGGAACGAACGGCCTGCACAATCGCGTCGGCGCATCGGATGAGGCTTGCAGAGCGGCGCCCATCGGCCTCAGCCAGCTCAAGCATCCGCCGAACTACCTCTGCGTTCTTCTCGACGTTGCGGCGCACCTCGATCCCGGATTCGTCGCACGCCCGCTCCCTGTAGGTGAACCATTCCTCGTGACCGATTCAGATTTCACGACTTCCGTGAGGCTGGGTGCAAAGATGGCAGCCGCGTTAAGGGCCCGCGTGCCAGGCATGGGCTCCGCGTCCGCGATGCCGACCACTCTCTGAAGCGCGATGTTTGTCCGGGCCACATCCGGTTCCGCCCCGCCACCCTCCCCGTCACGGTCGAAGACCAGGTAATACGGCACACCCAACTGTCGGAGGATCACCGCCAGCTTATCGAGGTTCTTCCCACCGACCGGGGTGATTACGAATGCACGCGACGCTAGCCCTCGCCATTCCGGATGCGCCGCGAGACTGACTCGAGAACTGCCTTGTCCTCTTCACCCTCAACCAACACCACAAAGTCGCTGAAGAACGCCTCACTTATGTAGGGGTTCAGCAGCCCGCGCAGGCTGGGGCGCAAGCCATCCCCCGTATACCGCCCCTCACGTCCGTGAGCCTGTTCCAAGGCGTGAGCGCTCGCGTCGAGCGTTGCTCGGCTACCTCCGGCAAGGTGGCCGATGTCTTGCGAACAACCCGGACACTCTCGAAGGAACGGATGTCAATGGAAGCCCTCGCGCGCGGCCGCGAGCACCGATTCGAACGCCACCCGCTGCTCGTCGAGAAGCACGAAATCGCTGTTCGCCGCGATCATCGCCGCGGTGAGCTTGAGGAGCTTGCGGCTCGGCCGGTACTTCGAATCGAGCACTCGGGCCATTACGGTCGCGCCGTCCCCGGCGCTCAGCTGCTTGACGAGGAACTCGGCGAGGACGTCCGACTGGTCGCCGGTGTAGAGCGGGTTGCGGTGGAGCGCCTCGGCATGGCGATCCGCCAGAGCTCGCCGGTTGGATCGAACTGGTAGTTGTGGAGGTAGCTGACGGCGGTCAGTGCGACCGCATCGGTCTCGTAGAAGACGACGTGGTTGTCGAGCAGCCACTGCTGGTAGCCGCCGACCTGGACCGATGGGTGGAGCACGCGCCGCACCTGCGTGCCCAGGCGCAGCTCCACGCAGTTGTCCGCGGTGGACGGACCGATGGTCTCGCCGGTCCACTGCTTGAGCTCGACGACGACCGCGTTCTCCGTGCTCGTGTCGGCGCGGCCGGTGAGCATCGCGTCGAGGCGGCGGCTCGTATTGCCGAGCTGATACTCGAGGATGACGCCGTGGTCATTGAGCTGCGCCTGGTCGAGCAGCATCGAGAGGGCGCTAAGGCTGTTCTGCCAAGCGTGGACCTCGGAGGGCGCCGCCTTGTGGCCGACCTGGGCAACGAACTCGGTCTGCAGCTTCTCGGCGATGCGGTGAAGCTGGGCGTCCTTGCGGAACTGCTCAGTCGTGCCGGCATGGGTGGGCACCTTGATCTTGCCCACCACCTCGCCGTTGGGGGTGAGCTGCCACAGGAAGATCGGCGACGTGACGCCGAAGCTGCTGTCCACCACGTCGTTGTTGAACACGTACGGATAGGCGCCGTCGGTTGACGCGGTGACGCAGTTGGCCGCCGAGCACCCGGGCGGCAGCTGGGTGACGCCCGGCTGGATGTCGGCCTCGCGATACGTGCTGCCGCTGACCAGGAGGTTCCCCGGCCGCAACTGATCTCCGCCGCCCCAACCGTCCGCCAGCGCGGTCGGCGCGGCCGCGGCCAGCGCGCAGGCAAGCGCAGCGGCTGCCCCGAAATGCCTCCTCATTGAAGCTCCCTGTTCGTTGGATGAGTGTGCGCCCGCGCGCACCGTATTGGGAGCCCTCAGCGCGGTTGTGAACGGGAAGTCACCGTCAGGATGAGACTTCTCTCACCATGTGTGTGTTGTGTTAGTGACAGGTTGAGTGTCAGTTCTCGTGCGCGCGCTGCACCTTGCGCGCCGCGGCGGTCACCGCCGCGCGCAGGGCCGGCACCCGCGCGGTGATCCGCTCGGCCGGCCCCGCCACCGAGAGCCCCGCCACCAAGCGGCCGCGCCGGTCCAGGATCGGCGCCGCCACCGCCGCGGCCCCGTCGTCGAGCTCGCCCACGGTGACGACGACCCCGTCGCGCCGCACCACCGCGAGCTCGGCCTCGAGCCCGGGCGCTCCCACCGCGTCCACCAGCCGTCGGCGCTCCGCCGGCTCCAGGAACGCGGCCAGGACCTTGCCCGACGCGCCTCGCTGCATCGGCCCGCGCCGGAACAGCGTGTAGGAGAGCCGCACCGAGTGGCGCTCGGCCTCCACCACGTGCAGGACGATCGCCTCCAGGGCACACGGGGCGGTCAGGATCACGGTCTCCCCCGCCTCCTCGGACAGCTCCTCCATCACCGCCGTCGCCGGCTCCACGACACGCTCGCGCAGCCCCGCTTCGGCGGTGCGTCCGAGGGCGACGAGCCGCGTCCCCAGCGCGACCGTGCTGTCGGGGCCGCGCTGGACCAGCCCGTGCAGCTCGAGCTCGGCCAGCAGCCGGTAGGCGGTGCTCGTCGGCATGCCCGCCTCGGTGGCCAGCTCGGCCACGGTCGGTCCCGCCGGCTGACGGCCGATGTGGTGCAGCAGCTCGACCGCGCGCTCCAGGGCCCCGGACGGCACGGCTCAGATCCCCGGCGGCTCGTGCTCGGAGAGCGCCGGGCGAGCACCGGCCACGCGGGCCACGCGGCGGGCCAGGCCGCCGTCGCCGACCAGCGTGGCCAGCCCCTCTACGTCCGCGTTCCACTCGGTCTCGTTGCTGAGCGTGCTCGCGTACTCCCGGACCAGCGAGTAGGCGCGGCCGGTTCCGGCTCCGAGCCGCTCCGCGCCGCCCCGCAGGTCGACTGCCTGGGCCGCGACGATCAGCTCCAGCGCGACGAGGCGGTGCGCCAGGCTGACCAGGGCCGAGGTGGTGCTGACGGCAAAGGGGGCCATCGAGGCGTGGTCCTCGACGCCCTCTGCGAGCTGTCCACGGTAATCCAGCGAGACCGGGTTGGCCAGGAACCGCGCCTCTGAGGCGAGCGCCGCAAAGGAGCGGCCCAGCGGTCGCAGGCCGCCGGTCGGCCCATCGCTCTGGGCCAAACCCGTCGGAAGGCCCGAGAAGTGCTGCCACAGCAGCTTCTGCACCCGCTCGTTGGCAACCGGGGCGGCGTGAGCAATCCCAGGCGGATGTAATCGAA
>CAWGUL010000007.1:0-831575 GCA_963825905.1 uncultured Chloroflexia bacterium | reverse complement strand
CCCCACCCTCAACGGAGAAGCATGTGAACATTGCCCAGATCGCCAAGATGGCGCAGCAGATGCAGACGCAGATGGCGAAGACCCAGGAGGAGCTGCGGGACACGACCCTCGACGCGACCGCCGGCGGCGGGGCGGTGCGGGTGGTGATCACCGGCGCCGGCGAGGTGCGCGTCGATCGAGATCGACCCGAGCGCCGTCGATCCCGACGAGGTCGAGATGCTCCAGGACCTCGTCACCGCGGCGGTCAACGACGCGATCGGCAAGGCGAAGGAGCTCGAGCGCGAGCGGATGGCGCGCAGTCGCCGGCGGGATGGGCCTGCCGGGCATGCCCGGCGGCCTCGGGCTGCCCGGCCTCCGCTGACCCCTCACCCCGCGCTGGCTCGACCCGCACCTGACCGATGGCCGGACTCATCGCGCCCGTCGCGCGCCTGATCGAGGAGTTCAGCCGCCTGCCCGGGATCGGGACCGAAGACGGCCCAGCGCCTCACCTACCACATGCTCCGCGCTCCGGCCGACGAGGCGCGCGGCCTGGCCGAGGCGCTCGTGGCGGTCAAGGAGCGAGGTCGCGTACTGCAGCATCTGCAGCAACATCACCGAGACCGATGTCGATCCCTGCTCGATCTGCGCCGATGAGCGCCGCGACGCGCGTCGGATCTGCGTCGTCGAGGAGCCGCTCGACGTGCTCGCCATCGAGCGGACCGGCGAGTTCCGCGGCCGGTACCACGTCCTCCACGGTGCCATCAGCCCGATCGACGGCATCGGTCCCGACCAGATCCGGGCGCGGGAGCTGGTGGTGCGCGTGCGGGGCGGCGGGATCGACGAGGTGATCCTCGCCACCAACCCGAACCTCGAGGGCGAAGCGACCGCGATGTACCTTGCCGACCTGCTGACGCCGCACGTGGCGTCGGTGACCCGCATCGCGCGTGGCCTGCCGGTGGGCGGCGACCTCGAGTATGCGGACGACGTGACGCTCATCCGCTCCCTCCAGGGCCGGCGGCAGGTCGAGCGAGGCGCCTGAGCCGCTCCCGCGCTTGACGCGTCCGGGGGGCTCGTCTATAGTCCGTCAGCGCGCCGGCGGTCTCGCCGGTGGTGGCGTCTGCAAGAACGGCGGTCGAGAGATCGCGGGTTTGCGGCCCACGGAGGACCCCACATCGGAGGCCTCGCAATCGAACGATGCCGAGCCAATCGGCGACGTGACCTTAACAGCTGAAGAGTGACAGGAACCCACACGAAGTCAACGGATCAAGTCTGAACCTCGACCGGTGGAGCAGCCGCAAGGCAAGACCACTGGTTTTTTGTTCGGAGAGTTTGATCCTGGCTCAGGACAAACGCTGGCGGGGTGCATGAGACATGCAAGTCGAACGAGGCACTGTTGAGCTTGCTCGATGGTGTCCTAGTGGCGGACGGCTGAGTAACGCGTAGGTGACCTACCCGGAAGTGGGGAATAACTGCCCGAAAGGGTGGCTAATACCGCATGTGGTCGGCGATTCGATTCGCCGTCCAAAGGAGCAATTCGCTTCCGGAGGGGCCTGCGTCCGATTAGCTAGTTGGTGGGGTAACGGCTCACCAAGGCGACGATCGGTAGCTGGTCTGAGAGGATGATCAGCCAGACTGGGACTGAGACACGGCCCAGACTCCTACGGGAGGCAGCAGTCGGGAATTTTGCCCAATGGACGAAAGCTCTGAGGCAGCAACTCCGCGTGAGGGATGAAGGCTCTCGGGTCGTAAACCTCTTTTCTCAGGGAAGATACAAGACGGTACCTGAGGAATAAGCCACGGCTAACTACGTGCCAGCAGCCGCGGTAATACGTAGGTGGCAAGCGTTGTCCGGATTTACTGGGCGTAAAGAGCGCGCAGGCGGCTGGCCAAGTCCGATGTGAAAGCTTCCGGCTTAACTGGAAAATTGCATCGGAAACTGGTCGGCTTGAAGGTGGGAGAGGGTAGCGGAATTCCCGGTGTAGTGGTGAAATGCGTAGATATCGGGAGGAACACCAGTGGCGAAGGCGGCTACCTGGCCCATTCTTGACGCTGAGGCGCGAAAGCTAGGGGAGCGAACGGGATTAGATACCCCGGTAGTCCTAGCCGTAAACGATGAACACTAGGCGTTGTCGGTATCGACCCCGGCAGTGCCGAAGCTAACGCATTAAGTGTTCCGCCTGGGGAGTACGGCCGCAAGGCTAAAACTCAAAGGAATTGACGGGGGCCCGCACAAGCAGCGGAGCGTGTGGTTTAATTCGTCGGAACGCGAAGAACCTTACCAGGGCTTGACATGCGGCGGAAAACGGCGGAAACGTCGTCCTCCCGCAAGGGATCGTATGCAGGTGTTGCATGGCTGTCGTCAGCTCGTGTCGTGAGATGTTGGGTTAAGTCCCGCAACGAGCGCAACCCCCGTGGCATGTTGTACCACTCATGCCAGACTGCCGAGAGAAACTCGGAGGAAGGTGGGGATGACGTCAAGTCAGCATGGCCCTTACGCCCTGGGCTACACACACGCTACAATGGCCGGTACAATGGGTTGCCAAACCGCGAGGTGGAGCTAATCCCACAAAAGCCGGTCTCAGTTCGGATTGCAGGCTGCAACTCGCCTGCATGAAGTTGGAGTTGCTAGTAACCGCAGGTCAGCACACTGCGGTGAATATGTTCCCGGGCCTTGTACACACCGCCCGTCACGTCATGAAAGCCGATAACACCCGAAGCCGGTGGGCCAACCGCAAGGAGGCAGCCGTCGAAGGTGGGATTGGTGATTGGGACGAAGTCGTAACAAGGTAGCCGTACCGGAAGGTGCGGCTGGATCACCTCCTTTCTAGGGAGACATGCGTACCCGGTTCGCCGGGGACGTCGATCCCAGGTCGATCGGCCAGCTCGCCGCAAGGACCATCGTCGATATGAGGGAGACGATGGTGAACGAGCTGTTCGCCCTCACACGTAAGACCTGCCGTTGGACAAGTCAGGTTCCTGTCACTCTTCAGCCGTCAAGGCGAGTCCGTGGGCCGTCCCGAATCGGGGCGGCCTTTCGTTCGTGCGGCGCGAGCTCGGTTGCGCCCGCCACGGTGCGCCACGGTAGACTGCCGGTCCCTCGGGGGGCGTTTAGCTCAGCTGGTTAGAGCACTGCCCTGATAAGGCAGAGGTCTCTGGTTCGAGTCCAGAAACGCCCACCAACCCCGCAACCCGGCTGGAGGCCATGCCGTGCCCGACGCACCGGATCAGCCCGCCGCCGACCGTCCGACCGGGCTGCTCGACATCGCGAATGAGGGCCGCGTGCTCGAGGCGTCGCTGAACGGGCGCGTCTACGCCCGGCACCCGGTGCGCACCCACCTGGTGACGCCGGCGGACACGAGCGCCGCCGCGGTCGTCGCGCGCTACGTCCTGCCCGTGCCCCAGGGCACGCGCCTCGTCGCCGTCTCGGAGCGGATGGTAGCGATCACGCAGGGCCGCTCCTACCCGATGGACCAGATCCATCCGGGACGCCTGGCACGCCTGCTGGTGCGCTACGTGACGCGGCCCGGCTACGGGATCGGCCTGGGAACGGCGGAGACGATGCAGCTCGCCATCGACGAGGTGGGCGCGCCACGCATCCTGCTCGCCGCCGCGGCCAGCGCCGTCACGAAGCCGTTCGGCGTGCACGGGGTCTTCTATCGCATCGCCGGCCGCGGCGCCTCGGCGATCGACGGTCCGACGAGCTACACCATCCCGCCCTACAACCAGTCCGCGACGCTCGGCCCGCGGGACCCGAACGGCGCGGCACGCGCCATCGCCGCAGCGGTTGGCGTGCCGGTGGCGGTGATCGACGCCAACGACGCCGGCTGCGTCGTCCTCGGCGCCAGCCCGGGCCTCGACCGCCAGCTCGTGGTCCGCCTCTTCGCCGACAATCCGCTCGGCCAGGCCCGCGAGCAGACGCCGATCTGCGTGGTCCGCGAGGTCGACTGGCCGGCCGGCGATCCGCTGCCGCCCGAGCCCCGACGCCGGCTCACGCCCACCGTAGCGCCAGGCCGGCGGGACAGCGGGTACCATCGATCCGTCGATGGGGATGTAGCTCAGCTGGGAGAGCACCTCCTTTGCAAGGAGGGGGTCAGGGGTTCGAGTCCCCTCATCTCCACCATCATCCGAAGCACCGGCTCGCCTTGACCGTGCTGAGGGCGGGTGCTACAGTTACGGCCGCTCTCGCGCGGACGCCCACCGGGCAACCTCGCGATCGTTGTGAGAAGCCCCACCACCCAGACGAATCCCCTGACCCTTGCGCGCGACCGCGTCGCGCCCAATGGTCAGCGGACAATCGCTGACGCCGTGACGTCGCTGCATCGCTGCAGGGACGGCCCGGGCGGCGCAAGCCGGCCGGAGGGCCTCTTTCAACGGAGCCAGGACGGCGGCCCACCGCGCCCAGCGCGAGGGGCAGGGCAGCTTAAGAACCGAAGACTGGAAGCAATTCGATTTCGTCGAGGAAATTCCGACGCAGACCACGCGCGTGGCCAGCCTCGTGCTAGCCGCGTGATGCGTAGGTCAAGCTACTAAGGGCGTGCGGTGGATGCCTTGGCGCCAAGAGCCGATGAAGGACGTGGCAGGCGACGAAATGCTTCGGGGAGCTGCGAGCAAGCGTTGATCCGAAGATCTCCGAATGGGGCAACCCATCCAGGGTAATGCCTGGGTACGGCCGACTGAATACATAGGTCGGTCGAGGACACCGAGGGAACTGAAACATCTAAGTACCTCGAGGAAAAGAGATACATTCCGTGAGTAGTGGCGAGCGAAAGCGGAGGAGCCCAAACCGTGGCTGCGTGACAGGTCGCAGCCGTTGCAGTCGCGGTGTTGTAGGGCCGGCTCGCGAGATCTGTGAGTCTCGCAGAGAGTTACCAATCGGTTCGTTAGCAGAAGTGGCATGGAAAGGCCAGCCGTAGAGGGTGACAGCCCCGTACGCGACAACGATCCGACTCTCGGCCGTGTCCCTGAGTACCACGTGGAAGGTCTCTCATGTGGGAAACCGGGCGGACCACCGTCCAAGGCTAAATACTCTTGGCGACCGATAGCGAACCAGTACCGTGAGGGAAAGGTGAAAAGCACCCCGGGAGGGGAGTGAAATAGCACCTGAAACCGCGTGCCTACAAGCAGTCAAAGGGTGTTGTCCGGGAGCTTCGGCTGCCGGGTAGCCTGATGGCGTGCCTTTTGAAGAATGAGCCGGCGAGTTACTCGTAGGTGGCAAGGTTAAGTCCGCGAAGGACGGAGCCGCAGCGAAAGCGAGTCTGAACAGGGCGTCAGAGTCGCCGCGAGTAGACCCGAAACCGAGTGAGCTACCCATGGGCAGGTTGAAGCGGGAGTAATGTCCCGTGAAGGACCGAACTCACTAGCGTTGAAAAGCTAGGGGATGACCTGTGGGTAGAGGTGAAATGCCAATCGAACTCGGAGATAGCTGGTTCTCCCCGAAATAGCTTTAGGGCTAGCCTCGGGGGTTCAGTCACGGGGGTAGAGCACTGAATGGGCTAGGGGGCTTCCCGCTTACCAAACCCAATCAAACTCCGAATCCCGTGATTCCATACCCCGGGAGTCAGACTGCGAGGGCTAAGCTTCGTGGTCAAGAGGAAAACAGTCCGGACCGACAGCTAAGGTCCCAAAATCCAGACTAAGTGGGGAAGGATGTGGAGTTGCACAGACAACCAGGATGTTGGCTCAGAAGCAGCCACCATTTAAAGAGTGCGTAATAGCTCACTGGTCAAGTGATTCCGCGCCGAAGATCCAACGGGGCTCAAGTCTGGTACCGAAGCTTCGGATTGTGCTCAGGCCTTCGGGCCTGGTGCAGTGGTAGGGGAGCGTTCCGTCAGCAGTGAAGGTCGACCGTGAGGACGGCTGGAGTGGACGGAAGTGCGAATGCCGGCATGAGTAGCGAAATGCACGTGAGAAACGTGCACGCCGTATGTCTAAGGTTTCCTGAGGAAGGTTAATCCGCTCAGGGTTAGTCGGGCCTAAGCCGAGGGCGAAAGCCGTAGGCGATGGACAATCGGTTGATATTCCGATACCGCCAGAGATCGTTTGCACCGCAAGGTGCCTTCCACGTGGAGGCTGGTGCGCTGAGGCGACTTCGGTCGTCGAGGCAGCCAGTTTGAAGCGCGGATGGGAGCAAGGGCGTGACCGGGAACGGTAGGTTGAGCGCACTTTTGGCTATGTGCGTCTAAGCCGGTAGGGGGAGAGGACAGGCAAATCCGTCCTCTCATCAACTCCGAGCAGCGAATGAAAGGCGAAAGCTGATTCGACTGAGCCGATCCTGCAAGAAAAGCGTCTAGCGAGATCAAAGGCGTCCGTACCGCAAACCGACGCAGGTAGACGGGTAGAGCATACCAAGGCGATCGGAAGAACCCTCGTTAAGGAACTCGGCAACATGACCCCGTAACTTCGGGAGAAGGGGTACCTCGCAGTGGCCCGCACTTGTGTGGGAGGCTGATCGAGGTCGCAGTGAATCGGCCCAGGCGACTGTTTAGCAAAAACACAGGTCTCTGCTAAAGCGAAAGCTGACGTATAGGGGCTGACGCCTGCCCAGTGCTGGAAGGTTAAGGGGAGAGGTGCAAGCTTCGAACTGAAGCCCCAGTAAACGGCTGCCGTAACTATAACGGTACTAAGGTAGCGAAATTCCTTGTCGGGTAAGTTCCGACCCGCACGAATGGCGTAACGATCTGGGCGCTGTCTCAACGAGGGATCCGGCGAAATTGAAATACCTGTGAAGATGCAGGTTACCCGCGGCAGGGCAAAAAGACCCCGTGGAGCTTTACTACAGCTTGATATTGGACTGAGGTTTAGTATGTGTAGGATAGGTGGGAGACGTTGAAGCTGGGGCGCTAGCCTCGGTGGAGTCAACCTTGAAATACCACCCTTGCTGGATTTCGGCTCTAACAGCGTCCCGTGATCCGGGCGCTGGACAGTGTCAGGTGGGTAGTTTGACTGGGGCGGTCGCCTCCTAAAGTGTAACGGAGGCGCCCAAAGGTACCCTCAGGCTGAATGGAAACCAGCCGTAGAGTGCAAAGGCATAAGGGTGCTTGACTGCGAGACCTACAAGTCGAGCAGAGACGAAAGTCGGGCTTAGTGATCTGGTACCTCCGAGTGGAAGGGGTATCACTCAACGGATAAAAGCTACCCCGGGGATAACAGGCTTATAGGGCCCAAGAGTTCATATCGACGGCCCTGTTTGGCACCTCGATGTCGGCTCGTCGCATCCTGGGGCGGAAGTACGTCCCAAGGGTTTGGCTGTTCGCCAATTAAAGCGGTACGCGAGCTGGGTTCAGAACGTCGTGAGACAGTTCGGTCTCTATCCGCCGTGGGCGCAGGGAACTTGAGAGGAGCTGCTCCTAGTACGAGAGGACCGGAGTGGACGAACCAATGTTGTTCCAGTTGTCACGCCAGTGGCATTGCTGGGTAGGTATGTTCGGATGGGATAAGCACTGAAAGCATCTAAGTGCGAAGCTCGCCTCAAGATGAGGTTCCCCACCGGGTAACCGGGTAAGACCGCAGGGAGACCACCTGTTTGATAGGCCGCACGTGTACGTCGCAGCAATGCATTGAGCGAAGCGGTACTAATGGTCGAGGGCTTGACCTACTCACGCGTCTAGCACGACGCTGGGCTCGCGGAAGGTCCGCGACGAATCGAATGCTTCCAGCCATCGGTGCGGCAACGGCCACTGATTTGGCCGGCCCACAATTGAATCGGATCCCGGTGACGCTAGCGGAGAGGCTCCACCCGTTCCCATCCCGAACACGGAAGTTAAGCTCTTCAGCGCCGAAGATACTCGGGGGGCAACCTCCTGGGAAAATAGGTCGTCGCCGGGATTCTTTTTTCAGCGGGACGCCGCGCACGACCCTGGCCGCAGGCGGCGTTTTGCGTGGAAGCGGCGCGCCGCTGGTCGGCGCGCGGCGTATGCTCGGGACCGATGGATCGAATCTGTCCATTCCTCGCCCTCGCGAGCGACGGCCGCACCGCGGCCGACGGCTTCGACCCCGACCATCGATGTCACGCGCTCGAGCCGCCGCCACCGCTGACCGAGACATGCAGCTGCGGCTGTGCACGACGGAGCAGCACCGGGCTGCGAGCGCTACGGGCGGCGTTCGGCGTCGCTGCCCGTCTCGGACGCGTTCGTGCGCACGCGCCAGGTCGTCGAGCCGCGTGCGGGCTGGCGCGCAGCAGCTCGCCGCCGGGGCGCAGGCACGCGCAGGCCGCAGCTGCGCCGCTGGCGCTCGTGGGCGTCCTGGCACTCTCGGTTGGTACGGCGGCGGCGATAGGCGGCGTGAGCGCGATCGGCTCGGCCGCATCCGCCGACTCCCACCCCGAGCGCCTCGGCTCTCATCGCTCGTCGCCCCGAGCGCGTCGCCTCAGCCACGCCCATCCCGTCGGTCACGACGACCTCTCACCCCGAGCGCCGTCACCGACCCTGGCCGCGACCACGCCGCTCCCCGCGACAGCCGCGCCCACGCCGACCCCCGCGGCGCACCGCGCACCTACGTGGTGCAGGCCGGTGACACGCTCTCGCTTATCGCCAACCGGTTCGGCACCACGGTCGAGGCGCTCCGGCTGGCGAACGGCCTGAAGAGCGCCGACGTCATCATCATCGGCCAGGTGCTCGTCGTCCCCTGATCCGCCGGGCCGCGCCGAGCTCGGCCGTCGCTCGGGTCGCCCTCTTCAGAAGGGCGGCTGGCAGGTCCGGCAGAACGTGGTCGCCTCCGCGCCGCCTACCTGGCGCAGTTCGCGGCCGCAGCGTGGGCACGGCTCGCCGCCGCGGAGGTGCACCTTCAGGAACTCGCGATGCTGCTCGTGGATATCCGGCGGCACGAGGACGCGGAGGCGCTCGATCGCGTCGCCGAGGACCGAGCGCATCGCGGCGTAGAGGCGGTCGACGTCATCGGGACCGATGCTGGCGCGACGCCGGAACGGCGCGAGCTGTGCGGTCCACAGGATCTCGTCGCTGTAGGCGTTGCCGATGCCGGCCACGAATTGTGAGTTGCGCAGCAACGGCTTCAGCTCACCGGGGTGGCGGCGGATGCGCTGCCGGAATACCTCGAGCGTGAGCTCGGGATCGTCCGCATCCGGCCCCATCTCGTGCCAGCCAGGGATGCCATCGAGCTCATCCGGCGCGACGACGTAGAGCTTGCCAAGCATCTCGCGATCGACGTAGCGCAGCTCGCCACCATCGGCGAAGCGGATCCGGAGGCCGGTGCGTGCGCGGACGCGCGCGCGCCCGTCGTCCATCAGCCAAAAGCGGCCGGCGAGCATCGGGTTGGCAGCGAGGATCCGGACCTCGTGCCCGCTCCGCGTGAACGGGACGAGCAGGAACTTGCCGCGCCGGCGCGCCGCCCCGAGCGTGCTCCCCTCGAGGGCGGCCAGCTCCGCCGGGGTCGCGCGTGCGAGGATCGGGGCCGGTGCGGTCACCTCGGTGACCTTGCGGCCGGCTGCGCGCCGGCCGAGCTCCTCCGCCACAACGGTCAGATCAGGAAGCTCAGGCAAAAGGGTGGTACTCCGGGGATCGTGATGCTATGCTTCGTCGGCTCTGAAGCTCACAATCGCATACCGCGCATGAATGCGCGTCGCGTTGCCATCGGCCCCAGGAGGAGCATCCGGAACATCACCGAAGCTGTTCTCGACCGCCACCAACGTTGACGCTCTCCGTGCGCGGAGGGCGTTCGTGCTGCCAGGGACACTTTCGACAGGAGCGTATCGACACTTGACAGACGAGACCACGCAGTCCGAGGACGCGGCGGACGAGACGCGGGCCACCGCGCCGACCGCGCTCGAGGACGCACCCGTGGCAGATGGGGAGATGGCCGCCGACACCCCGGCGTCCGCCGACGAACCGGCTGCGGCAGACGCGACAGCCGACGTCGCCGCCGATGTCGGCTCCAGCGAGGCGGACGCCGACGCGCCGGCCGCCGATGCAGGCGAGCCCGCCTCCGGGGAGCGCTCCGCGACGGCTGATGAGGTGGATGCGGCGTCGGGCAGCGCGGAAGCGCCGCCTGCCGATGCCGAGGCAACGAACGCCGAGCCGGCTTCCGCCGCTGAGGACGGCCCCGCGACGGCGATGTCGCCCGTCGCGATGGATGCGGCACCGGCCGACGAGGAGCCCGAGCCGATCGCGGCACCGACTCCGGCCGGTCCCGAGCCCACCACGATGGCCGAGCTTCTCGACGCTGAGGAAAACGAGGTCAAGAGCCTCAAGCATGGCGACGTGGTCGAGGGCACCGTGGTGCGCATCGACCCCGACGAGATCCTCGTCGACTTTGGCGGCAAGAGCGAGGGCGTGGTCAGCAACCGCGAGCTCCTCAGCCGGCGTGGACCGCGCGAGGGCGAGGACCAGCGACCCGAGCTCAAGATGGGCGACGAGGTCCTCGTCTACGTGCTTCAGCCCGAGTCGCCCGAGGGGCACGCAGTCCTGTCGCTGCGTCGGGCCGGCCTCGAGCGCAAGTGGCGTGCGATGCAGGAGCGGTTCGACGCCGGTGAGATCGTCGAGGCCCGCGTCATCGACCACAACAAGGGCGGCCTCATCGTGGACCTCGGCGTTCGCGGCTTCGTGCCGATCAGCCAGATCGTCGACTTCCCGCGCCGTCCGCGTGACGAGCAGCCGCGCGACGCAGCCCAGGAAATCGCCGAAAAGCTGCAGCCCTACATCGGCCGCACGCTGCGACTCAAGATCCTCGAGGTCAACCGGAAGGCGAACCGTCTCATCCTGTCGGAGAAGGTCGCCCTCTACGAGGAGCGACGTGAGAAGCGGGACGAGCTCTTCAGCAGCCTTCAGGTCAGCCAGCGCGTCACCGGCCAGGTGCGGAGCATCGCCCCGTTCGGCGTCTTCATCGATCTCGGCGGGATCGATGGCCTGGTCCACAAGAGCGAGCTCTCCTGGAACAAGGTCAACAATCCCGAGACCGCATACCAGATCGGCGACGAGGTCGAGGCCGAGGTCATCGACATCAACCACGAGCGGGGCCGGATCAGCCTCTCCATCCGTCGCCTCCAGCCCGACCCGTGGCAGGAGTCGGTGGCGAAGTACAAGATCGGCGACGTCATCGAGGGGACGGTCACCAAGCTCGTCAACTTCGGTGCCTTCGTCCGCGTCGAGGAGGGCCTCGAGGGCCTCATCCACATCAGCGAGCTCTCCCACCAGCGCGTTGCCCATCCGGGCGACGTCGTCAAGGAGGGCGAGACGGTCAAGCTGCGGATCATCAGCCTCGACTCCGAGCGGCATCGGCTCGGCCTCAGCCTGAAGCAGGCCGAGGACCGGCCGGCACCGCAGGCGCGCGCGACCGATGATCGGCCGCGGCGCCCCGGCGGCCGCGATCGCCGTGATCGGTTCGACTACCGACCCGAGGATGCCATCGCCGAGCCCGAGGGCGGGATCGACAGCACGATGGCCGCGGCCTTCGCGTCGAGCGGCCTGCTCGATCAGTTCCGGGCTGATGAGCCTTCGGCCGACAAGCTGGCCGACGCCAGCGGCGCCGACGACGCGCCGACGACCTCGCCGACTGCCGAGGCGGACGTCGCGAACGGGGCCGCCGCCGAAGCCGGCGAGGCACCCGCCACTGAGCAACCGGCCGCAGCCGACGAGGCGGCGGCGCCCGAGCCTGACGCAGCTTCACCGGTCGCCGATGCGGCGGATCCAGCGGCAGAGGGCGAGGCGCCCACCACGGAGTCCGAGGTGGCAGCCACGCCCGAGGAGGCAGATGCAACGCCGGACGCCGAAGCGGTCGCGGCCGACGCCCCGCCTGCCGACGAGCCGGCGGCCGCTGAGCCCCCGGCCGACGAGGAGGCGAAGGGCTAGCTCCAGCATCTGGGCTGATCAGCGCCCCTCATACCCCGCGACCTGACCGAGGCGGGCCAGCTGGCCCGCCTCAAATCGTTCCGGGCGCGGGTGCAACGCTTCGCCGCCGCCGGGCGTCGAGCCCGCACCAATGAGCCAATCAGGGGGCTGTGACGTACGACCTATTGCCGGCACCCGCATGCAGGTGCTGCCGTAGACTCACACCGCGATCCGGACCGTGATCGTAGGATGTGGATAACTCGAGCCACGCGAGATGACCATGGACCGATTCGACAAGTTCACCGACCGGGCGCGAAAGGTCCTCACCCTTGCCCAGGATGAGGCCCAGCGCTTCAACCACAACTACATCGGGACGGAGCACCTGCTGCTCGGCCTCGTGCGCGAGGGTGAAGGCGTCGCGGCGCGCGTGCTCGAAAATATGAACGTTGAGCTGTCCAAGGTCCGCACCGCGGTCGAGTTCATCATCGGGCGCGGAGACCGGCCGGTGGTCGGCGAGGTCGGCCTGACGCCGCGCGCCAAGCGCGTCATCGAGCTGGCCATCGACGAGGCGCGTCGCCTGGGTCACAACTACATCGGTACCGAGCACCTCCTGCTCGGGCTCGTCCGCGAGGGCGAGGGAATCGCGGCCGGCGTCCTCGAGTCGCTCGGCGTGAACCTCGACAAGGTTCGCCACCAGGTGATCCACGTGCTCTCGCAGAGCTCGAGCGCCTCGCCTGCGCAGGAGACGAAGCGACCGTCGAAGACGCCGACCCTCGACCAGCTCGGCATCAACCTCACTGACGCCGCCCGCGCCGGCAAGCTCGACCCGGTCATCGGCCGCGAGAAGGAAATCGAGCGGGTCATCCAGATCCTGAGCCGCCGCACGAAGAACAATCCCGCCCTCATCGGCGAGCCGGGCGTCGGGAAGACCGCGATCGCCGAGGGCCTCGCCCACCGCATCATCAGCGGCGACGTGCCCGAGACGCTCATGGACAAGCGGGTGCTGACGCTCGACATCGGGTCGCTCGTGGCAGGCACGAAGTACCGCGGTGAGTTCGAGGAGCGGCTCAAGAAGATCATCGAGGAGCTGCGGAGCAGCAGCGACAGCGTGCTGTTCATCGACGAACTCCACACGCTCGTCGGGGCCGGGGCGGCCGAGGGCGCGATCGATGCGGCGAACATCCTCAAGCCGCCGCTGGCGCGAGGCGAGCTGCAGTGCATCGGCGCCACGACCCTCGACGAGTACCGGAAGTACATCGAGAAGGACGCGGCGCTCGAGCGCCGCTTCCAGCCGGTGATGGTGGAGGAGCCGACCGTCGACGAGGCGGTTGCCATCCTGTTCGGCATCCGGGAGCGGTACGAGGAACATCACCGGGTCAAGATCAGCGATGAGGCGGTCCACGCCGCCGTCGACCTCGCCGTGCGCTACGTCGCGGATCGCTCGCTTCCCGACAAGGCCATCGACCTCATCGACGAGGCGGGGAGCCGCGTCCGGCTGCGCGCCAGCTCCGCGCCCCCGACGATCAAGGAGGCGCAGCGCGAGCTCGAGCAGGTGACCCACGCCAAGGACGAGGCGATCGCGAACCAGGACTACGAGGGCGCCGCACGGCTGCGGGACGAGGAGGCGCAGGGCAAGGAGCGGATCGAGAAGCTCCGCGCCGAGTGGCACGAGGAGGCGAACAAGGAGACCCCGGTCGTCACCGAAGAGGACATCGCCCAGGTCGTCAGCATGTGGACCGGGATCCCCGTCGTCCGCATCAGCCAGGAGGAGAAGGAGCGGCTTCTCCACATGGAGGACGCCCTCCACGGCCGCGTCATCGGCCAGCAGGAGGCGATCGACACGATCAGCCGCGCCGTCCGGCGCGCGCGGGCCGGGCTCAAGGACCCGAAGCGGCCGATCGGCTCGTTCATCTTCATGGGGCCCACCGGGGTCGGCAAGACCGAGCTGGCGCGGGCGCTCGCCGAGTTCATGTTCGGGAGCGAGGACGCGCTCATCAAGATCGACATGAGCGAGTTCATGGAGCGCCACAACGTGTCGCGGCTCGTCGGCGCGCCTCCCGGCTACGTGGGCTTCGACGAGGGCGGGCAGCTGACCGAGGCGGTGCGCCGCAAGAGCTACAGCGTCGTCCTGCTCGACGAGATCGAGAAGGCGCACCCGGAGGTGTTCAACATCCTCCTCCAGATCCTCGAGGACGGCCATCTGACCGATGCGAAGGGGCGGCGGGTCGACTTCCGCAACACGATCATCATCATGACGAGCAATGTCGGAGCTCAGCAGCTGCAGCGTGACTCGTCGATCGGCTTCCGCGTCGGCGGGACCGAGGCCGTCCAAGCGGCGGCCGAGTACGACCGCATGAAGGACAAGGTGCTGGCGGAGCTGAAGAACACGTTCCGCCCCGAGTTCCTCAACCGCATCGACGCCACGGTCGTGTTCCGCCAGCTGACACGCGAGGAGCTGCGCGAGATCGTCGACCTCCTGCTCGCGCGGGTAAAGGTCCAGATCGCCGGCCAGCAGATGGAGCTCATCGTCACCGATGGCGCGAAGGACGCGATCATCGCCAAGGGCTTCGACCCGGCCTACGGCGCGCGGCCGCTGCGGCGCGAGATCCAGAACCAGATCGAGGACCCACTCGCCGAGCAGGTCCTGATGGCCACCTACGAGCCCGGCGACCGGATCCTCGTCGACGCTGGTGAGGATGGCAACCTGACGATCGCCAAGGCTCCGCCCGAGCGAAAGCCGGTCGGTGCCGGCTCGGGTCGGTCGAAGGAGAAGGCCGCCCCGACCGAGTAAGCGGCCGATAAGCGGCCGCGAGCCTGCCACGTGGCAAGATGATCGGCACGACGTCCGTCATGCCGCATTGCAGGCCGTTTCGCCCATGCCCGCCACGAAGTCCGTCCACGTCTGCCAGCAGTGCGGCGCCACGAGCCCGCGCTGGGCCGGACAGTGCCCGTCGTGTGGGGCGTGGAACACGATGGTCGAGACGCTCGTGGGCGGCGGAGGGCCCGCCCGCGCACGCCGCGCATCCGCGTCGAACGCGGGGGCGGCGGCGATCGAGCCGATCGGCTCCGTCTCGAGCGCGGAGGCGCACCGGCTCGCCTCGGGCATCGGCGAGCTGGACCGGGTTCTCGGCGGCGGCCTCGTGCCCGGTTCGATCGTCCTGGTCGGAGGTGACCCGGGCATCGGCAAGAGCACGCTGCTCCTCCAGCTCGCCGCCCGCCTCGCGGCCGGGGGCGAGACGGCGCTCTACATCAGCGGCGAGGAGTCGGCTGCGCAGGTCCGCGGCCGCGCGGAGCGCGTCGGGGCGGTGGTCGATGGCCTCTCGCTCCTCGCCACCACCGATCTCGCGGATGCGATCGGCGCCATCCAGGCGATGCAGCCCTCGGTCGCGATCGTCGACAGCGTCCAGACGATGGCGGTCGAGGAGCTGAGCGGGCCGGCTGGCAGCGTCGGCCAGGTCCGCGAGGTCGCCGCTCGCCTGGCGGAGGTCGCCAAGGCGGGCTCGACGAGCATCGCGCTCGTGGGGCACGTGACAAAGGAGGGGACCGTCGCCGGTCCGCGGACGCTCGAGCATCTCGTCGATGCCGTCCTCTATCTCGAGGGCGAGCGCCTCGGCGCCACCCGCCTGCTGCGGGCGGCGAAGAACCGTTTCGGCTCGACCGACGAGGTGGGCGTGCTCGAGATGCGGGGCGACGGCCTCGTCGAGGTGGCCGATGCGAGCCGCTTCTTCATCGAGAGCGAGCAGCCGCCGGTGGCCGGCAGCGCGGTGACGATCGCGCTCGAGGGAACGCGGCCGCTTGCCGTCGAGATCCAGGCCCTCGTCGCGCCATCCGGCTACGGGTCGCCGCGCCGCGCCACCACCGGGATCGAAACGAACCGGCTGCTCATGCTCATCGCCGTGCTGGCGCGCCACGCCGGGCTGAACCTCACCGGCCACGATGTCTACGTCAACGTCGCCGGCGGCCTCCGGATCGACGAGTCCGCCGCCGACCTTGCCGTCGCGGCGGCGCTCGCATCGAGCCTCCGCGAGCGGCCGGTGCACGCCGGCCTGGCGATCGCGGGCGAGGTGGCCCTGTCCGGCCGGCTGCGCGTCGCCGGACGGGCGGAGCGTCGCCACGCCGAGGCGCGACGCCTCGGCTTCACGCGGCTGCTGACCGGTCGCGGCGGTGGCGCACCGGAGGTCGCCGGCGTCGAGACCGCAACCGACATTCGCGAGGCGCTCCGAATCGCGCTCGTCGACGCCGGCTGAACCCTTCCCGCGGTCCCCCGGCCGGCCATTGCCGGCCGCCGGGATGGGTGCTACGGTTGCCGCCCGCTGCGGCGGGATCGTGCTCGCGAGCCGCCTTTCATCGGTTCATCCTCCCGCGTACGAGCGGCACGATCGGTCGAATCATCCTTCATCCAAAGCCCGCACTCATCGGTTCATATGACCAGGATCATCCAGCTGGTGGGCGCCCTACTGGGCACCCTCTTCGGCTTCGGGCTCGGCCTGCTCATCCTCGAGCGGGCCGGCGACGTCGTCAGCGCGCCGAACCGTCCCGCCTTCCTCATGGCGGTGGTGGCGGCCTCGCTGCTCTTCGGCTACCTCGCCATTCCCTACGTCACGGTGTATCCGACCCGCTGGGCGGTCGGGCGTCTCGACCGGGCCGGGGCCGGCGATTTCGCCCTCGGCGTGGCGGCGGTCGTGGTGGGGCTCGTGATGGGCCTGCTGCTCGGGGTGCCGCTCGCGCAGATCGGTGGGGCGCTCGGCGCGGTGCTGCCCCCCCTCGCGGCCGTCCTGCTGGCGATCGTCATGCTCGGCGCCACCCTCTATAAACGGGACGTCCTCCTGCCGGCCTTCGCCGGCTTTCTCCCGGGCGGGCGGCGTCGCGGGGCGCCGACCCAGGTCGTCATCGACACGAGCGCCATCATCGACGGCCGCATCGCGGACATCGCGAAGACCGGCTTCATCATGGGAGATCTCGTCGTGCCCCGATTCGTGCTCGATGAGCTGCAGCGGATCGCCGACTCGCCGGAGGCGATGCGTCGCAACCGCGGTCGCCGCGGGCTCGAGATCCTCACGGCGCTCCAGCGCGACGCCGTGACGCCGGTGAGCGTCCATGAGGAGACATATCCGGAGATCAACGAGGTCGACGCCAAGCTCGTGGCCTTCGCGCGCGACAACGGCGCCGCGATCCTCACGAACGACTTCAACCTGAACCGGGTGGCCGAGATCCAGGGCATCCGCGTCCTCAACGTGAACGAGCTGGCGAACGCCGTGAAATCGGTCGTCCATCCGGGCGAGGAGATGAGCGTGCGCATCATCCAGGACGGCAAGGAGCCGGGGCAGGGCGTCGGCTATCTCGACGACGGCACGATGATCGTCGTCGAGGGCGGGAGCCGCTTCATGGAGCGCGAGATCGGCATCACCGTCACGCGCGTCCTCCAGACGGTCGCCGGACGCATGATCTTCGCCCAGCCGCGCGAGACGGCCTGAGCGCCGGATGGGCAGCCGCGCTCGCCGCGATCTGCGTGGCCGCCGGACGCAGCCGGCGGATGGGGACGGACAAGCTCTGGATCGACCTGTGGGGCCGGCCGGCATGGCGCTGGTCTCTCGACCTCCTCGCCGCCCTGCCAGGCATGGACCGTCTCGCGCTCGTCATCCCTTCCGAAGCCGAGGGGCAGTTTCGCGAACGCCTGCCCGCGAGGCTGGCGGGACCGATGCCTCCTCGTCCCCGGCGGAGAGGAGCGCGCGAACTCGGTGCTCGCGGGCGTGACCGCACTCCTCGGCGCCGGCGTCGTGCCATCGACGATGGCGCTCGTCCATGACGCGGCACGACCCGCGGTCACGAGCGAGCTTGCGCTCGCGGTGGCCACGGCCGCGCGCGGCGCCGGCGCCGCGCTGCCGGTCATCCCGGTCGCCGACACGCTGTGGCGGGTGCGCGACGGTCGCGGAGTGGCGATCGTGGACCGGACCGGCGTGGTGGGCGCACAGACACCCCAGGCTGCGCCGCTCGAGACGCTGCGCGACGCGATCATCGACGCGCTCGCGCGTGATGAGGCACCCACCGACGAGGCGGCGGCGCTCCTCGCCCACGGCGTGGCCGTCGTCACCGTGCCGGGCGACGCGGCGAACCGCAAGCTCACGACGCCGGGTGACGAGGCACTCGTGCGCGATGCGCTCCGCGCACGGCTGCTGGGACCGATCGCGAGCGGCGTCGAGGCGGAGCGGGCGGGCATCGGGTTCGATGCGCATAGGCTGGTCGCGGATCGTCGGATGCGCCTCGCCGGCCTGGACTGGCCTGGCGAGCCGCGCGGTCCGGCCGGCCATTCGGATGGGGACGTCGCGCTCCACGCGGTGATCGACGCGGTTCTCGGCGCCGCGCACGCCGGCGACATCGGCACGCAGTTTCCGCCGGACGACGATGCGTGGCGCGACGCCGACTCGGCCGACCTCCTGCGGCGGGCGGTCGACGATCGCGCGCGCGGCAGGGATCGTGCCGCGCTCGGCGGACGTGGCCATCGCCGGCCAGCGACCCTCGATCGTCGCGCGCCGCGAAGAGGCGGAGGCACGGATTGCGACGCTGCTCGGCGTCGAGCCGGACGCGGTCAGCATCCGCGGCACGACGACCGACGGCCTGGGCTTTCCCGCCGAGGAGGGGATCGCCGCGTGGGCGGTGGTCGGGGTCGAGCCGACCCGGTGACGGATCGGATCGGGGGGCGGCGCCCGGTCATCGAGGCGCTGCGCTCCGGCCGGGAGGCGCTGCGCCTCTGGATCGCGGACAACGCGCGCCCGTCGCCCGAGCTCCGGGAGATCCTGGCCGCGGCGCGGGCGCGCGACCTCGAGCCCCTGTGGGTCGACGCGCAGCAGGTTGCCCGGCTGGCCTCGTTCGACGGCCACCAGGGCGTGGTGCTCGAAGTCGGGGAGCGGCACCTGGCGAGCCTCGACGACCTCCTCGGTGGCGCCGATGCCGGGGGGCACGACCCGTTCGTCGTCCTGCTCGAGCACCTCCAGGACCCGGCGAACTTCGGCATGCTCCTGCGCTCGGCCGAGGCCGCCGGCGTCGACGGCGTCATCTATCCCGCGCGAGGGGCGGCGCCCCTCTCGGCGGCGGCGGTCAAGGCATCGGCGGGGGCGAGCGAGCACGTCCCGCTGGCGCGCGTGGAGAGCGTCGGCGCGACCATTCACGACCTTCGCGTGCGCGGGCTGCGGCTCGTGGCGGCCGACCAGGAGGCGCCGCACCTCGCCTGGGAGGCCGATCTCTCCGGGCCGCTCGCCGTCGTCGTCGGCTCCGAGGGGAGCGGCCTGTCCGGCGCGACGCGGCGGCGCTGCGACCTCCTTGTCCGGTTTCCCATGGCGGGCCACGTGGCCAGCCTCAATGCCGCGACGGCCGGTGCGCTCCTCCTGTTCGAGGTCGTTCGCCAGCGGCAGGCGGCCCGCCGCTAGAATCGGTCCACCCGCCGACGTAGCTCAATTGGCAGAGCAGCGGTTTTGTAAACCGCAGGTTCTCGGTTCGACCCCGAGCGTCGGCTCCATTCAGCCGGGCTCGGCCATGGGCGCCGTCCGACGCGTCCCGGTCATCCAGGCCACCACCAGGCCGCCGATGACGTAGCCGCTTCCCTGGACGATGAGGAGCGGCACGACCGGGACGCTCTCGCCGAGAATCCCGGCGCCGATGGCCCCGATGAGCGAGCCCATGGCCCCGATCGCGCCGAGCGCACCGATCACGCGGCCGCGGTGGCTGTCCGAGGCGAGCTGCTGCTGAAGGGTGTTGATGCCGGCCATGATGCCGGCTCCCGGCACGCCGACGACGACCATGACCACGAGCGCCGGACCGATGTACGGATAGATCGCCGGGTACGTGAACAGGCCGAGGTCGATGATCCCGAAGGCGAGCGCGCTGATGATGACGAGCCGGAGCGGGTCGATGCGGGAGCCCATGCGACCGATGACGACCGCGCCGGCGAGACCGCCGATCGCCTGGGTGGCGAGGAGCAGCCCATATCCGGTGCTGCCGCCGTCGACGAGCGCGTCCTTGGCCCACGGCACGAACAGGGTGGCGGTGAGCCCCTCGCCGATGCGCGTGATCACGAAGAACGCAAGGAGCGCGCGGAGCACCGGCTGACGCCAGACGAGCCCGAGCCCCTCACGCCACTCGTGGAGCAGGCGCCGCCATGCGGTCGCCGCCTGGTGCTCCAGGGAGTCGGCGCGGGGCGCGCGCGTGCGAGGCGAGCGGATCGACCAGATGAGGACCGCGGCGAGGAGGAACGAGGCTGCGTCGATGAGCGTCACCGCGGTGAGCCCACCGAGCGCGAGCACCAGGCCGCCGACAACCGGACCGATCATCCGCGCCAGGTGGTTGTTCATGCCGTTCAGCGCGTTCGCCGTCACGAGGTCGTCATCGGCGTTCTCGAGCAGGTTCGGCAGGAGCGCCGTCTCAGCCGGCCCGAAGAGCTGGTCGAGCGAGCTCGATGCGAGCAGGACGGCATACGCGACCCAGATGCCGACCGAGTCGATGAGCAGGAGCGGCAGGATCGCCAGCGCGAGGACGAGATCGATGATCACCATCAGGCGGCGGCGATCCCAGCGGTCCACGAAGACGCCGGCGATCGAGCCGAGCAGGATCGACGGGGCCAGGAACGAGAGCACCATGAGCCCGCTCATCAGGGTCGAGCCGGTGCGGCGATAGATCTCGAATGGCAGGCCGACGATGAGGACCCAGTCCCCGATCATCGAGATGAGGCCACCGAGCCACAGCTTCGCGAAGTTCGGCTGGCGGAGGATGCGGAGCATTGGCCGGGATTATCCCCGGCGCCCGTGGAATGCGCCGGCCATGCCGACGCATCCGCCGGCCCGGAGCCGAGGGGCCTTGAGCCTCGCCCGGCGGTTGGCTATACTCCGCCCTCGCCGGCACTCACCGCGGCCGGCGCATCGCGTGGGTAGGTTGAGCAGGTGGTGAGCTCCGCTGACTGTAGATCAGCCGTCTTCGACTGTGGGGGTTCGATTCCCTCCCTGCCCACCACGCATCTGCCGGCTCGGGCCGGCACGCCGACCGCAGGTCGGGACGGGCCCACGTAGCTCAGTAGGCAGAGCACGTCCTTGGTAAGGACGAGGTCTCCGGTTCGAACCCGGACGTGGGCTCCAGCACCGCCGAGCTCTCCCTGAAAGCGGGAGCGGAGCTCGAATCTCGTGCCAGACTTCCCTAGATTGGCGCATGGTTGCGTCGCGCGCCGTCCGCGCTGCACTATCACGTCGCCGGCCCGCCGCTCGCCGGGGCTCCGTGCCGTAGCCTGAGGTCGCCTAGCCGTGGATCCCAACGTCGTCCTGCCGCTGCTCTCCTCGGCGCTCTCGTTCGTGTTCGCCGCGTTCGTCGCCGACCAGTGGCTGCGCCGGCGACAGGCGTACCAGCTCATCTGGACCGTCGGCCTGCTCTGGTACGGCATCAGCGCCGGCACCGAGTTCGTCGGTGGGGCATGGGGCTGGAACGAGCCGCTGTATCGAACCTGGTACCTCATCGGTGCCTTCGGCGTTGCCGCCTATCTCGGCCTCGGGACGGTCTTCCTGCTGCGAAACACGCGGTTCGGCTACTTCGTGGCCTTCAGCGTCTTCGCGGGCGGCCTGTTCAGCATCCTCTCGGGCCTCGCCCGCGCGAAGGAGGGCGACCCGGCGTCGGGGACGACGATCCTCGCCGTTGTCGCCTTCGCCACCCTCGCGGCGGTCGCGATCGCCATTGCCACCCGCATCCGCCGCCAGCTCGCGGCGCCGATAGCGGCCGGGGCGCTCCTCGCGGCCTCCGCCGTCGTCACCCTTCTCGTCCTCGGCGCCACTGTCGATGCGCCCGGATTCGCGCTCGATCCGGCGACCGGCGTGCCGATCGGAAGCGCCTTTCCCGCCGACCTGCGGGTCATGACGCCGCCGTTCAACATCACCGGCGCCTTCTCGCTCGTCTTCGGCGCGATCTACTCCGCCTACATCTTCATGCCGAAGCGCCGGATGCTTCGCATCGAGGGCGGGCCCCCGGTCATCGGTGCCATGGGGCGTGCCCTGGCCGTGGTCGTGAACTTCGTCGCCAGCCTGCCCGGCGCATGGCGTGCGATGCGGGCCGGCAGCCTGAACTCACGCGTTCCGGCGACGATCCTCATCGCCCTCGGCGGGTTCATCCCGGGCTGGACGAGCGGCCTGAACCGCTTCGGGGTCACGTGGTCGTTTTTCCTGGGGGAGCTGCTGGGCGTGGTCCTGATCTTTGCCGGGTTCCTCGTGAGCATCGAGGTATTCAGTGACGTGCGCCTGCCGTTCACGCACATCGTCCTCGCCCGTCGTGAGCGGGAGCGGGCGAGCGGCGACGTCGTTGACAGTGCGGGCCGTCCAGCCTAGAATCGCAGGGCTTTCCCCCGGGACCCGGCCGTACTGGTCGTTGGCCGCCGAGCCGTCGCGCGAGCGGCCCGCTCCGCGGTCCGAGGCGGGGAGCGAACGAACGAAGGACGAGACGTGGCCAAGGCCGAGAACCGACCGGTGATCGCGCTGGCGTGCACCACCTGCAAGGAGCGCACGTACAGCACCCGGAAGAACAAGCGCAACGATCCCGGCCGGCTGGAGCTGAACAAGTTCTGCCCGCGATGCCGGCAGCACACGCTCCACCGGGAGACGAAGTAACGTCGACGCTGGCACGGAGGGGTGTAGCTCAATTGGTAGAGCACTGGTCTCCAAAACCAGCGGTTGCAGGTTCGAGTCCTGTCGCCCCTGCCACCCCGGCCCGCGTCACCCACTAGGAAGAGCACGAGATGGTGAATGGTCTTCGGCGATATTTCGCCGAGAGCTGGTCCGAGCTGAAGAAGGTTGCCTGGCCGACCCGCGAGATGGTCGTGCGCCTCACCCTGCTCGTCATCGCCGTCTCGGTGGCCGTCGGCGCCTATATCTCGGTCCTCGACCTGCTGCTCCATACCGCGCTCAGCCAGACGGTGCTGTAGCCCCATGACCGACGAGACCCGGGTCAACGAAGCACGCGAGGCGGCACGCCTGTCGCGCGAGGCCCCGCGGCCGGAGGAGCTGTCCGCCACCGCCGAGAGCAAGCAGTGGTATGTCATCCACACCTACTCCGGCTACGAGAACAAGGTGAAGGCGAACCTCGAGCATCGGATCGAGTCGATGGGCGTGGAGGACCAGATCTTCCAGGTCCTCGTCCCGATGGAGGAGGAGATCGAGATCAAGAACGGGCAGCGGATGACCGTCAACAAGAAGGTCTTCCCCGGCTACGTCCTGGTCGAGATGAGCATGACCGACGAGAGCTGGTACGTCGTGCGCAACACGCCCGGCGTGACGAGCTTCGTGGGCTCCGGCAACCGCCCGATGTCGCTCGAGGAGAGCGAGGTCAAGAAGATCCTCAAGCACATGGGGGTCGAGACGCCGAAGTTCAAGGTCCAGTTCGCGAAGGGCCAGAGCGTGCGCGTCAAGGATGGGCCGTTCGCAGAGTTCATCGGCACCGTCGACGAGGTCAACCCGGAGCGCAACAAGGTGAAGGTGCTCGTCAGCATCTTCGGCCGCGAGACGCCGGTCGAGCTCGATTTCCTGCAGATCGACAAGCTGTAAGCCACCAGACCGATACGGCCGCCGCCGGCGGCCGATCGGGCCAAACGAGAGGGAGGGGCATGAGCCCCGTCAGCACCTCGGAGGAACCATCACTTGGCAAAGAAGATCCGCGCCACGCTCAAGGTCCAGGCGCCGGCCGGGCAGGCAACCGCCGCCCCACCGGTCGGGCCCGCGCTCGGCCAGCACGGCATCAACATCATGGAGTTCATCAAGGCCTTCAACGAGCGGACCGCCGACCTGCGCGGCTACGTCGTCCCGGCCGAGATCACCGTCTTCGAGGACCGATCCTTCACATTCGTCACGAAGGCGCCGCTGGCTGCCGCGCTCCTGAAGCGCGCCGCCGGCGTCGAGGCGGGCAGCGGGGTCCCGAACAAGGAGAAGGTCGGCCGCGTCAGCCAGGCGCAGCTGCGCGAGATTGCCGAGCTGAAGATGGCGGACCTCAACGCGAACACCGTCGAGCAGGCGATGCGCATCATCGCCGGCACGGCGCGCAGCATGGGCATCGAGGTGACCGCCTGATGGCTCGCCACGGACGCAAGTACCTCGATGCCGCGAAGCTCATCGAGCCGGAGCGTCGCTATGAGATCGCCGACGCCGCCGACCTCCTGCCGCGCCTCGCGTTCACGAAGTTCGACGCCACGATCGAGGCGCACCTGCGCCTCGGCGTCGACCCGCGCCACGCCGACCAGCTCGTGCGCGGCACCGTCGTCCTGCCGCACGGCACCGGACGGGCCTCGCGCGTCATCGTCTTCGCCCAGGGCGAGAAGGCCCAGGAGGCGCTCCGCGGCGGCGCCGACGACGTGGGCGGTGAGGATCTCGTCAAGAAGATCGACGCCGGCTGGTTCGAGTTCGACGTCGCCATCGCCACGCCCGACATGATGGGGATGGTGGGCCGGCTCGGGAAGAAGCTCGGACCACGCGGCCTCATGCCGAACCCGAAGTCGGGCACCGTCACCTTCGACATCGAGCGCGCCGTGGCCGAGATCAAGTCCGGCCGGATCGAGTTCAAGGTCGATCGGGCCGGGATCGTTCACGCGCCGGTGGGGCGCGCCTCGTTCACGCCCGCGCAGCTGCAGGCGAACGTGGCGGCGCTCGTCGACGCGATCAACCGGGCGAAGCCGACCGGCGCCAAGGGCACGTACATGCGGACCCTGACGCTCGCCCCGACGATGGGTCCGGGTGTGCGGGTCGATATCGGCTCGGCGCTCCAGGCCGCCAGCGCCTAGGGCATCAATTTGAGCAGGCCGCCGCGTGCGGTCGACAACCGAAGACAGCCACAGACCGCGATGTGCCCGGGTGCGAACCCCGGGCCAATCACCCGACCACGAGCCGGGGGCACGCGCAGGCACGATGACCACCTCGGGCGATCCGTCGCCCGCACGGCCCTCGCGCGCTGCGCGGGGGCCGTCGTCATATCCCATGGAGGTGGAGAAGAACAGACCGATGCCGACCGACGAGAAGCGCCAGGCCGTTGCCGAGCTCGCGGAGCTGCTCCGTGGCAGCTCGGCCATGGCCGTGGCGGATTACCGGGGACTGAAGGTCTCCGAGATGCAGTCGGTGCGAAGGTCGCTGCGAGACGCCGGTGTGCAGCTGCACATCGCCAAGAACCGCCTGCTGAAGATCGCCGCTGACGAGGCCGGCACCGAGGAGCTCAAGCCGATGCTCACCGGTCCGACCGCGCTGGCCACGATCATCGGCGACGAGGTGGCGCTGGCCAAGGCGCTCCAGGAGGCCTTTCGCCCCTACAGCCGAGTGGTCTCCCTGCGGGGCGGCATGCTCGGCGCGCGTGCCATCGACGCGTCGCAGCTCTCGCGTCTCGCGTCGCTGCCGCCGCGCGAGGTGCTGCTGGCCAGGCTGGCCGGCGGCATGGCAGCACCACTCAGCGGGATGGCGGGCGTGCTCGCCGCGAACCTGCGCAACCTGGTCGGCGTGCTCAACGCCGTAGCCGACAAGAAGCGAACGGCGGAGGGCGGCGAGGCCGCCTGACGCACGACACGAACGACAGGAGACGAACGAACCAATGGCCACGAAGACCCTGGACAAGGACGCGATCCTCGAGGCGATCGACACGATGACGGTCCTCGAGCTGTCGGAGCTGGTGAAGGCATTCGAGGAGCGGTACGGCGTGACCGCCGCCGCGCCGGTCGCCGTTGCCGCCGCTCCCGCGGCTGGTGGCGATGGGGCCGCGGGCGCCGCGGCCACCGAGGAGAAGACCGAGTTCGACGCGGTGCTCACCGACGTGGGCGCGAACAAGATCCTCGTGATCAAGGCCGTGCGCGAGCTGACCGGCCTGGGCCTCAAGGAGGCGAAGGACCTCGTCGACGCCGCCCCCAAGGCGGTGAAGGAGGGCGTCGCCAAGGAGGAGGCGGATCAGGTCAAGGAGAAGCTTGCCGAGGCCGGCGCCACGGTCGAGATCAAGTAGCCCGAACCGCGCTCCAGTCCCTCGGCATCAACGAGCCGGCCCGCGGGCCGGCTCGCGCCGTTTCGCTTGCCACAAGGAGGATTCGGATGAGCGTCAGCCAGCTGCGGCTCGTGGTCACGGCCGAGGACTTCGACGCGGCTCTTGCCTTCTACCGCGACGCGCTCGGCATGCCGGAGCAGGCAGCGGTGACCTCGCCGGGCGGCCGGGTCGCGATCCTCGATGCCGGCCGCGCCACGCTCGAGCTCGCCGACCAGGCGCATGCGGCCTCCATCGATGCGCTCGAGGTCGGCGAGCGCGTGGCCGGTCACATCCGCGTCGCGCTCGAGGTCCACGACGCCGACGCGGTGACGGCGCGCCTCGCGGCGGCCGGCGCTCGCGTCGTCGCGCTTCCGGTGGAGACGCCGTGGGGATCCCGGAACTCGCGCCTCGATGCGCCGGCCGGCCTGCAGCTCACCCTCTTCAGCGGGGGCGGTTGACCGCCGCCGTGCCCGCGCTGGTACCGGGACCTGCTGGTACCGTCCGCAGGCTAGGCGCGGTCGCGCCGGGCGCGGAGAATGGACCGATCATGCCGCGACGCCCAGGGCGCCGCCCCACGACCAGCGCGCCGAGCGGGACGGATGCCGATGCCGATCAGCTCTCGCTCGCCGCGTGGGGCCTCGAGCCGGCACAGTGGCGCCCGGTCGGGAGCCTCACCAACGTGGGCCCTCGCGCCGTCTGCATCTGGCGGCTCGACGGATCGGCCCCTGCCGCGGACGTCGCCCTGCGTGCGCGGCGGGCCTACGACCGGCTCGGCGAGCTGGGCGTGACGCTGGCCGCCGACGAGACGACGCGCGGCATCGAGGTCACCATGCCGCTCGCCCGCGTCGGCGTCGTCCTGCGCACGCTCGGGGAGTGGGCGATCCTGCCCGACGTGGTGTGCATCGACGCCGCCCCGGCCGATGAGCTGCGCCGCCTGCGCCGCGAGATCACCGCCTGGCGCGGCCGGGTCACGCTCGAGATCGGTACGCACGAGGAGCGCGACCCGATGGCACAGCTGAGGGCCCGCGCTCGCCTCTCGTGAGGGCGGTGTATCCTCATCCCTCCCCATGGCGCTCGCCGTGGCTC
Source organism: uncultured Chloroflexia bacterium (assembly GCA_963825905.1). Taxonomy (GTDB): domain Bacteria; phylum Chloroflexota; class Limnocylindria; order QHBO01; family QHBO01; genus JAICQM01. The sequence continues at coordinate 804,729 of CAWGUL010000007.1, read as the reverse complement.
GCGCTGCTTGCCTGACCTACCGATGGACCCCATGCCGACCGCCGCTCCGCCGACCCTCGCCGTGCGCAACGACCTGCGCAACGTCGCGATCATCGCCCACGTCGACCACGGGAAGACGACGCTCGTCGACGGCCTCCTCCGCCAGACCGGGGCCTTTCGCGCCAACGAGGCGGTCGTCGACCGCATCCTCGACTCGGGCGACCTCGAGCGCGAGAAGGGCATCACGATCCTTGCCAAGCAGACCGCGATCGACTACGGCGGCACGCGCCTGAACATCGTCGATACGCCCGGCCACGCCGATTTCGGCGGCGAGGTCGAGCGCGGCCTCCTCATGGTCGACGCGGTCCTGCTCCTCGTCGACGCCTCCGAGGGACCGTTGCCGCAGACGCGCTATGTGCTCGCCAAGGCGATGGAGCGGCGCCTGCCGGTCATCGTCGCGCTCAACAAGATCGACCGTACCGATGCCCGGCCGGCCGAGGTGCTCGACGCGGTGTACGAGCTGTTCATCGACCTCGGCGCCGACGAGCACCAGATCGAGTTCCCGGTCGTCTACACGAATGCGAAGGCGGGGACCGCGACGCGCGACCTCGCCCTCCCCGGCACCGATCTGCGGCCACTGCTCGACCTGCTCGTCGAGGTGACGCCGGCGCCGGTCCACGAGCCGGGTCACCCGCTCCAGCTGCTCGTCACCTCGCTGGCGGCGAACGACTACGTCGGCCGCATGGCCGTCGGCCGCATCCGCAACGGGACGGTGCGCATCGGCCAGCGGGTGGTCGTCGTGCGCGAGGAGGCGGACGACACCGCCGGCGCCATCGAGCCGGGCCGCACCGTCACGCTGGCGGGGACGGTCACGACGCTCCAGACCGCGCGTGGCGTTGAACGCATCGACCTCACCGAGGCGAGCGCGGGCGAGATCGTCGCCCTCGCCGGCCTGCCGGAGATCACCATCGGCGACACGATCACCGATCCAGCTCGACCCACGTCCATTGCCCCGCCTCGACGTCGACGCGCCGACCCTGCGCATGACCTTCGGGGTCAACACCTCGCCACTCTCCGGGCGCGACGGCAGGTACGTCACGAGCCGCCAGATCAAGGCTCGCCTCGAGCGCGAGGTGCTCGGCAACGTGTCGATCGAGGTGAGCCCCACCGAGTCGGCGGACACGTTCGAGGTCCGCGGCCGGGGCGAGCTCCAGCTTGCCGTCCTCATCGAGCAGATGCGCCGCGAGGGCTATGAGCTCACGATCTCGCGGCCGGAGGTCATCCTGCACGAGGTTGACGGTGCGATCCAGGAGCCCTACGAGCGGGTGACGATCGACATCCCGCCCGAGCACATCGGCGCGGTCCAGACGGCGCTCGCCGGCCGCCAGGGTCGCCTCGAGCAGATGAGCACCGATGCCGACGGTCGCGTGCGGCTCGAGTTCATCATCCCGGTCCGCGGGCTCATCGGCTATCGCGGCCAGCTCATGACCGACACGCGTGGGACCGCGCTCATGCATCAGCTCGGGGAGGGCTACGGACCGTGGGCCGGCGAGGTGACGCATCGGACGAGCGGCGTGCTCGTGGCGGATCGGGCCGGCATTTCGAACGCCTACGGCATGATCGGGCTCGAGGAGCGGGGCGAGCTCTTCATCGGCGCCGGGGTCGAGGTCTACGAGGGCATGATCGTGGGGGAGAACGCGCGGTCCGGCGACATGGCCGTCAACGCGACGCGGACGAAGCAGCTCACCAACATGCGGACCCACACCCACGACGACGCGCTGCGGTTGACGCCGCCGCGCCGCCTCACGCTGGAGTCGGCGATCGAGTTCATCGCCGCCGACGAGCTGGTCGAGGTGACCCCGGCCGCCATGCGGCTCCGGAAGCGGATCCTCGCCGCCGGAGATCGCAGGAAGGCGTTCGCCGGCGAGCGGCGCTCGACGTGACGACGGCCGGCGCCATCGCGCTCACCGAGCGGGTGGAGTACTCCATGCCGATCGAGGCGGGAGCGTACGCCCTGCGCTGAGCGCGATCGGGGCGCTTCAGTTGACGAAGCGCCCCGATGGGGTATACTCCTCTTTCGCGTGTCCGCGCCCCACCATGCCCTTTCCAAGGAGTCCTGAATGGCTTTGGCCGAGCAGGCCAGCCGATTTGAGCTGGCCCCGCGCCGTGAGAATTTCTCGCACATTCCGGAGGTCCTTCCCCTCCCGAATCTGATCCAGACCCAGACGATCTCATTCCATTGGTTCGTCGAGAACGGCCTCCGTGAGCTGCTCGACGAGATCACCCCGATCACCGATTTCACCGGCAAGAACCTCGAGCTCCACTTCCGCGACTACTACTTCGAGGACGCGAAGTTCAGCGAGGAGGAGTGCCGCACCCGCGACCTCACGTTTGCCAAGCCGCTCAAGGTCGAGGTCGACCTCGTCATCAAGGAGACGGACGAGGTCAAGCACCAGACCGTCTTCATGGGCGACTTCCCGTGGATGACCGAGCAGGGCACGTTCATCATCAACGGCGCCGAGCGCGTCGTGGTGAGCCAGCTCGTGCGCTCGCCCGGCGTCTACTACACCGCCGCCGAGGACCCCGCGACCGGGCGGCCGCTGCATGCGGCGAAGGTGATCCCGAACCGCGGTGCCTGGCTCGAGTTCGAGACGAGCAACAAGGATCTGCTGAGCGTCAAGGTCGACCGCAAGCGGAAGATCCCGGTGACGACCCTGCTCCGCGCCGTCGGGTTCACCGACAACGCGGAGATCGAGGCCCTCTTCCGGTCCGCCGACGACAACCCAGAGCACCCGTTCATCGCGCTGACCCTCGAGAAGGACCCGGCGCAGACGCAGGACGAGGCGCTCATCGAGGTCTACAAGAAGCTGCGCCCCGGCGACCCGCCGACCGTCGACAACGCCCGAGCCCTGGTCACGAGCCTCTTCTTCAACTTCCGCCGCTACGACCTCGGCCGCGTCGGCCGCTACAAGCTGAACAAGGCGCTCGGCGACGTGGCCGCCAAGCTGAAGATCGAGCTGCCCCGCGAGGGCGGCGAGCATCCGCGCGAGAGTCGCGTCATCAGCAAGCACGACATCGTGGCGATCATCGGCAAGCTGATCGAGCTGAACAACGGCCGCGGCGAGCCCGATGACATCGACCACCTCGGCAACCGGCGCATCCGCGCCAACGGCGAGCTCATCCAGAACCAGTTCCGGATCGGCCTGCTCCGCATGGAGCGCGTCGTCAAGGAGCGGATGACGATCACCGATGCCGAGCAGGCGACCCCGAACGCGCTCATCAACATCCGGCCCGTGGTGGCCGCGATGAAGGAGTTCTTCGGCGGCAGCCAGCTGTCACAGTTCATGGACCAGACGAACCCGCTGGCCGAGCTCACGAACAAGCGGCGCCTCTCGGCCCTCGGCCCGGGCGGCCTGTCGCGCGAGCGCGCCGGCTTCGACGTCCGCGACGTCCATCCGTCCCACTACGGCCGGATGTGCCCGATCGAGACGCCGGAGGGACCGAACATCGGCCTCATCGGCTCGCTGGCGACGTACGGCCGCATCAACAGCTATGGCTTCATCGAGACGCCGTACCGCAAGGTGCGCCAGACGGTCGGCCATCGCGACAAGACCGCCGAGGTGGTGGGCCAGACGCTTGCCGAGGACCTCGTGCCATCGACCGGCGCCAAGCCGATCGCGAAGTCCGGCAGCGTGATCGACGAGAAGGCCTGGGCGGCCATCAAGGAGCACAAGCTGCCCGGCGGTGAGCATCGTGCCGCTCGTCACCGGCCGAGATCGAGTACCTCGATGCGTCGGAGGAGGAGAAGTTCTACGTCGCGCAGGCGAACGCCGCGCTCGACGAGGGCGGCCACTTCACCGAGGATCGGGTCCTCGTCCGCTACCGCGACAAGTTCCTCGAGGAGCGACCCGGCGCGGTCGACTACATGGACGTCAGCCCGAAGCAGATCGTCAGCGTGGCGACGGCGCTCATCCCGTTCCTCGAGCACGACGACGCGAACCGCGCGCTCATGGGCTCGAACATGATGCGTCAGTCGGTCCCGCTCCTCTCACCGGAGTCGCCGGTGGTGGGGACCGGGGTCGAGTTCCGCGCAGCGTTCGACTCGCAGCAGGTCGTGGTCGCGAAGGCGGCCGGGACCGTCGTCAGCGTCACCGCCGACCATATCCAGGTCGAGCGCGACGAGGGGAACGAGCGCGACACCTACAAGCTGAAGAAGTTCCTGCGCAGCAACCAGGGCACCTGCATCAACCAGCGGCCGATCGTCGATGTCGGCGCCCGCGTCGCCGCCGACCAGGTGCTCGCCGACTCGAGCAGCACCGAGGAGGGCGAGCTCGCCCTCGGCCAGAACATCCTCGTCGCCTTCCTTCCCTGGGAGGGCGGCAACTACGAGGACGCGATCGTCATCAGCGAGCGCCTCGTCAAGGACGACCTGTTCACCAGCATCCACATCGAGAAGCACGAGATCGAGGCCCGCGATACGAAGCTCGGCCCGGAGGAGATCACGCGCGACATCCCGAACGTGGGCGAGGAGAGCCTGCGCAACCTCGACGAGGACGGGATCATCTACGAGGGCGCCGAGGTCAAGCCCGGCGACATCCTGGTCGGCAAGATCACCCCGAAGGGCGAGACCGAGCTGACCGCCGAGGAGCGCCTCCTGCGCGCCATCTTCGGCGAGAAGGCGCGCGAGGTGAAGGACTCGAGCCTCCGCCTGCCGCATGGCGAGCGCGGGATCGTGGTCGACGTGCGGCAGTTCAGCCGCGAGAACGGCGACGAGCTGCTCCCCGGCGTCAACCGCCTCGTGCGGGTCAGCGTGGCGCAGAAGCGCAAGATCGCGGTCGGCGACAAGATGGCCGGCCGGCATGGCAACAAGGGCGTGATCGCGAAGATCCTGCCGATGGAGGACATGCCGTTCATGCCGGACGGCACGCCGGTCGACATCGTGCTCAATCCGCTCGGCGTGCCGAGCCGGATGAACATCGGTCAGATCCTCGAGACCCACCTCGGGTGGGCGATGAAGGTCCTCGGCCTCAAGGCCGCGACGCCGGTCTTCGACGGCGCGACGGAGGAGCATATCCGCGGCTCGCTGGCGCGCGCCGGCCTTGCCGAGGACGGCAAGACGGAGCTGTTCGACGGTCGCACCGGCGACCCGTTCGACCACCGCGTCACGGTCGGCTACATCTACATGCTGAAGCTCCATCACCTGGTGGAGGACAAGATCCACGCCCGGAGCACCGGACCCTACAGCCTCATCACCCAGCAGCCGCTCGGTGGCAAGGCCCAGTTCGGCGGCCAGCGCTTCGGCGAGATGGAGGTATGGGCGCTCGAGGCCTATGGCGCGGCGAACATCCTCCAGGAGATCCTCACCGTCAAGAGCGACGACGTCATGGGACGCGTCCAGACGTACGAGGCGATCGTCAAGGGCGAGGAGATCCAGTCACCCGGCGTGCCGGAGTCGTTCAAGGTGCTCGTCAAGGAGCTCCAGGCGCTCGGGCTCAACGTCGAGATCCTGAACGAGAACGAAGAGGAGATCCGATTCATCGAGGACACCGGCAGCTATCCGCTGCCCGACCTCGGTGGGATCAACCTCCAGGGCTTTGAGGAATAGCTCGGGGAGCGGCGCCGTGACGGCGCCGCGACCCGCACCCATCGGTTCACCCGACGCCGAGGTTCGGTCAGCCTCGGCGCAGCGCGCCACACGCGGCCGGCAGGCCGCAGGAGTCGTAGCAGCACATGCTGGAAGTCAACAATTTCGACGCGATCCGCATCAGCCTCGCGTCGCCCGAGCAGATCAAGAGCTGGAGCTCCGGCGAGGTCACCAAGCCGGAGACGATCAACTACCGCACGCTCAAGCCGGAGAAGGACGGTCTCTTCGACGAGCGCATCTTCGGTCCCACCAAGGACTGGGAGTGCTACTGCGGCAAGTACAAGCGGATCCGCTACAAGGGCATCATCTGCGACAAGTGTGGCGTCGAGGTCACGCGCTCGAAGGTGCGCCGCGAGCGGATGGGGCACATCAAGCTCGCCTCCCCGGTGAGCCACATCTGGTACTTCAAGGGCACGCCGAGCCGGCTCGGCATCCTGCTCGACATCAGCCCGCGCAACCTGGAGCGGATCCTCTACTTCGCGCTCTACGTCGTGAACCGCGTCGACGAGCACGAGCGTGACCGCGCCGCCCAGCGCGTCGACGAGGAGCTGAAGGAGCGCATCGCCCGCGCCCAGTCCGTCGTCGACGAGAAGCGCGCCGAGCTCGAGGCCACGATCGCCGACAAGAAGGAGGAGGTCGAGGCCGCCTTCGGCGCCGAGAAGGCGCGCATCGAGGAGCAGCAGGCGACCCGCGCCGAGGAGCTGGCGACCGCCGCCAAGGAGCTCGAGACCGCCATCAAGGCCGGCGGCAAGGAGATCGCCGAGGACGTCGTCTTCGCCGCCACCGGCGAGGTGATCGCGCGCGCCGGCAGCACGTCGAAGGACGCGCTCGCGAAGCTGCGCGAGGTCGCCAAGGCGGAGGTCAATGCGGTCGACAAGGACGCGAAGGCGGCCGTCGCCGGCGCGAACGAGAAGCATGCGACCGCCATCGCCGACCTGACCGGCGGCATCGAGGAGGCGCTCGCCAGCGAGCGGGAGCAGGTCGCCCGCGAGACCGATGACGCGCGCCTCTGGGCGCGCGGCGAGCGGCAGGCGATCGACGCGATCAAGGTCATGCAGACCCTGACCGAGTCCGAGTACCGCAGCCTGAGCGACCGCCATGGCCGCCTCTTCGACGCCGGCATGGGCGCGGAGGCGGTGAAGAAGATCATCGAGCAGCTCGACCTCGACGACCTGGCGCAGAAGCTCCACGTCGAGATGCGCCAGACCTCCGGCCAGCGCCGGAAGAAGGCGATCAAGCGGCTGCGCCTCATCGAGGCCTTCCGCAAGAGCGGTGCGCGGCCGGAGTGGATGATCCTCACCACCCTGCCGGTCATCCCGCCCGACCTGCGGCCGATGGTCCAGCTCGACGGTGGCCGGTTCGCGACGTCGGACCTCAACGACCTCTACCGCCGCGTCATCAACCGCAACAACCGCCTGAGCCGGCTCCTCGACCTCGAGGCGCCCGAGATCATCATCCGCAACGAGAAGCGGATGCTGCAGGAGGCGTGCGACGCGCTGATCGACAACGGCCGCCGCGGCCGCGCGATCGCGGGCACCGGCAACCATCGGCTCAAGAGCCTGTCGGACATGCTGAAGGGCAAGCAGGGGCGATTCCGCCAGAACCTGCTCGGCAAGCGCGTCGACTACTCCGGCCGATCCGTCATCGTCGTCGGCCCGGAGCTCAAGCTCCACCAGTGCGGCCTGCCCAAGAAGATGGCGCTCGAGCTGTTCAAGCCGTTCGTCATGCGGCAGCTCGTCGAGAAGGGCTTCGCGCACAACATCAAGAGCGCGAAGCGCATCGTCGAGCGCGTGCGCCCCGAGGTGTGGGACGTGCTCGAGGAGGTCATCGAGGACCACCCGGTCCTCCTGAACCGTGCCCCGACGCTCCACCGGCTCGGCATCCAGGCCTTCATGCCGACCCTCGTCGAGGGCTCGGCGATCCAGATCCACCCGCTCGTCTGCTTCGCGTTCAACGCGGACTTCGACGGCGACCAGATGGCGGTCCACGTGCCGCTCTCGACGTCTGCGCAGCGTGAGGCGAAGGAGCTGATGCTCTCGACCCAGAACCTGCTCAGCGCGGCGGATGGCGCGCCGGTGGTCAGCCCGACCCACGACATGGTGCTCGGCTGCTACTACCTGACGGTCGGCATCGACGAGCTGACGAATCCGGGGACGAAGCTCAGCAAGAAGGACGCGGCCGCCGCGGCCGCCCCGGCGCATGCCTTCGTCGACGATTCCGAGGTCTTCATGGCGCTCCAGGCGGGTGCCATCGGCCTCCACGATCGGATCCGGGTCCAGACCGACACCTGGGAGGGGACCGTCGAGGAGGGAGCGGTCAGCCACCAGCTGCTCGAGACGACCGCCGGGCGGGTCGTCTTCAACACCGTCCTCCCGCCGCAGCTGCGGTACGCGAACCGGGTGATGGACCGCAAGGGGCTCCGCGCCCTGATCGCGGACTGCCATCGCCGGCTCGGGCCGGAGGCGACGACGAGCCTCGTCGACGGGATCAAGGCGGTCGGCTTCCACTACGCGACGCTGGCCGGCATCACGATCAGCATCGACGACGTGAAGATCCCCGAGTCGAAGGCCGCGCGCCTCGGCGAGGCGGACACCGCGGTGTCGGAGATCGATCGCGAGTTCCGGCGCGGCTTCATCACCGAGGACGAGCGCTACGCACAGACCGTCGAGGTCTGGCGCAAGACGACGGACACGGTGACCGAGGAGATGCTCGCCGGGCTCGACCGTGACGGGTCGGTCTGGATGATCACCCACTCGGGCGCGCGCGGCAACGTGACCCAGGTCCACCAGCTGGCCGGCATGCGCGGCCTCATGGCCGACCCGTCGGGCCGGATCATCGACCTGCCGATCCGCAGCAACCTCCGCGAGGGGATGAGCGTGCTCGAGTACTTCATCTCGAGCCACGGTGCCCGGAAGGGCCTCGCCGACACCGCGCTCCGCACGGCGGACTCCGGGTACCTCACCCGGCGCCTCGTCGACGTGGCGCAGGACGTCATCACCCGCGAGGACGACTGCGGGACCGACATCGGGACCTGGATCACGGTGGAGGAGTCGCAGCAGATTCCCGAGCCGTTCGAGGACCGATTGGTGGGCCGCATGGCTGCCCTCGACGTCGTCGACGAGAAGAGCGGGGAGACGATCCTCGCCCGCAACGAGGAGCTCGGCGAGGCCGCCATTGCGCGGATCCTGGCCGCCGGCATCGAGCGCGTGAGCGTTCGGGCCCCGCTCACCTGCGCCGCGCGCCATGGCGTGTGCCGCATGTGCTACGGGCGTGACCTGGCCACCGGCCGGCTCGTCGAGCTCGGCCAGGCGGTCGGGATCATCGCGGCGCAGTCGATCGGCGAGCCGGGCACGCAGCTCACGATGCGGACGTTCCACACCGGCGGCGTCGCCGGCGAGGACATCACGCAGGGTCTGCCGCGCGTCGAGGAGCTGTTCGAGGCTCGCATCCCGAAGGGGCAGGCGACGATCAGCGAGATCGACGGCACGGCCGAGGTCGTGCGCGCCGGCGCCGAGCAGCCGATCACGGTGCGGGTCACCCACCGGGAGGCGTTCGACACCCCGCTGAAGCTCACCCCGCAGCACGAGGTGCTCGTCGCGTCGGGCGACGAGGTGATCGAGGGCCAGCTCCTCGCCCGCCTGGAGGCGGACGGCGAGGTGGCCGAGGTCAAGGCGCCGGCGGCCGGCCGAGTGACGAAGAAGGGCAACACCCTGACGCTGCACTCGGAGGACGTCGACACGCGCGAATACCAGGTCACCCACTCGGCCCGCGTGCGGGTCGACACCGGTGACGCGGTCCTCGCCGGAGATGCCCTGACCGAGGGGTCCCTCAACCCGAAGGATCTGCTCGCCATCAAGGGCGTCGACGCGGTGCAGCGCTTCCTCGTCAACGAGGTCCAGAAGGTGTACCGCTCGCAGGGTGTGTCGATCAACGACAAGCACGTCGAGATCATCGTGCGGCAGATGCTGCGCAAGGTGATGGTCGACTCCGCGGGCGACACCGAGCTGCTCCCGTCCGAGCTCATCGACCGCTTCGAGTTCGAGGAGACGAACAACCGGATCCTCGCCGAGGGCGGCGAGCCGGCGACGGCGCAGACGGTCCTGCTGGGCGTCACGAAGGCGTCGCTCAACACGAGCTCGTTCCTGGCGGCGGCCAGCTTCCAGGAGACGACGCGGGTGCTCACCGAAGCGGCGATCAACGGCGCCAAGGACCACCTGCTCGGCCTGAAGGAGAACGTGATCATCGGCAAGCTCATCCCGGCCGGGACCGGGGCCGAGGCTCGGCGCATCGCCGCCGAGCGGGCCCTGCTCGGGACGCCGGAGGAGCAGGAGGAGTCGCGCGAGGCAGCGGCCGCGCGCGCGTTCCTCTCCGGTGATCCGGACGCCGATGGCGACGGGACGGTCGAGACCGATGAGGCGGAAGCGGCGGCAGCCGAGGCCGGCGACGCGGTCGCCGAGCTCATGGGCGCGGGCCACGATGCCGAGATCGAGGCGACCGTCGAGGAGCAGGTCTTCGACGAGCTGACCGACGAGGCGGCGACGCCGGAGGCGGCCGAGGAGCCGACGCCCGAGGACGCCACCGCCTGACCTGACGCCCCGGCGCCCGAAACCGACCGAAGGCGGCCCGCTCCACGCGGGCCGCCCTCGCCGTTGGCGCGGGCTCGCGTGGGGCTCGCCCGAGCTCCCGCTCGGTTGACAGTCGGCCTCGGCGACCCCTATACTCCGCCTTCGGTGTCCCGTGAATCGGGACGCTTTGTGTGTGCCCTCCCGGGCATGCGCCGATCCATCCACCGACATCACCGATGCTCGCCGTCGTGGGCGTGCGTCTCGGTCCGGATCGGTCCATTTCGAGCCACGAATCAGGGCGGTCGTACGCGAACGCGCGAGGAACGTAGTTGCCAACCATCAGCCAGCTGGTCCGAAGGGGTCGGCAGCCGGTACACAAGAAGATCAAGGCGCCGGCACTGCGCCGCACCTTCAACACGCTGAAGCAGACCGCGTCCGAGGGGCGCGGCGCTCCGCAGCGCCGTGGTGTCTGCCTCCAGGTGATGACCCGCACCCCGAAGAAGCCGAACTCGGCCCTGCGGAAGGTCGCGCGCGTCCGCCTGACGAACGGGATGGAGGTCACCGCCTACATCCCCGGCATCGGCCACAACCTCCAGGAGCACTCGGTGGTGCTGGTTCGCGGCGGTCGGGTCAAGGACCTGCCGGCGGTGAAGTACCACATCGTGCGCGGCACGCTCGACGCGGCCGGCGTCCGTGACCGCAAGCAGAGCCGCAGCAAGTACGGCGCGAAGTCGGCGGGGAAGGGCTAGGCCATGCCACGTCGTGCCACCGTCGCCCGCAAGGAGAAGTACGCCGCCCAGCTGGCCGGCACCGCGCTCACCATGGATCAGCTCACGAACAAGCTGATGCGCGGCGGCAAGCGCGCGCTCGCGGGCCGCATCCTGGAGAACGCACTGACGCGGATCGAGTCGTCCGCCGGTCGCTCCGGGGTCGAGGTCATGGAGCAGGCGCTTCGGAACGCGATGCCCCTGATCGAGGTCAAGCCCAAGCGCGTCGGCGGCTCCACGTACCAGATCCCGGTCGAGGTGCGCGCGGATCGCCGCGTCTCGCTCGGCATGCGCTGGCTGATCGACGCCGCGCGCAAGCGGAACGGCAAGAGCATGGCGGAGAAGCTCGCCTTCGAGTTCATGGACGCCGCGAACGGCGTCGGCGCGGCCGTGAAGCGCCGCGAGGATACGCACCGGATGGCCGAGGCGAACAAGGCCTTCAGCCACTTCAAGTGGTAGCCCAGATGACCATGACCCAGCACGAACCGCAGCGGCAGCGCCACGTACCCGCTCGATCGCACCCGGAACATCGGGATCATCGCGCATATCGACGCGGGCAAGACGACCGTGTCCGAGCGGATCCTTTTCTACACGAAGAAGATCTACAAGATCGGCGAGGTCCACGAGGGCGCGGCCACGATGGACTGGATGGAGCAGGAGCAGGAGCGCGGGATCACGATCACCGCCGCCGCCACGACCTGCTTCTGGGCCGACCATCGCATCAATTTGATCGACACGCCCGGGCACGTGGATTTTACGGTCGAGGTCGAGCGGAGCCTCCGCGTCCTCGACGGCGCCGTCGTGGTCTTCGACGGCGTGGCCGGCGTCGAGCCGCAGTCCGAGACGGTCTGGCGCCAGGCGGACAAGTACCACGTCCCGCGCTTCTGCTTCGTGAACAAGCTCGACCGCACCGGGGCCGACTTCTGGCGCGTGGTCGACATGATCGGTGACCGGCTCGGCGCGAACGCCGTTCCGCTCCAGATCCCGATCGGCGCCGAGGACACAGTTCCGCGGCGTCATCGACCTCATCAACATGAAGGCGATCACGTACGGCAACGACCTGGGCGACCAGGTGAACGTCGGCGAGATCCCCGACGAGCTCGTCGCCGAGGCCCAGACCTGGCACGAGAAGCTCGTCGAGTCGCTCGCCGACCTCGACGACGACATCGCGCACAAGTACCTCGAGGGCGAGCAGGTCGACGCCGACCAGCTCCGCCGCGCCATCCGCGCGGGCACGCTCGCGTACCAGATCGTTCCGGTCCTGTGCGGCTCGGCCCTGAAGAACAAGGGCGTGCAGCCGATGCTCGACGCCGTCATCGACTTCCTGCCCAGCCCGCTCGACGTCCCACCGGTCATCGGCCACGACCCGCGCTCGCACGACGAGATCGCGCTCCATCCGGACCCCGCCGCGCCGTTCGCGGCGCTCGCCTTCAAGATCGCAGCCGACCCGTTCGTCGGGAAGCTCGCCTTCTTCCGGGTCTACTCCGGGACGCTCAAGACCGGCTCGTACGTCTACAACTCGACGAAGGGCCAGAAGGAGCGCATCGGCCGCATCCTCCAGATGCACGCCAACAGCCGCGAGGAGATCGACTCGGTCGGCGCCGGCGACATCGCCGCCGCGGTCGGGCTGAAGAACACGTTCACCGGCGACACGCTGTGCGACGAGTCGAAGCCGATCGTGCTCGAGTCGATCACGTTCCCCGAGCCGGTCATCGAGCTCGCCGTGGAGCCGAAGACGAAGGCCGACCAGGACAAGATGGCGATCGCCCTTCAGCGCCTGGCCGAGGAGGACCCCACCTTCCGCGTCAGCACCGACGAGGAGTCGTCGCAGACGCGGATCGCGGGCATGGGCGAGCTGCACCTCGAGGTGCTCGTCGACCGCATGCTGCGCGAGTTCAAGGTCCAGGCCAACGTCGGCCGGCCGCAGGTGAGCTACCGCGAGGCGATCCGCAAGCCGGTCCGTGCCGAGGCGCGCTTCGTGCGCCAGACCGGTGGCAAGGGCCAGTACGGCCACGCGGTCATGACCCTCGAGCCGCTGGAGCGGGGAAGCGGCTTCGTGTTCGAGAGCAAGATCGTCGGTGGCGCGGTGCCACGCGAGTACTGGAAGGCGATCGAGCAGGGCGCGCGCGAGGCGCTCCAGGGCGGCGTCGTCGCCGGCTACCCGGTGATCGACATCAAGGCCACCCTCATCGACGGCTCGTACCACGAGGTCGACTCGTCGGAGATGGCGTTCAAGATCGCCGGCAGCATGGCCGCCAAGGACGGCGTCGTGAAGGCCGACCCGGCGATCCTCGAGCCGGTGATGAAGGTCGAGGTCACGACCCCCGAGGACTTCATGGGCGACGTCATCGGGAACCTCAACAGCAAGCGCGGCCAGATCGACGGCATCGACGAGCGAGCGAGCTCGCGCGTCATCCGTGCCCACGTGCCGCTCGCCGAGATGTTCGGCTACGCAACCGAGCTGCGCAGCATGACCCAGGGCCGCGCCGCCTATTCGATGGAATTCTCCCGCTACGCGGAAGTCCCAACCAACCTCGCCAACGAGCTGATCGCGAAGTCCAAGAGCTAAGCGAACGAAAGGAGCCACGAAGGACACATGGCCAAGCAGAAGTTCGACCGCAGCAAGCCGCACGTGAACGTGGGGACGATCGGTCATGTCGACCACGGCAAGACCACGCTGACGGCCGCCATCACGAAGTACCTGTCGCTCAAGGGCGGCGCGGACTTCCGCGCCTTCGACCAGATCGACAACGCGCCGGAAGAGCGCCAGCGTGGCATCACGATCGCGATCAGCCACGTCGAGTACCAGACCGAGAAGCGGCACTACGCCCACGTCGACTGCCCCGGGCACGCCGACTACATCAAGAACATGATCACCGGCGCCGCGCAGATGGACGGGGCGATCCTCGTCGTGTCCGCCGCCGACGGCCCGATGCCCCAGACGCGCGAGCACATCCTGCTTGCCCGCCAGGTCGAGGTGCCGAGCCTCGTCGTCTACCTCAACAAGGTCGACATGGTCGATGACGAGATGCTCGTCGACCTCGTCGAGATGGAGGTCCGCGAGCTCCTCAGCAAGCAGGACTTCCCCGGCGACGACATCCCGGTCATCCGCGGCTCGGCGCTCAAGGCGCTCGAGTCGACGAGCACCGATCCCGACGCTCCCGAGTACGCCTCGATCAAGGAGCTGATGGATGCGGTCGACAACTACATCCCGACCCCGGTGCGTGAGACGGACAAGCCGTTCCTCATGCCGATCGAGGACGTCTTCGGCATCAAGGGCCGCGGCACCGTGGCCACCGGCCGCATCGAGCGCGGCGTCGTCCACACCGGCGACAGCGTCGAGCAGGTCGGCATCCATGCCAAGGCCCGCTCGCTCGTCGTCACCGGCGTCGAGATGTTCAAGAAGACCCTCGACGACGGACAGGCGGGCGACAACGTCGGGCTGCTCCTGCGCGGCATCGAGCGCGAGGAGATCGAGCGCGGGCAGGTGCTCGCCAAGCCGGGCAGCGTGAAGCCGGGCACGAAGTTCAAGGCCGAGGTCTACGTCCTCGGCAAGGACGAGGGTGGCCGCCACACGCCGTTCTACTCCGGGTATCGGCCGCAGTTCTATCTTCGGACGACCGATGTGACCGGCGCGATCGGGCTGCCGCAGGGCGTGGAGATGATCATGCCGGGCGACAACGTCAACATCGACGTCGAGCTGATCACGCCGATCGCCATCGAGCAGGGGCAGCGCTTCGCGATTCGCGAGGGCGGCCATACGGTCGGTGCGGGCGTGATCACCGAGGTCATCGGCTGACCGTCATGGCCAAGCAGCGCATCCGCATCCGTCTCAAGGCCTACGACCACAAGCTGCTCGACGCATCCGCCGAGCAGATTGTGGAGACCGCGCAGCGCACCGGCGCCGACGTGGCCGGCCCGGTGCCGTTGCCGACCCGGATCGAGAAGTACACCGTCATCCGCGGGCCGTTCGTGCACAAGGATGGACGGGAGCAGTTCGAGATCAGGACGCACAAGCGCCTGATCGACATCATCGATCCGTCGACGAAGACGGTGGATGCGCTCATGCGGCTCAGCCTGGCCGCAGGCGTGGATATCGAGATCAAGATGTGATGCGGGGCGGCTCGTCCGCCCCTCATCCGCCATCGAAAGGGACCATCAGCAATGCCGGCAGGGTTGATCGGGCGCAAGCTCGGCATGACGCGAATCTTCGGTGACGACGGCAGCGTCGTCCCGGTGAGCGTCATCGAAGCGACGCCCAACACCATCACGCGACTCCGCACCGTCGAGCAGGACGGGTACCTCGCCCTGCAGCTCGGGGCGGGGAGCGCGAAGCGTGTCACGAAGCCGGTGGCCGGCCAGTTCAGCGCGCTGCCCAAGGAGCTCCAGCGCCCGCGGCACGTCCGCGAGGTGCGGATCGACGAGGCGGCGGAGTACGCAGCCGGCCAGCAGATCGACGTGTCGCTCTTCGCGGCCGGCGACCTGGTCGACATCACCGGGACGAGCAAGGGCAAGGGGTTCGCCGGCACGATCAAGCGGCACCACTTCCAGCGCGGTCCCAAGACGCACGGCTCGAACAACTACCGCCAGCCCGGCTCGGTCGGCGCTGGCACGACGCCGGGCCGCGTCTTCAAGAACACCAAGATGGCGGGCCACCTCGGCGACGACCGGGTGACCGTCAAGAAGCTCAAGGTCGTGCGGGTGGATCCCGAGCGGAACCTCATCCTCGTCAAGGGTGCGGTGCCGGGGGCGCGCAACGGCCTGCTGCTCGTGCAGAAGGCGAAGTAGACGATGCCCACCACGAAGATCCTCACCGCGGCGGGGAAGGATGGCGACACGGTCGAGCTGGCCGACGCGATCTTCGACGCCCCGGTGAACGAGACCCTCATCCACCAGGCGGTGGTCCGCCAGCTCGCGGCGCGCCGCGTCGGCACCTCCGACACGCTGACGCGCGGCGAGGTCGCCGGCGGAGGCAAGAAGCCATGGCGCCAGAAGGGCACCGGGCGCGCGCGCCAGGGCACCCGGACCGCGCCGCACTGGAAGGGCGGCGGCGTCGTCTTCGGACCGCATCCGCGCGACCACGAGATGAAGATGAACGCGAAGATGCGGCGCGCCGCGCTGCGCGGCGTGCTCACCGCCAAGTCGGCGGACGGTGCGCTGCGCGTGGTCGCCGGCTTCGACCTCGCGGAGATCGGCACGAAGGAGTTCCTCGGCCGCCTCGGCGGCTGGAAGGCGGAGGGCAAGGTCCTCCTGGTCCTCGCCGCTCGCGACGAGATCGTCGAGCGCTCGGCCCGCAACCTGCCGGAAGTCCGCGTGATCCTCGCCGACAGCCTCAACGTCGTCGACCTGCTCGGCGCCGACACGATCGTCCTCACCCGGGACGCGCTCGATCGGGTCCAGGAGGTGTACGCGTGAGCTCCGTGGGGATGCACGACGTCCTGCTGCGGCCGGTGGTGAGCGAGAAGAGCGTCATCGAGACCGAGCGCAACAACTACACGTTCGCGGTCGCACGGGATGCGAACAAGTTCCAGATCAAGGCCGCGGTCGAAGCCGAGTTCAAGGTCGACGTGCTCGGCGTCCGGGTCCTCAGCGTGAAGCCGAAGCAGAAGCGGCGCGGCCGCAAGACGCTCGGCATGGTGCCCGGCTGGCGCAAGGCGATCGTGACGATCGCGGCGGGCCAGAAGATCGAGCTCTTCGAGGCGGTATAGACGATGCCATTGCGCAGCTATCGACCGACGAGCCCGGGTCTTCGACAGATGACCCGCTCGACGTTCGACGAGATCACGAAGGACACGCCGCACAAGCCGCTCACCGAGCGGTCGTTCAGCAAGGCCGGGCGCAACGCGCAGGGCAAGCTGACGGTGCGCCACCAGGGGAGCGGCCACAAGCGGCTCTACCGGATCATCGACTGGAAGCGTGACAAGCCCGGCGTGCCGGCGCGGATCGCGACGGTCGAGTACGACCCCAACCGCTCGGCGCGGATCGGCCTGCTCCATTACGCCGACGGCGAGAAGCGCTACATGCTCCTGCCGCACGGGCTCGGGGTCGGCGATCGCGTCGTCTCCGGCCCGGACGCGGAGGCGCGGACCGGCAACGCCCTCCCCCTGTCGCGGGTGCCGCTCGGCACCCAGGTCCATAACATCGAGCTCGTCGCCGGCCGCGGCGGCCAGATCGTGCGCTCCGCCGGCAGCAGCGCCCAGCTGCTCGCCAAGGAGGGGGAGTTCGCGACCCTGCGCCTGCCGTCTGGCGAGGTGCGCCGCGTGCGCATCGACTGCATGGCGACGGTGGGCCAGGTGAGCAACCTCGATCACGAGAACCAGAAGCTCGGCAAGGCCGGCCGCGCGCGCCACATGGGCCAGCGGCCCGAGGTTCGCGGCTCGGTGATGAACCCGCGCGACCACCCGCACGGCGGTGGCGAGGGCAAGTCGCCGACCGGCATGCCGCCGAAGACGCCGTGGGGCAAGCCGGCGATGGGCCTTCGAACCCGCGCCCGCAAGAACGCCAGCAACAAGATGATCGTCCGCCGTCGATATGGGCGAGGCTAGGAGAGCGCGATGAGTCGTTCCGTCAAGAAGGGACCGTTCGTCGATGCGCGCCTGCTCGGCCGCGTCGACGACATGAACAAGCGCAACGAGCGCAAGGTGCTGAAGACCTGGTCGCGCGCGAGCGTGATCTTCCCGCAGATGATCGGGCACACGATCGCCGTCCATGACGGGCGTCGCCACGTGCCGGTCTTCGTCACCGAGAACATGGTCGGGCACCGCCTCGGCGAGTTCGCGCCGACCCGCACCTACCGCGGGCACGGCAAGGCGACCGAGCGCAGCTCGGCGCTGAAGTAGGCGAGACCGATGCGAGTGACCGCAACCGCCAAGTACGTGCGCATCAGCCCGCGCAAAGTGCGTCTCGTGACGGACCTCATCGCCGGCAAGCCGGTCGAGGAGGCCGCGGCGATCCTGCGCTTCCTGCCGAACGGCGCGGCGCGCGACGTGGCGAAGGTGCTGAAGAGCGCCACCGCCAACGCGGAGAACAACTACAACCTCTCGGCCGACGAGCTCACCGTGGTGAGCGCGGTGGCCAACGAGGGACCGACCCTCAAGCGCGGGCGACCCCGCGCGCAGGGGCGCTATTTCCAGATTCTGAAGCGGACCAGCCACATCACGGTCGCCGTGGCTGACCGAGAGGAGGCCTGATGGGTCACAAGGTTCACCCGTACGGCTTCCGGATCGGTGTCATCAAGCCCTGGCTGGCGAAGTGGTACGCGGATCGCGACTACGCCACCCTGCTGCAGGAGGACATGCGGATCCGGCAGCTCGTCGCCAAGCAGCTCAGCAACGCCAGCGTCAGCCAGGTCGAGATCGAGCGTGGCATCAACCATGTCACGGTCACGGTCCATACCGCGAAGCCGGGCATCGTCATCGGCAAGGGCGGCGCGAATGTCGACGCCCTGCGCAACAACATCGGCAAGCAGACGAACAAGAAGGTCAAGCTCGAGATCAAGGAGATCCTCCAGCCCGAGCTCGACGGCATGCTCGTCGCCCAGAACGTGGCCGGCCAGCTCGAGCGCCGGATCGCGTTCCGCAAGGCGATCAAGCAGTCGATCCAGCGCACCATCAAGGCCGGCGCAAAGGGCGTGAAGATCCAGGTCTCCGGGCGCCTCGGCGGGTCGGAGATGAGCCGCACTGAATGGGACCGCGAAGGCCGCATCCCGTTGGGGACGCTCCGCGCGGACATCAGCTACGGCGTGGTCCACGCGCGCACCACCTACGGCCGCATCGGGGTGAAGGTGTGGGTGTATCGGGGCGAGCAGCTCGGCGACAAGCCCGGCAGCGCGCGCACCGAGCCCCGCGAGCCGCGCCAGCGGCCGACCCGTGCCGGCACCCGCACCCGCAGCCCGCGCACGACCGAGCGCGCCACGGCGGGCGCCGCCACCGCGGCAGCGACCGAGGCCCCGGCCGGCGAGCCGGTCGCACCGGCCGAGGAGGCGTAACGATGCTGATGCCAAAGCGGGTCAAGCACCGCAAGGTCCAGCGTGGCCGCCGCGCCGGGATGGCGAAGGGCGGCACCGCCGTGAGCTTCGGCGACTTCGGCCTCATGGCGGAGGAGGTCTGCTGGCTCACGAGCCGCCAGATCGAGGCCGCCCGACGGGCGATGACCCACCACATCAAGCGAGGCGGCCGGGTTTGGATCCGGGTCTTCCCGGACAAGCCGGTCACGAAGAAGCCGGCCGAGGTCCGCATGGGCTCCGGCAAGGGCGCGCCCGACCACTGGGTGGCGGTCGTCAAGCCCGGTCGCGTGATGTTCGAGATGTCCGGCGTGCCGGAGCCGATCGCGCGCGAGGCGATGCGCCTCGCGAGCCACAAGCTGCCGATCAACACCCGGTTCGTGATGAAGGAGGGCCTCGACCATGGACATCAGTGAGATCCGAGGGCTCTCCGACACCGATCTCGAGCGGGCGCTCGTGGATGCGAAGCAGGAGCTGTGGAAGATCCGCTTCGACCTCGCGACCCGCCAGGAAAAGAACTACAGCAGGCTGCCGGCGACCCGACGACGGATCGCTCGCATCCTCACCGTGATGACCGAACGCCAGCGCTCCGCCCCCGCGGCCGCTGACGTGGAAAAGGCCAGTTGATGCAGGGCAAGCGACGAAGCAAGACCGGACGCGTGGTGTCCGACAAGATGGACAAGACGGTCGTGGTCAGCGTTGAGCGGCTCCGGCGGCACCCGATCTACAAGCGGGTCGTTCGCCTCTCGAGCAAGTTCAAGGCGCACGACGAGGAGAATTCCGCCAGGGTCGGCGACACGGTGCGCATCGAGGAGAGCCGCCCGCTCTCCCGTGAGAAGCGCTGGCGCGTCGTCGAGATCGTCGCGCGGGGCTCCCACGAGGAGCTGGTGGGCTAGATGATCCGTCAGTACAGCAGGCTGCGCGTGGCCGACAACACCGGCGCGCGGACGCTGATGTGCATCACCGTCATCGGCCGCTCGCAGAGCGACACCGCCGAGGTGGGTGACGTCATCGTGGCCAGCGTGAAGCAGGCGCTCCCGAACTCGGGGGTGAAGAAGGGCGATGTCGTGCGCGCCGTGGTGGTGCGCACCGCGAAGGAGTACGGCCGCCCGGATGGCAGCCACATCCGCTTCGACGAGAACGCCGCCGTCCTCATCACCCCGCAGGGCAACCCGCGCGGCACGCGCATCTTCGGGCCGGTCGCCCGCGAGCTGCGCGAGCGCAACTACATGAAGATCGTCTCGCTCGCTCCGGAGGTCCTCTGACATGGCGAACGTTCGCAAGGGCGACACCGTCGTCGTGCTGGCCGGCAAGGACCGCGGCAAGCGGGGCACCGTCGACCGGGTCGAGCGCACGAAGCGCGGGCTCGGGATCGTGATCCCGGGCATCAACATGGCCCGCAAGCATCAGCGCGCGCGGCAGCGCACGCAGTCCGGCGGGATCCTCGATCTGCCGGTGCCGCTGCACATCAGCAACGTCCAGGTCGTCTGTCCGCGCTGCAACAAGCCGACCCGCGTCGGTCATGCGCAGCTCGAGGACGGGCGCCGGGTCCGGGTCTGCAAGCAGTGCGGCGAGCAGATGGAGGTGAGCACGAAGTGAGTCCCGAGACGAAGCCAAAGGCCGCGCCGAAGCCGAAGGCCGAGGCGAAGGCCGCGCCGAAGCCCACCCGTCGCAGGACGACGGACGGCGCTGCCGCGAGCACGTCGGCCGCGGCGGCTCCGACGCGAACGGCCGCACGCGCCGAGAAGGGCACGTTCGCGCCGCCGGTGTACCACGGCCTGCGCCAGCGCTACCACGACGACGTCGCGCCGGCCCTGCGCCGCGAGTTCAGCTACACGAACCCGATGGAGGTCCCGCGTCTCGAGAAGGTCATCGTGAACATCGGCCTCGGCGAGGCGATCGCGAACGCGAAGGCGCTCGACGCCGCGGTCGGCGACCTGACCACGATCACCGGCCAGAAGCCGATCGTGACCCGCGCCAAGCGCAGCATCGCCCAGTTCCGCCTGCGGACCGGCATGCCGATCGGCGCCAAGGTCACGCTCCGTGGCCAGCGCATGTACGACTTCCTCGAGCGCACGCTGTCGCTGGCGCTGCCACGGATCCGCGACTTCCGCGGCATCCCGACGCGCAGCTTCGACGGCCGCGGCAACTTCAGCCTGGGGCTGCGCGAGCAGCTCGTCTACCCGGAGATCGACTACGACAAGATCGATCGGCTCCGCGGGCTCGAGATCAGCATCGTCACCACGGCACGCACCGACGAGGAGGGGCGCAAGCTCCTCGAGCTCCTGGGCATGCCGTTCCAGGCGAGTTAGGGGTACCCACACCGACATGGCCAAGAAGTCGAGTATCGCGAAGTCCAAGCGCACGCCGCGATTCGGCGTCCGCCAGCACAATCGCTGTGCTGTCTGCGGCCGTCCGCGTGGCTACATGCGGCGCTTCGCCCTCTGCCGGATCTGCTTCCGGGAGCGAGCCCTCGAGGGCCTGCTGCCGGGCGTGACGAAGTCGAGCTGGTAGCTCACCCGAAAGGACCGATGGTCGCCGAGGACGGCGGCCGCATCAGCGGCAGGCGCCACCCGGGTAGGGCCGGGAGCGAACCGCCGCCGAGGAGACAGCACACACACCGATGAACGTAACCGACCCGATCGCGGACATGCTCACGCGCGTCCGCAACGCCAGCGCAGCGCGCCATCGCGAGGTGACGCTCCCGTCGAGCAAGGTGAAGCGCGAGCTCGCTCGCATCCTCGTCGAGGAGGGCTTCATCGACTCGTTCGACACGGCCGCCGATGGCGTGCAGGAGATGCTGACCATGCATCTCAAGTACGTCGAGGGCAAGACGCCGGTCGTCAGCGGCCTGAAGCGCATCAGCAAGCCTGGCCTGCGCGTCTATGCGCGCAAGACCGAGATCCCGCGCGTCCTCGGCGGACTCGGGATCGCCGTCCTCTCCACCTCCCGCGGGATCATGACCGGGTCGCAGGCCCGGAAGCTGAATCTCGGCGGCGAGGTCCTCTGCTACGTCTGGTAAGGAGCGAGCGCATGTCCCGAATCGGTCGACTGCCGGTCGCCCTGCCCGACAACGTCGAGATCGTCCAGGAGGGCCGGACGCTGCGCGTCAAGGGCCCGCTCGGCGAGCTCTCGCGTGAGATCCACCCCGAGATGACGCGTCGAGCGCGCGAACGGCGAGCTGCGGGTCGTCCGTCCCAGCGACGAGCCGAAGCACCGTGCCCTCCACGGCCTGACCCGCACGCTCGTCGCCAACATGGTGACCGGCGTGACGACCGGCTTCACGAAGAACCTCGAGATCGCCGGGCGTCGGCTACCGCGCCCAGCTCCAGGGCGAGAAGCTCGTCCTGGCCCTCGGCTACTCGCATCCGGTCGAGGTGAATCCGCCAGCCGGCATCGAGTTCCGGGTCGACACCCCGACGCGGCTCGCCGTGTTCGGCGCCGACAAGGAGCTCGTCGGCCAGACCGCCGCCTACATCCGCCAGCAGCGCAAGCCGGAGCCCTACAAGGGCAAGGGCATCCGCTACGCCGGCGAGCAGATCCTCCGCAAGGCCGGCAAGGCCGGCAAGGTCGGGGGTGGGAAGTAACCACATGATCAAGAAGACATCGCGCGACGGCCTCCGTCGCAAGCGGCACGAGCGCCTGCGCCTCCGAATCTCCGGCAGCGCCGAGCGACCGCGCCTCTCCATCTTCCGCAGCGCGAAATTCATCTACGCCCAGGTCATCGACGACACCAGCGGCCGCACCCTGGCGGCGGCCTCGAGCCGGGAGGCGGATCTCGCCACCGGTCTCAAGGTCGACGCAGCACGCGCGGTGGGCAAGGCGCTCGCCTCGCGGGCCAAGGCGGCCGGCGTGAGCACCGTCGTGCTGGACCGGGGCGGGTATCGCTACCACGGGCGGGTCCGCTCGCTCGCCGAGGGCGCCCGCGAGGGCGGCCTCGACCTGTAGGGCGAAAGGAGCACCGCACATGGCACGAATCGATGCGTCGAAGCTGGCGCTCGAAGAGAAGGTCGTCCAGATCAACCGCGTGGCGAAGGTCGTCCGCGGTGGTCGCCGCTTCAGCTTCTCCGCGGTCGTCGTCGTCGGTGACGGCAACGGCGTGGTGGGAGCCGGGCTCGGCAAGGCGAACGAGGTTCCCGAGGCGATCCGCAAGGGCGTCGAGGACGCGAAGAAGCACCTCGTCCGCGCGCCGCTCGTCGGAAGCTCGATCCCGCACGAGGTGACGACGAACTTCGGCGCCGCACGCGTCATGCTGAAGCCGGCCTCGCCGGGCACCGGCGTCATCGCCGGCGGCAGCGTGCGCTCGGTGGTCGAGGCGGCCGGGATCCGCGACCTGCTCAGCAAGAGCATGGGCAGCAACAACCCGATCAACGTCGTCCGCGCCACGGTCGAGGCGCTGCGCAGCCTGCGCTCCGCCGACGAGCTGGCCGGCATCCGCGGCAAGACCGCCGAGCAGCTGCTCGGCAAGCGTGGCGCCGAGGCGTCGCGCCGCCCGCACGAGATCCCCGAGCGACCGGCGCAGCCGGCCTTCGGCGGGCCGGGAGGTGGACGTGGCCGCTGAGCGCAAGGCGAAGTCCTCCGGGCCGATGCTGCGCGTGACCTGGGTGCGCTCCACCATCGGTCACAAGGCGGCGGCGCGTGGCACGATCCGCGCGCTCGGCCTCCATCGGCTCCACCAGACCGTCGAGATCGCCGACACCCCGGAAAACCGGGGCATGCTGCGCCGGGTCGCGTTCCTTCTCAGCGTCGAGGAACCGGTCGGCAGCGCGGCAGAGAAGGAGTAGACCGTCCACATGAAGATCCACGACCTCCAGCCCACGCCCGGCTCGCACAAGCCGGCGCGGCGCGTGGGGCGCGGACACGGCTCGGGCCGCGGCAAGACCGCCGGCCGGGGCACGAAGGGCCAGAAGGCGCGTGCCGGTGGCGGCATCCCTGCCTGGTTCGAGGGCGGTCAGACCCCGCTCCACGTTCGCACCCCGAAGCTTCACGGCTTCAAGAACCGCTTCCGCGTCGAGTACGCCACCATCAACCTCGCCCAGCTGAGCGAGGCGGAGAAGGGCGTCCTCATCACGCCGGACACGCTCGACCACGACCAGCTCGTCCGCGTTCAGAAGACGCGCCCGATGCCGCTCAAGGTGCTCGGCAGCGGCGACGCGCCGAAGGGCGTGACGATCCATGCCCATGCCTTCACCCGCACCGCGCTCGACAAGCTCGCCGCCGCCGGCTCCACCGCCCAGCGCATCAGCTGGCCGGAGAACGCCCCCGTCGACGATGAGACCGATGCCGCCGAGGCGAGCGCGACCCATGCCAAGACGAAGGCGGGCCGTGCCGAGGCCCGGGCACGCGCCTCCGGCGAGGCTCCGACCGAGACGATCGCCCCGTCGCGCGCGAAGACGGAGCCGGCCGAGGCGGCCGATGACGAGCCGGCCGAGGCCGGTGAGGAGCGAGCCCGACGCGTGATCGAGTCGCTCGTCAACGCCTTCCGCGCGCCGGACATCCGGCGCAAGGTGCTGTTCACCCTCTTCATCCTGTTGATCTTCCGGATCCTGACCAACGTCCCGGTGCCGAACGTCAACCAGGCGCAGCTGAAGTCGCTCTTCGACTCGAACCAGCTGCTCAGCCTGATCGACCTGTTCAGCGGCGGTGGCCTGGCCACCGCGTCGATCATCGGCATGGGGGTGAACCCCTACATCAACGCCAGCATCATCATGCAGCTCATGCAGGGGGTCATCCCCAGCCTGGGCGAGCTGGCGCGTGAGGGCGAGTACGGGCGCAACAAGCTCAACCAGTACACCCGCCTGCTGACCGTCCCGCTGGCGTTCGCCCAGGGCTTCGGCTTCAGCATCATCCTCTCGAACGCCGGCGTCATCCCGGCTCGACGAGCTTCTTCTCGTGGGAGACCTTCTCCCTGCTGCTGAGCTTCACCGCCGGCACGATCCTGCTCATGTGGCTCGGCGAGCTCATCAGCGAGCGCGGCCTGGGGAACGGCATCAGCTTCATCATCTTCGCCGGCATCGTCGGCCGCATCCCGCACCAGGCGGGACCGATCGTCACCGGCCCGGATGGGCTGACCCGCATCATCCCGTTCATCATCCTGGCGGTGATCGTCATCGCTGGCGTCGTCTTCATCAACGAGGGCCAGCGCCGGATCCCGGTCCAGTATGCGAGCCGCGTCCGGGGGCGGCGCATGTACCAGGGCCAGACCCAGTACCTGCCGCTGAAGGTGACGATGGCGGGCGTGATCCCGATCATCTTCGCCATCAGCCTGCTGCTCTTCCCGGCCCAGATCGCCACCTACTTCGCGAACAGCAGCATCGACTGGGTGAAGGGCGTGGCGTCGTTCATCTCGGCCAACCTGTCGCCGCAGACGAACCCGGCGCTCTACAGCCTCCTGTACTTCACCCTGGTGGTGTTCTTCACCTACTTCTACACCGCGTTCCAGTTCCGGCCCGACCAGACCGCCGACTTCCTCCGGAAAAACGGCGGCTTCATCCCCGGCATCCGGCCCGGCCGTCCGACCGAGGAGTTCCTGTCGCGGATCACCAACCGCATCACGCTCGGCGGCGCCGTCTTCCTGGGGGTGCTCGCGGTCCTGCCCACCGTGGTGGCGAACGTCATTCCCGGCACGCAGGGCCTCAACCTGGGCGGGACGAGCATCCTCATCGTGGTGACGGTGGTGGTCGAGACGATGAAGCAGCTCGAGGCGCAGATGGTGATGCGCCACTACGAAGGCTTCATGCGGTGACGTCCCCCGGCGACGCGACGGGGGCGCGCGGCCGGCAGATCGTCCTGCTGGTCGGGGCCGTGGGTGCCGGCAAGGGCACCCAGGCGACGATCCTGTCGCGCGAGCTCGCCCTGCCCCACGTCGCGAGCGGCAACCTCTTCCGCGAGGCGCTGCGCGACGGCACCCCGCTCGGTGAGGAGGCGCGCGGCTTCATGGCGCGCGGCGAGCTGGTGCCCGACGAGCTGACGATCGCCATGGTCATGGAGCGCCTCGCCAGGCGCGATGCGGGAGCGGGCGCGATCCTCGACGGCTTTCCGCGCACCGTGCGGCAGGCGGAGGCGCTCGACGCCACGCTCGCCGAGCACGGCGAGCAGATCGCCCGCGTCGTCTTCATCGAGGTGCCGACCGAGGAGCTGATCCGCCGCGTCAGCGGCCGCTGGGTCTGCCCGACCTGCGGCACCCCGTACCACGTGGATACCGATCCGCCCCGCGCGCCGGGGATCTGCGACCGGGAGGGGACCGCACTCGTCCAGCGCGACGACGACCGCCCCGAGGTGGTCCGAGCGCGGATGGAGAAGCAGATTCCGCCGATGGAGGCAGTGGTGGCGCACTACGAGGGCGCGGGCGTCGTCACCCGCGTCGACGGCCGCCTGCCGATCCCCGAGGTCAGCCGCCGCATCCACGACGCGCTCGACGCGAGCGCCGCAACGTCCGCCTGATGGGCATCCCGCTCGGCCACCGCAATCCGACCGTCACGATCAAGCGGCCCGACGAGATCGCGACCATGCGCCGCGCCGGACGCCTGCTGGCCGACATCCTCGACGTGCTCGCCGCGGAGCTCCGCCCGGGCGTGACGACCGGCGCGCTCGACGAGATCGCCGAGCGCATGATCCGCGACGCGGGCGCGGTGCCGTCGTTCAAGGGTTACGGCAGCCATCCGCCGTTCCCGGGCTCGATCTGCGCGAGCATCAACGACGAGGTTGTCCACGGCATCCCGTCCCCACGGCGCCGGATCGGCGACGGCGACCTGGTGAGCATCGACATCGGCTGCATCGTGGACGGCTGGCACGCCGACTGCGCGCGCACCCACCTCGTCGGCGACGCCCCGCGCGAGCTGCGCGAGCTCGTCGACGCCACGCGGCGGGGGATGGAGGCCGGCATCGCCGCCGCCAGGCCCGGCAACCGGCTCGGCGACATCGGTCACGCGATCGAGTCGGTCGCGCATGCGCACGACTACGGGATCGTGCGCCCGTTCGTCGGCCACGGGATCGGCACCGCCATGCACGAGGAGCCGAACGTCCCGAACTATGGACGGCCGGGGACGGGGCTGCGGATCGAGGCCGGGATGTGCTTCGCGATCGAGCCGATGTTCAACCTCGGCGGCGACGACGTGGCGCTGCTCGACGACGGCTGGACCGTCGTCACCCGCGACGGACGGCCATCGGCCCATTTCGAGAACACGATCGCGGTCACCGAGCACGGGGCCGAGGTGCTGACCGCCCATGGGTGACCCGTTGTGCGTCCGCGCCCCGCTGATGTATACTCCACCTTCCGTGGGTCGCCGAGTGCGGCGGCCTTTTCGTGTGTTCCCCCCAATTCGAGTACGAGCTTTGATGGCTTGAACGAGGTCCGCTGACGCTTGGCAAAGAAGGATGCGATCGAGGTCGAGGGCGAGGTGATCCTGCCCCTTCCGAACGCGATGTTCCGGGTGCGGCTCGAGAACGGGCACGAAGTGCTCGCCCACATCTCGGGGAAGCTGCGCCAGAACTTCATCCGCATCCTGCCCGGCGACACGGTCCGCGTCGAGCTGAGTCCCTATGACCTCACCCGGGGTCGGATCACGTACAGGATGAGATGAAGGTTTCCGCATCCGTGAAGCCCCGTTGCGAGCGCTGCAAGGTGATCAAGCGCTCCGGCGTGGTGATGGTCATCTGCGTCATTCCCAAGCACAAGCAGCGTCAGGGGTAACGACTTCGTGGCACGTATCGCTGGCGTCGACATCCCGCGCGAGAAGCGCGTGGAGATCGCTCTCACCTACATCCACGGCATCGGGCCAACCTCGGCCCGCAAGGTCCTGACCGCGACCGGCGTCTCGCCGGACACGCGCGTCCGCGATCTCTCGGAGGAGGAGGTCAACCGCCTCCGCGAGGTGATCGACAAGGGCTTCAAGGTGGAGGGCGACCTCCGTCGCGAGGTCAGCCTGAACATCAAGCGGCTGATGGAGATCGGCTCCTATCGGGGCCTTCGTCACCGCCGCAACCTGCCGGTCCGCGGCCAGCGGACGAAGACGAACGCGCGGCAGCGCCGCGGCGCGCGTCGCACGGTTGGCATCCGACGCAAGAAGTAAGCACCGCAATCATCCTCCGACCCCATCGCGGGTCGGCGACACAGGAGTTCCATGGCTGAACGAAAGCGCGCAGCACAGCGCGGGAAGAAGCGTGAGCGGAAGAACGTGCCGGTCGGGCACGCGCACATCCAGTCGACGTTCAACAACACGATCGTGACGATCACCGACACGAGCGGCAACGTCATCAGCTGGGGCAGCGCCGGCCTGGTCGGCTTCAAGGGCTCCCGCAAGAGCACGCCGTACGCCGCCGCGCAGACGGCGGAGCTCGCCGCGCGCAAGGCGATGGACAACGGCATGCGCCAGATCGAGGTCTACGTGAAGGGTCCGGGCGCGGGCCGGGAGCAGGCCATTCGCTCGCTCCAGACCGCCGGCCTCGAGGTGACCGCGATCACCGACGTCACTCCCATCCCGCACAACGGCTGCCGCCCGCCCAAGCGGCGTCGGGTCTAGGGAGGACGACATGGCACGCTACACCGACGCCGTCTGCCGCATCTGCCGTCGCGAGGGGCTCAAGCTCTTCCTGAAGGGCAGCCGCTGCTACACGAAGAAGTGCGCCTTCGAGCGCCGCGCGACACCGCCCGGCATGTACGCCCAGCGCCGCCGCAAGGTCAGCGAGTACGGACTCCAGCTGCGAGAGAAGCAGAAGGTCCGCAAGAGCTACTCGGTCCTCGAGAAGCAGTTCCAGAACTACTTCGAGAAGGCGGAGAAGCGCAAGGGGATGACCGGCGAGAACCTGCTCCGCATGCTGGAGATGCGCCTCGACAACGTCGTCTACCGCATGGGCCTCGCCACGAGCCGCGCCCAGGCGCGCCAGCTCGTCAGCCACGGCCACTTTGCGGTGAACGGCCGCCCGACGAACGTCCCGAGCTTCGGGACGCACGTGGGCGATCGGATCGAAGTTCGCGAGAGCCGGCGCGCGCGTGAGCTGTTCAAGACGACCACCGAAACGATGAAGTCCGCCCAGATCCCCGATTGGGTGAGCTCGGATCCGACGAAGCTGTCGGGCACGATCCTCGCCGAGCCGGCGCGCGAGCAGATGCCGCTCGAGTTCAACGAGCAGCTCGTCGTCGAGTACTACTCGCGCTAGCCCAGAGGAAATGAACGAATCGCTGATGATTGATCTCGAAACCACCCCAACCACCACCCCGCTGCCGATCCCGAGCCCTCGCATCGACGAGATCGAGACCGATGGCAACCGCAGCACGTTCGAGGTGCAGCCGCTCCAGGACGGCTACGGCGTCACGCTCGGCAACGCGCTGCGCCGCGTCCTGCTCAGCTCGCTCGAGGGCGCGGCCGTGACCGGCATCCAGGTCGCCGGCGTCTTCCACGAGTTCAGCACGATCGACAACGTCAAGGAAGACGTGACCCAGATCGTCCTGAACGTGAAGAAGCTCCGCCTTCGCTCGTTCGCGCGTCACGCGGTCACGCTGAAGCTCATGAAGCGCGGCGCCGGCCCGGTCACGGCGGCCGACATCGCCGAGTCGGCGGACATCGAGATCGTGAACCCGGACCTCGTCCTGCTCACCCTCGACTCCGACGACGGCGCCATCGAGATGGACCTCACCGTCGAGACCGGCGTCGGCTATCGGCCCGCCGAGCACACCGAGGAGATGCCGATCGGCGTCATCCCGGTCGACGCGATCTTCTCCCCGGTGCGGCGCGTGAACTTCACCGTCAGCGACACCCGCGTCGGCCAGATGACGAACTTCGACCGCCTCACCCTCGAGGTCGAGACGGACGGCACCACGACGCCGCAGGCGGCGGTCGCGCAGGCGGCGCAGATCCTCGTCAACGAGCTGACCCGCTTCGCCGAGATCGGTCGCGCGCCGCGCGCCGCGGGCGAGGAGACCGGCCTCGCGCCGGCCTCGGCGAACCTGCTCGACGCGCCGATCGAGGAGCTCGACCTCCCGATGCGCGCCTACAACAGCCTGAAGCGGAACAACATCACCCGCGTCGGCCAGATCCTGGCCCTGAGCGATGATGAGTTCCTCCGCATGCGGAACTTCGGCAAGAAGAGTCTCGACGAGCTGAAGGAGCGCCTCGAGCTCCGCGGCTTCCGGGTCCCGGACTCGGCCTCGGACGGGGCGTCGGATGAGTCCGATCTGCCGGCCTCGGCCGAGCTCGACGAGGCGGCCGCCGCCGAGCTGGACCGCGAGGCCTAGCCGATGCCGCACCGAACCGTCGGCCGCCGGCTCGGTCGCAAGGGCGACCACCGGGCGCACATGCTCTCGAACCTGGCCGTCGCCATCCTGCGCTACGAGAAGGTGAAGACGACCGAGGCGAAGGCCAAGGAGGTCCGCGGCCTGGTGGACGGCATGATCACGACCGCCAAGCAGGGAAACCTGTCGGCACGGCGCGCGCTCGCGGCGCAGATGCCGCACGAGCCGCTCATCGTCGAGAAGCTGATGGGCGAGATCGCGACGAAGTACGCGGATCGCTCGTCCGGCTACACGCGCATCATCAAGATCGGCCAGCGGCTCGGCGACGCGGCTCCGATCGTTCAGATCGAGCTCGTCTGACCGGGCGCGATCATTCAACAGACCGATGCCGCCCGCCGCGCAACGGTGTGCACGGGCAGTCATCGCGTATGACGGGACGGCCTTCGCCGGCTCCCAGGTCCAGCCGATCGGTCGGACGGTCCAGGGAGTGCTCGAGGAGGCCCTTAACAGACTGACCGGCGAGCGGGTGCGAATCCGCTTCGCCGGGCGAACCGATGCCGGGGTGCACGCCACCGGCCAGGTGATCGGCTTCTGCCTGCCGCATCGCGACGGGTCGGAGACGGTCGCATGGCCGGAGCTGCGACGGCGGCTGAACGCCGCGCTCCCGGCGGACCTCGTCGTGCGCTCGCTGCGCGCCGCGCCCGTGGGCTTCGACCCGCGTCGCGACGCAACGTGGCGGGTGTATCGCTACCGGGTCCGCCAGGGCGGCGCGCGGGCGCCGCTCGATCGGCATCGGACGCTCGAGATCGACGAACGGCTCGACGTCGCCGCCATGCAGGCGGCGGCGGCGCGCCTTCCCGGTCGCCGTGACTTCGCGGCGCTGGGGAGCCACGCACGGGGCCGAACGGTGCGCAACCTGTCGGAGGTGACGATCCGGCGTCGCGGAGACCTCGTGGAGGTCACGGTGACGGCGAACGCCTTCCTGCGGCGGATGGTCCGCAGCCTCGTCGCCGTCCTCCTGGAGGTCGGCCGTGGCGGCATCGCACCGGAGGCGGTCGATGAGCTGCTCGCCGCCGGCGAGCGTGCCCTCCACGGGCGCGCGGCACCGGCGCGCGGGCTGACGCTCGAGCGGGTGGTCTACGAATCGAAGAGCAATGCTGCTGGTGCCGGTGGTGCCGGAGCCGGAACCAGGAACTCAGACCGGAGAACGACGAAACCGTGAAGACGTACGCAGTCAAGGCGAGCGAGATCGAACGCAGCTGGTGGCTGGTCGACGCGAGCGACCAGACGCTCGGCCGGCTGGCGACCCGCATCGCGACGCTCCTCGAGGGCAAGCACAAGCCGATCTACTCGCCGCACCTCGACACCGGCGACCACGTCGTCGTGGTGAACGCGGCGCGCGTGCGGGTGACCGGCAACAAGCTGATCCAGAAGCGCTACTACCGGCACAGCAACTACCCCGGCGGACTCAAGGAGGAGAGCCTGGCGGCGCTCCTCGAGCGCAAGCCGGAGCTGGTCATCGAGCGGGCGGTGAAGGGGATGCTCCCCCAGAACCGCCTCGGACGCGCGATGTTCCGCAAGCTGAAGGTCTACAGCGGCGGGGAGCATCCGCACGCAGCACAGCAGCCGACCGCGGTGGAGCTTTAGCCATGAGCACGAACTACATCTACGGCACCGGCCGCCGCAAGACCTCGATCGCCCGCGTGCGGCTCGTTCCCGGTGACGGGAGCATCGTGGTGAACGGCAAGCCGGCAGACGACTACTTCGGACGTACGCCGGCCCTCGCCGGGCTCCGGCTTCCCTTCCGCGTCACCGAGACCGAGGGTCGCTACAGCGCCAGCGTCCTCGTCGCCGGCGGCGGCGTCTCCGGCCAGGTCGGCGCGGTGCGCCACGGCATCGCTCGCGCGCTGGTGAGCGCGCATCCCGACGCCCGACCCGCGCTGCGCGAAGCCGGCCTCCTCACCCGCGACCCGCGGGCCAAGGAGCGGAAGAAGTACGGCCTGAAGCGCGCCCGCAAGGCGCCGCAGTACACGAAGCGCTAGTCGGCGCCGATTCGCGACACTCGGAGGGCCCCGGCGGGATCGCCGGGGCCCTCTGATATCATCGGCCGCACGATCGCCGCTCCCGGGGACGCCACCGAACCTCGTGCTGGACGCCTTCTCCGAATTCTTCCAGACCTACCTGCGGGGCAGCTGGACGTCGCTCGTCGACATCCTGCTGGTGGCGGTCGTCGTCTACTGGCTCTTCATCCTCATCCGCGGCACGCGCGCGGTGCGGATCGTCATCGGCCTGTCGATCCTCTACCTCGTCTACCTTGCCGCCCGCCTGTTCGGCCTCCTGCTCCTCACCCGCCTGCTCGAGGCGGGCGCGGTCGTCGGCCTGTTTGCGATCGTCGTCGTCTTCCAGCCGGAGCTGCGGCGCGTGCTGGAGCAGATCGGACGGGTCGGATCCGTCAACCGCTTCTTCGTCTCGCATGACGTGGCGAGCGCCGAGCGGGTCGCGAGCGAGATCAGCCGCGCCGCCCGGCTCCTCGCCGGCTCACGGCACGGCGCGCTCATCGCGATCGAGCGCGAGACCGGGCTCGGTGACCTCGTCGCCGACTCCGGCGTCCCGCTCCACGCCGACCTGCGCGCCGAGCTGCTGGTCACGATCTTCTACCGCGGCACGGCGCTCCACGACGGGGCGGTCGTGATCTCCGGCGAGCGGATCGTCGCCGCCGGCGTTCTCCTGCCGCTGAGCCAGAACGTGCTCGACAGCGAGCGCTACGGCACGCGCCATCGCGCCGCCATCGGCATCAGCGAGCAGACAGACGCGATCATCATCGTCGTCAGCGAGGAGACCGGCTCGATCAGCCTGGTCCTGCGCGGTCGGATCGAGCGGAACCTGTCCGAGGAGCACCTCCGGCGTCGGATCTTCAACCTCATCCGCCCCCAGGCCGTCCGGCGGCCGGTGCCGTTCCTGCGCCGCACGCTCGAGGGTCGCTGGGGGATCGGTCGCGAGGAGCCGCTTCCCGCTCCGCCAGAGCCGGATCGCGTCCTGCCCTCGAGCCGTGACACCGCGCTCGAGGACGACCGGACCCGCGCCGAGGCGACGATCGTCGAGCCGGTGCTGCCCGCGACCGCCGATCGGCGGCACTGATGAGCCGCCTGCTGCGCAACTGGCACCTCAAGCTCGCCGCGCTCGCGTTGGCGACGATCCTCTACACCGGGTTCGTCTATTCCGGGACCTTCACCGAGCAGGTGTTCGAGGGGATCCCGATCCGCGACATCGGCCAGCCGGCCGCGACGTACGTCTCACCGCAGCAGCTCGGGACGGTCGACATCCGCTACCGCGCCACGACCACCGCGGCGGTGACGGCCGAGACGTTCGACGTGACGGTCGACCTCTCGGCCTACGACATGGGCCACAGCGGCGAGCCCCAGGCCCTGCCGATCGCCGTCCGCTCGCTCAACACGAACGTGACCGTGCTCGGCTTCTCGCCCACCACGGTGTCGGTCACGATCGATCGGGTGGCGGAGAAGAAGATCCCGGTGGTGGTCGAGACCGGCACCACGCCGGCCGGCCTCATCGTCGGCAACCCGCAGGTCAGCACCGATACCGTCACTGCCCGCGGGCCGGCAAGCGTGCTCGACCAGATCGACCATGCTCGCGCCTTCGTTCGCATCGACCAGAGCGGCGTGGCGGTGAGCGGCCAGGTCGTGCTCGAGGCGGTCGACGTGCGCGGCGAAGTCGTGAGCCAGGGCATCCTGCTCACCCCCGACGCGGTGCTGGTGGAGATCAACGTCCGACCGGCGCTGACCACGAAGGTGGTGCCGGTGCGCCCCACGATGAGCGGCGCGCCCGCTGCCGGCTTCGATGTCGCGACCGCCACCGTGGACCCGCCGACGGTCACGCTGCGCGGCCTCGCTGCCGACCTGGCGCCGATCACCGAGATCGCCACCGCTCCGGTCTCGATCGCGGGCATCCGCGCCACGGCGACGTTCGAGGCCAAGCTCACCGTGCCGTCGGCCGTCACGCTCGGGCCGATCGAGAGCGACACCGTGTCGGTGCGGGTCACGCTGCGACCGAGCTCGGCAAGCCGGACATTCCTCCTGGGGGCGGCGTGCGCCAACGTCAGCGCCGGGTCTGCCTGCCTGCCCCAGACCGATCAGCTCGCCCTCACCCTGAGCGGCAGCGCCGCGGCCCTCGACGCGCTGACGGCCGGGGACCTCACCCTCGTGCTCGACGTCGCCGGGCTCGGGCCGGGGAGCCACGTGGTGAACGCCGCGCCGCCCGCCCTGCCGGACGGCATCACGGTCGTCGGCATTGCGCCGGCCGCCGTGACGGTCGTCATCCAGCCACCCGCGACCCCGTCGCCGTCGCCGTCGTGACGGGCGCGCGCTGAGTGGGCCGCCTGTTCGGCACCGATGGGATCCGCGGCGTGGCGAACGTCGACCTCACGCCGACCCTCGCTTATGACCTCGGCCGCGCCGTTGCCTACCAGCTCGAGGCCGGGGGGCGGAGCGTGGTCATCGGCCAGGACACGCGCCGATCCGGCGACATGCTCGTCGCCGCGCTGGCGGCAGGCCTCGCCAGCCTCGGCGCCGACGCGGTGCTGCTCGGCGTCGTCACCACGCCGTGCCTCGCCTTCGTGGCAGGGAGCGGCCCGTACGTGGCGGGGGTCATGGTCAGCGCCAGCCACAACCCGGCCGCCGACAACGGGCTCAAGGTGCTCTCCGGCGGCCGCAAGGTCGACGATGAGGCGGAGGAGCAGCTCGAGCGCCTCATCTTCGCGGCCGAGGCGCTGCCCGGCTGCCGCAACGACGCGCTCGGCCGCATCTGGCGGTCCCCCGATGAGGTGGCGGGCTACCGCGCCCACCTCACCGATGCCGCCGGCCGCACGCTTGCCGGCCTCCGGATCGCGATCGACTGCGCGAACGGCTCGGCGGCGGCAGTCGCACCGGACCTCTTCGCGGCGCTCGGCGCGGAGCTGACCGTCCTGTCGGCGGCGCCGGACGGCTCGAACATCAACCTGGACTGCGGCTCGACCCACCCGGAGCACCTCCAGGCGGCGGTCCGCGAGGCGG
This sequence comes from uncultured Chloroflexia bacterium, assembly GCA_963825905.1. Lineage (GTDB taxonomy): Bacteria > Chloroflexota > Limnocylindria > QHBO01 > QHBO01 > JAICQM01. The sequence continues at coordinate 769,476 of CAWGUL010000007.1, read as the reverse complement.
GCTGCGACATCGGGCTCGCCTTCGACGGCGACGCGGACCGTCTCATCGCGGTCGACGAGCGGGGCGGGCTCGTGGACGGCGACGCGGTGATGGGCATCTGTGCACTCGCCCGCCTGGCGGCCGGCACGCTCCGCAACAACGTGCTGGTGACGACGGTGATGAGCAACGGCGGCCTGGAGCGCGCCATTACCGCCGCGGGCGGCCGGATGATCCGCACCCCGGTCGGGGATCGGCACGTGTTCGAGGCGATGGAGCGCCACGACGCGGTCCTCGGCGGCGAGCAGTCCGGCCACATCATCTTCCGCGACCGGGCCACGACGGGCGACGGCATCCTGTCGGGGATCGAGCTCATCCGCGTCCTCCACGCGAGCGGCGGGCGGCTCTCCGAGCTGGCGGCCCGCGTGCCGAGGCTGCCACAGGTGGTGCTAAACTCAGCCGTTCGCCACAAGGACCAGTGGCAGATCGATCCTGCATTCAGCAGCGCGGTGGCCGAGGCCACGGCGCGACTCGCCGATCGCGGACGGATCCTCGTCCGCCCGTCCGGCACCGAGCCGAAGATCCGGATCATGGTCGAGGGAGACGACCCCGAGGAGATCCACGCCATCGCGCGCGAGCTGGGCGAGCTCGCCACGGCGCGCCTGAACTGACACCGATGGGAGGCTGCCATGTGCGGCATCGTGGGGTACGTCGGCCCGCGTGACGCGGCGCCGATCCTGCTCGAGGGCCTGCGGCGCCTCGAATATCGCGGCTACGACTCGGCGGGCATCGCGCTGCTGACCGAGTCGGGCGAGGTCTTCATCGAGAAGAAGGCCGGCAAGCTGACGAACCTGACCGATCACCTCAATGGCGACGCGCCGGCCGGCCATCCCGGCATCGCGCACACGCGCTGGGCCACCCATGGTCGGCCGAACGACACGAACGCGCACCCGCACACCGACTGCACCGGCAAACTCGCGCTCATCCACAACGGGATCATCGAGAACTACGCCGAGATCAAGACCCGCCTCGCGGCGGCCGGCCATCGGTTCACGAGCGAGACCGATACCGAGGTGCTCGCGCACCTCATTGAGAGCAACTACAGCGGCGACCTCGTGGAGGCCGTGCGCTGCTCGCTGAACGAGGTGCGTGGCGCGTACGCGATCGGCGTCATGCACACCGACCACCCCAACCGGATCGTGGGGGCCCGGATGAACGTGCCGCTCATCGTCGGCCTCGGCGACGGCGAGGGCTTCCTGGCGAGCGACGTGCCGGCCATCCTCGAGCACACGAAGAACGTCGTCATTCTCCACGAGGGCGACATCGCCGACGTGACTCCCGAGGGGACGCGGATCCTCGGCCTCGACGGCGCGACGATCGAGCGCGAAGTGACGGAGATCCACTGGAACATCGAGGCGGCCGAGAAGGGCGGCTTCGCGCATTTCACGCTCAAGGAGATCTACGAGCAGCCGCATGCGATCCAGGAGTGCCTGCGCGGCCGCGTCGACGGGCTCGGCAACGTCCACCTCGACGAGCTCGACGCGATCGCGGACCGCCTGCGCGAGATCGAGCGCGTCTACGTCGTCGGCTGCGGCACTGCCAGCTACGCGGCGCACGTCGGCGCGTACCTGCTCCAGGACTGGGTCGGCCTGCCGGCGACGATGCAGATCGGCTCGGAGATGCGGTACAGCCCGCCGCCCATCGACCGGCGCACGCTCGTCATCGGCGTCAGCCAGTCCGGCGAGACCGCCGACACGCTTGCCCCGCTGAAGCTCGCCGAGGAGCGCGGCGCCCTCGTGGTGGTGGTCACGAACGTCGTCGGCAGCGCCATCACGCGCGAGGCGGACGCGGTCTGCTACCTGCAGGCTGGCCCCGAGATCGCGGTCGCGAGCACGAAGGCGTTCGTGACCCAGGTCCTCGTGCTCCAGCTGCTCGCGCTCCATCTCTCGCGCCTGCGCGGCACGATGACCGAGCACCGGGCGCGGACCTTCGGTCAGGCGCTCCGCGGCCTCCCACGCCTCGCGGCCGAGACGCTGAAGATCGCGCCGCAGGTCAAGAAGCTCGCAACTCGATACGCGGGCGTGCGCGACTTCATCTTCATCGGTCGCGGCGTCGGCTTCCCGATCGCGATGGAGGGCGCGCTCAAGCTGAAGGAGCTCTCGTACGTGCATGCCGAGGGCTACGCCGCCGGCGAGCTCAAGCACGGACCGATCGCGCTGCTCGATCCGCAGACGCCGCTCGTCGCGATCGCCACCAGCGGAGCGGTGTACGACAAGGTGGTGAGCAACGTGGCGGAGGCGCGCGCCCGCTCGGCGCCGGTCATCGCCGTCGCCACGGCGGGCGACGAGGAGATCACGCGCTACGCGCAGGACGTGCTCTACGTCCCCGAGACGCCGGAGCCGATCTCGCCGGTCATCGCCGTCCTGCCGCTCCAGCTCCTCGCCTACGAGGTGGCGGTGGCGCGTGGCACGGACGTCGACCAGCCGCGCAACCTCGCCAAGTCGGTCACGGTCGAGTAGGGCTCGCGGGGAGCGCCGATGACGCGTCACGAGATCGGGATCGATCTCTGCGAGATCGAGCGGATCGTCGGCGTCCTCGCCCGCTTCCCGGATCGGTTTCGGCTTCGCGTGCTGACCGATGCCGAACAGGCGTACTGCCGCCGCAACCCGTCACGCATCGCCGGCCGCTGGGCCGCCAAGGAGGCGATCAGCAAGGTCCTCGGGCTCGGGGTCCGCGGCGTCGGCTGGCGGGAGATCGAGATCCTGCCGAACCGCGCCGGCGCACCGCAGGTGACGCTCCACGGCCGGGCGAAGCTGCGCGCCGAGCACCTCGGCCTCGAGGAGGTCACCGTCTCGATCAGCCACGAGCGACAGCTGGCCGCCGCGGTGGCGACCGCGCACCTCGCCCACCGGTAGTGTCCGTCCCGGGCATCGGCCAGCGCTGGGTCGCCGCGCACCTGCCGGAGCGGCCCGCCCGCGCCCACAAGGGAACGTTCGGCAAGGTCCTTGTCGTGGCGGGCTCGCGCGAGTACGCGGGCGCCGCGCTGCTCGCCGGCCTCGGCGCCGCGCGCACCGGCGCCGGCCTCGTGAGCGTGGCGACCTCGGAATCGGTCGGCATGGCGCTGCTTGGCCAGGTGCCGGAGCTCACGATGCTCCTCCTCGACGAGGAGGCCCCCGGGCTCGTGGCTCCCGGCGGCTGGCGGCGGCTGCAGTCGGAGGCGGCCGCGTACGACGCGGTCGTCATCGGTCCGGGCCTCGGCCACCAGCCGGCGACGCTGCGCCGCACGCGCTCATTCCTCGCCGCGGTCACGACGCCGACCGTCGTCGACGCCGACGCCCTCAACGCGCTCGCCGAGCAGGACTCGTGGTGGCGCGCGGTGCCCGAGCGGCTCGTGCTCACCCCGCACCCGGGCGAGTTCGGACGCCTCACGCGGCGCGCCGCGAACGACCCGCTGCCCGACGACGACGAGGCCCGGATGAGCGCGGCCCGGGACGCGGCCCTGCGCTGGCAGCGCGTGCTCGTCCTGAAAGGCGCCAACACGGTCGTCGCCGACGTCGACGGGTCCGTGCGCCGTTCGAACATCGCCACCCCCGCGCTCGCGACCGCCGGGTCGGGCGACGTGCTTGCCGGCGTCACCGGCGCCCTGCTGGCGGGTGGCCTCGCGCCGTTCGACGCGGCGTGCTGCGCGGTCGCGGTCCACGGCGCCGCGGGGCTCATCGCCGAGGACCGGGTGGGGCGCGCCGGCGTGCTCGCGCGCGACATCGCCACGCAGCTGCCCGGGGCGATCGAGCAGCTGCGGGGCGGTCGATGATCGAGCCGGGGGCAAGGCGCAGCCGGCACCGCGCGTGGGTCGAGGTCGACCACGACGCGATCCGGCAGAACCTCGCCGCGCTCCGGGAGCTCGCCGGTGCGACAACGACCGTCATCGCCGTCGTGAAGGCGAACGCGTACGGCCACGGCGACGTCGCGGTGTCGCGGACCCTGCTCCATGCCGGCGTCGAGCGGTTGGCGGTCGCGACCGTCGACGAGGCACTCGGGCTGCGCGCAGCCGGGATCGAGGCGCCGATCCTCGTGCTCTGGGCCCTCGGGCCGCCGGAGGTGTCGATGGCCGTCGAGGCCGGCCTCGACGCGATCGTATCGACGCCGCTCGACCGCGAGACACTGTCCGCGGCCGCCGCGCGCGCCGGCCGTCCCGCATCCGTACACCTCAAGATCGACACCGGGCTCGGGCGCCAGGGAAGCGACCGCGAGGAGGCGGCCGACCTGGCGATCGCGATCACGCGGGATCCGCACCTTGCGCTGCGCGGGACGTTCAGCCACCTCGCCGTCCCCGGCGAGGACGACGCCGCGACCGACGTTCAGTTGCTGCGGCTCGCGCGCATCCTCGACGCCATGCGCTCGGCGGGCGTCGACCCCGGGCTCGTCCACGTCAGCGCAAGCAGCGGCATCCTCGCGCGCGCGGGCTCGTTCGCGGATGCGGTGCGGCCGGGCCTCAGCCTCTACGGCCTGCTGCCACCCGCCGTCGCGGATCGGGACCCGGGCCTCCGGCCGGCGCTCAGCGTCCATGCGCTGCCGCTGCGCATCTTCGACCTCGGTGCGGGAGAGGCGATCGGCTATGGGTTCCGCTTCCGCGCGCCGCGCGCGACGCGGATCGCGACGCTCGGGATCGGGTACGGCGACGGCTGGCCGCGGGTCCACGTCAACAACGGCTGGGCGCTCGTGCGCGGACAGCGGGTGCCGATCGTCGGGGCGATCAGCATGGACGGCCTGACCGTCGACGTTGGCGAGGTGCCCGATGTAACCTACGACGACGAGTTCGTCCTCATCGGTGAGCAGATGGGTGCCAGCATCAGTGCCGACGAGGTCGCCGCCGAGCGGCGAACTATCAACTACGAGGTGACGACCGCGCTTCGCCGCCGCCTTCCCCGCGTGCACGTGGGAGAGGCAGCCGGGAGCGATCGCACCGAACCAGCGGGTTGACCGACGTGCCATTCCCGATCGAGATCGACATCTGGCAGGGGGACCTCGCCGACCTGGAGGTCGACGCGATCGTGGTGCCCGCCAACGAGAGCCTCTTCATGACGAGCGGTGTCGCCGCGGCCGTGAAACGGGTCGCCGGCGACGCGGTCGAGCGCGACGCGGTGACCCAGGGCCCGGTGCTACCGGGTCGCGTGGTCGTCACCGGCGGCGGCGAGCTCGCGGCGCCGTGGGTCATCCACGCCGTGGGGGTCGGGCACGATCTGCGCGCCGATGCGGCGCAGCTCGAGGCCGCCATCGAGGGCGCCTTCGACGCCGCCGAGGCGATGGGGCTGAGGCGGCTGGCGCTCGCGCCGCTCGGCGTCGAGCGCGGCGTCTTCCCGCCCGCCGACGCGGCGCTGCTCATGCTCGGCGCCATCGCCGCCCGCAGCGGCCGCCCCGGGGCGCCGACGTCGATCGTCATCGCCGTCACCTCGCCGGCGGACGGCGCCGCCTACGCGAGCGCGCTCGAGACCATCCGCACCGCCGCCTCATGATCGACCCGCAGCTCCGCGGGCTGGCGGGGGAGCTCCAGCGGCGCGGCCTCGGCGCGCCGGCGCGCCTGCTGCTCGACATCCATCGCCCGCTCCGCCCGCTCCTTTCCGACCTCGCAGTCCTGCTCGGGCCGTCGCTGCGCCCGCTGCTCGGCCGTCGGCTCGACGAGGTCGACGACGCGCTGCGTGACGACGAGGCCTACGCGGGCCTCATCGTCGCGCTCGACGATCCCCGCCCGACCCACGACGGCGCCGGCTGATGCCGGGCATCGGCGACGTCGTCGCTCGCCTCGTCTCCTTCGTCGGGGACCTGATCAACGACTCGTCGCTCCGGCTCGGCCTGGCGCCGACGATCGGTATCCTCGCCGTTCTCCTCGTGCTCCTGTCGCTCGTGGCACGGCCCACGACGCGCTGGACGACACGCGACCTCGGTCGCTTCGCGTCCCTCGGGCAGTCGATGGCCCGCGCGGCCGAGGCAGGCGCCACCGCGACGTTCTCCCTCGGTACGGCCGGCGTCGCCCGCGCCGTCGCCGCCGGCGAGCGGCTCCAGACACTGGCCGGGCTGCCGCTGCTGGGGCAGGTCGCTCGCGCGGCGGCGCGCAGCGGCGTGCCGCTGCACGTCACCACGAACGATCCGATCACCGCGCTCCTCGCTGGCGATGCCGTGGATGACGCGCATCGCCGCACCGACACGCCGGAACGGCGCCGCCGCTCGACGGTCGAGTTCGTGGGCGAGGGGCGAGCCGCCTCCGCGGGCCTCGCGCTTTCGAGCGTCCGTCCCGGGGGCGCGGGCCACCTTGCCGGGGGAGCGGCCCAGGAGTCGCTCCTCCTCGCCTCGGGAGTCGCCGCCGGCGATGGCACCACCCGGATCGGGCTCGGCGAGGCGAGCGAGGCGCCCTCGGTCCTGCTGCTCGGCGACGGCGCGCTCATCGGCGCGGACCTGTTTGCGGCGCCCGCCGACCTGCGTGGTGCCGGGCAGTCGCGCATCGCCGTGGTGGCGACGAACCGCCTCATCGGCATCGCGGCGGCGGTCCTCGTGATCGCGCTCGCCTGGGCGCTGCTGGGAGGCGATCCCGCCGCGGCGCTGGCGGCCCGCTAGCCGGTGCGACGCTCGGCCCCCGCGGCGCTGCTCCTCGTCGTCGGGCTCCTGCTCCTGCTCGACCTCCTCGTGGCGAACCCTGGCCTCGAGGCGCTGGCGGGCGCGATCCTCGCCATCGTCGGCATCCTGTTCGCGACCGCCGCGCTGCTCGGCGGCGGGGCGCTGCTCGTGCGCCATGCATGCGGGCTGCTCGACCCGGACGGTGATCGCGTCGGCTCGGCCCTCGTTCTGGTCGGGATGGCGGTCGTCCTCGTACCCGGCCTGGTGGCGCCCGACGGCGCGGCGAGCCCCGTCGTCCGCTGGGTCGTGGGCGCCCTCCTCGTTCCGATTGCCGCGTCGCTGCTCGCCCTGACCGCCGTCTTCCTCCTGCCCGCCGCGCGGCGGGGGATGGAGGTGCGCAGCCGCGAGACCGCCGTGCTGCTCCTGGCGGCGATGGTGACGATCGTGCTGCTGCTCCCCTTCGGCGGGCCGGCCGGCGAGGCGTTCGGGGGCGCTGCAGCCTGGCTGCTGCGCGTGCCCGTCGGCGGCGTGTTCGCCGGCCTGCTCATCGGCCTGGCGCTTGCCACCGCGGTGGCGGCGGCGAGGGTGCTGTTCGGGCTCGGGACCGATGACTGAGCCGCCGCGCCAACGGACGCGCCGGCTGCGAGTGCTCGTGGCATTCCTGGCACCGCTCGGCCTGGTCGCCGCCGTGCTCATCGGCGTGCTCGTCGGTCCGCTCGCCGGGCTCGGCCTGGCGGCCCCGCGCAGCGAGCCGGCGCGTGCCTTCCAGATCGCGCTCGACGCCTCGACGGCGCGCGGCCGCGTCCTCGTCGCCTTCGACCCCGATATCGGCACCTATGCGGAGATCCGTCCGGCGGTGCGCGCCGCACTCGCCCAGCTCGTCGCCCATGGCGCGAGCCTCTCGTTCGTGAGCTTCAGCCCGGAGGGCCGAGCGCTCGCGATCGCGGAGCTGGAGCGGCTGGGCGCCGGCGGGGTGGAGACGACACGCCTGCTCGACCTCGGCTTCCGGGCAGGCGCCGAGGCCGGGCTCGTCGGTGCGGTGCATAGCGTCGTCCCGACCGGCAGCGGCGGCGCCCTCGCGGATGCGCTGCGCGCCGGTGGCGGCGGGATCGGCGCGTTCGACCTGGCGGTCGTCGTTGGCGGCACCGAGATCGGCCCGCGCTCGTGGGTCGAGCAGGTCAGCCCGCGCGTGCCGGACCTGCCCGTCGCGGCGATCGTGCCGACGGCTCTCCAGCCGGTGGCGGCGCCGTACCTGCGCACGGCTCAGCTCGAGGCGCTCCTCGCCACCGCGCGCGATGACGCCGCCTACGTGGACCTCGTTCGCGCCGACGGCACCGTGGCCGGCCGCGAGGCATCCACCGTCCGCGACCTGCCGCCCGCACCGCTCGCGATCCTGCTCGGCATGCTGCTCACGCTTGCGGTGCTGGGTGAGGCGGTGGCGCGGCGGCTGCGCGGCCAGCCGCGCGACGGGGGAAGCGCCACGTGAACGGGCTCGTCGACGCCGGCGGCGGTGGCGTCCTTGCGCTGTGGGTCGCGGCCGCGGCCACGGTGCTGACCTGGTCGATCCTCATCGGCGCGCGGCGCCCGTTCGCGTGGTCACAACGCCTACTCGCCGGCCTCGCCACCGGCTACCTCGTGCTGCTCGCGATCCGCGAGGTTCTCGTCCCGCGTCTCGTCACCCCGCTCCTCGCCGCGCCGGCCGGCCACCCCGAGCTCTGGCTCGCGCTCGCGGCCGGCGTGCTCCTCCTCGGCGCGCGCTGGCTGCCGCCTGCCCTCGGCGCGCTGCCGGTGGCAGTGCTCCTCGGCGCCACCGCCGCCTTCGCGCTGGGCGGAGCAGCGGTGGGCACGGTGATGCCCCAGCTGAGCGGGGTGATGCTCTCGCCGGCGGCAACCGGCGGGGCGCTGGCCTCGGGTCTGGTGGCGACGATCATCGCCACCCTCGTGCTGCTCGCCTTCGTCCATGGGCAGCCGCGGAGCCGCGCCGTCGCGGGCCTGGCCGGGTCCGGACGCTGGATCATGCTCGGTGGCCTCGGCGTGTGGCTCGGCTACCTCGTCGTGTCGCGGCTCGTCCTCCTTGCCGATCGGGTCGCCTTCCTTGTCGTCGACTGGCTGGGGATCGGCCGATGAGCGACGAACCGCTCTCCCCGCCGGAGCCGGTGCCCGGCGAGGAGGAGATGCCCATCCCGTCCCCGGCCGGCGCCGAGGTCCCCATGGCGGACTGCTCGCTCCTCATCGACGTCGGCTCGGCGTGGACGAAGGCTTCGCTCGTGGCGCACGCCAACGGCCGCTGGAGGGTCGTGGCGCACGCCTCGCAACCGTCCGACTGGCCGCGCGCCGAGCTCGTCCGGAGCCTCGCGGCCGCCCTGCGCCCGAACGCCGATCCGGCGTTCGCGGATCACCTGGAGACGCTCATCGCCGACGGCGCGCGCATCGTGTGCCGCACGCCGGCGCGGCCGGGGCGGATCGCGCTGGCCGCGGTGGCGCACGACGTGTCGGCCGCGGCCGCGCGGCAGGCGGCCGAGTCGGCGGGCTGGCTCGTGGTCGAGGAGGCGACGGCGGACGACGGTCGCTCGCTCGTCGTCCGGCTCGAGGCGCTCCGCGACGCCGATCCCGACGCCTGGCTCGTGGTCGGTGGCTTCGACGACGGCGACCCTGCTCCGGCGCTCGAGCTGGCGGCGCTCGCCGCCGCCGCGCGCGGACCAGATGCTGAGGCGCCGCTCGTCTGGGCCGGCTCGTCCGCGGGTGAGACGGCCGTGCGCGAGCTCGTCGGGGAGCGGCTCCAGGTCGCGCCGAATGCGAGCCCGCGACCCGGCGTCCGCGACCCGGAGCCCCTCCGCGCGCACCTCGAGACGCTGCTTCAGGGGATGGTCGAGCCCCGCGGGGTCCGCCGCCTGGCGCCGATTGCCTTCCGACGCGCGATCGGCGCGGTGGCACGTGGCACCGGCCTCACCGTCGTCGGCGTCGACATTGGCGCCAGGTACGCGACCTGGGTTCGCGCCGATGCCGCGGGTCGCCCCGCGGGCCGGGTCTTCGCGGCAGGTGGGATGGCGTCCGGCCAGCTCGTGGCCGGCGGCATGGCGTCGCGTGTCGGCCGCCATCTGGCGCATGCGATCGATGACCTGGCGGTGGCGGATGTCCTCCAGAACCTGCGAACGCGGCCGGCGGCGCTGCCGCAGACCGAGGACGAGCTGACGATCACGCAGGCGGCGGCGCGGGTGCGACTGGAGCAGATGACGACGCAGGAAGGCGGGATCGAGGGCGTCGACCTCGTCGTGGCCGCCGGCCGCACGCTCGCGGCCGCGCCGACGCCGTCGCAGGCGATGGCGATGCTGCTCGACGGCCTGCGCCCGGTCGGGGTCACCCAGCTCGCCATCGACCCCGCCGACGTGCTCGGCCCGCTCGGCTCGCTCGAGGACGGCGAGCTCGAGGATGCACTCACCGCGATCCTGGGCGACGCGCTCATCCCGCTCGGGTCGGCGGTCGTCTGCCGGGGCGTGCGCGCCGGGCAGACCGCGATGCGCGTCGCCGTCCGGCGCGCGGGATGGCACGAGGAGCAGCTCGTGGTGCGGGCCGGTGCGATCGTCCGCCACCCGCTCCCGCGTGGCGCGCGCGCCGAGCTCGAGATCGAGCTAGCCGCCGGCGTGTCGCTGGGCGGCGCCAGGCGCAGTTCCGGCGTGCGCGCCGAGGTCACCGGCGGTGCCGCCGGCCTCGTCTTCGACGCCCGCGACGTTCCGACGTCCCTCCCGCGACGGACCGATGACCGCCGGGCGGTGCTCGCCGGCTGGCGGGACGCGTTCGCCCTCGACCCGGAGCCGCCGCGATGAGCGAGGCGCTCCACCGCGTGGCGCTGCCGCCCGGCGCGGAGGTCGTCGTCGACGTCGGCCACGACGTCAGCGCTGACGCCGTGCTTGCCGTCCGCCGCCCGCCATCGACGCCGCTCCTCCTCGCCGCCGCGGGTGCGCTGCGGTGCCGCGCCAGCGAGGTCGTCGCGCACGTGATCCCTCGACCGGGTGCCCATGTCACGACCGGGGACGTCCTCGCGCGGCGCGGGAGCCGCCAGGTCGTGGCCCCCGACGCCGGCCTCTTCCTCGGCGCGTCGCGGGTCGACGGCACGCTGCTGCTCGCGCCGTGGGGCGACGAGGAGCGGGTGATCGGTCACGTTGCCGGCCGGGTGCGGTCGGTGGAGCGGCGCGCCGTCGTCATCGAGGTGCCGGCGGCGATCGTGGAGGGCATCGACGGCAGCGGGGACGCGGTCCACGGCGAGCTCGTGGTGGCGGTGCACGAGCCGGGGGAGGAGCTGCGGGCCGCCGCGATCGACGTCGCGAAGGCGGGGAAGATCGTCGTCGGTGGCTCGCGCGCGTCGGCCGAGACGCTCACCCGTGCCCGCGCGATGGGCGTCGCCGGCATCGTCCTGGGCGGCGTGCTCGACAAGGAGCTGCGCGACTTCGAGGCGATCCAGCGCCGGCGTCGCGAGCTCGGCGGCATGACCGGCGCGTTCGCGCTGCTCCTGCTCGAGGGCTACGGCAAGGTCGGCGTCGACCCGCAGCTGTTCGCCTGGTTGCGTGCCCAGTCGGGCCGGATGGCGAGCCTCTTCGGTGCCGAGCGGCGGCTCTACGTCTATGACGCCGCACCACCCCCGGCGCGCCGGCCGCTCGCCACGGTGGGCGATCGGGTGGTCGCCCACCGACGCCCGTTCCAGGGACGAAGCGGAGCGCTGGTCGGCATCCTGGACGACCTCCATGCCGCGCCGTCGGGCATCCCGTCGCGGATGGGCCTGGTGCGCTTCGAGGACGGGCGGCTCGCATCGGTCCCGCTCGCGAACCTGGAGGCCATCGCGGAGCCAGGCTGAGCCGGCGTTCTATCCTTGCCCCGATGCAGACGGCGGATCGGACGGCCACCGGCACCCTGGCGAGCGGCTCTCCCGAGGCGACGCGCGAGATTGGCCGCGCCCTCGGCGCGGCCGCCGAACCGGGAACGCTGGTCGCGCTCATCGGTCCGCTGGGGGCAGGAAAGACGCAGCTCACGAAGGGTCTGGCCGAGGGGCTGGGCGTCACCTCGGTGGTGAACAGCCCAACCTTCGTGCTGATGAACGAGCACCTCGGCCGGCTGCGCCTCTTCCACGTCGACGCGTATCGCCTCGACGACCCGGCAGACGCGATCGACGCCGGGCTGCTCGACGACCGCGAGGTGGATGGCGTCACCGCCGTCGAGTGGGCCGATCGCCTCGCGGGCTGGCTGCCCGCGGAACGGCTCGAGATCGTCCTGGAGCCGGATCCCGACGCGGGCGACGGCCGCACGCTGCGCTGGACGGCCCGCGGCGCGAGGCATCTCGCGCTCGCAGCCCGCGCGCTGGTCGCCTCATGATCATCGCCATCGAGAGTGCCTCGACCGACGGCTCCGTCGCGCTCGCCCGGCCGGACGGTTCGTTGCTGGCCGTCGATGGCTGGAGCGCAGATCGGCGACAGGGCAGCGAGCTGCTGCCGCGCCTGCTGGCGCTCCTCGCCGCGAACGGCCACCGGCTCGGTGAGGCGACCGGCATCGCGGTCGGCATCGGCCCTGGCTCGTTCACCGGCCTGCGGGTGGGGCTGAGCCTCGGCAAGGGCCTCGCCTATGCGCTCGGCCTGCCGATCGTGGGGGTCGACTCGCTCGCGGCGTGGCTGGCCGCCGAGCCGTCGGCCCCGGCCGCGATCGCGCGCGCCGGCGCCGCCGAGGCGTGGCTCCTCGAGCGTGCGGCTGAGGTGCCGATCATCGTGGAGCGCGAGGCGCTCGACACGCGCGGCCTCCCGCCCGGGTGCGTGGCACCGGTCGAGCTCGCGAGCGCGTTCGGCCTCGCGGGCACGACCCCGCCGCATCGCGCCGCGGCAGGCGTCGCCGCCCTCGCCGCTCCACGGCTGGCGGCCTCGCCGGACGACCTCGTCACGCTCGAGCCGGCGTACCTGCGCGCCCCGCGCGGCCTCGAAACGTCCGAGGCGGGGACGCGACGATGAGCATCGCGCTGCGCACCGACGTCCGCTCGATGCGAATGAGCGACATCACCGCCGTGCACGAGATCGAGCGCAGCAGCTTCAACGAACCGTGGCCCGAGCACGCGCTCCGCCAGGAGCTCACCGGCAACCGCCTGGCGCGATACCTGGTGGCCGAGCGTGGCGGGCGCATCGTCGGCTATGCCGGCGTGTGGCTCATGGTCGACGAGGCGCACATCACGACGTTCGGGGTGCTGCCGGATGCGCGGCGCACCGGCGTCGGTGCCCGCATGCTACTGGCGGTGGCGGACCTGGCGCTCGAGCTCGGCGCGGCACGGCTCACACTCGAGGTGCGGCCGACGAACACCCCTGCCCGTGCCCTCTACGCGCGGTTCGGCTTTGCGGAGGTCGGGCGCCGGCCGCGGTACTACACCGATGACGGCGAGGACGCGCTGGTGATGACGACCCCGGAGCTGCGCGGCCCCTCGATGCAGCCCCTCCTCGCGCTCGAGCGCGCTCGGCTCGTGGAGCCGGAGGCGCCGGCATGAGCGGGCCGCGGATCCTGGCCATCGAGTCGAGCTGCGACGAGACCGGGGTCGCGGTCGTGGTCGGCGGCCGGCGCATCGAGGCGAACGAGGTGGCAACGCAGATCGCCCTTCACGCCGCGACCGGCGGCATCGTGCCGGAGGTGGCGGCGCGCCAGCAGATGCGCTGGATCGTGCCGACCCTGGACGCGGCGCTCACCAACGCCGGCGCCGCGTGGACGGACCTCGACGCCGTGGCCGTGACGTACGGGCCGGGACTCATCGGCTCGCTGCTCGTGGGCGTCAGCGTCGCGAAGGCGCTTGCCGTGGCGCACGACCTGCCGCTCGTCGGCGTGAACCACATCGAGGGGCACATCTATGCGAACTGGCTGACCGATGTCGACGCCGCGACGCCACTCCCGCCGGAGCCGGACTTTCCGCTGCTCTGCCTGGTCGTCAGCGGCGGGCACACCCAGCTCGTCCTCATGCACGACCATGGGCGCTACACGCTCCTCGGCCAGACCGTCGACGACGCGGCGGGCGAAGCGTTCGACAAGGTGGGGCGCCTCCTCGGGCTCGGCTATCCGGGCGGCCCGGCAATCTCCGCCGCGGCGGCCGGCGCCATGCCGTCGACCCGCTTCCCGCGCGCCCGCACGGGGGGCGCGTACGACTTCAGCTTCAGCGGTCTGAAGACCGCCGTCCTGCGCGAGGTTGCCGCCTACCGCGAGCGCGGGGCGCCGATTCCCGTCGACGCCCTGGCGGCAGCGTTCGAGGAGGCGGTCGTCGACGCGCTGGTGACGAAGACGGTGGCGGCGGCCACCGAGCACGGGGTTGCGGGCGTGGCGCTCGGCGGCGGCGTCGCGGCAAACCGCGCCCTTCGCGCGAGCCTCGCCGACCGGCTCGCCGCGGTCGGCGTCCCGCTCCGGGTGCCGCCGCCCGCATGGTGCACGGACAACGGCGCGATGATCGGGGCGGCAGGGGGCTTCCGGTTCGCCGCCGGTGACCGTGCGGATCCCTCGCTGGAGGCGATCCCGAACCTCGCGCTGCCGTGGCTGGCGGCGTCGTGACCGCCACCGACGGGCCGCTGGCGCCGGAGCGCCTCGTCCCGCCGACGCCGGGCCAGCTGCGACGCCTCCTGCGCGCGGAGGGCCTGTGGCCGAAGAAGAGCCTGAGCCAGCACTTCCTGACCGATCCGGCCGCCCTCGACGAGATCGTGGCCGCGGCCGAGATCGCGCCCGGCGACCGCGTGGTGGAGATCGGCCCGGGTCTCGGGGTCCTCACCCGCCGGCTGCTCGCGGCCGGCGCATCGGTCACCGCGGTCGAGCTCGACCCCGGCCTCGCCGCGTGGCTGCGGCGCGAGCTGGCCGATGTGCCCGCCTTCACGCTCATCGAGGCGGACGCGCTCAGCCTCCATCCCCGCGACGTGGCCGGCGACGGCGACTACAAGGTCGTCGCGAACATCCCGTACCACATCACGAGCCCTCTGCTCCACGCGTTCCTCGGGGCGGAGGCACCGCCGGCTCTGGTGGTCATGCTCGTGCAGGCCGAGGTTGCCGAGCGGGTCGCGGCGCCGCCGGGACGGATGAGCTACCTCTCCGCTTTCGCCCAGAACGTGGCCGACGCCGAGGTCGTCAGGCGCGTCCTGCCCCAGGCCTTCGAGCCACCACCGGCGGTCGACTCCGCCATTCTCCGCCTGCGGCGCCGTCCGCAGCCGATCGTCGCCGCCGGCGACGAGCGGGAGCGCTTCATCCGCGTCGTGCAGGCGGGGTTCCGCCAGCGCCGCAAGCAGCTGCACAACGGGCTTGGCCGCGAGCTGCCGGTCGACCGGGCGCTGCTCGATCGCGCCATGGCGAGCTGCGCGGTCGACCCGGAACGGCGCCCGCAGACGCTGAGCGTCGACGAGTGGGTCTGCCTGGCGGCGGCGCTCGCGCGACTCGCTGTGACGTCGCTCGCGCTGGCCGCGCCGGCCAAGCTCAACCTCTCCCTCAGGGTCGTGGGGCGACGTGGCGACGGCTTCCACGAGCTCGACTCGATCCTCGTCCTCATCGACCTCGCCGATCAGCTGCTCCTCATGACCGGCTCGACGGGGCTTCGGCTCACCGATGCTGCCGGCGGCGCGGTGCCGGACGTGCCGGTGCGGCCCGACGAGAACCTCGCCTGGCGCGGTCTCGTCGCCGGTCTCGCCGGCCCGCCCGGCGACGTGATGGCCTGCCTGACGGTCGAGAAGTCGATCCCCGTGGCGGCCGGCCTCGGCGGCGGCAGCTCGGACGCGGCGGCGGGGTGGCGCCTCGGCCGGGCGTGGCGCGACGCCACCGAGGCGAGCGACCGCGAGCTCGAACGGCTCGCGCGGATCGGCGCCGACGTCCCGTTCTTCGCGGCGGCGCTGCCCGCGGCGCGGATCCGCGGCGTCGGCGAGAAGGTCGAGCCGCTGCCGGTGGCGAACGCGAGCCACGGCGTCCTCGTCTTCGCGCCGTTTCCGCTGTCCACCGCGGCGGTCTTCGCCGCCGCCAAGACCGCCGACTGGTCGCACGAGGCGGCGGCGACGGTCGAGCAGGCGCTCGGCGACGGCCGCAATGACCTGCTGGACGCCGCTCGACGCTGCGAGCCGCGCATCGACGAGCTGGCAACGCTCATCGTCGCGGCCGGCGGCGCTCCCCGCCTGACGGGGAGTGGGGCGACGTTCTTCGTCGTCACGGACGGCCCGGATCGGTCGGAAGCGCTCGTCGCCCGCCTCGCCCGTGCCCGCGTGCGCGCCAAGCCGTACGCGACGCGCCTGACTGCCGCTAGCATCGAGCGATGAGCGAGCGACGCATCATCACCGCGGAGGGGGCCCCGGTTGCCATCGGTCCCTACAGTCACGCCGTTGCCGGCGGCGGCCTCGTGTTTCTCTCCGGCCAGGTCGGCGCCGACCCCGTCACGGGCGACCTCGCCGACGGGGTGGCCGCCCAGGCCGAGCAGGCGCTCCGCAACATCGCGGTCGTGCTCGGCGCGGCGGGGACCGACCTGTCGCGGGTCGTGAAGGCGACAATCTTCCTGACCGACATGGGCGATTTCGCGACCGTCAACGAGGTTTACGCTCGCCACGTCGGCGAGGCGAAGCCGGCGCGCTCGACGGTCACGGTGGCTGCGCTGCCGAAGGGCGCGCTGGTCGAGATCGAGATGACCGCCCTCGCCGGCACCGGTGACGGCGGTTGACCCTCATCCACCTCGTCGATACGATGCGCGCCTCGTGATCACCGCCGCCATCGTCCTGGCCGCCGGCCAGGGGACGCGGATGCGCTCATCGCTCCCCAAGGTCCTCCACCCGCTCGCCGGGCGTCCGATGGTGAGCCATGTGCTCGCCGCGCTCGCTCAGGCGGGCATCGAGCACCGTGTCCTCGTGACCGGCTTCGGCGGGGCGCAGGTCGAGGCCACGATCGACGGCGCCGCGGTGACCGTGCGCCAGGACCCGCAGCTCGGCACCGCCGACGCCGTTCGGGTCGGCCTGACCCGCGTCCCTCCGGCAGCGCGCCACGTCCTCGTCACGATGGGCGACGCGCCGCTCATCCCGGCCGACCTCTTCCAGGCCCTCCTCGCGGAGCAGGCGGAGGGCGAGGCCGCGATGGCGCTCCTCGCTGCGCGCGTCGCCGACCCGACCGGCTACGGCCGCGTCGTGCGCGGTGCCGACGGGGACGCGGCCGCGATCGTCGAGCATCGGGACGCGGATGCGGCGACGCTCGCGATCGACGAGGTGAACGTCGGCGCCTACTGCTTCGACGCCGAGTGGCTGCGCGCCAACCTCGGTAACGTGCCGGCGTCGCGATCCGGGGAGTACTACCTGACCGATCTCGTGGCGCTCGCCGTCGGCGCCGGCCGCCGGGTGGCGATCGTCGACGCGCCGCGCCCGGAGCTGACGAGCGGCATCAACGACCGGATCGCCCTCGCCGCGGCCGAGCGCCTCGTGCGCGACACGATCAACGAGCGCCACATGGCGGCGGGGGTGACGATCGTCGACCCGCCGAGCACGTTCATCGATGCCGGGGTGGAGATCGAGCCCGACGCGCGGATCGAGCCATGGACCGTCATCGCCGGCGCGAGCCGCATCGGCCGCTCGGCGGTCATCGGTCCGCACGCGCACGTGCGCGACAGCCGGATCGGCGAGCGCGCGACGGTGTGGGCCAGCGTGGTGGAGGAATCGAGCGTGGGGGAGGAGGTCGAGATCGGTCCGTACAGCCACCTGCGGCCCGGCTCCGAGGTCGCCGCACGGGCGAGGATCGGCAACTACGCCGAGATCAAGAACAGCCGCATCGGCGCCGGCACGCAGCAGCACCACTTCAGCTATCTCGGCGACGCGGACGTGGGGGAGAACGTCAACGTCGGCGCCGGGACGGTGACGGCGAACTTCGATGGCATCCAGAAGCACCGGACGACGATCGGCGACCGGGCGTTCCTCGGCGTCGACACGATGCTCCGCGCGCCGGTCACGATCGGCGAGGGCGCGAAGACCGGCGCCGGCGCGGTCGTCACCCGGGATGTCGCACCCGGCAAGACGGTGGTCGGCATGCCGGCCCGCCCGATCGAGCTGCGCCGCCGCGCCGCGGCGCCGGCCGACGAGACCGGCCAGCCTGCCGTCGAGCCCGACCCGAGCCCGCAGGTGGAGGCGTGAGCGCGCGCACGCATGGCTGAAGGCGGCAGTGGCGGCGGGACGGGCAACCCGTTCCTCGATTTCGGGATCGTCGCCATCCTCATTCTCATCACCGGCTTCTTCGCGGCGAGCGAGATCGCGCTCATCACCGTCAAGCGCCATCGGCTGAGCCAGCTCGCCGACGAGGGGAACCGAGCGGCGCGCACCGCGCAGTCGCTCATCGAGGATCCGTCGCGCTTCCTCGCGACGATCCAGGTCGGGATCACGTTCCTCGGCTTCCTCGCCGGCGCCTTTGGCGCGGTCTCGTTCTCCCACGCGCTCGCCGGCCTCGTGGCGCTCATCCCGCTCGACTTCATCAGCCGCTCGGCGGACACGATCGCCTTCATCGTGGTGACCCTGCTGGTCGCGATGCTGACGATCATCGTCGGCGAGCTGGTGCCGAAGACGCTGGCCCTGAACTTCCCCGAGCGGCTGGCCCTCGCGGTGGCCGGACCGCTCGCCCTGCTCGACCGGGTCCTCCGCCCCATCGTCTGGCTCGTCGCCGGGGTGAGCCTCGTCCTCGTCCGCCTCTTCGGCGGCAAGCAGCGGCCGCACGCGGGATACCTCTCGACCGAGGAGCTGAAGTCGCTCGTGGAGAGCGGCTCGGAGCAGGGCGGGATCGAGGAGGACGAGAAGGAGATGATCCACGGGGTCATCGAGCTCGGCGAGAAGAGCGTCCACGAGGTCATGGTCCCGCGCATCGGGATTCGCGCCCTCGAGGTCAGCGCCCCGCTCGACGAGGCGCTCGACGTCATCGTCCGCGCCGGTCACTCGCGCGTGCCGCTCTACGAGGACGGGCTCGACAACATCGTCGGCGTCCTGTACGCGAAGGACCTGCTGCCCTACCTGAAGGGCAACGTCCGCAACGGCACGGGACCGGAAGGGATCGACCTCCGCGCGCTGGCACGAGAGCCGGTCTACGTGCCGGAGAGCAAGCGCGTCGACGAGCTGCTCCACGAGATGCAGCTCGCCAAGCGCCACATCGCGATCGTGGTCGACGAGTACGGTGGCACCGCCGGCCTCATCACGATGGAGGACCTGGTCGAGGAGATCGTGGGCGAGATCCAGGACGAGTACGACGCGGAGGAGGAGCTCGTCGAGCCGATTGACTCGGACTCCCTTGTCGCGTTCCGGCTCGACGGTCGGGTGAGCATGGACGACCTCCGCGACCTGTTCGACATGAGCGACGACGAGGAGGAGGACGAGGATGCCTACGACACGGTCGGGGGCTTCGTCATCCACCGCACCGGCCGCATCCCGCTCCCGGGCGAGGAGGTCCCGTTCCACGAGGTGACGATCCAGGTCGAGACGGCCGACTCGCGGCGCGTATCGAAGGTGATCGCCTCGCGTCCGCGCCCCGGAGAAGAGCAGCAGGCACCCGAGCCGGCGGTCGAGGCCGGCGGCTGACCGTCCGGCGTCAGCGGTTGCGGCGCCAGATCTCCCAGTTCAGCGCGGCCGCGTACGAGACCCACGCCAGGTAGGGGACGAGCAGCGCCCCGGCCGCAGCGCGGCGCCCGAAGAACGCGACCGTGGTGGCCGCCACCGCGATCCACATGGCGGCGATTTCGATGAGCGCCAGGCCCGGGCGTCGCAGGCCGAAGAAGATCGGGGTCCAGGCGGCGTTGAGCGCCAGCTGCACGCCGAAGATCGCGAGCGCCGGGCGCGCCCGACGCTCGCCGTCGCGCGCGACCAGCCAGGCCGCGACGCCCATCGACGCGTAGAGGAGCGTCCACGCCGGCCCGAAGAGCCACGTCGGCGGCGCCCACGGCGGCCGCCGCAGTGACCGGTAGTAGTCGGGAGCCGGGAACGCCGCGCCGGCAAAAGCCGGCAGGAAGCTGATCCCGAGCCATGCGAGCAGCCGCCTCACGGGGCGATGACCGACTCGACCAGGGCGCGGAGCTGGGTGCGGTGCAGGTCGTCGATCGGCAGTGCGTCGATCTCGCCGAGCGCACCGTCGCGGAGCCGGCGCGCCTCGGCCTGCGCATGGTCGCGCGCGCCGGTGGCGACGAGGAGGCCGAGCGCCTCCTCGACCTGTGCGTCGGTCATCGGCTCGTCGGCCGGTGCGAACAGCTCCCGCAGCCGCTCCCCCTGCGTGGCGGATGCGTGCTCCAGCGCCCACACCACGGGGAGCGTCTTCTTCCGGCGTCGCAGGTCGCCCGCCTCCGCCTTGCCGGAGCGGTCGCTGCTCCAGAAGCTGCCCTTCACGTCGTCGGCGATCTGGAACGCGAGCCCCAGGTCGTAGCCGAAGCGCTGGTAGGCGGCGATGATCGCCGGGTCGTCCGTGGCAAGCAGGGCACCCGCCTGGACCGACGCGCCGATGAGGGCGGCCGTCTTCTTGCCGATCATCTCCATGTACGCCTCGACGCTGATCTGCGCGGAGCGCTCGAAGCTGATGTCGAGGTACTGGCCCTCGCAGAGGGCGAGGCAGGTCTCGTCGTAGATGCGCATGATGTCGAGCACCCGGCGCTCGCTGAATCCGCCGTCGAGGAGGCGGTAGAGAGCCAGCCGCGACAGGGCGAACAGCGCGTCGCCGGCGTTGATGGCGAGCGGGATGCCCCAGATGGCCCACAGCGTCGGGCGGTGGCGGCGTTCGAGGTCGCCGTCCTCGATGTCGTCGTGGACGAGGCTGAAGTTGTGACCCAGCTCCACGGCGGCGGCGCCGGGGAGCGCGCCCTTGTGCTCGCCGGCGATCGAGCGGTAGGCGAGCAGGCCGAGCAGGGGGCGGATGCGCTTGCCGCGCGCGCCTTCCGCCTCGTCGAGACCGAGGTGGTAAGCCAGCTGCTCGTAGAGGGGCCGGGCATGGCCGTCGTGGTCGGCGAGGACCGATCGCATCTCCCCCTCGATGTCGCCGAGGAGGCGCGTAAACTCGGCCTGGATGTCCACGTCCGAAGAGTACCCGAGGTCGATGAGCGCCATGGGCTGCGCGTCCTGCGTGCGATGCCGGCGACCGCGATGCGATCGCTCGGCGATCATGATACCTCGAATGAGCAAGTTTTCCTGCGCACTCCCGCGGCGGTCCACGTGAGCCCCCGCGGGCGCCTCTACAAGACGGAGGCGATCGTGCTGCGCAGCATGGATCTCGGCGA
This sequence comes from uncultured Chloroflexia bacterium, assembly GCA_963825905.1. Lineage (GTDB taxonomy): Bacteria > Chloroflexota > Limnocylindria > QHBO01 > QHBO01 > JAICQM01. Next base: position 748,655 of record CAWGUL010000007.1, on the reverse strand, counting down.
GGCGGATCGGATCCTGACCATCCTCACCCCGCGCCTCGGGAAGCTGAAGGTCGTCGCAAAGGGCGTGCGTCGCACGCGATCGCGGCTCGGCGGCGGCCTCGAGCCGCTCTCCGACGTCCATCTCGTGCTCGCCATCGGTCGCACCTTCGACGTCATCACCGCGACCGCGCTCGAGAACCCGCACCTCGGCCTCCGCGAGGACCTGCACGCCACCGCGTCGGCCTGGTACGTGGCCGAGCTCGCCGACCGCTTCTGCGAGGAGCGGGCGGATGCGCACGCCGCGTTCGTGCTCCTCGCCCAGGCGCTCACCGGGCTCGACGTGCCCGGCGACCTCGTGGCGCGCGACGTGGTGGCGCGCTGGTTCGAGCTCCACCTCCTCGGCGCGATGGGCTTCCGGCCCGAGCTCGGCCGCTGCCTCGAATGCGGTGCCACCATCGAGCCCGGCGGCAACGCGTACTCGCCCGTCGCGGCGGGCATCCTCTGTTCCGCATGCGGGCACGCCGCGCTCGGCGCGCGACCGATCACCGACGACGCGCTGAAGGTCCTGCGCCACCTCCAGCGCTCCGAGCTCACCGAGGTGCTGCGCCTCCGGCTGGCGGTGCCCGTGGCGCGCGAGGCGGAGCGGCTCCTCCACGGCACGATCTCGGCCGTGCTCGAGCGTGAGCTGCGCTCGCGCGACTTCCTCGAGGAGGTGGAGGCCCGCGAGCGGCGCGAGGTGGCCGGGGCGCCCGCCGGGTGAGCCAGGCGTCGGGCGGCCAGACGCGCATCGGCGACATCGGCCGCGCGCTGGCGGGGTCGATCTCCGGCCGCGACCTGTGGGCGATCGGGATCGCGGTCGTCGTGGCGCCGCTCGCGTCGATCGCCCTCGCGATGGCGATCGCGCTCCTCACGCCCTGGATCGACGCCTGGTCACGCTGGCCGGCGCCGTGGCTGTCGTTCAGCGACATCGCCTTCGGCGTCATGATCCTCGTCGTCTGGCAGGCGGCATCGGTCCTCCTCGTGCCCGCGCGCGTGCGCGGCGCGATGGAGGTGCAGACCTGGATCGGGGAGCGCGACCTGCGCGCCTGGCAGGCCGCCACCGGCTCGCTGCCGTGGCAGCTGCCGCCGACGACGCCGGCAGCCGCCGAGCGGTGGTTGGCCAGCCATCCGGCGACCGGCGCGAATCGCTGGGCGCGGATCGAGGTGCTGCTCCTGGCGCGCCGGTTCGACGAGGCCGCCGCCGGCCTGGCGGAGCTGCCCGTCACGGAACCCGCGGAGCGGATCGCTCACGCCGACCTCGCCGCCACGCAGGCATTCTTCGAGCGCGGCGAGCTCGACCTCGCCGAGCTGCGTGCCGCGACCGAGGCGGCAGCCGGTGACGACCGCGTGGACGGCGCGGTGCGGATCGCGATGCTCGAGGTGCGCGCCGCGCTCGCCACGAACGGCGACTGGCTGCCGCCGCTCGAGACGGCGCGGGCGGCGCTCGGGCCCCGCGCCGACGGCGTCCTGTGGAGCGGCTTCTTCCGCCGCCGGCTCCTCGTCCTCCTGCCCGTGGCGGTCGTCGTGACGATCGCCTTCGGCCTCGTGCGCGCGCTGGGGAGCGGCTGAGCCAACTCCGCTAGACTCGATGCCCCTACGCCCGCAGGAGCCGCCGCCGACCGTGCCCGCCCCGAACATGGACGTCATCGTCAGTCTCGCCAAGCGCCGCGGCTTCGTGTTCCCGTCGAGCGAGATCTACGGAGGCATGGCCGGCTTCTGGGACTACGGGCCGCTCGGTGTGGAGCTGAAGAACAACATCCACGCGGCCTGGTGGCGGCACATGGTGAGCCTGCGCGACGACGTGGTCGGGCTCGATGCGGCGATCATCATGAACCCGCGCGTCTGGGAGGCATCGGGCCATGTGGCCGGCTTCAGCGACCCGATGGTCGACTGCCGGAACTGCAAGAACCGCTTTCGGGAGGACGACCTGAAGGGGCCGCCGTCGGAGATCGCGTGCCCGAACTGCGGCGTGCGAAACACGCTGACCGAGGCGCGCCAGTTCAACCTCATGTTCGCCACCCACGTGGGGCCGGTTGCGGAGTCGTCGTCGATCGCGTACCTGCGGCCCGAGACGGCGCAGGCGATGTTTGTGCAGTTCGACAATGTGGCGACGAGCATGCGTCGCAAGCTGCCGTTCGGGATCGCGCAGATCGGCCGCAGCTTCCGCAACGAGATCACCCCGGGCAACTTCATCTTCCGCGACCGCGAGCTCGAGCAGATGGAGATGGAGTTCTTCGTCCACCCGCGGGACGAGGACCGATGGTTCGGCTACTGGGTCGACGAACGCCACCGCTGGTGGACCGATGTGCTCGGCATCGACGCCGAGAACCTGCGCCTCCGGCCGCACGACCCCGATGAGCTGTCGCACTACAGCAAGCAGACGACCGACATCGAGTATCGCTTCCCGATCGGGTGGTCCGAGCTGGAGGGGATCGCCGACCGCACCGACTACGACCTGAAGGCCCACGCCGCCGCCAGCGGGAAGAAGCTCGCCATCTTCGACGAGGCGAGCGGCGAGCACATCGTGCCGTACGTGATCGAGCCGGCCGCGGGCGTCGACCGCGCGCTGCTCACCGTCCTCATCGACGGCTACGCGGAGGAGCAGGTCGCCGGCGAGCGCCGGGTCGTGCTGCGCATCAGGCCCGAGCTCGCGCCGATCAAGGCGGCCGTCCTGCCGCTGCTCCGCAACCGCCCGGAGCTCGTGGAGCGCGCGCGGGCGCTCACCGCCGACCTCAAGCATCACGTGGCCGCCACCTACGACGACACGGCCAGCATCGGCAAGCTCTACCGCCGACAGGACGAGATCGGTACCCCGTTCTGCGTCACCGTCGATCCGGAGTCGCTCGACGACGGCGCGGCCACGATCCGCGACCGCGACACGATGACCCAGGAGCGCGTCGCGCTCGCCCGGGTCCCGGAGCGGATCGCCGACCTGGTCGCGGGGCGGGAGCCGTGGCAGGGCGTCCCGCGCGAGCCGGCCGGCGCCACGAGCGCCTCACCGTGAGCCGCACGCCACACCGATGACCGGCCTCGACCCGATCCGGGCGGCCGTCGAGCGCGGCGACCACGCGGCCGTCATCGACCTCACCGCGGCCGAGCTCGCCGCGCGGCCGGGGAACGACGCGGCGCACGAGCTCCGGGCGCGGTCCCTGCTCGCGCTCGGTCGTGTCGCGGAGGCGGAGGAGCACGCGCAGGCGGCAGTGCGACTCGATCCCGACGAGATCCGGTACCGGGAGCTGCTCGCGGAGGTCCTCTCCGCGGTCGGCGCGCATGGAGACGCGGCGGCCGAGTTCGGCCGCCTGGCGCGCAACGACCCGCGCCAGGCCGATTGGCTGCTCGCCGAGGCGGGGGAGCGTCTCGACGCGGCGCAGGCCGCGCAGGGCGTGGACGCTGCGCGCGCGGCCGTCCGCCTGGACCCGCGCAGCGGTCGCGCCCAGCTGACGCTCGCCCAGGCGCTCGTACGGACCGGGGACGCGCGCGGCGCGTACCAGGCGGCGGGCGCCGCGCTGCGGCTGCTCGGCAACGCGCTCGACGCGCGCGAGACGCTCGCCGACGCGCGCTGGCTCGCCGGCCGGCGGGACGAGGCGTTCGACGACTACCGGGCGCTGGCCCGCGAGCTCGTGGAGGCGGACCGGGCCCGGGTGATCGACAAGGCGCGGCGCTGCTATCTCCAGGGCGCCGGCTGGGGCGGGCGCATCGTCGCGCGCTGGCCCGCCCTCTTCAGTCTCGCCCTCCGCGCCGGCCTGCTGCATGTCGATGGCTGACTCGCGGCACGCTCGCTGCATTCGGGCAACACCATGAGCGTCGACGCCCTCCTCTCCAGCGCCGACGGGCGCGACACGAAGGTCGGGCTCCAGGCGTGGCGGACACTCCACGTCGCCACCGACCAGCTGCTGTGGATCGATCTCGATGCGCCGGCGGAGAGCGAGCTCGACGAGGTGGCCACCGCCCTGAAGCTCAGCGACCGCGCGTCGGCCTCGCTCCACGCCCATGCGTCGCGGCCTGGGGCGATCGTTCACGACGACGCGGTCGAGGTCGCGCTCCTGTCGCTTGCCGACGACATCGCCGAGGACCCGGTGCTGCTCGAAATCCTCATCGGCGAGGGCTGGCTCGTCACCCGGCATCGCATCCCGATCCCGTTCCTGGCGGCGTATCGCGAGCGGATCCAGGATCAGCGTGAGATCGGGCGGCTCCAATCGGTCGATCTGCTGGTGGCCATCCTCGATGCATGGGTCGACACCTTCTTCGCCGCGGCCGAGGACCTCGAGCGCGAGGTCGACGAGCTCGACGACGCCGCGCTGCGCACGGATCACGACATCGTGTCGCGGCTCGTGCGGATGCGGCGGCGGATCGCCCGCGCGCGGCGGCTCGTGAGCGCGCACCGCGAGGTCGTGGCCGAGATCGCGCGACCGGACTTCATCCCGGAGCGCTTCGCCAAGGGAGCGGAGGCGATCCAGGGCATCGTCGGCCGGCTGGACCGTGCCACCGATGCGTTCACCTCGGCGCGCGACATGCTCATCGGCACCTTCGACGTCCACATGACCCGCACGGCGCAGCGCACGAACGACGTGATGCGGGTGCTGACGATCGCATCGGTCATCCTGCTGCCGGCGGTCGTCATCGCCGGCGTGATGGGGATGAACTTCAAGGCGCCGATCTTCGACAACCCGAACATGTTCTATGTCGTCATCGGGATCATGGTGGCGCTGGCGGCAGGGACGCTGATCTTCGCCCGGTCGCGGCACTGGCTCTAGGCCGCGGTCGCCGGCCCCGGGCGCGCGTACACTTGATCGGCATCCCCACGCCACCCCGCACGACGAGGACCGCGCCGCTCGTGACCACCTCCGCCTCGACCAAGCTGATCTACACGTTCGCCGAGGGCAACGCCCAGATGCGGAAGCTGCTCGGCGGCAAGGGCGCCGGCCTCGCCGAGATGACGAACGCCGGGCTGCCGGTCCCGCCCGGCTTCACCGTCACGACCGAGGCGTGCAACGCGTACTACGCCGCCGGCAAGGAGCTTCCCGACGGGTTGTGGGACGACATCGTGGCCCACATGCACGATCTCGAGCGCGAGACGGGCAAGGGCTTCGGCGACGCGGCGAACCCGCTGCTCGTCAGCGTCCGCTCCGGTGCGGCATTCTCGATGCCCGGCATGATGGACACCGTCCTGAACCTGGGCCTCAACCCGGCAACGGTCGAGGGTCTGATCCGCCTGACCGGCAACGACCGGTTCGCATGGGATGCGTGGCGTCGCTTCACCGCCATGTTCGGCCGCATCGTGCTCGATATCCCGGCCGCCACCTTCGACGAGCCGCTCGAGCGGCTGAAGCACGAGCGCGGCGCGAAGGCCGACACCGACCTGTCGGCCGACGACCTGCGGGACCTCGCCGATGAGTACACGCGGATCGTGAAGGAGAAGACCGGCAGCGACTTCCCGACCGATCCGTACCAGCAGCTCGAGCTGGCGGTGCGCGCCGTCTTCGACAGCTGGTTCGGCAAGCGCGCGCACGACTACCGCGAGTTCAACAAGATCCCGCACGACCTTGGCACGGCGGTGAACATCGTCACGATGGTGTTCGGCAACATGGGGAGCGACTCGGGCACCGGGGTCGCCTTCACGCGCGACCCGAATACCGGTGCGCCGGAGCTCTACGGCGAGTACCTCACCAACGCGCAGGGCGAGGACGTGGTGGCCGGCGTTCGGACGCCGGCGAAGATCAGCCAGATGCGCGACGAGCTGCCGAAGGTGTACCGCCAGTTCGAGGAGATCGGTCAGAAGCTGGAGCGCCATTACCGCGACGTCCAGGATCTCGAGTTCACGATCGAGCGCGGCACGCTCTACATGCTCCAGACCCGCTCCGCGAAGCGCACCGCGCCGGCCGCGGTGAAGATCGCGGTCGACATGGTGGGGGAGGGGATCCTCAGCAAGGCGGAGGCGCTTCAGCGGGTCGAGCCCGGCCAGATCGTCCAGCTGCTCCTGCCGCGCTTCGACGAGTCAGCCAAGGCAGACGCCCAGGACCGATTCCTCGGCAAGGGCCTCAACGCATCACCCGGAGCCGCCACGGGGCGCGCGGTCTTCGACCCGGATCGTGCGGTCGACCTGAAGGCGACCGGGGAACCGGTCATCCTGGTGCGGATCGAGACCTCCCCCGACGACGTCCACGGGATGCTGGCCGCGAAGGGCGTCCTCACGGCGCGCGGTGGTGCCACGAGCCACGCGGCAGTCGTTGCGCGCAGCATGGGCCTACCGTGCGTGGCGGGCGCCGAGAGCCTGCGGATCGACTACGCGGCGCGCACGATGCGCGCCGGCAGCGTGACGGTCGCCGAGGGCGACATGATCAGCATCGACGGCACGACCGGCGAGATCTACGCCGGCGAGCTGCCCACGATCGAGGCGCGCTTCGAGGACGAGCACGACCTCGCCACCCTCCTCGGCTGGGCGGATGAGACGCGACGTCTCCAGGTGTGGGCGAACGCCGACTATCCGCGCGACGCGGAGCGCGCGCGGGCATTCGGGGCGCAGGGCATCGGCCTGTGCCGAACGGAGCACATGTTCTTCGAGGAGGATCGCCTGCCGACCGTGCGGCGGATGATCCTTGCCGCCAACACCGCCACCGCCGCCAAGAACCGGGCCGATGCCGACCGCTCCACGGAGGATCGCGAGGCGATCGTCACGTTCGACGCCGCGCTCTCGGAGCTCGAGACGCTTCAGACCGATGACTTCGCCGGCCTGTTCCGGGCGATGGACGGCCTGCCGGTCGTCATCCGCCTCATCGACCCGCCGCTGCACGAGTTCCTGCCGTCGCCCGACGAGCTGATCGAGAAGGTGACCCGGCTGCGCACGCAGCGCGAGGACGGGAAGTCGATCGACGCCGCCGAGCTCGACGAGGCGACGGAGCTGCTGCAGGCGGTGGAGGCGATGCGCGAGCAGAACCCGATGCTCGGCCTGCGCGGCTGCCGGCTCGGGCTGTTGATCCCCGACATCGTCAAGATGCAGACCCGCGCGATCCTCCACGCCGCCGCGCGCGTCAACGCGGAGGGCAAGACGGCGCTGCCGGAGATCATGATCCCGCTCGTCGGACACGTGAACGAGCTGAAGGCGACGCGCGAGATCCTCGTCGCCGAGGCGGAGCGCATCGTCGCCGACACCGGCGTCACGGTCGCCTACAAGTTCGGCACCATGATCGAGATCCCGCGCGCGGCTCTGACCGCCGACGAGATCGCCGAGCACGCGGAGTTCTTCAGCTTCGGCACCAACGACCTCACCCAGATGACGTTCGGCTACTCGCGCGACGACGCGGAGGGCAAGTTCCTCATGCAGTACGTCGAGCGCAAGATCCTGCCCGAGAACCCCTTCCAGGTCCTCGACGCGACCGGCGTCGGCCAGCTCGTGCGCATGGGGGTCGAGAAGGGGCGTGCGACACGGCCGGACCTCAAGGTGGGCATCTGCGGTGAGCACGGCGGCGATCCGACGAGCATCGCGTTCTGCCACGACGTGGGGCTGAACTACGTGTCGTGCTCACCGTTCCGGGTGCCGGTTGCGCGCCTTGCCGCCGCCCAGGCGGCGATCGCCTCGTCCGAGGTGCGGGACCGCTAGGGTCGGCTCACGCCGCCGACTCGTGCGGGTCGAAGGGGACGAGGCAGCCAGGATCCGGCAGATGCGTCGCGTCTCCGAGCGTGTCGATCAGGTTGTCGCCGTCGTTGTCCATGCCATCCGCACAGTCGTTCGGTGGTGGCACCAGGCTTGGTGACGGCGTGTCTGTCGGGGTGGGCGTGGGGGTCGGGCTCGGGGTCGGCGTTGGCGTGGGCGTTGGCGTAGGCGGCGGCAACGTCGGCGTGGGCGCGGGCGACGGCGTGGCGCCGATCGTCGGCCGTGGGGTCACCAACGGCGGCGACGGGGTGACGAACGGTGGCGAGGGGGTCACGAAGGGCGGTGGCGTCACAAACGGGGGAATCGTCGCGCCCGGGCGGCTCGTGACGGTCGGCACGGCCGTCGAGGAGTCGGATGCGCTCGCCGACGCGGATCCGTTCGGGGTGTCGGTGGGGGACATGCTCGCGGTCGGCGAGGCCGTCGCACCTGACGTACCGGTCCCGCCAAGGACACCCTGCTGCGGGCCGCCGCCACGGATGAAGCTGGCCCCGATCGCACCGATCCCCACCGTCAGCAGGATCGCGCCGACGACGACCGCGGCACGGTTCCATGTCATCGATGGCGCGAGCGCCAGCGGACTGAGCCGTGACGGCGGCCTGACCGCGCGTCCCGGATCGATGATCGCCAGCCCGTCGAGGGCGGCCGCCTGCATGGCGCAGATGGGGCACGAGTTGGCATGCACCGCGACGTCGCGCGGCGGGTCGTCGCGCGCGCCATCCTCGAGCCACGCCATGCTCCGGGCGTGGAACTCGTCTCCCCCTCGCGTCACGACCGCTCCGCCTCCGCTGATCCGAGCGCCCTGGCCGCGATCTCCGCGATGCGCGCGCGGATCGGGCCGACCACGCCGGGCGGCGGTCCTGGGTGCGCGGCGATGTACTGGCGCCGTGCTGCGCGAACCATGCGGCGCGCGCTCGCAGCCGAGCTGTTGAGGATCATCGCCACGTCCTCGGGCGCGAAGCGTTCGACGTCGGCCGCGACGAGTGCCGCCCGCGGTGCGACCCCCAGCCGGCCAAGCGCTTCGGCCGCCGACGCGTCGACGTTCAGGGCGCGGAGCATCGTTGCCCGGTCTGCATCGGTGACTTCGGGTCGCCGCAGGCGGCGGGCGCGCCGCAGGAGCTCCGCACGGAGTGCCGCCGCGGCGCGCTCCGGGTGGCGCTCGACGGCGATTCGCGAAGCGTGCGCGCCCAAGACCGCGTTCGTGAGGTGCGCGGCCGCCTCGCCGTCACCGCAGGTCACGAGCAGCGCGAAGCCGTGAAGGCGCGCGGCATGCACGTCACGGAACGCGCTGCGCAAGGTCGCGGCATCCGTAGGGCTGGAGGTCGAGGTCATCCGATAGGGCACGTCCGGTAGGGCTTGGACGAAGGACCACCAAGTGTACCTGCGTTCGTCCAGTGGCCCCGACGGCCAGCCGCTGGTCCGAGGCTTGACAAGTCGGTATAATTGGTTCTGCGCTATTGACAAACTACTTGACAACCAATCCATCGAACGGGATGCGTGCTTCCGGGTGAGCTCTTCTGGCGTCGCCGCCGAGATCAAATCGAAGCTCAGCGTGCTCGAGATCGTCGGCGAGACGGTCCAACTGAAGCGCGCCGGCACCGCCTACAAGGGGCTCTGCCCCTTCCACGCGGAGAAGACCCCGTCGTTCATCGTCAGCCCCGACCGCGAGACGTGGCGCTGCTTCGGCTGTGGTGAGGGCGGTGACATCTTCACCTTCCTCATGCGCCGGGACGGCCTCGATTTCCGCGAGGCGCTCGAGCGACTGGCCGAGAAGGCCGGCGTCGAGCTCTCGGAGCGGACCGCTCGGGAAGACCGCGAGCGGAAGCGCCTGCGGGACGCGCTCGAGTCGGCGATCGCGTGGTATCGCGAGGTCCTGCTCCAGGCAACCCAGGCGGAGCGCGCGCGCGCCTACCTCGCCGAGCGCGGACTGAGCGCGGAGACGCTCGAGCGGTTCACGATCGGCTATGCGCCGAACACGTGGGACGCGCTCGTCAAGCGGCTCGTCGGCAAGGGCTACACGAACGCCGAGCTCATCGGTGCCGGGCTCGCCAGCCCATCGAACCGGGGTGGGGTGATCGACAAGTTCCGGGGCCGCATCATCATCCCGATCCGCGACGCATCGGGGCGGGCGGTGGGCCTGGGCGGGCGGATCATGCCCGGCGCGGAGGGCCCGAAGTACCTCAACTCGCCAGCGACGCGGCTGTTCGACAAGAGCCGCACGCTCTACGGGATCGACCTCGCCAAGACCGCGATCCGGAAGGCGGGGCTGACGGTCATCGTCGAGGGCTACACCGATGTCATGGCCGCTCACCAGGCCGGCTTCGCCAACGTCGTCGCCAGCCTCGGGACGGCGCTCACCCATGGCCAGGTCGAGCTCGCCACCCGCTATGCCGATGCCGTCGCGCTCGCCTACGACGTCGACCTTGCCGGCGAGGCCGCCACCCAGCGCGGCCTGCTGGAGGAGCTCGGGCCCGACCAGGCGGTGAGCAAGGTGCGCGTCGTGCGCATCCCCGCGGGCAAGGATCCCGACGAGCTCATCCGGACCGATCCGGACGCGTGGCGCACCGCGGTCGCCGAGGCGCCGCCGGTGCTCGACTACTTCATGGACCGTGCCGTCGCATCGGTCGACCTGTCGAGCGTGACCGGGCGGCGCGAGGTGACGCGTCGGGTGCTGGGCGTGCTGCGCCGCGTGGGGGATCGGCTCGAGCAGACGCTGTACCTCCAGCGCCTGTCGCGCCTCGTCGACGTCGACGAGAAGGTCCTTGCCGACGAGTTGGCGGCAACGCCGCGGCCGGCCCTCCGACAGCCGGCGAACGAGGCTGGCGACCAGCGCGAGCGGGTGAGCGCCACCCTCCCGCCCCTCGAGGCGGAGGCGCTGCGCGTCCTGCTGCGCTACCCGGCCACCGGCGACGATCTCGGCGACGGCCCGCTGCCGTTCCGCGAGGCCGCCGCCGCCGCCCTTGCTCGCGCCTGGGCGTCCCGGGCCGGCGGGTCGAACGATGCCGCCGCGATCGAGACCTTCGTTGGCGGACTCGACGCCGCGACCGCCGAGCTGGCGCGCGACCTGCTCGCCGACGTCCGCGCCGACACCAGTCCGCGATTGGAACCGGACGCGGCGCGCGACGCGCTTCGCAGCTGCCTGCGGCGGCTGCGGGTGCAGCGGATCGAGGACGCCATCCGCGATGGGCGGCTCCTCATGGACGAGGCAGACCGCGAGGGCGACGCGGCGCGAGTCCGCACATTGGAAGAGCAGATGACCCACCTCGGCCGGGAGAAGGCCGAGCTCACACGAGCGATGAGAGAGCCGGCAACCGCCGGAGCCAGGAGGAGCTGATAACCGTGGCCACGACCACCAAGACCCGTCCCGCCGCAAGCGGGACCACCACCGAGACCCGACCCGCCGCGGCTGCCAAGGCTCCCGTGAAGGAGGCGACCCGGACGAAGCCGATCGCCGCCGCGTCGGCACCGGCGAAGGCGCCAGCGAAGGCACCGACGAAGGCCGCGACCAAGGTCGCTACGAAGGTCCCGACGAAGGTGCCCGCCACCGCGGCTGCGAAGCCCGTGGTGGCAAAGGCCGCCGCATCCGCCGCTGCGAAGCCGGCGGTCGCAAAGGCCGCCCCATCCCCGCTGCGAAGCCGGCGGTCGTGAAGGCCGCCGCCAAGCCGGCCGCGAAGCCCGCGGCGCCGGGTGGTCCGCGGCAGCCAGTGGCAGTCAAGGCGGCCGCCAAGCCGGCGAGCACCCCCGCGCAGGCGGTCTCCGCCGCGAAGGCCGCAGCGCCAACGTCGCCCGCCCCGAAGGCGAAGGCTGCCGCCTCCGCCGCGAAGGGCAGCGCCGGCACCGGGAACCGCGCCTTCGACCGACTCCTGAGCCGCGGTCGCGCCGACGGCTTCATCACCCACGACCAGATCCTCGAGGCGGTGCCCCAGCCGGAGGAGAACCTCACCGCCGTCGAGGAGCTCTACGCGGCCGCCACCGAGGCCGGCATCGAGGTGCTCGACTCACAGAACAACCCGACCCTCCTCGCCGAGGCCGAGCCCGAGGCTGCGACTGCGGCCAAGGAGGAGAAGGAGGAAGAGGATCTCGAGGCCCTGGCCGCCGACCTCATCGGGATCGACGACCCGGTCCGGATGTACCTCAAGGAGATCGGCAAGGTCGCCCTTCTCACCGCCGAGGAGGAGGTCGTGCTGGCGAAGGCGATCGAGCTCGGCGAGCTGGCGGTCGAGGATCCGGCGCGCGCGATGGTCAACCTCTACACCTGGGTCAGCGTCAGCTCGGAGCCCAAGGCCCGGGCGATGGCCGCCATGCGGGCCTTCGACCTGCCGCGCGAGTCGCCGCGCGTGACGAGCGAGGCAATCGACTGGTGGGTGGCGCGCAAGCGAGAGATCGCGCCGCCGACGATGAAGCTGACGAAGGCCCGCAAGGCATCCGATCTCGACGACGACGCGCGCGAGCGCATCATGAAGGCCGAGTCGCTCATGAAGTCGTTCGCTGATGATCCGGCGGGCGTGCTCAAGGAGGCGATCCTCTTCGGCCACAGCTACCGCTTCAAGCCGATCGAGCACGCCGGTGCCGCCGAGCTGCGCGAGTTCGAGGCATGGGCGCGCGAGACCGCGACCGAGATCGTGAAGGCCTACATCGAGGACGGCCAGGACGCCGGCTACCTCAAGGAGCTCGGCCACGACCCCGCCATCCCGATCGAGGTCCCGCTCGAGCGCCGCAGCGGACGCCTGGTCGAGCAGTCGACCGATGCCCGCAAGCGCCTGACCGAGGCCAACCTGCGCCTCGTGGTGAGCATCGCCAAGAAGTACATCGGGCGCGGGATGAGCTTCCTCGACCTCATCCAGGAGGGGAACATCGGCCTCATCCGGGCGGTCGAGAAGTTCGAGTACGCGAAGGGCTTCAAGTTCAGCACCTACGCCACGTGGTGGATCCGCCAGGCGATCACGCGCGCCATCGCCGACCAGGCGCGCACGATCCGCATCCCGGTCCACATGGTGGAGACGATCAACCGCCTCATCCGCGTCAGCCGCACCCTGCTCCAGGAGCTGGGCCGCGAGCCGACGGTGGAGGAGATCGCGCGCCGCATGAGCCGCGACGAGATCGTGCGCGAGCTGCGCGACAAGCTGAACCAGGAGGCGATCAAGACCGGCGGCACGCCGCGCGAGCCGACCGAGGAGGAAGTCGACGAGCGAGAGGCGATCGGTCCGCAGACGGTCAGCGCCGAGAAGGTGCGCGAGATCATGAAAGTCAGCCAGGAGCCGGTCAGCCTCGAGACGCCGATCGGCGAGGAGGAGGACAGCCACCTCGGTGACTTCATCCCGGACCTCGCGACCCAGGCGCCAGCCGATGCCGCGAGCGCACAGCTCCTCAAGGAGCAGGTGGAGGGCGTGCTCGACTCGCTCACCCCGCGCGAGCGGCGGGTGCTCCAGCTCCGCTTCGGGCTCGAGGACGGACGCTCCCGGACGCTGGAGGAGGTGGGTCGCGACTTCAACGTGACCCGCGAGCGGATCCGGCAGATCGAGGCCAAGGCGCTGCGCAAGCTTCGCCACCCGAGCCGCAGCCGCAAGCTCAAGGACTACCTCGAGTAGCCGATGGAGTTCGCCGAGGTCGTCCGCCGGCGCCGGATGGTTCGCCATTTCGCCGATGAGCCGGTCGCGCGGCCCGTCCTCGAGCGAATCGCCGCCGCGGCCCAGCGCACGCCGAGCGCGGGCTTCAGCCAGGGCCAGCGGCTCGTGGTGGTGACCGATCCGGCGCGGCGGCGCGCCGTGGCGGAGGCGGTCGAGGAGGAGGAGTACGTCGCCGCGGGCTTCGACCCGTGGCTGAGCCGCTGCGCCGCGCAGTTCATCCCGTGCGTCAGCGAGCAGGTCTACCACGACCGCTACCGCGAGCCGGACAAGCTCGACGACGCGGGAGACGAGATCGAGTGGCCGACGCCCTACTGGTGGATGGACGTCGGCTGCACGGTGATGATGGTGCTTCTCGCCGCGGTGGACGAGGGGCTCGCCGCCGGCTTCGCGGGCGCCCACGACGTCGACCGGCTTCGCGCGGCGGCCGGGATCCCGGCCGACTATCACCCGGTCGGCGTCATCCCGGTCGGGCGGCCGCTGCCCGACCGTCGCTCGCCGTCGCTGCGCCGCGGCTGGCGGCCGCTTGACGAGTTCGTCCGCTGGGACGACTGGAGCTCCTCGGGGCGCTGATCCCACCCCGGCCATGAGCGCGCGGCGCACGCGTGTGATGCGCCGCATGCGCGGCTGCGTACTGGCTGCAACCGGTACTTGTGGCGGATCTGCCCGCCCCGCCCGGACGAGGTGACGCTCGAGTCACCTGCGACGAAAGGAGCAGCCGCGCGGCAATCGACCCCATCGTCCCGGTCGCCGCGCCCGGCTGCGGGTCGCGCGATCACGTTCCGTGCCGCCGCTGCCGACGCATCCGGGCGGCCGATCGACTCAGAGGAAGAGACACCGACATGACCCGAGATACACACCGAGTCCGGGGAGTGGGACTCCTCGGCCTGGCGGCGGTGGTGCTGACGCTCGCGAGCGCCCCGCTCCTCGTCAGTGGCGCCGACCACCTTGACGCCCCGACGCTGGGGGAGATCCACAACGCGAACGACAACCTGACGGTCGTGAAGCGGAACGGCCCGCTCGACATCAACGACCTCTACGTCTTCAAGGCGCAGACCGCGAACCGGACCGTGCTGGCGATGACCGTCAACCCGGCCGTGAACCTCATCGGTCCCGCGATCTTCGACACCGATGGGATCTACACGTTCAACATCGACACGAACGGCGACGCGGTGCCGAACATCCAGTACCGCGTGACCTTCGGCGATCCTGACGCGAACGGCGTCCAGCACTACAACGTGAAGCTCAACGACCGCGAGGTCGCCTCCGGCTTCACGAACAACGCGCGTGGCCAGTCCACGAGCCGTGACGGCGTCAAGGCCTTCGCCGGCATGCGTTCCGATCCCTTCTTCTTCGACCTGCTCGCGTTCCTCGGAACGGTGAAGCACGAGGGGACCAGCTCGCTGCTCGACAACGTGGGCCACGACTTCTTCACGCCGCTCAACACGCAGGCGATCGTCGTCGAGCTTCCGAACGCGGCGCTCGGCGGGAACGGCGCCGACATCGGCGTGTGGGCGACCACGCGCAAGGGCGAGATGCCGGTCGACCAGATGGGCCGGCCCGCGATCAACACCGTCTTCAACGGCACGCCGGCGGCCAAGGAGGCGTTCAACGCCACCCGGCCGAACAAGCAGCGCACCGCGATGGGCGGCCTGTTCCGCAACAACGTGATCAACACGCTGCTTGCGTTCTCCGCCCTCGACCCGACGAACCCGGCCTACACCCAGGCACAGGCCGCCGGCCTGGCCGACGTGCTGCTGCCGGACCTGCTGACCTACAAGGTCGGCACCGTTGCGGCAGGCCCGCTCAATGGGCGCGGGCTGGCCGATGACGTGATCGACGCTGAGCTGAACATCGTGACCGGCGGGTACCCATTCCCGGGCCGCGATGCGATCGGCGGGATCACCGGGGACCACGTCGGCCCGCACACCGACTACACCGCGAGCTTCCCGTACCTGGGGGCGCCGCACTGACCGCGCTCGGAGGGGTGGCGTCCGCGTCGCCCCTCCGACGCACCCTCGCTCCACACGCCCGACCCGCGCACACGAAGGCGACAGACCGATGACCACCTCCGCGCTTCCCGCTCCTCGCCACGTCCGGCCGCTGGCCCTCGGCGTCGCGCTGACTGCCGTGCTCGGCGCTTCCTGGCTCCTCGCCGGCCCCGGCCGGCCCGCCTCCACTGCCACGACCGCCGCCACGCCAGCCCCCGCCACCGTCGGCGCGCCCAACGGCCCGCTGCCCGGGCCGGACTCCACGCTGGCGCAGATCGACCGCGGCATCACCGCCTGGTCGGTGAATGTCGCCGGCGACCCGACCGACTTCGTGAGCGCCACGAACCTCGGCAGCCTCTACTTCACCCGCGGCCGCCTGACCGGCGCGCTCGACGACTACGCCCGTGCCGCCGCTGCCGCCGAGCGGGCCACGACCGCCAACCCAACCGATCCGACCGCGCGCAACCTGGTGGCGCTCCTGTCGCTCACCACCCACGACTTCCCGGCCGCTCTCGCCACCGCCGAGACGATCTACCGCGCCGATCCGACCCAGCTCCAGGCGCTCGCCACGATCGGTGACGCGCAGCTCGAGCTCGGCTCCTACGACGCCGCGGCCGCCGCCTTCGGAACCCTCGCCCGCGCGCAGCGGGGACCCGCCATCGACGCGCGCCTCGCGCACCTCGCCGCGCTCCAGGGTCGGCCCGCCGACGCGCTCAAGCTCTCCGCCGCGGCGCTCACCGCGGCGCGCGCTGCCGGCACGACCGGCACGTCACTCAGCTGGTACGCGTTCCTCGACGGGACGCTCGCCTTCCAGGACGGGCAGCTCATGCGCGCCGAGGCCTCGTTCCGCGCCGCGCTCGCCGCCTGGCCGCGCTCCTACACCGCGCTCGCCGGCCTCGCCCGGACACGGGCCGCGCGCGGCGACACCGCGGAGGCGGTCTCGCTCTATCAGCAGGCCGCCGCCATCGTGCCGCAGCCGCAGACCCTCGCCGCCCTCGGCGACCTGTACGCGCTCACTGGGCGGAATGACGAGGCGCAGCAGCAGTACGACACGGTGCGCGCCATCGCCACCCTCGCGGCGGTGAACCGGCAGGTCTACAACCGCGAGCTGGCGCTCTTCGACGCGAACCACGGCGTCGAGCCGGCCGAGGCGCTCCGCCTCGCAACCGCCGAGCTGGCGACCCGAAAGGACGTCTACGGCTGGGACGCCTACGCGTGGGCGCTTCATGCCAACGGCCGTGACCGCGAGGCCGACGCCGCCATGACACACGCCCGCACGCTCGGCACCCGCGACGCGCTCTTCAGCTACCACGCCGGCATGATCGCGGCCGGCCTCCGCGACACGGCCCGTGCCCGCGACCTGCTGACCGAGGCGCTTGCCATCAACCCTGGCTTCGACCCGCTCCAGGCAAGCCGCGCGCGTGCCGCACTGGCGACGCTCCGATGACGCCGCCGCGGCTGGCCCGGGCCACCCTTGCCGGGACGGCGCTGCTGCTCCTCGTGCCGGCGGTCGCGCTCGCCCACCCGCTCGGCAACTTCACGATCAACCACTATGCCGCGCTCCGCATCGGGACGACGGAGGTGGACCTCGACGTGGTCATCGACCAGGCCGAGATCCCGACCTTCCAGGAGCGGCAGCGGATCGACACGAATCGCGACGGCACGGTCGATGCGGCCGAGACCGAGGCCGAGCGGCAGACGGCCTGCGGCGCATTGGCCAACCAGCTGAGCCTGACCGTGGACGGTGGCGCGATCGCGCTCGACGTGACCGATGCGGGCCTCTCCTTCCCGGCCGGCGCTGGCGGCCTCAGCACGATGCGGCTGGTGTGCGAGTACCGCGCGGCGCTGCCCGCGCCGATGATCGCGGCCACGACCGTCGTCTTCACCGATGCCTCGCACGCGGAGCGCGTGGGCTGGCGGGAGATCGTGGCGGTGGGCGACCGCGTCGAGCTCGGCGATGTGCCGTCGCCGGGCGCGTCGCGCTCGGCGCGTCTCACCGCGTACCCCGCGGACCTCCTCGCGACCCCGCCCGACCAGGCAACGCTGACGATCTCCGCCGTCCCCGGCGGCCCGCCCGCCGCGCCGTTCGCCGCCCGGGACGCTTCGTCGCTCGAGGCGGGCGGCGCGACGGCGGCCCCCGGCACCGCCGGTCTCACGGCGGCCGTGCCCGGTGGCGTGGGCGACGAGCTGGGCAAGCTGCTCGGCGCGCGCGACCTCACCCCGCCGATCGTCGCCCTCTCGCTCCTCCTGGCGGCCGGCCTGGGGGCGCTCCACGCCGTGTCGCCCGGCCACGGGAAGACGGTGATGGCCGCCTACCTCGTCGGCAGCCGCGGGACGGCCCGCCACGCGATCGGCCTGGGGCTCGCGGTGACGGTCTCGCACACCCTCGGCATCGTCGTGCTGGCCGCGCTCACGCTCTTCGCCAGCGACCTCGTGCCGCCGGAGCGGCTCTACCCGATCCTCGGCCTCGCGTCGGGGATCACGGTGGTGGCGATCGGCGGCTGGCTGCTCCTCGCGCGCTGGCGCGCGCTGCGCGCGGAGCGCGCCCATCGGTCAAGCCATGCGCACGCGCACGCGCACGACCACGACCACGCGCCTGAAGGCCACAGCCACGGCGGGCGGCACCACTCGCACGAGGCGAGCGGGGAGCTCCGGTGGCGCAACCTCATCGCGCTCGGCCTCGCCGGCGGCCTCGTGCCATCGGCCTCGGCGCTCATCCTGCTGCTCGGCGCGATCGCACTCGGCCGTCCCCTCTACGGGCTGGTGCTGGCGATCGCCTTCGGGGTCGGGATGGCGCTCGTGCTGAGTGGGATCGGCTACCTGCTCGTCGTCGCTGGCGGGCGGCTGGAGCGCTGGTCGCTCGTCGATCGCCTGCGCCCTGCCGCGGCAATCGTGCCGTGGGCGACCGCCGTCCTCGTCCTGGGAAGCGGCATCTTCCTCACCAGCCAGGCGCTACACACGACCTTCTGACCGCGGCTCCGGCGCTTTGACCGGTCACCGGCACGGCCGGTATCATCCCGCTCGTCCCCCGGCCGTCCGCGATGGAGGCCGATCGCGTTCCGGCGTAGCTCAGTGGTAGAGCGGGCGGCTGTTAACCGCTTGGTCGTAGGTTCGAGTCCTACCGCCGGAGCCACTCCAACCCCTGCCGCTGCGCCGCCGCGCCGCGCGCTCGGTGTATCCGGCGCGATAATCCTCGGCGACGGGGGATCGACATCGGACGCGACATCCGAGCGCGCCCAAACGTGGCTCACGCCATGCAGGGTCGTCGTGCCCGAGGAATGGGGGCCGGCTCGCGACCGCGCGTGTGGCAATGACCGCGCCGTCGCTGGCCACGGAATCGACACAGGAGGAGAGTCATCGTGTCCGTGTCTTCCAGGCTGCCACGCGCCGCGTTCGTGCTCGCGATGGTCGTGACGCTGCTCACGTCGTCCATCGCGTTCGCCGACGGCCGCGACGGGCAGGACAACGTGCGGCGGATCTTCGTGATCATGCTGGAGAACCACAGCAGATCGACCGTCATCGGTGACGTGAACGCCCCGTACATCACGAAGCTGGCGCATACGTACGCCGAGGCGACGAACTACTACGGCGTGACCCACCCGAGCCAGCCCAACTACGTGGCGACAATCACCGGCCAGCTCGACATCACGCGCATGAATGACGTCGCCACCAACCACTACGCGTGGCGCAACCTCGTCGACCAGCTCGAGGCGCACGGCCGGACGTGGGGTGCCTACATGGACACCCTGCCGTACGCCGGCTACACCGGTGCCATCTATCCTGACGCGGCCGCGTTCCCGCCGAGCGGCGCCGCGCTCTACACGAACAAGCACAACCCATTCGTCCTCATGGACGACGTCCTGTCCAACCCGGCGCGACTGGCGAGGATCAAGCCCTACACCAGCCTGGCGGTGGACCTGAACAGCCGGCAGGCGCCCGATTTCGTGTGGATCAGCCCGAACCAGTGCAACGACATGCATGGCGGCGTCTACTCCACCGTGCCCGGTCATCCCGAGACTCCGTGCCCGTACGGCAGCGCGGTCGACGATCCGAACGACGCGGCTCTCAAGGCGAAGGCCGATGCCTTCGTCCAGCAGGCGGTCGAGACGATCACCAGCTCGAAGGCCTGGACCGGCAACAGCGCGATCTTCATCCTCACCGATGAGGCCGATTTCGGCGGCGATGCATTCGCCGGCCAGGACCTGTGGGCCGATGTGCGCGGCTGCTGCGACTCGCCTGGCTACGGCAGCGCACCGCCCCTGCCGAGCGGATACGAGTTCCAGGACAACGGGCCCGGCCACTTCTGGTACAAGGGCAAGTTCGGCGGCGGCAAGATCCCGAGCATCGTGATCGCCCGCAACGGAGCGCGCGGGGTGCGGGATCGGACCCCGTACAACCACTATTCGCTGCTGCGGACCATCGAGCAGGTATGGGGGCTCGGCTACCTCGGCTACGCCGGCGATCGGGCCAACGTGAGCTCGATGGCGCGGCTGCTCCGTCCGTAGCGTCGTGGTTCCGGGGCGGCCGGGCCGCGGCCGCCCAGGGAACCTTCTCCAGCTGACCGGCGTCGGGCGGGCGTGATGCTCGCGCGCGCACTCCTCGTTGCAGCCCTGGCCGGCACCTTCGGCTCCTGCACGCCGGGCGCGACGACCGGCATCGCGGTCCCGATCCACGTCCAGGCCGGTCCGGTCTGCCCGGTCGAGCGCGTGCCGCCCGATCCGGCATGCGCGGACCGGCCGGTATCCGGTGCCGTCATGCTCGTGACCGAGGCGACGGGCAGGCAGGTGGCCACCGGCACGTCGGACGCGGCCGGCGACCTGGTCGTGCGCCTCGAGCCGGGCACGTACCTGGTGACGCCGCAGCGCGCGCCGGGCGTGATGGGCACCGCGGCGCCGATGACGCTCCAGGTCGTCGCGGGGGCGAGTCCCGCCCCGCTGGTCGTGGTCTACGACACCGGGATTCGCTGACGCCCTCGACCGAGCAACCGCTAACGCGGGTGGGCAACCGCTAACGCGCGTGGCGCTGACCCGTTAGTACTGGGTGAACGCCGGGTCCCTGTGTTAGCGGGTTCAGCTCGCTAGGGCAGCCACAGGGACCCGGCGTTTCGCCGTCGCAACCCCCACCGCGGAACGGGTGTGCGGCGGCCGGGGTAGATGAGGACGATGGCATCGCGGCTCACGATCTTCGCGCTCCTTGTCCTGGCGGCGTGTGACGCAGCGGCACCGAGGGCCCCGGTGAGCGAGCGCGCCGTGCCGCACGGCGAACCCGCGCGTGCCGCCCTCGCGGCGGCTATCCGGTCATACCGCATCGTCGTCATCAGCGACCTCCACGGCGATGGCTTCGAGTACCAGCTCCTCGACGACCTCATCGCAGATCCCGGAATCGACGGCGTGCTCACCGTCATCGGGCTCGGGTGGGGAAACGCCCGGTACCAGGCCGGGCTGGATCGGTACGTGGCGGGCCTCGACACCGCCGCCGGCCAAGTCGACCTCGCTCTGAGCAGCAGCCTCGACGGGCCAGGGGTCTGGCAGCAGCCGGTCTACGTGCGGCTCATCGACGCCGTGCGCGCCCTCAACCTCGCACACCCGGGGCGGCGGCCGATCCGGGTCGTCCTCGGCGAGCCGGCCGTCGCCGAGGGGACGATCACCGAGCGCGATCCTTGCGACCCTGAGCGGACGACATGCATCGACCACTGGCTCGGCGAGCGGACCGCCAGCGCGCGGTCTGCGATCCTCGACGCGATTGGGACCGATGGTCGGGCGCTCGTGATCGCGCCACAGTTCGACGTCGTGGCGAGCCCCGGCCAGGCCGACGCGTCGCTCAGCGACCTCCTTGTCCGTGCCGTGGGGCGCGAGGGGGTATGGACGGTCCTCGCGCTCGATCGGACGCAGCGACCCGCGATCGGGCTCGGGCCGACGCTCCACGGTGGATCGGAGCTCTATGCCCTGGCGACCAGCGAGATCGGGCAGCTCAGTGAGGAGAAGCTCTTCGGCCACGTGACCGTCTCGTGCGACGCGCCGCCGTGCCCCACGGCCGCACCGCCGCGTCCCCTCGCCGAGCTCGTCGATGCCCTGCTCGATCTGGCGCGCTGATGGTGCCGGCCCGCCTCGGCTAGCGGCCGGGATCCTCGAAATCGGGGTCGATGGGCGCGGTGTGGCCCACGTCGTTGAGGGTCGGCACCAGGATCCAGCCCATGACCGCCATCGCGATCGCGAAGATCAGCAGCATCACCGATCCGACCGGCTCGTACGCCGCGAACCAGTACACCGCGGCCACGATGGCGATGACGACGGGGATGACGAAGTAGGCGCGCATGGCGGGCATGATAGCGGCCCGCCGCTCAGCCGTCGGCCGGAATCCCGGCCTTGGCGAGGAGCCTGTCGAACGCATCGACCCGGAACACGAGGATGCTGCCCTCTCGCGGTCCGCGGAGGACCACCACCCGGTCGCCCTCCTTCACCCCCATGTCCGTACGGGCGGCCGCAGGGATGACGATCTGGCCCTTCGTGCCGACCGTGGCCGTGCCGAGGAAGGCGGTTGTCGACGGTGGAGGAGTTGGGGGCCGTTTGGTATGAATCATGGCACCTGAGTATACCCGTTCATACCGACGCGGTCTGGCGGCGTCCTCCGTGTCAGGCGACCCACCCGCAGTCGGTACGCCGCATCGTCGGCATCGGTCGGACGCCGGGGGCCGGGCTGTTGGCCCGGACGAGGGGCCGCGTGCCGATCGTGTCGTTCGCCTCGGCCAGGGTGGCGCGGCGCACGGAGGGGTCGGTGACCGGCGGGCCCGGCTCGACCGCGTCCCGGATCTCGAGCGAGGCGGCGGGCACTGTGCCCACGATGCCGGCCTCGCGTGCGGTGACGACCGAGCCGTCCGGGTAGGGGAGCCACAGGCCGCGGAGGCGCGCGATGAAATGCTCGGGCATGCCCGGCACGAGCATGTCGACGCCGCCCGCGGCGCTGCGCCGGTAGCCGCGCGGCCGCTCGTCGGCCCGCACACGATCGACGAAGCCGCGCTCCAGGAGCTCGCTTACCGCGACCGAGACGGCTTCCGGGGCGTCGACCGTGGCGCGACCGGCACGGAACATGGCCCGCCCGATCGACTCCTCGGCACCGCCGCGCGGGGTGCGCAGGAGCTCGTAGACGATCGTGTCGTCGGTGCGCGGATCGGTCGCGCGGTTGATCATGGCCGGAGGATAGCAGGGCGCCGCGGCGCGCCGACGGACCGCGCCGCGCGCCGGTAGAATCGGTCCCGACCCCCGATCTTCCAGGAGGCACGGTGTCCGAGACGGACGAGCAGTCCTACCGCGCGATGGTCAGCGGGCAGAACGACCAGCAGGTCGACACCTGGGCCGCCGACCTCTTCATCGACTTCGCCAAGCGGCGTGGCGTGGGCACCGCGATCGCGGCCTTCTGCGCCGCCGCCAAACTCGACGCCCGGGCGTTCCAGCGGGCCTTCCTCGTCGGCGGCGGCCCCGACCACGTGGTCGGGATCGACACGAACGGTGAGCTGGCGGCACCGATCTTCGAGCTGCCGAAGGCCGTCGCCGGGCTGCGGAAGATCGACCCCAGGGCGCGCGAGCGCCTCGTCGACTTCCTCGTCGGCCAGCGCGAGGTGATGAGCTACACCCCGTAGCCGGGGACCGGGCTCAGACCTCTTCGGCCGGCGGCGTGGCCCGGATGATCGCGATCGCGTTCTCGATCTTCAGGCGCGTGATGGTGAGGTACTTCGCCAGGTTGTCGCGGTTCACGCTCGGGATCTGGTCGATGACCTCGCGCTGACGGAGCAGGTCGACGAGCTCGTCGACCGCATCGGCCAGCCGGCCCTTCGTGTCGAGGAGCGCGTTGTCCGCCGCCTTCGCCGCGGCGACGGTGCCCGCCACCGTCTTCGCGCGCCGCTTCGGGGCACCGGCGTCGGGATGCTCGTCATCGGTGCCGCCGGTGATGGCGCGCAGCTTGGCAAGGGTCAGATCGCCCGCGGCAACCCGCTTCGCCAGCCGCCGGCGCGTCCGCTCATCGCCGATCTTCATCAGCTCGTAGGCGTGCGACAGGGTGTCCTTGCGCAAAGACACCAGCTCGCGGATCTCGGGCGGCGCCTCCGCCAGCCGGATGCGATTCTCGACGTAGCCCTTGTCCTTGCCGATCTTCTGGGCGAGCTGCCGGACGCTGTAGCCGAGGTCGAGCATCTTGCGGAACATCGCCGCCTCCTCGAGGGCCGAGACGTCCTCGCGCTGGAGGTTCTCGATGATGCTGACCTCGAGCGCCGTCTGCTCGTCGAACTCGACCACGATGGCCGGGATCGCGTCACGCTCCGCCATGCGCGATGCTCGCCAGCGACGCTCGCCGGCGATGAGCTCGAACTGGCTGCCCACCGAGCGGACGAGGATCGGCTGAAGGACACCGTGCTCCCGGATGCTGTCGGCCAGCTCGAGCAGCGAGTCCTCCTCGTACGAGAGGCGCGGCTGCGCGGGATTGGGGAGGATCCGGTCGACGGTGATGTCGCGGATCTGCGCGCGCGTCGCGCGCGACTCGATGAGCGACACGATCCCAGGCCCGAGCTCCGCGGACTGCGCCTCGTCGAAGAGGCGGTGGATGTTCTCCCGGAAGGCCGGGCCCTTGCCGCTAGCCAAGCTCCACCACCTCTTTCGCCAGATCGCGATAGGCGCGCGCCGCGGCGGAGTTCGTCGCGTACTCGGTGACCGGCTTTCCGGTCAGCGGCGCCTCGCCGAGCTTCACCGTGTTCTTGATCATCGTGTTGAAGACGCGATGGTCGCCGAGCTCTCGCAGGTTCTCGAGCATCTCGCGCGCGAGGACGGTGCGGCCGTCGTAGAAGGTCGCGAGCAGGCCCAGGATCTCGAGGTCGTGGTTGAGCTTCAGCTTGATCGTGTTGATCACCTTGATCAGCGCGGTCAGGCCCTTGATCGCGTAGTACTGCGTCTGGACCGGGATGATCACGCGGTTGCTCGCCACGAGCGCGTTGATCGTCAGCAGGCCGAGGGTCGGCGGACAGTCGACGATGACGACGTCGAACTGGCGATCGACCCAGCCTGACAGCGCGTCGCGCAGGATCATCTCGCGGCCGATGGCGGTGAACAGCTCGACCTCGGTGCTCGCCAGCTCGAGGGTCGCCGGCGCAACCGACAGTCCGGACATCGAGGTCGGCTTGACGACCTCCTCGATCCCGGCCCGATCCTCCGACAGGACGTCGGCCATCGATGCCTTCACGTCGGACAGCGCGATGCCGAGGCCGACGGTGAGGTTCGCCTGCGGGTCCATGTCGATGCACAGGACGCGGTAGCCGATCTCGGCGAGCGCGCCGCCGAGGTTGATGGACGTCGTCGTCTTCCCGACGCCGCCCTTCTGGTTCGCGATGCTGATGACCTTCGTCAAGGGGAGCCACCTGATGCGTTGCGCGACGGACGTTCCGGATCGTTTGGGGTTGCGCCGCGGCCCGTCGATGATAGCCCCGGGCCGGCGTCAGGGGCCAGCCGGGTTATCCACAATGTGCCCCGCTGTCGATGTCTTTGTGCAAAGACGAGCCGATATACTCGGACTTGTCCACCGTCCCGCGGGCCCATAGCTCAGTGGTCAGAGCATCCGGCTCATAACCGGCTGGTCGCAGGTTCGATCCCTGCTGGGCCCACCACCGCCGCGAAAGGTGCATCCACCGATGTCGACCGCCGACAAGCTGTCCCGGCTGCGCGGGCTCCGCGACGAGGCGCGCCTCGGCGGGGGAGCGAAGCGCATCGAGCAGCAGCACGCGCGCGGCAAGCTCACGGCCCGCGAGCGGGTCGCGCTCCTTCTGGACGAGGGGAGCTTCGCGGAGCTCGATGCGATGGTGACCCATCGCGCCTCGGACTTCGGGCTCGACGACGAGCACTACCTCGGCGATGGCGTCATCACCGGCTACGGAACGATCGACGGCCGCACCGTGTTCGTCTACAGCCAGGACTTCACCGTCTTCGGTGGCTCACTGTCGGAGGCGCACGCCGAGAAGATCTGCAAGGTCATGGACCTGGCGATGGAGAACGGGGCGCCGATCATCGGCCTGGCGGACTCCGGCGGTGCCCGGATCCAGGAGGGGGTCGTGAGCCTCGGCGGCTACGCCGACATCTTCCTGCGCAACACGCTCGCCTCCGGCGTGGTGCCGCAGCTGTCGATCATCCTCGGCCCGTGCGCCGGCGGCGCGGTCTACTCGCCCGCGATCACGGATTTCACCGTCATGGTCGAGGGGACGAGCTACATGTTCGTCACCGGGCCGAACGTGGTGAAGACCGTGACCCACGAGGAGATCGACCTCGAGGGACTCGGTGGGGCGCAGGTCCACAACGAGACGAGCGGGGTCGCGCAGTTCATGCGACCCGGAGAGCCACAGGCGCTCGAGCTGGCGCGGGTCCTGATGGGCTACCTGCCGTCGAACAACCTCGAGCTGGCTCCGACGCGTTCGACCTGGGACGAGCCGGCCGCCGGCGGTGATGCGCTCGACGTCCTGATCCCCGATTCGGCGAAGCAGTCCTACGACATGCACGCCGTCATCACCGGCATCGTCGATGCGGGTTCGTTCACCGAGGTGCACGAACACTTCGCGCGCAACATCATCTGTGGCTTCGCGCGCATCGAGGGCCGGAGCGTCGGGATCGTGGCGCAGCAGCCGGAGGTGCTTGCCGGCGTGCTCGACATCGACGCCTCCGACAAGGCGGCGCGCTTCGTGCGTACCTGCGACTGCTTCAACGTCCCGCTCGTGACCCTCGTCGACGTGCCGGGCTTCCTGCCAGGCGTCGACCAGGAACATCGCGGGATCATCCGCCACGGGGCGAAGCTCCTGTTCGCCTACTCCGAGGCGACGGTGCCGAAACTGACCGTCATCACCCGGAAGGCGTACGGCGGCGCGTACGACGTCATGAGCAGCAAGCACATCCGCGGCGATCTCAACTTCGCGTGGCCGACCGCCGAGATCGCGGTGATGGGCGTCGAGGGCGCGGTGAACATCGTGTTCCGTGACCGCATCGATGCCGCCGACGACGCCGATGCGGAACGCGCGCGGCTGGTCGCGGAATACGAGGAGCGGTTTGCGAACCCGTACATCGCCGCCGCGCGCGGATACGTCGACGAGGTGATCCTGCCATCCGAAACGCGCGCACGGCTCGCGCGGGGACTCGCGCTCCTCGAGGGCAAGCGGCAGTCGCTGCCGCCGAAGAAGCACTCGAACATCCCGCTGTAGTCGCGTGCCGTCTTTGCACAAAGACACGGGCGCCCGGCCCTTTCGGCGCGTCCTGGTCGCCAACCGGGGCGAGATCGCGGTGCGCATCATCCGGGCCTGCCGCGAGCTTGGGGTCGAGTCGGTCGCGGTGTACTCCGACCCGGATGCCGGCGCGACGCACGTCCTGCTGGCAGACCAGGCGGTGCGGATCGGGGAGGCCGCCCCGGCGGCGTCCTACCTGAACGTCGCCGCGCTGCTGGACGCGGCGCGGCGCAGCGGGGCGGAGGCGATCCACCCCGGCTACGGGTTCGTCTCCGAGAACGCGCAGTTCGCGCGCGCCGTCGAGGAGGCCGGGCTCGTCTTCGTCGGCCCGCCGCCGGCGACCCTCGAGGCGCTGGGCAACAAGCTGGCGGCGCGCCGCTCGGCGGTCGAGGCCGGCGTCCCGGTGGTGCCCGGCCTCAGCGTTGCGCTCGACGGCGACCCCGCCGATCCGTCGCTCCTGGCCGAGCTGGCGGGCGTCGGCTACCCGGCGATGCTGAAGGCCGCGGCCGGTGGCGGCGGGCGGGGCATGCGCCGGGTTGACGGCCCGGCCGAGGTCCCGGGCGCGGTGGCCGCGGCACGGCGGGAGGCGATGAGCGCCTTCGGCGATGGCACGATCTACGTCGAGCGGCTGGTCCGCCCGGCGCGGCACGTGGAGGTCCAGCTGCTCGGCGACCGCCATGGCGGACTCGTGGCGCTCGGCGAGCGGGACTGCTCCGTCCAGCGCCGGCACCAGAAGCTGGTCGAGGAGTCGCCGTCGCCCGCGGTCACCCCCGCGATCCGCGAGGCGCTCTTCGACAGCGCGCTGCGGGTCGCCCGGACGGTCGACTTCCACAACGCGGCGACGGTGGAGTTCCTCCTCGACGCGGACGGCAACCACTACTTCCTGGAGATGAACACCCGCCTCCAGGTCGAGCATGGGGTGACCGAGCTCGTCACCGGGCTCGACCTCGTCGCGTGGCAGCTGCGTATCGCGGCGGGCGAGCGGCTGCCGGCGTCGGTCATCGACGCTGGTCCCCGCGGACACGCGATCGAGGTGCGCCTCTACGCCGAGGACCCCTGGGACGCCTTTCGGCCGGTGGCGGGCGACGTCACCGCCTGGCAGCTCCCAGCCGGGCCGGGCGTCCGGGTCGACACGGCGCTCCACGCCAACGCGCCCCTTCCGTCCGCCTACGACCCGCTCATCGCCAAGGTCCTCGTCGTGGCCGTTGACCGGCCGGCGGCAATCGCCCGCCTGCGCCGGGCCCTCGACGAGACGGTGATCGGCGGCGTGCAGACCGATCTCGGGTTCCTGCGCTGGTTGGTCGACGAACCTGGCTTCGCGGCCGGCGACTATGACACCTCCCTCATCGAAGAGCGATGGGGCGAGGGCCCGCCGCTCGCTCCGGAGGACGCCGCCCTCGCGGCCGCGGCCGCCGCGGCAGGGCGCGCCGCCCGAGCCCGGCAACCGGCGGAGCCGGCTGGCCAGCCGAGCGCCGAACGGGCGTGGGCACGAGAGGCGCGGCGCGAGGCGGTGGGAAGCGAGGCGGTCGACCGATGAGCGACCTCGAGCTGCGGATCGACGACGCGCCGGTCACACCGTCGAGCGACCTGCGCATCGACTGGATCGAGCCGGGCACCGGCCTCGCTCGGCTCGACGACGGCCGCGGGCCGCGGCTGGTCGCGATCGAGGGGCGGGGGACGGACTGGACCGTCACCCTGAACGGGCGGCGCATCGCGGTCACGGCGCGCACCTGGCGCGAGCAGATGCTCGCCGCCGCGGAGCGCGAGACGGCAGCCCGTGGCGGACCGGTCGACGTCAAGGCGACGCTGCCGGGCCTCGTGGTGGCAGTCGCGGTCGCCGAAGGCGACGTCGTGGCCGCCGGCCAGGGCCTGCTCACGATCGAGGCGATGAAGATGCAGAACGAGGTCCGCGCGCCGCGCGCAGGCCGGGTGACGCGCCTCTCGGTCGCCGCCGGCAGCACGGTCGCCACCGGTGCGCTCCTCATCCGCATCGACGACTGACGCCGTGCCGATCGGCCGCGGGCGGCGGCCCCGGCAACCTCATCGGTACACTGCGGGCATGCCAGACGACCAGCCGCGCCCGGTGCTTACCGCGTCGGGGCTCGAGGTGGCGCCGGTCTACGGTCCGGATGCCGCCTTCGACCCGGAGGAGGCGCTCGGGGTGCCCGGCGCCCCGCCGTTCACGCGCGGCATCCGTGCCGATGGCTACCGCACGAAGGGCTGGACGATGCGTCAGTACGCCGGCTTCGGCTCGGCCGAGGAGACGAACCGGCGCTTCCGCTACCTCCTCGAGCG
This sequence comes from uncultured Chloroflexia bacterium, assembly GCA_963825905.1. Lineage (GTDB taxonomy): Bacteria > Chloroflexota > Limnocylindria > QHBO01 > QHBO01 > JAICQM01. The sequence continues at coordinate 719,837 of CAWGUL010000007.1, read as the reverse complement.
CGGCCAGACCGGCCTGTCGGTGGCCTTCGACCTGCCGACGCAGATGGGCTACGACTCCGACGACCCGATGGCGGTGGGGGAGGTCGGCCGAGTCGGCGTGCCGATCGACACGATCGCCGACATGGAGCTGCTCTTCGAGGGCATCGACCTCGCCGCCGTCTCCACGTCGATGACGATCAACGCCACCGCGGCCATCCTGCTCGCCCTGTACGAGGCCGTCGGGCGGCGGCGCGGGGTGAGCTCGCGCGAGCTGCGCGGCACGGTCCAGAACGACATCCTGAAGGAGTACATCGCGCGCGGGACCTACATCTACCCACCGGGACCGTCGATGCGGCTTGTCACCGACCTGTTCGCCTACTGTCACGCGGAGCTGCCCGCGTTCAACACGATCAGCATCTCCGGCTACCACATCCGCGAAGCCGGCTCGACGGCGATCCAGGAGGTGGCCTTCACGATCGCGAACGCGATCGCGTACGCCGACGCCGCCGTTGCCGCCGGCCTCGCCTTCGAGGAGGTCGCCCCGCGGCTCTCGTTCTTCTTCGCCGCGCACAGCGACCTGCTCGAGGAGGTGGCGAAGTTTCGGGTCGCGCGGCGCGCCTGGGCGCGGGTCGCCCGCGAGCGGTATGGAGCACGGGATCCCCGCTCGCTGGCGATGCGCTTCCACGTGCAGACCGGCGGCTCCACGCTCACCGCGCAGCAGCCGGAGGTCAACGCCGTCCGCACCACCGTCCAGGCCCTCGCGGCGGTGCTCGGGGGCGCCCAGTCGCTCCACACGAACGCGCTGGACGAGGCGCTCGGGCTTCCAACTCCGACGACCGCACGGCTCGCGCTGCGCACGCAGCAGGTCCTGGCGCACGAGTCGGGCGTGACCTCCACCGCCGACCCCCTCGGCGGCTCGTATTACCTCGAATGGTTGACCGATCAACTGGATGCCGGCGTGACGTCCGAGCTGGCGACGATCGCCGGGCGCGGTGGGACGCTCGCCGCGCTCGCGGAGGGCTACCAGCAGGATGCGATCGGCGACGCCGCGTACGCGGCGCAGCGGGCGCTCGAGGCGGGAGAACGGATCGTGGTTGGCGTCAATGCCTTCACGGAGGGGAGCGACGTCCAGCGGCCGGCGGCGCAGGCGATCGACCCGGAGGCGGAGGCGCAGCAGGTCGCGCGGACGCGCGCCGTCCGTGCCGCGCGCGACGGAGCGGCCGCCGGGAGCGCCGTCGAGGCGCTGCGGCTCGCGGCGGCCGGCACGGAGAACCTCCTGCCACGGATCGGGGCCGCGGTCGAGGCGCAGGTGACGCTCGGCGAGATCAGCGGAGCGCTGCGCGACGTCTGGGGCGAGCACCGTCCATGAGCGAGCGCTCCCAGCCGATCGGTCCCATCGACCACGTCGCGATCGTTGTGCGCAGCCTCGAGGAGGCGCTGCCGCGCTACGCGGCCCTGTTCGGGCTGCGCGCGGAGGGCGGACCGATCGAGCTGCCGGTCCAGCGCGCGCGCGTGATCTTCTTGCCGAGCGGCTCGGGTCAGGCGGCGCGCGTCGAGCTGGTAGAGCCGACCGACGGGACGAGCGGCGTGGCACGCTTCCTGGCCGCTCGCGGCGAGGGGCTGCACCATGTCTGCTTCCGCTCGGCCGACCTGCCCGCCGACCTCGCCGCCCTTGCCGCGGCGGAGGCGGAGCTGATCGACCTCGAGCCGCGGCCCGGAGCACACGGCCAGGTCGCCTTCATCCATCCCCGCACCCTGAGCGGCGTGCTCTGGGAGCTCGCCGACACCACCACGACCGACGGAGGGAGCCGATGACGGACCCCGAGCAGCCGATCCCGGAGCGCCCGCTCCTCGCCGACGGACGCGTCTGGCTGCGCCCGCTCGAGCAGCGCGACGTGCCCGGCCTGATGGCGATCGTCAACGACCGCGCGGTGGGCTGGATGGCCGGCTTCCGGGTCCCGTGGGGCCCCGACGGCGCGCGCGACTGGCTGGCGGATCGGCTCGGGAAGGGCGGACACGAGAAGGGCGCCTTCTTCGCGGTCTGCGAGCTCGGCTCGACCGAGATGATCGGGACGATCTGGCTCAACCATCTGTCGCTCGGCGACCAGAGCGCCGAGCTCGCGATCGCGATGGACGTCGGCCACCTGGGTGGCGGCTGGGGGACGGAGGCGCAGCGCGCGCTGCTCGCCCTGGCCTTCGGCAGCATTGGGCTGGTGCGCGTGTTCCTCACCGTGGACGCGGAGAATCCGCGGGCGATCCGGTCGTACGAGAAGGTGGGCTTCCAGCGAGAGGGCCGGCTGCGCTCGACGATCCTCCGTGACGGGCGCTGGGGCGACGCGCTCATCATGTCGATCCTGCGCGACGAGTGGCTCGCCGGTCGTGCCTGACGAACGACGCCTCGTCACCGTCCTGTTCGCCGATGTCGTCGGCTCGACCGCGCTCGGCGAGTCGCTCGACCCGGAGGACCTGCGAGGCCTGCTCTCGCGCTTCTACGATCTCGCGCGCCGGGTCGTGGAGGGGCACGCCGGCACGCTCGAGAAGTTCATCGGCGACGCCGCGATGGCGATCTTCGGGTTGCCGGTCGCCCACGACGACGACGCGCGGCGGGCGATCGACGCCGCGCTGGAGCTGCGGGACGCCGTGCGCGAGGACCCGGCGCTCGGCGAGCGGCTGCCGATCCGGATCGGGATCAACACCGGCGAGGTCGTGGCGAGCCGCGACGAGGTCCGCGCCGACTTCATCGTGACCGGCGACGCCGTGAACGTCGCCGCTCGGCTCCAGCAGGTCGCCGAGCCGTGGCAGGTCCTCGTCAGCGGACGCACCGCGAGCGCCGCCGCCGGCGCGTATGCGTTCGGCCCGCTCCAGGATCTCGAGCTGAAGGGGAAGGCTGCATCCCTCGCCGCTCGCGCGGTCACCGGCCGTGCCGAGCTGCAGCGGCCGCGCACGCCGATCATCGGCCGGGACGCGGACCTCGCTCAGCTGGAGCTCGTCGCGCGCCGCGCGTTCACCGAGCGGCGCCCGTACCTCGTGAGCGTCATCGCCCCCGCGGGGACCGGCAAGAGCCGCCTCGTCGAGGAGTTTCTGGCGCGCGTCCCGGCGCTCGCCCCCGACGCGCGAGTCGCGATCGCGCAGTGCCTGCCTTATGGCCAACGCCTCACGTACTGGCCGATGCGCGCGCTGCTCTTCGGCCTCCTCGACCTCCCGGACGACGCTCCGCCCGAGGAGATCCGGCGCCGCGCCGCCGATTGGCTCACGAGCGCGGGGGCGGACGAGCCGGCGGAGACCGCCGACCTGCTGGCGGCCACCATCGGTGCCGGCGACACCGATGCCGTCGACCGCGCCGCCCTCTTCGGGGCGTGGCGGACCGCCGTCGAGGCGGCGGCGCGCAGCGGGCCGCTCGTGCTCCTGATCGAGGATCTCCACTGGTCGAGCGACAGCCTGCTCGACCTCATCGAGTCGATCCTCCAGCCCCGCGGCGACGCGCCGATCCTCATGCTCGCGCTCACCCGACCCGAGCTCCTCGAGCGCCGCACGGCGTGGGGCGCCGGCCGTCGGAACCACATCTCGATGGCGCTCGAGCCGCTCGACTCGGGCTCGATCGAGCAGCTCGTCCAGCACATGCTCGACGGCCCGTCGCCGGAGCTCGTGCCAGTGGTCGTGGGTCGCAGCGAGGGCAATCCGTTCTACGCCGGCGAGATCATCCGCTCGCTCATCGAGCGCGGTGTCGACCTGCGTGACTCGGCGGCGATCGCGAGCGCGGCGGCGGGACTGCCGGACACGGTCCAGGCCACGGTGCTGGCGCGGCTCGACGCCCTCGATGCGGTGGCGCGTCGCGTCCTCCAGCTCGGTGCGGTGCTTGGCCGCGGCTTCGCCGCACCCGCGGTGGCGGCGCTCGAGCCAGGGCTGGCGGCGGAGCTCGACGGGGCGATCGATCGGCTCATGGAACGCGACCTGCTCCGTCCCGGCGCCCGCAGCGAGCTGACGTTCCGTCACATCCTCATTCGCGACGTCGCGTATGGCACCCTGCCGCGCGCCGAGCGGGCCCGTCACCACGCGGCCGCGGGCCGCTGGCTCGAGGGGCAGGCCGTGGGCCGCGAGGACGAGCTCGCCGAGCTCGTCGCGTTCCACTACCGCGAGGCGGCCGCCCTGGCGGCGGCGATGGGCGAGGCGAACCCCGACGTCGCCGGCCGCGCCGTCACATGGCTGCGCCGCGCCGCCGACGTCGCCGAGGGTGCGCGCGGCATGGCCGAAGCGGCGGCCCATCTCCGCGCCGCCCTCGACCTCGCCCCAGCGAGCCAGCATCCCGACCTGTATGCGCGCCTCGGCCTCGTCCACTACGCCGGCGACCCGTCGGTGGCGGCGTTCCACGCGGCGTGGACGACTGGCGAGGCGCAGGGGCGCGGCGTCGACTTCCTGCTCGACAACCTCGCGCAGCAGCTGCTCGTGATGTGCCGCTGGTTCGCGTCGGTCGCACGGCAGCCCGGGCTCGGCGAGATCGAGGCGCTCATCGCGCGCGGCTTCGACTGGCTGCCCGAAGCGAGCGACCGGCCGCGTGCCCGATTCCTGATCGCCATCAGCTTCCTCCCGTTCTGGCTTCGCAACGCGAGCGTCCGCGTTCCGACCGACGAGGATCTGGAGCTCGCGCGCTCCCGCGCTGCGGAGGGACTCGCGATCGCGGAGCGCATCGACGACGCGGGCCTGATCAGCGCCGGGCTCGACGCCATGACGTCCCATGACCAGACGGTCGTGCCGGCACATGCGCGCGAGCTGTCCGAGCGGCGCCTGGCGATGAGCCGCCGGCTGCCGCTCGACGAGCGGCTCGACGCGCTGAACATGGTCGCCTGGACCTCGGCGCTGCTGGGCGACTTCCCGCCCCTCCTGCGCGCGTCAGAGGCCGCGCTCGACCTCATCCAGCCCGGTCAGAATGCCGGCTTCGCTCTTGGCACCGCCTCGTGGCACGCCTACGCATCCGCGTTCCATGGGCGCTGGGACCGGCTCGTCACGGACGTCGACCTGCTGCGCGCCCACTGGATTGAGGCGGAGCGGCCGGCGGCGAGCTACGCCCTGCAGGGCCTGCTGAGCGGCATCGACTGGGCTCGCAACCGCGGCGATGAGCAGACGACGCAGCGGTGGAGCGAGGTGGCCGACGACATCCTCAGCCACTATGCGGATGCGCACCCCGTGGCCGCCCTGCAGGCGATGCTCCAGCCCGACCTCGATGGCGTCGCGCGCATCGTGGGCAGCGCCTCGCGCTACCCGGACCGCCTCCACTACGTCGAGCACGCCATGGCCCTCGCCGCGGACCGAGGCCACCCGGTGCCGCTGTCGGCGCTCGACGAGGTCGCGCGCGAGGCCGAGGCGCGCGGGATGCGGGTCGTCCTGTCCCAAGCGCGCCGGCTGCGGGGCATCCTGGCGCGCGACCAGGCGGAGCTCGCCGCGAGCCTCCTGCTGTTCGAGGCGATGGGAGCCACCCGCTACGCGGCGCGAGTCCGGCGCGAGCTGGGCCGGCTCACCGCCGACGACGGGCTCCTCCGGGCCGGGGAGCGGGTGCTCGACGAGCTCGGCGAGCTCGACGCCCTCGACCGGATGCGCGCCGGCTGAAGCTGCCGCTCAGCCGACGCCGGCGTCGCGCAGCAGCTGCGGGATGTGCGACGGCGAGTCGGCGACGGCGATGCCGGCGGCCTCGAGCGCCGCGCGCTTCGACTCCGCCGTCCCCGCGCCGCCGGAGATGATCGCGCCGGCGTGGCCCATCCGCCGTCCCGGCGGGGCGGTGCGGCCGGCGATGAACGACGCCATCGGCTTGCGGACCTCGCGCGCCACGAACGCCGCCGCCTTTTCCTCCTCCTCGCCGCCGATCTCGCCGATGAGGACGATCGCCTCGGTGTCCGGGTCCTGGTTGAAGAGGTCGAGCACGTCGATGAAGTTCGTGCCGATGATCGGGTCGCCGCCGATCCCGACGCAGGTCGACTGCCCCATGCCGGCATCGGTCATGGCCTGCACGACCTCGTAGGTCAGCGTCCCGGAGCGCGAGACGAGCCCCACCGAGCCGTCGGCGTGGATGTTGCCCGGGATGATCCCCACCTTTGCCTGGCCGGGCGAGGTGGCGCCGGGGCAGTTGGGACCGATGAGGCGCACGCGCTGCTCCCGCAGCACGTGGTAGACGCGCAGCATGTCGAGGGCAGGGATCCCCTCGGTGATGCAGAAGACGAGCCCGATCCCGCCGGCCGCCGCCTCGAGCATCGCGTCCGGCGCGAAGGCGGCCGGCACGAAGATGCACGACGCGTTGGCGCCGGTCTCGCGGACCGCGTCGACGATGGTGTCGAACACCGGCACCGCCCCGTCGAGGGCCGTCTGGCCGCCCTTGCCGGGCGTCACCCCGGCCACGATGTTCGTCCCGTACTCGAGCATCGCGCGCGAGTGGAACTCACCCTCGCGGCCGGTGATGCCCTGCACGAGGAGCCGGGTGTCGGCGTTGACGAGGATGCTCATGCCGTCGCTCCGTTCGCGGCCGCGACCGCCTTGGCCGCCGCGTCGTCGAGCGAGTCGGCGGTGATGAGGTTCGCCTCGGCGAGGATCGGCCTGGCCTCCTCGCTGTTCGTGCCCACGATCCGCACCACCATCGGCACCTCGCGCTCGATGTTGGCGCGCGCCTCGACGATGCCGCGCGCGACCTCGTCGCCACGGGTGATGCCGCCGAAGATGTTGATGAGGATCGCGCGCACGTTGGGGTCGCCGAGGATGATCCGGAACGCGGCCGTCACCTTGTCGGCCTTCGCCCCGCCGCCGATGTCGAGGAAGTTGGCGGGCTCGCCGCCGGCGAGCTTCACGAGGTCCATCGTCGTCATCGCCAGGCCGGCGCCGTTCACCATGCAGCCGATGCTGCCGTCGAGCTTGATGAAGCTGATGCCGGCCTCCCGGGCCGCGATCTCGGCCGGCTCCTCCTCGTTGAGGTCGCGCATCGCCTCGAGATCGGGATGCCGGTAGAGCGCCGAGTCGTCGAGCACGATCTTCGCGTCGAGCGCCAGCAGCCGGCCGTCATCGGTCACGACCAGCGGGTTCACCTCGGCGAGATCCGCGTCCGCGCCGACGAAGGCGGCGTACAGGCCGCGCAGGACGGTCGCGAAGTCCTTGCGCAGCTCGGCCGGCAGGCCGAGGAAGAACGACGTGCGGCGCACGTCGTGATCCTGGAGGCCGAGCAGCGGATGGAGGGGGAGGCGGAGGATCGCCTCCGGGTTCGTCCTGGCGGTCTCCTCGATCTCGACCCCGCCCTCCGCGCTGGCGATGATCGTGATCGCCTTCGCGGCGCGGTCGAGGATGAGGCCGAGGTAGTACTCCTTCGCGATCTCGGCCGCCGGGGCGACGAGCACGGTTCGCACCGTGATGCCCTTGATGTCCATGCCCAGGATGTCGCGCGCCCGAGCCGCCGCCTCGTCGGGCGTGGCCGCCAGCTTCACGCCGCCCGCCTTGCCACGGCCGCCGACGAGGACCTGCGCCTTCACCACGACCGGTCCGCCGATGCGCTCGGCGGCGGCACGCGCCTCCTCCGGCGTGGTCGCCGTCTCGCCGGCGAGCAGCGGGACGCCGTGGTGGGCAAGGATCTCCTTGCTGCGGTACTCCTGAAGCTTCACTCGCTTCTCCTGCAATGCGTCGGAATCGTCCGCGCGGCGCGCACACGTCGGGAGGGCAGCAGCCGCACGGGATGGACCGATTCTACCGGGCCGGCCCGCATCGGGGCGCGGCGCGGCCTACACTTCGGCCCCGTACGCCGACGCTTTGATCGGCCGACACACGAGGACGACGCACGCAGTGACCTACGCCGTCACGCTCATTCCCGGCGACGGGATCGGCCCGGAGCTCGCGGACGCCACGCGCGGCGTGCTCGAGGCCACCGGCATCGGCTTCGACTGGGACGTCCAGCAGGCTGGCGAGGCGACGATCGCCGCCGAGGGGACGCCGCTTCCCGAGCGCGTCATCGCCTCGATCCGCGCCAACGGGGTCGCGATCAAGGGACCGATCACGACCCCGGTCGGCTCCGGCTTCCGCTCCGTCAATGTCGGCCTGCGCCAGGCGCTCGAGCTCTACGCCAACGTCCGGCCGGCCCGCAGCATGAAGGGCGTCGAGAGCCGCTACGACGGGATCGACCTCATCATCGTGCGCGAGAACACCGAGGACCTCTACGCCGGCATCGAGCACCGCGTCGGTCCCGACGCGGCGGAGAGCATCAAGATCATCACCCGCGCCGCCAGCCAGCGGATCGCGCGCTACGCGTTCGAGTACGCGGTGCGGAACGGCCGCCGCAAGGTGACCGCGGTCCACAAGGCGAACATCATGAAGCTCTCCGACGGCCTCTTCCTGGAGAGCTGCGGCCAGATCGCGGTCGACTACGCGGGCCGGGTCGAGTTCGAGGACCGGATCGTCGACAACATGTGCATGCAGCTCGTCCAGAAGCCGGAGCTGTACGACGTGCTCGTGCTTCCGAACCTGTACGGGGACATCGTCAGCGACCTCGCCGCCGGGCTCGTCGGTGGCCTCGGCGTCGCGCCGGGGGCGAACATCGGCGCCACGGCGGCCGTCTTCGAGGCGGTCCATGGCTCGGCGCCGAAGTACGCCGGCCAGAACAAGGCGAACCCCACCGCGCTCATCCTGTCCGGCGCCCTGATGCTTCGCCACCTCGGCGAGACCGATGCCGCATCGGCGGTCGAGACCGCGGTCCGTGACGTGATCGCCGAGGGCACGACCGTGACGTACGACCTGGGCGGCAGCGCGGGGACGCGCCAGTTCGCGGCGGCGGTGGCCGACCGCATCCGGGCCTAGATGCTCGACGACACGACGCGCGAGGAGCTGCTCGAGCGGGCCGAGGCGCCTGCCCGCGAGGCGATCCGGCTCCACCAGTTCTACACCGGCAAGATCGAGATCTGGCCAAAGGCCGCCGTCCGCGACGTCGAGGACTTCGCCTACTGGTACACGCCCGGCGTCGCCGAGCCGTGCCTCGCCATCGCCGCCGACCCCGAGCTGAGCTATGAGCTCACCGGGCGCGGCAACACGATCGCGATCGTCACCGACGGGAGCCGGGTGCTCGGGCTCGGCAACATCGGTCCGGAGGGGGCGATGCCGGTGATGGAAGGCAAGTCCCTCATCTACAAGCTCCTCGGCGGGGTCGATGCGGTGCCGATCTGCCTCGGCACGCAGGACATCGGCCGCCTGATCCGGGCCGTGAAGCAGCTCGAGCCGAGCTTCGGCGGCATCAACCTCGAGGACATCGAGCACCCCAAATGCTTCGACCTCCTCGACAAGCTGCGCGAGATCATGCGCATCCCGGTGTGGCACGACGACCAGCAGGGGACCGCGGCGGTGACGCTCGCCGGCCTCATCAACGCGCTCCGCGTCGTCGGGAAGCCGCTCGAGTCCGCGCGCATCGCCGTCCTCGGCGCGGGCGCGGCCGGGATCGCCTGCGCCCGCTTCATCATCGCCGCCGGCGTCGACCCTGACCACGTCGTGATGACCGACTCGACCGGCATCCTGAACCGCCGCCGGCGCGACCTGCGCGAGAAGAGCCGGGTGGCGTGGGAGATGGCGCTGCTCACGAACCACGAGGGGCGAAGCGGCGGCATCGCCGAGGCGATGGCCGGCATGGATGCGGTGGTCGCCTACACGACGCCAGGGCCGGGGATCATCGACCCGGCCTGGATCGGCGCCATGGCGCCCCAGCCGATCGTGTTCGCCTGCGCGAACCCCACGCCCGAGATCTGGCCGTGGGAGGCGCGCGAGGCAGGCGCCGCGGTGGTTGCCACCGGGCGCAGCGACCTCGAGAACCAGATCAACAACGCGATCGCCTTCCCCGGCATCTTCCGCGGCGCGCTCGACGTGCGAGCCACGAGCATCACCGACGAGATGGCGATCGCCGGCGCGTACGAGCTCGCCGACTATGCCGCCGATCCGGCGCGTGGCGGCCTGCGCGCCGACCACCTGCTGCCGACGATGGACGAGCGCGACGTCGTGCCCCGCGTCGCCGCCGCGGTCGGCGCGCAGGCGGTCGAGCAAGGGATCGCGCGCCGGCCGCTGACCCGCGACGAGCTGATGGCGCTCGCCCGCCGCCACGTCGACCGCGCCGCCGCCGGCACCGCCGCCCTGATGGGCGGCGGCCTCATCGCGCCCATGCCGGACGCGCCGCACCCGGCGTTGGGCGCGATCGACGGGTAGTCCGCGCTAGAATCGGGCCGCCCGCACAACAGCGACCCGCCCGCCCGGCGGTGTCCATCGGTCCAGCAGGAGGCAGCAAGCAGGACTCCCGATGATCCGCCTGTTCGGCTACCAGGTCAGCTGGTCGCAGCTCGCGTGGTTCGGGCATCGCGCCTCCGGGCTCGGGGTGCTCCTCTACCTGTTCATGCACGTCGTCGAGACCTCGACCGTGCTCTTCGGCCCGGACGTCTACAACGTGGCGGTCGGCCTGTTCCGCAACCTGCCGGCCCGGCTCGGCGAGATCCTGCTCATGGCGGCGCTGGTCTACCACGCGCTCAACGGGCTGCGGGTCATCGCGATGGACTTCTGGCCGCGGCTGACGACCTACTACCGGCCGCTGACCTACGGCGTCATCGTCGCCACCGTGGCGGCGATGATCCCCCTCGGGATCATCATGATCTCGCCCTACGCGCCGTGGCACTCGGTGTGAGCGGCCCCGTCGCCGCCGGACGTCCGGCCCGCACGATCTACCGCAGCAATCCGTCGCGGGCCGCCCGGCCGCGACCGGAGGAGCCGGGCCGCGACCGGTTCTGGTGGTACTTCATGCGGATCAGCGGCCTGGCCCTCGTCCTCATGGCACTCGGCCACATGCTGATCATGCATGTGCTCGTGGCGCTGCGCGGCCAGGAGATCGACTTCGCGTTCGTGACGAGCCGCTGGGGGACGCCGTTCTGGCGCATCTACGACGCGCTGCTCCTCGTGCTGGCCATGGTCCACGGCGTGAACGGCGCGCGGATCGTGGTGGGCGACTACGTGGCGAACCGCACCGCACGCGGCCTGCTCGTGATCCTGCTCGGCGCGGTGGCGGTCGTCTGGATCCTGCTGGGATTGCTCGTGGTCATCTTCTTCAACCCCGACACGGCGCCACCGGTCGGGCCGTTCTCGTGACCGGACCGATGCTCCCCGCCACGTCGGTGCGCCTTGCGCGGACGCCCGGCGTCCGCGTCCACGACCTCGACGGCCTCGTCGTCGGGGCGGGCGGCGCCGGCCTCTACGCGGCGCTCGAGCTGAAGAAGGACCTCGGGCCGGAGGCGCGCATCGGAGTCATCAGCAAGCTCTACCCGTCCCGCTCCCACACCGGCGCCGCCCAGGGCGGGGTGTGTGCCGCGCTCGGCAACACGGAGGAGGACCACTGGGAGTGGCACTGGTTCGACACCGTAAAGGGCGGCGACTACCTCGTCGACCAGGACGCGGCGCGGGTGATGTGCCACGACGCGGTCGATACCGTCATCAACCTGGAGCATCTGGGGCTGCCGTTCAACCGAACGCCGGAGGGGCTGATCGACCAGCGGCGTTTTGGGGGGCACACTCGCGACCAGGGCGCGGCACCCGTGCGGCGGGCGTGCTTCGCCGCTGACCGCACAGGGCACGCCATCCTCCAGACCCTCTACCAGCAGTGTATCAAGCACGAGGTGACGTTCTTCGACGAGTTCCAGGTCGTCGACCTGGCGCTCCCCGGCGGGCCGACGCAGCCGATCGGCGGGGTCATCGCCATCGAGCTCGCCACGAGCGAGATCCACTCCTTCCGCGCGCGGGCCGTCCTGTTCGCGACGGGCGGCTTCGGGAAGATGTTCAAGGTCACGAGCAACGCGCACACCCTGACCGGCGACGGCGTGTCGATCGCCTATCGGCGTGGCATCCCGCTCGAGGACATGGAGATGTTCCAGTTCCACCCGACCGGGATGTACAAGCTCGGCTTCCTCCTGTCGGAGGCGATGCGCGGGGAGGGCGGCTTCCTCGTCAACGACGCCGGCGAGCGGTTCATGGAGCGCTATGCGCCGACGATGAAGGACCTCGCCAGCCGCGACGTGGTGTCGCGGAGCATCTACCTCGAGATCGCCGAGGGCCGCGGCATCGGCGGCAAGGACTACGTCCACCTCGACGTCCGCCATCTCGGCGCGGAGGTGCTCGACAAGAAGCTGCCCGACATGAGCGGCTTCATCCGGACCTACTTCGGCCTCGACCCGGTGACCGACCTGGTGCCGATCCAGCCGACCGCGCACTACGCGATGGGCGGCATCCCGACCGACGTCGACGGGCGCGTCCTGGCTGAAGGCGCCTCGACCGTGGTGCCGGGCTTCTACGCCGCCGGCGAGTGCGCCTGCGTCAGCGTCCACGGCGCCAATCGGCTCGGGACGAACTCGCTGCTCGACATCCTGGTCTTCGGCCGCCGGGCCGGGATCGACATGGCCCGCTACCTGCGCGACGCGCCGTCTGCCGTGCCGGACCTCGTGGCCGAGGCATCGGTCCAGGCCATGGTGGCGAGCCTCCTGGCCGCCAACGATGGCGAGCGGCCGGCCACGATCCGGGCCGACCTCCAGGAAGTGATGTTCACGAAATGCGGCGTGTTCCGCACCGAGCAGCTGCTCACCGAGTGCCGCGACGAGGTCACCGCCCTTCGCGAGCGCGCCGCGCACCTGCTCGTCGACGACAAGGGCTGCCGCTACAACACCGACCTCGCCGACGCGCTCGAGCTCGGCTATCTGCTCGACTGCGCCGAGGCGACGGTGAGCTCGGCCCTGGCCCGCCACGAGAGCCGGGGCGCGCACGCGCGCGAGGACTACCCGAATCGCGACGACGTCGACTGGATGCGCCATTCCCTCGCCTTCCGCGGCGTCGACGGCGCGCTGCCACGGCTGGCGTACAAGCCGGTCACGCTCGGCGAGTTCGAGCCGAAGCCGCGCGTGTACTAGGGTTGGCGACGATGGACGTCCAGCTGCGCATCCGCCGCTACAACCCCGAGCTCGACCTCGAGCCTCACTGGGAGGAGTACACCGTCGAGGCCGAGCCATCGGACCGCGTGCTCGATCTCCTCCACCAGGTGAAGTGGTACCAGGACGGGACGCTCACCTTCCGTCGCTCCTGCGCGCACGGCGTGTGCGGCTCCGACGCGATGCTCATCAACGGCCGCAACCGGCTCGCGTGCGAGATGCTCGTCAAGGACGCCGGCACCTCGATCACGGTCGAGGCGATCCGGGGCATGCCGGTCGTCAAGGACCTCCTCGTCGACATGGAGCCGTTCTGGGACAAGTACCGATCGGTGATGCCGTTCCTGGTCAACGACGAGATCCCCGAGGACGGGAAGGAGCGGCGCCAGTCGCCGGCCGACCGGGACCTCTACGAGGACACCAGCAAGTGCATCCTCTGCGCGGCCTGCACCACCGGCTGCCCGGTGTTCTGGTCGAATCCCGACTACGTCGGCCCAGCCGCCATCGTGAACGCCCATCGGTTCATCAAGGACTCGCGCGACCACGCCCACGAGGAGCGGCTGCAGATCATGGCCGATGCCGACGGCGTATGGCGCTGCCGCACGGTGTTCAACTGCGTCGAGGCCTGCCCGCGGGGGATCAACATCACGCGCGCCATCCTCGAGGTGACGCAGGAGATCCAGCGAGCCACGGTCGCCTGACCGGACCGATGCGCCTCCTCATCCACACCGACGGCGCCGCCCGCGGCAACCCCGGCCCGGCCGGCGCGGGCGCGCTGCTCGTCGACGCCGATGACGGCCACGTGGTGGCGGAGATCGCCGAGCCGCTCGGCCACGCCACGAACAATGTCGCCGAGTGGACCGCGGTCGAGCTGGCGCTCCGGCGCGCGCTCGAGGTGGGCGCCACCCACGTCGACCTGCGGATGGACTCGCAGCTCGTCGCGCGCCAGATCATCGGCATGTACCGCGTCAAGCATCCCGACCTGCAGCCGATCCACCGCCGCGTCATGGCGCTGCTCGGCGGGCTCGCCGGCTACACGGTCGGCCACGTGCCGCGCGAGCGGAACAAGGACGCGGATCGGCTGTCGAACGTGGCCATCGACGGGCCGCGCGCATGAGCGCCCGGGTCGCCCCTGCCGTCGTCGCCCTCATCGGTCTCATCGCTCTTGCCGGTTGCAGTCGCGTCCTGCCCAGCACCGAATCACCGGTCCCGCAGCCGCCCGGGGTCGTGGCCGTCACCTCGTGGCGGACGGTCGACCCGGCCGACTACGACCTCGGCGACACCGCCGGGATCGCGACCGAGGAGGCATTCCTCGACCACCTCATGAGCGTGGTGCCGCTCAGTGGCGACTCCGAGCAGGGGTGGCGACGCGGTGTCCTGGGACGGACGGGGAACGCCACCGTCGGCTACCTCCAGCAGCCCAACCTCGGGATCGCGCCGATGGAGCTGGTCGCCTGGGACGCGCGGATTACGTTCCGGCACGCCAGCGGCGGGACGTGGGAGCTCGTTGCGGTCCAGCTGCGCGAGCAGTGCGCCGTGCCGGTCGTCAACGACTCGTGCATCGACAACAGCGCCGGATCGGTCGTCAGCTCACCGCCCGCCGCCCCACGCCGAGGCTAGCGTCCGCGCGTACAATCACCGTCCCTGGAGGCGGCCGGACGACCGCGGACACGATCGTCGAAAGGCGGTGTCCGAGGAAAGTCCGAGCTCCACAGAGCAGGCTCGCGGGTAACCCCCGTCCGCCGCGAGGCGAGGACCAGCGCCACAGTGACGATGCCCGCGCAAGCGGGAGTGAAACGGGCAAGCTCGAGCCGGAGCAAGACCGAATAGGAGGGCGCAACCGCGGCCGCGAGGCTGCGAGGATGCTGCTCGCTCAGCCCTCGGGTAGGTCGCGCAGAGGTGTCGGGCAACCGGCACCCGAGATGGATGGTCGTCGCCATCGACCGATGCGAATCGGGCGGTGGCACAGAACTCGGCTTACAGGCCGCGCTCCAGGGATCTTCGCCGCGCCGTCAGTCCTCGTCGGCGCGCCACACCGACCGCGCCGTGCAGGCGTTGCAGATCGGCCGCGCCTCGTCCATCGTCCCGAGGGGGAGCGGATGCTCCACGCCGCCGAGCAGGCAGGTCACCTCGACGCTCGCCTCGGATCCCGGACGCACGGGCAGGATCGCCACGTAGCGCACGGAGCAGCGCCGGATCCGTCCCCGGCGGGGGACCGGGGTCCGCCCTCCATCGTCGATCGGTTCGAGCGCCACGGTGGTGCAGGGTTCCTCGCTGGTGCGCGCGACCGCGATGCGCGTGCGCGCTGCGCAGGCAGCGTAGGAGCGCGCGGAGCAGGACCTCAATGGTGCATTCGTACCCCCGCCGCGGGGGATTCGGCTCCGGCGGGCGCACGGTAGACTGCCGACGTGTTCGGCCGCCGCAGGAAGCAGGAAGAGGCCGCCGCCGAGGCGGTGCGCGAGGCGGATCGCCGCGCCCTGTTCGCGCAGCTCGCCAGCCGTCCGGAGAACGTCTGCCCCTTCCTCGGCCTCGCGAACGATCGGGTCGGGTACGAGGACGGCCCGGCCGAGGCCCATCGCTGCTACGCCTTCGGCGACCCCGCGCCGCTCTCCACCGAGCAGCAGACGAAGGTCTGCCTCGACCGCGGCTACGGCACCTGCCCCCGCTACCTGCGTGGCGTGCTCGTCATTCCGACCGACGAGCTCGAGGCGCTCCGCCGCCCCGCGCCGCGCATCGAGCCGGTCGTGGCGGCGGCACGTCCGGCCGCACGTCGGCGGCGCAGCCCGGTCTGGCTCATCCTCGGCCTCCTCGTCCTGCTCATCGGCGCCGGCGGAGCGTTTGCGGTGGCCACCGGCCGGCTTCCGATCGCGTTCCTGGCGCCGTCGGGATCGGCCACCCCGTCGGCGACCGCGAGCTCCACTGTGACGGGGACGCCGGTCCCGACCGGCCCAACCCCGACCCCTGAGCTCACCCCGGCCCCGGAGGACGTGTTCGACCACTACGAGGTCTCTGTCGCGCCCGGGACGTACACGCTATTCAAGATCGACGACGCCGGCAACATCACCCAGGCGCTCGACGGCGAGTTCGTGAACCAGTCGTTCGCCGCGGTGGATAAGGTGCCGGCCACGAATGGCGTACCGCTGTCGTGGCGAACGAGGGAGGGCGGCTATACCGGGTACTCCTACATCCGCGGACGATCCGGGCCGTTCGTGATCCGCGGCGTCTACCTGGGTGTGGACGGAACCTGGCGCTACAAGCCCCTGCCAGACGCCGAGACCTGATCCGGACGGTTCTCAGGATTTCGCAAGAATCGCGACGTAGCGTCACGTCGACGGTGGCCTCACCCTGAGGCCCGCCCACCTCAGAAGGGACCGATATGAGATCGATCAAGAGCCTCGCCCTCGCGGGCGGCCTCGTTGCCGCCGCCCTCGTCGGCGGGACGCTGATGAGCGCCGTCCTGGCGGCACCGCCGGCGGCCACGACACCCACCACGACGACGCTGACCACGGCGGACCCGGCGTCGATGGCCACGTACTGCCAGACCTTCCTCGACGCGTTCGCCGGCCAGCTTGGCACCACGAGCGACAAGGTGACGGCAGCCGCGAAGACCGCCGCGAACGCGGCGATCGACGCCGCGGTCAAGGCCGGTGACCTCACGGCCGCGCAGGCGACCGCCATGAAGGGGCGCATCGACGCCGCGACCGGCGAGGGCTGCGGCCTGCTCGGGCACGTGGGCCCGTTCGTGGGCCGTGACGGCGGGCCGGGTCACGGCATCGCGCTGAACGGGCTCGTCGACGCTGCCGCCACTGCGCTGAAGCTCACGCCGGCGGAGCTATCGGCCAAGCTGCGCAGCGGCGACTCCCTCAAGGAGGTCGCGACCGCGAAGGGCGTGGATTACGCGGTGGTGTCCGCCGCCGCGACGGGGGCGCTCGACAAGGCGCTCGCCGCCGCGGTCACGGCCGGGGACCTGACCCAGTCTCGCGCGGACGAGCTGCGCACCCACATCGTCGGTGAGATCACCGACGGCACCTGGCCCGACCACCTCGGTGGTCGCGGCCCGTGGGGACCGCCCGGCGGCTGACCCCCGGACACCTGCGTCCACCCGCTCAGAAGGCCGCCCCTCCACGGGGGCGGCCTTCGTCGTCGTGCCCGGATGACGAAGGTACCGGCCGGATTTCGTCGCATCGCGCGAAAAACGCCTTGACGGGGAGATTCCGCACGCTATAGTGGCGCCCTGTGGTGACAGATGGGGGAACGTGGGGGACAATGGGGACCAGCAGTGCAGGGCGTGAAGCGAGATGGAACGCGCGACCTTTCTGACGGGCGAGTTCCGTCACGCGCTCGACGACCGGGGACGGGTGGCCGTCCCGGTGCGGTTCCGCCCACGGCTGGCCGAGGGGGCGACGCTGGCCAGGTGGCTGGACGGCTGTCTCGCCATCTTTCCGGGTCCGGAGTGGGACGAGCTGGCGTCGAAGATCCGCGCCCTGCCCGTCACCAACGCGCGAGCTCGCGAGTTCGCGCGCTTCATGTCTTCGGGGGCGGTCGACGTGGAGCTCGACCGCCAGGGGCGCGTGCTCGTGCCGTCGTACCTGCGCGAGTACGCGTCGATCGAGAGCGGCGAGGTCGTCGTGGTGGGTGCCCTCAGTCGGCTCGAGCTCTGGTCGCCGGCACGGTGGAATCCGTACCGCAGCCAGATCGAGGAGCAGCCGGAGGCACTCGCCGAACACCTCGCCGACCTCGGGATCTAGGGGGAGCGGCGGCATGACGGTCGTCGCCTCCCCGCCATTCATGCGCCTTCGGGCCGATCGGCCCGCCATCCGACCAGGTAAGTGGAGCAGCCAATGGGAGAAGGGCACCTGCCGGTGCTGGTCGACGAGGTTCTCGCCTCGTTCGACCTCGCTGCCGGCGGCTCCATGGCTGACTGCACGGTCGGTGGCGGAGGGCACGCCGAGCGGCTTCTGGAGGCCACGTCTCCGGATGGCCGCCTGCTCGGCCTCGATGCCGATCGGGCGGCCATCTCGGAGGCAACTCGCGTGCTCGCGCGCTTCGGCGATCGCGCCGTGCTGCGGCAGGCGAACTTCGAGTCGCTCCTGGCGGTCGCGACCGATGCCGGCTTCGTCCCGCTCGACGCGGTCCTCTTCGACCTCGGCCTCTCGAGCTACCAGCTCGCCGACCTCGGCCGCGGCTTCTCCTTTGCGGCCGACGCGCCGCCGGATATGAGATTCGATGAAGAACACGGTGTATCGGCCCTCGAGCTCATCGACCGCACATCGGACCGAGAGCTCGCCGGAATCCTCGCGACGTTTGGTGAAGAGCGCCGTGCAGGCCGCATCGCGAAGGCGATCGTGGCGGCGCGTGCGGAGGGTCGGCTGATGACCGCCGCCGACCTGGCGCGCGTCGTCAGTGCCGCCGCCGGCGGCGGGGGAGCCACGGCCGGGCGCATCCACCCCGCCACGCGCACGTTCCAGGCACTCCGCATCGCTGTGAACCGCGAGATGGAGGTCCTCTCCGCAGGTCTCGCCGGCGCCCTGGCCGCCCTGCGGCCCGGTGGCCGGATGGCCGTCATCAGCTACCACTCCGGCGAGGACCGGATTGTCAAGCGCTTCATCGCGCGCGAGTCGCGGGACTGCGTGGAGGACCCGCCGCCGCCGGTTTGCACCTGCGGCCACCGGGCCCAGTTGCGCCCGCTCACGAAGGGGGTCATCACCCCGACCGCCACCGAGGTGCGTCGGAACCGTCGCGCCCGCAGCGCGAAGCTGCGGGTCGCCGAGAAGCTCGCCGTGGCGAGCGCCTGAGGAGGATCGGATCGATGAGTCGAGGTCACGCACGCCACCAGTCGAGCCGGCGGCGCATGTACAGCGCCCGCCAGCGGGAGCTGCGCGAACGGCGCACCCACGCGGCCAACGAGGAGTCCTACTGGCTGTCGGACCGCGTCGCCGCGATCGAGATCGAGGAGGGGCTCGACTTCGAGTCGCCGACCTCGTGGGGCGTCCGCGTGCCCGACCGCGCCAGCGCGGCCTAGGCAGCCATGGCGGTCATCGGAGCGCGCCCGGCGACGGGCATCGGGATCTTCGGCCGGCGCGGCCGGACGCGGACCCGCCCCCTGCCGCGGGGCGGCGTGCGACGCGTGGGTGCCGGACGGCGCCGCGTCGCCCGCGCCGTCAACGTGCCGGGGATCGCGCTCGCGATCGTGGCCGCCGCGTGTCTCGCCTTCTTCTACCTCTCGCAGTCGACCAGCGTCGCCGCCACCGGATATCGGATCGACGCGGTCGAGCAGCGGATCGCGCAGGTCCGCCAGGAGCAGCAGCAGCTGCTCCTGGCCATCGGCGAGGCGCGCGCCCCGGCGCGCATCGAGGCGCGCGCCACGAAAGAGCTCGCCCTCCAGCCCATCCCGGACGCCGCCGTCCAGTTCGCCCGGACGCCGGCCGCCACAACCAGGTAGCCCGATAGCAGATCGGTCACCCCGAAGGGTGGCCCCGGAGAACGTCGCATGCTCGCTAGGACCGACAGCCGTGCCCGCGCCCTGGTCCTCCTCCTCGTCATCAGCCTCCTGACCACCGGCATCGGCGCGCGGCTCATCTGGTGGCACGTCCTCGACACCGGCGACCTCGTCGCCATGGCGCGCAGCCAGTTCGAGAACACGCAGCCGATCCTCGCGGCGCGGGGCGAGATCGTCGATCGCTCCGGCGTCCTGCTGGCGACGAGCGTCGAGCTGCAATCGGTCTTCGCGCTGCCGCCGGTCGTCCAGAAGCACGACCCGGCCAAGGCGGCCGAGCTCCTCGCCACCGTCCTCGAGCTCGACCGCACCGATGTCTACGCCAAGCTGACGAGCGGGCTGCAATGGACATGGCTGCGGCGCCGGATCGATCCGGCCATGGCCGCGCGCCTCAACGCCCTCCACCTCGCCGGGATCGGCACCCTGCCGGAGCCGAAGCGCGTGTACCCGGTCGAGGGCGCCTCGCCGGGCACGACCATGGCCGCCCAGGTCATCGGCTTCGTCGACGTCGACGGCGTCGGCCAGGCGGGCGTCGAGCAGTCCAGCGATCCGTCGCTGGCCGGCGTCAAGGGCCTGATGACGGTCGACCAGGACGTGGCCGGCCGGCAGATCGGCGACTCCCTGCGCGAGATCAAGCCGCCGGTCAACGGCGCGAACCTGACGCTCACCATCGACGCCGGCCTCCAGCACATCCTCGAGGCGCGGATGTGGGACACGTTCCAGAAGAACCACGCGAAGGGCGCGGTGGGGCTCGTCATGGACGTCCACACCGGGGCGATCCTCGCCCTCGCCACGTATCCGTCCTACGACTCCAACGCCTACGCGGCGACCGACGCCAGCCTCTACACCAACCCGGCCGTCAGCCGCCAGTACGAGCCGGGTTCGGTGATGAAGGCCTTCACGATCGCGGCCGCCCTCGACGCCGGTGCGATCACGACGAGCACGAAGGTCGTCGACGACAACAACCTCCGCATCGGGAAGGTGCGGATCCAGAACGCGGACCGTTACAGCTTTCCCTACGGGCACGGTGCGATCACCGCGGCGGACGTGCTGAAGCTGTCGAACAACATCGGCGCCGCCAAGATCGGCCTGACCCTGGGCGGTCGCGGGCTGTACGACGCGTTCAAGCGCTACGGCTTCGGGAGCCCAACTGGGGTCGACATCGCGGGTGAGGTGCCGGGTGTGGTGTGGGACCCGGACGGACCGCACGGCTCGGGTGACCTGACGACGGCCCAGAACTCGTTCGGCCAGGGCCTGTCGCTCACCGCGGTCCAGCTCGCCGCCGGCTACGCGGCGATCGGGAACGGCGGGACGCTCGTCACGCCGCACGTCGTCGCCGGCTGGACCGATGCCGACGGCACGTACCACGACGCGACGCCGCCGGGCGCCGGCCGGGTGATGCGCGAGGAGACGGCGCACACCGTGCTCGGGCTCCTTACCGGCGCCATCGACGATGGCATCGCGAAAGCGGCGCGGGTCCCCGGCTACTCGATCGCGGGCAAGACGGGCACGGCCCAGATCGCCGGTCCGCGCGAGCACACGATCGTCGACGGCTACGACGCCCAGGGCAAGCCGATCTACAAGAAGGTGACCCGCTTCGAGTACATCAACGGCTGGATCGACAGCTCGTTCATCGGTGTCTACCCGGCCAGCAACCCGCAGCTCGTCACCCTCATCCTGCTCAACCGACCGGCGACGTGGGGTCGCTACGTCATGGCCGAGCGGCCGGACCAGGTCTTCGCGGACCTCGGGCCGCAGATCCTCGACTACCTCGCCATCCCGCCGGACCGGAGCGGGGGATCGGTGGCCTCGAGGTGAGGCTGCTAGACTCGCCGCGAACCAGCACAGGGCCGTGCGTGCATCCGTCGATCCGCCTCGATGACCTGCTGGCCGCCACCGGTGGCCGCCTCATCGCCCCCACCGCCGTCTCGGCGTTCCGGGGGGCCGCGGTCGACTCCCGCTCCGTCACACCGGACTGCTGCTTCGTGGCGCTCCGCGGCGAGCGCGACGACGGCCATCGTCACGTGGCGGATGCGGTGCGCGCCGGCGCGGCGGCCGCCCTCGTCGAGCGCCCGGTCGAGGTCCCGGCGGGGCGCGACGTGGCGCTCGTCCAGGTCGCCGATCCGCTCGTCGCGCTCGGCGACCTCGCAGCGTGGTGGCGGGGCCGCCACGCGGTCCGGGTGGTGGGGATCACCGGCTCGACCGGCAAGACGCTCGCCAAGGAGATCGTCGCCGACGTGCTGTCGCGCACCGAGACCGTCCTGCGCAACGAGGGCAACCTGAACTCGGAGACCGGCCTGCCGCTCACCCTCCTCCGCCTGACCGATGCGCACCGCGTGGCGGTGCTCGAGATGAGCATGTACACCGAGGGCGAGATCGCGCGCCTGGCCGAGATCGCGCGCCCCGAGGTCGGCATCGTCCTCAACGTCCAGCCAATGCACCTGCTGCGCGCCGGCAGCATCGAGGCGATCGCGCGCGCGAAGGGCGAGCTGCCCGCTGCGCTGCCCGGTGACGGCCTCGCCGTCCTCAATGCCGACGACCCGCGCGTCGCCGCCATGGCGGCGGCCACCGCCGCCGCGGTGACGACGTTCGGCCTCGGCGCCGGCGCCGACGTCCGCGCCAGCGAGGTGACCGGCCACGGCCTCGCCGGCACCTCGTTCACGCTCACCGCACCGTGGGGCACGCGGCGCCTGCGGCTCGCCATGCCCGGTCGACACCTCGTGCCGCATGCGCTCGCCGCGGCCGCCGTGGCGGAGCGCTTCGGCACGCCGCTCGACGAGGTGGAGACGGCGCTCGCGGCGGGCAGCCATGCCGCGCACCGCATGGCGCCGATCGAGGCGGCCGGCGGCGCGACGCTCATCGACGACACGTACAACGCGGCTCCCTGGAGCGTGGCGGCAGCGCTCGAGCTCCTCGCCGAGACGCCCCTTTCGGCCGGCCGTCGCCGCTATGCCGTCCTCGGCGACATGCTGGAGCTCGGGCCCGACGAGGAGCGGCAGCATCGCGAGATCGGCCGGCTGGCGGCCGGCGTCGTCGATGGCCTGGTGACGGTCGGCGACCGGGGCCGCTGGATCGCCGAGGCGGCGCATGCCGCCGGCCTCGGGCACGTCGTGAGCGTCGACGACGCCGACGCCGCGGTGGAGGAGATCGAGCGCCAGCTGGCCCCCACCATCGGCGACGTCGTGCTCCTCAAGGCGTCGCGCGGCATCGGCCTGGATCGCGCGGTCGACGCGCTGGCGGCCGCGCCGACCGGCATGCGCCGATGACCGGCATGCTGCCGATCGTCCTCGGCCTGCTGCTCGCGTTCCTCGGCGTCGTCATCCTCGGCCCGATCTACATCGGCCTCCTCCAGCGGCTCGGCTTCGGCAAGGCGATCCGGGCGGAAGGCCCGGTGGGGCACCTGGTGAAGGCCGGCACGCCGACGATGGGCGGCATGCTCCTCGTGCTCGTCGTCATGTTCCTCGCCATGGTCATGCGGCTCGAGGACGTGTCGACCCTGACCCCGATGCTGACCCTCGTCGGGGTGGGCGTCCTCGGCGCCGTCGACGACTACGTGAACGTGCAGACCGGGATCGGGATCCGCGGCCGCTACAAGCTCGTCTGGCAGACCGCCGTCGCCCTGCTGGCGGCGTTCTACATCGTTCGCCACTTCCACCTCACGAGCATCAACATCCCGCTCATCGGCCAGGTCGAGCTCGCGTTCCTCGTCCTCGTCCTGTTCGTCGCGTTCGTCATCGTCGGCTCCAGCAACGCCGTCAACCTCACCGACGGCCTCGATGGGCTCGCCGGCGGCACGCTGATCTTCAGCTTCGTCGCCTACCTGCTCATCGCGCTCGTCGAGGTGCCCGGCCTCAAGGCCGGACAGCCGAACCTGGCGATCTTCTGCGCGCTCCTCATCGGCGCGCTCATGGGCTTCCTGTGGTTCAACGTCCATCCCGCGCAGCTGTTCATGGGCGACTCGGGCTCGCTGGGGCTGGGGGCGACGCTGGCCGTGGTGGCGACGATCAGCGGCCAGCTGCCGCTGCTGGCGGTCATCGGGGTCGTCTTCGTCTCGGTGACGATGAGCGTCATCATCCAGGTGGCGTCATTCCGGCTGCGCGGCCGCCGGGTGTTCCGCATGACGCCGCTCCAGCATCATTTCGAGCTCATCGGCTGGGCGGAGGAGAAGATCACGATCCGCTTCTGGATCGTCGGTGCCCTCGCCGCCCTGCTCGGATTCAGCCTCTTCCTGGCCGGCGTGGGCGAGTTCTAGAGCGCATGCCCGTGACCGCCGCGACCGGACCGATTCGCCGCAGCGCCGACCTGGCCGGGCGCCGCGCGCTCGTCCTGGGGCTCGCACGCTCCGGGGTGGCGGCGGCCCGCTTCCTGACCGATGCCGGCGCGCTCGTGGCGGCCTACGACCGCCGCCCGGCCGCCGACCTCGCCGACGCCGTCGCGGCGCTCGACGGGCGCCCGGTGGACCTGCTCCTCGGCGTCGACCCGCCCGCGCTGGCCGAGGCGATGGACGCCGCCGACCTGCTCGTCACCTCGCCGTCGATCTCGGCGCGCTTCCCGACCACCGAGCCCTGGCTGCGCGACCTGCTCGCCGAGGCGGAGCGGCGCGGGCTGGAGCAGCTCAGCGAGGTGGAGCTCTTCCTGCGCCTGACGCGGGCGCGGATCGTGGGCGTCACCGGCACGAAGGGCAAGACGACGACCGCCTCGCTCATCGCCGCCATCCTCGAGGCGGCCGGCATCCCGAGCGTCCTGGGCGGGAACATCGGCACCCCGCTGATCGAGCGTGCCGACGAGCTGACCGATGCGACCTGGGCGGTCCTCGAGCTGTCCGAGCTGCAGCTGCCGACGATCTCGCGCGGCGCGGAGGTGGCGGTCTACACGAACATCGGCGCCGACCACATCGACCGCCACGGCTCGGTTGCCGCCTACCGCGCCGTGAAGGCGAGGCTGGCCGAGCTGTCGGCGCACGGCACCGTCGTCCTCAACGCCGACGATCCCGGCTGCCGCGACCTCGGCGCCACCCTCGAGGGCGAGGTGCGCTGGTACGCCGCCGACGACCCGTCGACCGCTGCGACCGCCGCCGGCGGGGTGATCCGCGTCGACGGCGAAGCGCTGCTGCCGGTCGCCGACGTGCGGCTCCCCGGCATCCCGATGCTCCACAACGTCCTCGCCGCCGCCCTCGGCGCGCACCTGGCCGGCGCGAGCGCACGCGACGCCGCGACGGCGATCCGGGCGTTCACCGGCGTGGCGCACCGGCTCCAGACGGTGGGGGGCTGGGGCGGGGTCACGTTCGTCAACGACTCGATGGCCACCATCCCGGCCGCGACCGAGGCCGCGCTCGCCGCGTTCGGGACGCGGCCCGTCATCCTCATCGCCGGCGGGCAGGGGAAGGGCCTTGCGCTCGGCGGTCTCGCCGAGGCGATCGTCGATCGCTGCCGCGCGCTCGTCCTCCTCGGCGAGATCGCCGACGAGCTGGACGGGGTCGTCGGCGGCCGCGTCCCCACCTTCCGAGCCGCCACGATGGAGGTCGCCGTACGGCGGGCGGCGGAGACGGCGCGGCACGGCGACGTCGTGCTGCTCGCCCCGGCCGCGGCGAGCTTCGACATGTTCACCGACTACGCCGCGCGCGGCGACGCGTTCAGCGCGGCGGCGCGCGCCATCGGTCCGACGCTGGAGGCGCGGCGATGAGCGTCATCACCGCCGCCGCCCCGGGTCGCGCCCGGTCGCGCGCGGGAGTCCGCCGCGAGCGGGGACCGGTGGCCTACCCGCTCATGCTCGCCGTGCTGGCGCTGGTCGCGATCGGGGTCGTGATGGTGTACTCGGCCTCGAGCGTGCGCGAGTACCTCGGCAACGACGACCCGGCCGCGCAGGGCCTCCAGCAGGCGCTGTGGGCAGGGCTCGGCGTCGGCTGCCTCTACCTCTTCAGCCGCATCGACTTCCGGCTGCTGCGGCACCTCGCCATGCCCGCCTACTTCCTGAGCATCGTCGCCCTGGTGGCGGTCCTGTTCGTGGGGACCGAGGCGTTCGGCAGCCGGCGCTGGTTCGTCATCCCGGGCATCGGCTCGCTGCAGCCGGCCGAGGCGGCAAAGCTGGCGATCGTCCTCTACCTCGCGCACTGGCTCGACCGACGCGGCACCGCGGCGCGCAGCTTCTGGAACGGCATGGTGCCGTTCGGGCTCCTCGTGGCGCC
The DNA here is from genome assembly GCA_963825905.1 of uncultured Chloroflexia bacterium. GTDB lineage: Bacteria > Chloroflexota > Limnocylindria > QHBO01 > QHBO01 > JAICQM01. Next base: position 694,231 of record CAWGUL010000007.1, on the reverse strand, counting down.
GGGCCTGCTGCTCATCGCCCTCGAGCCGGACCTCGGGACCGCGGGCGTCTACGCGGCCGCCGCCTTCTCGATTTTCTTCATGGCGGGCGCGAACCTCGTCCACCTCACGATGATCGGATCGGCGGTCCTCGCCATGGCGATCGGGTTCATCAGCACCAACGCCTACCAGCTCGGCCGGGTGCAGACGTTCCTCGACCCGTTCCGGGACCCGCTGGGCGCCGGCTACAACACGCTCCAGGGCCTCATGGCGCTCGCCCTCGGCGGCATCACCGGCCTCGGCCTGGGGGCGAGCCGACAGAAGTTCCTCTACCTGCCGGCGCCGTCGACCGACTTCATCTTCGCCATCATCGGCGAGGAGTGGGGGCTCATCGGCACCATCACCGTGGTCGCGCTCTTCACCGTCGTCGCCTACCAGGGCTACCGGATCGCGATCAAGGCTCCGGACACCTTCAGCGGCCTGCTGGCCGCCGGCATCACGACCTGGATCATCGTCCAGGCGTGCATCAACATGATGGTGGTGACCGCGCTCCTGCCGGTCACCGGCATCCCGTTGCCGTTCATCAGTTATGGCGGCTCGGCCCTCACCCTCAACCTCATCGCGGTCGGCATCCTGCTGTCGATCTCGCGAGAGGCCCACACGCAAGGATCGCTGCTCGATGCGGTGTTCTCTTTCGGGCGGCGGAACCGGCGGGCACATCTACCCCGCGCTGGCCGTCGCCAGAGCGCTCCTCGACGTCCGACCCGACGCTGAGCTGGCGTACATCGGCGGTGCCCGCGGCTTCGAGCGCCGGCTCGTGGCCGGGGATGCGCTGCGCGATCGGCTGCCGTACCACGAGCTGATGGTGCGCTCGCTGCGCTCTGCCGGGCGCGACATCCACCTCGTCCTCGACCCGCTGCGCCTCGGCGCCTCGGTGCCACAGGCGGCGGCGCTCCTGCGGCGCCTGCGACCGGACGTCATCTTCACGACTGGCGGCTACCTCGCCCTCCCGCTGGTGCTGGCGGCGCGGATGCTCCGCGTCCCGTCGCTGGTATGGGAGGGCAACGTCGTCCCGGGCCGCGCCACGCGAGCGGTCGGGCGCGTGGCGACCCGCGTCGCGGTCTCCTTCCCGCCGACCCTCGACGCGTTCGGGCCGCGCGCCTTTGTATCCGGCACGCCGATCCGCTCGTTCGCCGGCGTGGATCGCCATGCCGCCCGCGCCTCGTTCGGGGTGGGGGAGGACGAGCGCCTGCTGCTGGCATTCGGGGGCTCGCAGGCGGTGGCGCGCTTCAGCGCCGCGATCGCGGGCGCGCTGCCGCAGCTGCTCGCCGACTGGCACGTGCTCCACATCACCGGCCCCGACGGCCTGCCGGCCGCGATCGAGGCGCGCCAGGCCCTTCCTGCGCAGCTCCGCGACCGCTACCTGCCGGAGGCGTTCCTCACCCACCGCATGACCGATGCGCTCGTGGCTGCCGACCTCGTGCTCGGCCGCGCTGGGTCCTCGACGTGCGCGGAGGTGGCGGCGGTGGGCGTCGCATCCATCCTCGTCCCGTACCCGCACGCCGGCGCGCATCAGCGCGCCAACGCCGCCTTCCTCGCCGACCAGGGCGCGGCGATCCTCGTCGACGATGCCGACCTCACCGCCGACCGCCTCGCCGCGCTCGTGGCCGACCTGCGCGACGACGCCCGCCGCGCCAGCATGGCCGCTGCGGCCCGCGCGCTCGGGCAGCCGGACGCGGCCGCGCGGCTGGCGGCCGAGCTGCTGCGCATGGCGGGAGAGGCCGCGTGACCGTCGTCGGGACCGATGCGCTCGCGCGCCTCGACGCCATCGCCACGGAGCGCGGGATCCCGCTCGCCATCGACGCGCCGCTCGCCCCCCTGACCACGCTCCGCGTCGGCGGGCCGGCGGACCGGTTGGCGACCCCCCGCGCCCGGGGGGAGCTCCTTGCCGTGCTGGCGGCGGCGCGCGACGCCGGCGTCGCCTGCTTCGTGTTCGGCAACGGCAGCGACCTCGTCGTCGCCGATGCCGGGATCCGCGGGCTGGTGATCCGGAATCGGGCGCGCGAGCTCGTCGTCGACGGGCTGGCGATGCGCGGCGACGCCGGGGTCGCGATGGCCGCCCTCGTTCGGCGCGCGATTGCGGCCGAGCTCGCCGGGATCGCGTTCGGGATCAGCATCCCCGGCTCGCTCGGTGGCGCCGTGTGGGCGAATGCCGGGGCGCACGGCGGCGAGATGCGCGACGTCGTCACCCGGGTCGAGGCGTGGGACCCGCGCGACGGCAGCCTGCGCCAGGTGGCCGCCGCGGACTGCGCCTTCGCCTATCGCGACTCGCGCTTCAAGCATTCGCCGGAGGTCATCGTGGCGGTCGAGCTGGCCCTGGCATCGGGCGACGGGAAGGCGATCGCGGCGGAGGTGGCTGAGCACCAGGCCCGGCGTCAGGCGACCCAGCCGCTCGCCGACCAGAACGCGGGCAGCGTCTTCCGCAACCCGCCCGACGACCACGCCGGACGGCTCATCGAGGCGGCAGGCCTCAAGGGCGAGCGGCTCGGCACGGCGCGCGTCAGCGAGCTGCACGCGAACTTCATCGTCACCGAGCGCGACGGTCGCGCCGCCGACGTCCGTGCCCTCGGCGATCGGGTGCGTGCGGCCGTCCTGGATCGGTTCGGCGTCGGCCTCGACTACGAGATCGAGTTCGTCGGCGACTGGCCGGCCGCGGCGCCGGCATGAGTGGCAGGCGCCTGCGGGTCGGGATCTTCGCCGGCGGTCGCTCGGCCGAGCACGAGGTCAGCATCGCCTCGGGCGAGGCCGTCCTGCGCGCCATCGACCGCGACCGGTTCGAGCCGTACCTCATCTACATCGACCGGGACGGTCGCTGGCGCCTGCCCGCCGGGCCTGCCGCCGAGCTCGGCGACACGTCGCTCGCAGCGCTGCTCGGCGCGGACACCCCGCTCGGCACCGCCGCTCGCCTCCGGCAGCACGCCGCGCCCGCGGTACCCGCCGTCACCGAGCACGACGCGGGCGTGGCGGCCCGCACGGCCGTCCGCTCGCTCGCCGATGCGATCGATGTCGCCTTCCTCGTCGTCCACGGCCCGTACGGCGAGGACGGCACGCTCCAGGGCTTCCTCGAGCTGGCGGGCATCCCCTACATCGGCGCCGGCGTGCTGGCCAGCGCAGTGGCGATGGACAAGGTTGTCTTCAAGGACCTCATGCGCGGCCACGGGCTGCCGGTGGTCGAGTCCACCTGGTTCCGGCGTCGGGCCTGGCGCGACGAGCCGGAGCGGGTCCTCCGGCAGGTCGCCGAGCTCATCGGGGAGCGGAGCGTGGTGAAGCCGGCGCGCCTCGGCAGCAGCGTCGGGATGTCGCTCGTCCACGCGGCGCGCGAGCTCCCGGCAGCGCTCGACGAGGCGTTCGCGTACGACGCCAAGGTGATCGTGGAGGCCTACGTCGCGAACGCGCGCGAGCTCGAGTGCGGGGTCCTCGGCAACGACCAGCCGATCGTCTTCGAGCCGGGCGAGGTGCGCAGCCACCACGAGTGGTACGACTACGAGGCGAAGTACGTGGACGGGCTGGCCGACGTGCTGCCGCGCGCCGCGATCGAGCCGGATCTCGCCGCGCGGCTGAAGGAGCTCGCGCTCGCCGCCTACCGCGCCGTCGACTGCGCGGGGCTGGCCCGGATCGACTTCCTCGTCCCGGAGGACGGGGTCTACATCAGCGAGATGAACACGCTCCCCGGCTTCACGACCACGAGCATGTACCCGAAGCAGGCTGAGCTGGCGGGGATCGGCTTCACGGAGCTGGTGGCGCGCCTCATCGACCTCGCGCTCGAGGCCGATGCGGAGGGCCGCACGCCGGCGACGAGCGGCGCGGCGGAGGACGACGCATGAGGCGTCTCGGCGGCCAGGGCGGCAAGCCGCCGAAGCGCGGCGCCACGCCGATTCGCGCCCGGCGCCGGCCCGGCACCCAGGCCCGTCGCCCCCGTGCGCCGCTCCGGGTCCGGCTCGGCGGCCGGCTGCCGACCGTTGGCCGTCTACTCGCGCTGCTGGGGCTCAGCCTCTCGCTCGTCGCCATCGTGCTGCTCGCCAATGGGCCGTGGCTGCGCGTCGGGCAGATCGCGACGAATGGTGCGTCGTGGACGCAGCAGCGCCGCCTGGACGCGGTGCTCGAACCGCTGCGTGGCACCTCGCTGCTCGGCATCGACGTGGCGGAGCTCGCCACGCGCCTGGAGGCGATCCCGGCCGTCGCCACCGCCCAGGTCGCGACCTACCTGCCCGACCGGGTCGAGGTGACCCTCACCGAGGAGTCGCCGGCGTTCGTGTGGCGGACGAGCGCGGTCCAGCTCGTCGGCGCCGGGGACGGAACCGTCATCGGCGAGGTGGCGCTCGGCCGCGAGCTGCCGCCGGCGCTCGGGGCGCTGCCGTTCATCGACGACCGCCGCGCCGCGTCGCGCAACATCATCCTCGGGGACCGGATCCCCTCCGACGAGCGCGAGACCGCGCTGCGGCTGGTGGCCATCCAGCCGGCGACGCTCGGGTCGGAGGCGACCCGGCTCACGGTGCGTATCGAGGAGGGCTACGGCTTCATCGTCGTCGCCAACACCGGCTGGAGCGCCGCGTTCGGCTTCTACGGGCTCGACCCGGCCGAGCCGGCGAGGGACACCGCGGCCCGCATCGACGCGCAGGCGGCATCGGTCCGAACGCTGTTCGCGGAGGAGCCGGAGCGCTCCGTCTCATGGGTGGATGCCCGCAATCCGGGAAGGGTATATTGGCGTGCGAAGGGCTGATCTCCCCGGACCATCGCGTTCCGGTCATCGGTCCGCGATACCCATCCGCACCGGAACCGGCCCGCATGTGGCTTCCCCTTCTCGGCCTTGCGCTCGGCGTGGCGCTGGGCCTCACCCTTGGCGTGGCGGTCAGCCCGGACCTGGCGCGCTACAGCGCGGTCGGGATCCTGGCCGGCCTCGACTCGGTGCTGGGCGCCATCCGGGCCGAGCTGGACGCGCACTACGACAACCGGGTCTTCATCTCCGGCTTCATCACGAATGCCCTGGTGGCGGTCGCCCTGACCTTCGTCGGCGATCGGCTGGGGATCGATCTGTACCTGGTCGCGCTCTTTGCCTTCGGGCTGCGCATCTTCCAGAACGTGGCACTCATTCGCCGCCACTTCCTGTAGGCTCGGGCCGTCCCGGGCCAGCAGCCGGCGGCCCGCGGAACCATTGGAGGTAGCTTGGACAGGGAGACGGTCCTCGTCGGCATCGACGCCGGCACGACCAAGGTGACGACCCTCATCGGCGAGGTCGGACGTTCCGGCGACGTCAACATCATCGGCTACGGCATCGGTCCGTCGGTCGGGATGAAGAAGGGGATGGTCGCGAACATCGACCAGACCGTGGGCTCCATCGCCGCGAGCATCGAGAAGGCCGAGCGCCTCTCCGGCTACAAGATCAGCTCCGCCTTCGTCAGCGTCGGCGGCAGCCACATCGCGAGCCAGAACTCGCGTGGCGTGGTGGCGGTCTCCGGCCACAAGCGCGAGGTGAGCCGCGAGGACGTTGCCCGCGCCACCGACGCCGCGAAGGCGATCCAGGTGCCGTCGAACCGCGAGCTGCTCCATGTCCTGCCGCGCGGCTACATCGTGGACGGCCAGGATGGGATCAAGGACCCGCTCGGGATGAGCGCGGTGCGGCTCGAGGTCGAGACCCACATCGTGGCCGGCGCGGCGACGAGCATCTCCAACCTCACGAAGTGCATCAGCCAGGCGAACGTGGCGATCGACGAGCTCGTGATCAGCTCGCTGGCGGCCGCCGAGGCGACGCTGACCGATACCGAGAAGGACCTCGGCGTGCTCATCGCCGACATCGGCGGCGGCACGACCGACATCGCGATCTTCACCGATGGCGCGGTCTACCACTCCGCCGTGCTGCCAGTCGGGGGCATCAACGTCACGAACGACGTGGCGATCGGGCTGCGCACGAGCCTCAACCTGGCCGAGGAGATCAAGATCAAGCACGGCACCGCCGACCTCGGCGACGTCGGGCCGGAGGAGCTGCTCAACGTCGCCGTCCTCGGCGAGGGGGGTGGCCAGACGATCCAGCGTCGCAAGCTGTGCGAGATCATCGCTGCCCGGATGGAGGAGATCTTCGGCCTCATCCGCGAGGAGGTGAAGCGCTCCGGCCACGCCGGCATGCTGCCGGCAGGGGTCGTGCTGACCGGTGGCGGGTCGCGCATCGCCGGGGCGGCGGAGCTGGCGCGCGACGTCCTCGAGATGCCCGTGCGCATCGGGGCGCCGCAGGGCGTCGGCGGGCTCATGGACCAGCTCAGCAATCCCGCCTTCTCCACGCCCATCGGCCTCCTGCTCTGGGGCGCCACCCACGGCGGCGAGGAGCCGGTCGGCTACGGTGCCGGCTCCCCGATGAGCGCGGTCGGCGGGCGATTCATGGACTGGTTCCGCGGACTCTTCCCCGGCTGACCGCCTTCCCCGGCCGCCGCGGGGGCGCGCGAAGGGCCGAGCGCGCCGCGGCGACCCGTATAGTGCCGACGTCGACACCCCCTGAGGACGCCGCGTGAACCGCCTGGCCTCGAGATCGGTCGTCCTGCTGCTCGGCATCGTCCTGGTCGGGTGCGGCGCGCCCTCGGCCACGAGCACGGCGAGCGTCCAGGCGGCGGGCGGCACGCTCCGCGTCGTCGCAGTCGAGAACGGCGCCGAGCAGGCACCGGGGCGCGCGTTCTACGACCCAGCCGACTTCTTCGCCTACAACCCGGCCGCGACGTGCTGCGTGTTCCGGACGCTGCTGGCCTATAACGGCAAGGGGATCGAGGACGGCGGCGTCGAGCTGCGGCCCGACCTGGCGGCTTCGATGCCCGAGGTGTCCGCCGACGGGCTCGCGTGGACGTTCCACCTCAAGCCGGGGATCCACTACGCCCCGCCGCTCCAGGATCGCGTGATCGAGTCGCGTGACTTCGTCACCGCGCTCGAGTACGCCGTCCGCCGCGACACCTCGTTCTACGAGGACATCAACGGCGTGGCCGACTTCCGCGACGGCACGGTCGACACGATCGCCGGGCTCGAGGCACCCGACCCGACGACGCTCGTCGTCCGGCTCGCCGCGCCGGCTGGCGACTTCGGCAACCGGATGTCGATCAGCCCGTCGGCTCCGCTGCCGGCCGAGGTCCTTGCCGGCCGCACGCTCGACGACGTCCCTGGCTTCGTCGTCGCCTCCGGCCCGTACATGTACGAGGGGGCGGCGCAGCAGGACCTCGCCGATCCGGCGGCGAAGCCGATCTGGAGCATTCAGCGCGACGGCCCGGCCGTCCTCGTCCGCAACCCGTCCTGGGATCGCGCGACGGACGGCCTGCGCGGGGCGTACGTGGACCGAATCGAGATCACCGTGGCGGCATCGCCAGAGGAGGCAACCGCCCTCGTGGAGCGCGGCACGGCGGACGCGATGTCGGAGACGGTGGCCGCCGCCGTCGCGCAGCGGTATCTCGACGACCCCGGCCTCGGTGCGCAGATCCACGTCCAGCAGTCGCTTCAGCTGCGCTGGTTCTCGATGAACCTGGCCATCCCCCCGTTTGACGACGTGCACGTGCGGCGCGCGGTGGCGCTCGTCCTCGACCGCGGGCGGATGGCTGCCACGCTGAGGAGCCAGCGCGGGATCCTGGCCCAGGTGGCGCAGCACGCCATGCCGGACGCGCTGGAGAACAACCTGCTCGTCGGCTATGGCCCGCTGGCGACGGCGGGCGATCACGGCAACCTCGAGGCCGCGAAGGCGGAGATGCGCCTGTCGAGCTACGACGCGAACGGCGACGGCATGTGCGACGGCGCCAGCTGTGCCGGCTTGCGCCTCATGGGGCCAGAGGTCGAGCCGGGCTCCGTGCAGGAGCAGCTGATCGCCGGCGTTGCGCCGCTCGGGCTCGGCCTCGTGCCAAGCGACGGCAATATGTTCGCGCCCGAGGATCACATCGCGATGGCCTTCGTCGGATGGCAAGCGGACTACCCGAACGGGGCGAACTTCGCGCAGCTCTTCGGCACGCGCGGCAACGACCAGCAGCACGTCGACACCTCGCTCATCGGCTCGTCGCCGGACGAGCTCGCCGGCTGGGGCTACGCCGTCACCTCGGTGCCGACCCTCGCCGCGCGCATCGACGAATGCCTCGCCGCGGTGGGGGCCGACGGGTTCCGCTGCTGGGCGACCCTCGACCAGCTCGTCATGGAGCGGGTGGTGCCCTGGGTGCCGATCGCGACCGTTTCACGGGCGTGGATCACGTCGCCGCGCGTCGAGGGCTTCTCGCCCGACGCGGCCTCGATCGGGCCGTCACTCGATCACATCCGGCTGGCGGGCGGCGGCTGACCGATGCGTCGCCGGAGCGGGAGTCGTCGCCAGCTGGCCACGGTGCTGTTCACGGACATCGTGGGGTCGACCGAGCGGGCCGCCGCACTCGGCGACCGCGGCTGGCGGCAGCTGCTCGACCGTCACCACCGCCTCGTGCGCCGCATCCTGCGCCGCCACGACGGCCGCGAGGTCGACACCGCCGGGGACGGCTTCTTCGCCACCTTCACGGCTCCTGTCGACGCGATCACCTGCGCGGTCGAGATGATGGATGCGCTCGTCGGGCTCGACATCGTCATCCGGGCCGGGATCCACACGGGCGAGGTCGAGCCGATGGGCGCCAAGGTCGGCGGGATCGCCGTCCATCTCGCGGCCCGGATCATGGGCGCCGCGACCGGGGGCCAGATCCTGGCATCGAGCACCGTGCGCGACCTCGCCGGCGGTGGCGGGTTCCGGTTCATCGATCGCGGCAGCCACACGCTCAAGGGGGTCGACGAGGCGTGGCACCTGTTCGAGATCGAGCGCCCGCTCGCTCAGCCCGCGGTCGCCCTCGCGCCGGCCGAGCGCGCGGCGACGACACCCTCGCGCGGACGGCTTGCCGTCGGTGGGGGCGTGCTCGCGGTCGCGCTCGTCGCCGTCGCGCTCGTCGTGTGGCGGCCCTGGACGCCGCGGGATGGGACGGCCACCGGTCCCAACGTGATTCGCGCCGTCGGGCAGGATGGTGCCCTCGGGACGGGCTTCGCGGTCGGCCGGGGACCGGGCGCCTTGGCGGTCACCGACGCGGCGATCTGGGTCGGCAACGTGGATGGCTCGACGGTGTCGCGCGTCGACCGGGAGACCGGCCAGAGCGCGGTGGTGGGGGTCGGCGTGCCGGCCGAGCTCGCCATTGCCAACGACCTGCTGTGGGTCATGGATCCGTTCGCGAGCACGGTGACGATCATCCGGCCATCCGACGCGACCGTGGTCGGCACGATCGACGTCCACGGCCGCGCCATGGCCGCAGGCGACGGCGCCGTGTGGCTGGCCGACGACCTCAGCGACGCCGTGCACCGCATCGACCCCCGCACGCGCTCCGTGGCGGGCACGATCGAACTGCCGCCGGAGACGGGACCTGCGGCGATCGCCGTCTCCTCCGGCAGCGCCTGGACGGCGAACAGCCTCGCCGGGACCGTGTCCCGCATCGACACGGCGAACCAGCGGGTCGTGGTGGAGGCGATCGCGATCCCGGCAACCCCCACCGCGCTGGCGGTCGCCGAGAGCGGAGTCTGGGTCGTGGCCCAGGGCGCCGACGTCCTGTACCGCATCGACCCGAGCACGAACCGCATCGCCAGCCAGCGGCCGGTGTGCGACGGCCCGACCGGCGTCCTCGCCTCGGCGTCGTGGGTCTGGGTCGCGTGCGATGGCGACCACGCGGTGTGGCGCCTCGGTGTCAACGGCGGCGAGCCCGTGGTCACCGAGCTCGACGGCGTCCCCGGCGCGCTGGCCGCCGACGGCGATGGGCTGTGGGTCGCGGTGCGCGAGCCGTAGCGCCTCAGACGCTGCGACGTGGACAGGCCGGCGCCTCGTCCACCGCTGCCGGGCCGTCTGTGGATAACTCACCGCCAGATTGTGGAAAACCGCCGACGCGGCGCCGGCGGCATCGGTAGAATCGGTCAAACCCGCGCGATCCGGGTTCTGACCTTCAGCCCTCAAAACGCCACCGCGCAGGAGTCCTCCCACATGCCGCTCCGTTCGGACTCAGAGAATTTCGCCCTCATCAAGGTCATCGGCGTGGGAGGCGGAGGCAGCAACGCCGTCAACCGGATGATCCGGGCCGAGATGATGGGCGTCGAGTTCATCAGCGTGAACACCGACGCCCAGGCGCTCCTCCAGAGCGACGCGCCGCACAAGATCCGGATCGGCGACAAGCTGACCCGCGGCCTCGGTGCGGGTGCGGATCCCGGCGTCGGCCAGCGCGCCGCGGAGGAGGACAGCGAGAAGATCTACGAGGCCCTGAAGGACTCGGACATGATCTTCATCACCGCCGGCATGGGCGGTGGCACCGGCTCCGGCGCGGCGCCCGTGATCGCCGAGATCGCGAAGGACCTCGGCGCGCTCACCGTCGGCGTGGTGACGAAGCCGTTCAGCTTCGAGGGCATGCGGCGCAAGCTCGTGGCGGAGCAGTTCACCGAGCTGCTGAAGGAGAAGGTCGACACCCTCATCACGATCCCGAACGACCGCCTGCGCGAGGTCGTCGACAAGAAGACGAGCATCATCGACGCCTTCCGCGTCGTCGACGACGTGCTCCGCCAGGGCGTGCAGGGCATCAGCGACCTCATCACCGTGCCCGGCCTCATCAACCTCGACTTCGCGGACGTCAAGACGATCATGCGTGAGGCGGGGAGCAGCATGATGGGGATCGGGATCGGCACCGGCGAGAACCGGGCGGTCGAGGCGGCGCGCGCCGCGGTCATGAGCCCGTTGCTCGAAGTCAACATTCAGGGCGCCCGCGGGATCCTGTTCAATGTCACCGGTGGCAGCGACCTCGGCCTGTTCGAGGTCAACGAGGCGGCCGAGGTGATCAAGGAGGCCGCCGACCCGGAGGCGAACATCATCTTCGGCACCGTCATCGACGACCGCATGCGCGACGAGGTGAAGGTCACCGTCATCGCCACCGGGTTCGACAGCACCAAGAAGATCCGGCCGAGCAAGGGCCAGGCGACCGCCGAGGCGGCGCAGGGCATCGAGCAGAGCCTCGACGAGCGCAGCCGCGAGATCCTCGCCGAGATCGAGCGTGAGCGATCGGAGCGAGAGAGCCTCAACGACCAGCTCGGCGAGCCGTCGCCGTTCGCCCGCTCGAGCTCGTTCGAGCCGACCGAGGTCCGGCCGTCGGAGCGCCAGCCGCTGCCCGTTCGCCCGAGCAGCCTCGAACGGCCCTCGTATGGTGAGACCGACCTCGACATCCCGTCGTTCCTGCGCCGCAAGAACGACTGAAGCCTCCCTCGCGAGGCTACCCATGGACCGATGAGGCCCGGCAGCCGCCGGGCCTCGTTGCCGTCCGTCGCCGAGATCGCCGAACGCGCTGGCGCGCTCCGTGCCCGCCTCGACGCCGCCGCCGAGCGCGCCGGCCGCGACCCGGCTTCGGTGCGGATCGTGGCGGTGACGAAGACCTGGCCGGTCGAGGTCGCGGCCGCGGCGGTCGAGGCGGGGCTCACCGCGCTTGGGGAGAATCGCGTCCAGGAGGCCCTCCCGAAGCTGGCCGCGCTGCCGGCCGCCGAGTGGCACCTCATCGGCCGGCTCCAGTCGAACAAGGCGCGCGCGGCGTTGTCCGCGTTCGCGTGGCTCCATGCCGTCGACTCGGTCGCGCTCCTGCGTCGCCTCGAGGGACTCGCCCACGATCTCGGCCGACGCCCGCGCGTCCTGCTCCAGGTCAACGTGACCGGCGAGCCCCAGAAGGCGGGCTTCGACCCGTCGACGCTCGCCGCGCGTGACCTTGCCGTCGCGCTGGGCGACACCACGGCGCTCGACGTGGTGGGCCTCATGACGATCGCGCGCGCCGACGCAGACCCGCGGCCCGCCTTCGTCGCGCTGCGCACGCTCGGCGATGAGCTACGACAGCGGACCGGGCTGCCGCTCCCCGAGCTCTCGATGGGGATGAGCGGCGACGTCGAGGAGGCCGTGGAGGAGGGCGCCACCCTCGTCCGGGTCGGCACGGCGCTGTTCGGCCCGCGGCCGGGCTGAGCGGTGCGGCCACCACGGCGCGGCGCTATCCTCGGGCGACGATGACCGCGGTGCTCGGCAACTTCATCTTCCTGCTGGCGACCGTGCTGTCGCTGCTCATCGTCGTGCGCGTCATCCTGAGCTGGGTCATGCCGACCGGCGGTGGGCCGTTCGCGGCCTTCGTCTACGCCGCGACCGAGCCGCTCCTTGCGCCCATCCGCAACTTCCTGCCGCCGACCGGCGCGTTCGACCTCTCGCCGATGATCGCGCTCGTGGTGCTCCAGCTCCTCACCCGGCTCGCGCTCGGCATCCACTGAATTGAGGGCCCGTCGGGCGCCCGGCTATACTGCGGTCCCTGCGGCGGGCGATTGGCTCAGTCGGTTAGAGCGCACGGTTCACATCCGTGAGGTCACTGGTTCGAATCCAGTATCGCCCACCATTCCTCCCGCTCCGGACGTCGCCACAGCGCCCATGGGACCGATGACGGATCGCCCCGCCGGCAACCCCACCCCGCCGGACCGCGTGCGGCGCATGTTCGATCGCATCGCCCCCGGCTACGACCGGATGAACACCCTGATGACGCTCGGCCTCGACCGCCGATGGCGGCGCGCGGCAATCGCGGCGGCGTGCCCGAAGCCGGGGATGCGGATCGTCGACGTCGCCACCGGCACCGGGCCACTCGCCCGCCTCGCCGCCCGCGCGGTCGGTCCGACGGGCGAGGTGATCGGGGTCGACGTCAGCGAAGGGATGCTCGCGATCGCCCGCGCCGCCACGCCGGACGCTGCCTCGGCGCCGATCCGCTACCTGGTCGGCGACGCGCTCGCGCTGCCTTGCGCCGATGCGTCCGCCGACGCGGCCCTCATCGGCTTCGGCCTCCGCAACGTCGCCGACTATCGGGGCGCGCTCGCCGAGCTGCGGCGCGTCGTGCGTCCCGGCGGGCGCGTGGTGGTGCTGGAGGTCGGCGAGCCGCGGCACCCGCTGCCGCGACTCCTCAACAGCATCTGGTTCCGCGGCGCGGTGCCGCTCCTCGGCCGACTCGCTGGGCAGGCGGACGCGTACCGCTACCTGCCTGACAGCGTTCGCGCCTATCCGACGCCGGCCTCCGTGGCGGCGATGCTGGCCGCCACGGACCTCCGCGACGTGGCGTGGCGATGGCTGGCGGGCGGCCTCGTCACCCTCCACGTCGGCACCGTCCCGCCGTCGCAGCCGGACCCGCCGGGCGACGCCGCGTGACCTCGTCCCTGCGTCACCTCGGCCGGGTCCGCATCCTCGGCCCGCTCCGCCACCGCGACTTCGCCCTGCGCATGGCGGGCTCGACGGTGTCGCTCCTGGGCGACGGCTTCATGTACGTCGCGCTGGCGTGGCAGGTGTACGCGATCAGCAACGTCCCGACCGCGATGTCGATCGTCGGCGTGGCCGCCACCGTGCCGCTGGTCGTCTTCCTGCTCGCCGGCGGCGTCCTGTCGGACCGATACGACCCGCGCCGGATGATGATCGTCGCCGACGTCCTGCGCGCGATCGCGATCGGCGCGATCGGGCTGCTCTCGATCGCCGGCGTGCTCCAGCTCTGGCACGTCGTGGCGCTCATCACCGTCGTGGGGCTCGGCGACGCGCTGTTCAATCCGGCCTCGACCGCCATCGTCCCCGACCTGGTGCCCGACGACGAGCTGCCGCAGGCGAACGCCCTCGCCGGCTTCGTCAGGCCGCTCATGCTGCGCATCGCCGGGCCGGCCGTCGGGGGCCTGACGGTCCACGCCCTGGGACCCGGCCCGGCGTTCGTGGTCGATGGCGCCTCGTTCGTCGTCTCGGCCGCGCTGGTCGCCCTCATGGCCCCGCTGCCTCGCGCCACGCGGGCCGCCGTCGCGGGCGGCCTCGGGCGCACGCTGGCGGACGTCGGCGAGGGGCTCGCCTTCGTGCGCGCCAACCCGTGGTGCTGGGCGACCCTCCTCGCCGCGATGCTCGCGATGCTCGCCTTCTACGGGCCGGTCGAGGTGCTCCTTCCCTACCTCGTGAAGAACCGCCTCGACCTCGGCGCGGATGCGCTCGGGCTCATCTTCGCGGCCAGCGGCCTCGGATCGATCGTCGCGGCGCTCGCGATCGGCCAGCTCAGCGTCCCGCGGCGGCGGATCACGACGATGTACCTGGCCTGGACGATCGGCACCGCCGCGCTGGCCGGCTACGGCGTCATGACCGCGCTGTGGCAGCCGATGCTCATCGCCGGCATCTCCGGCGCGACCTTCATGCTCGGGCAGGTCATCTGGACCAGCCTCCTCCAGGAGCTCGTGCCGCGCGAGCTGCTGGGGCGGGTGTCGAGCGTCGACTGGCTCGTGTCGGTGGGGCTGGTGCCGGTCTCGTTCGCCCTCACCGGCCCGATCTCCGGCCTGGTCGGCTCGACCGCCACGATGGTCGGCGGTGGGCTGTTCGCGGCCGCAGTCACGATCGCGCTGCTGTTCGTGCCCCGCGTCAGAGACCCTGAGCGTGCCAGCACGCCCAGCCCGCGCACCCATGTCGATGCCATCCCGCCGATGCCGCGCGACGAGCCGGCCGCGCTCGCAGGCCCGCCGCGGCTCGAGCAGTGAGCGCGCCGCCACCCCTCCGCGTCGTGCTCGTGGCCGAGACCGCGCTGCCATACGTGTCGGGCGTGACCGTCGCCACCGACGCGCTGGCGCGCGGCCTCGGTGCGGCCGGTCACGAGGTCCTGCTCCTCGCGCCCGCGCCGGCAACGCGGGGCTTTGCCCCACGGGCGACGGTCCAGGGACCGGCGCCAGCCGTCGCCTGGCTGCCCTCGCTTCAGCTGCCGCCGCCCGCTCCGGCGGGGTACCGCGTCCCGCAGCCTGGCCGCGGCGTGGCCGCCACCCGCACCGCGATCGCCTTCGCGCCGCACATCGTCCACGTCCAGTCGCCATTCGGCGCTGGCCTGGTCGGCCGTCGGGTGGCACGCCGCCTCGGCGTGCCCCTCGTGTTCACGCACCACACGCGCTACCGGGACTACCGCCACTACCTCGGGCTGTTGTCCGTCGCGGGCGGGGGCATGTTGGAGCGCTGGCTGGCCGCGTTCTGGCAGAGCTGCGACGCCGTCATCGCGCCGGGCAGCGACCTCGCCGCGGAGATCCGAGCCCGGCTCGGACCGCGGAGCCGAACGAGCGTCGTGACGATCCCGACCGGGATCGACGTCGCCGCGATCCATGCGCTCGAGGTTGCCGACCCGCGGGTGGCGGCGGGATGGCCGCCAGACGCGATCGTCGCCGCCACGCTCGGTCGTCTTGCCCCCGAGAAGTCGGTCGACGTGCTGCTCGACGCGGTCGCGGCGGTGCCCTCGGTGCGGCTGGCGGTCGTCGGCGACGGCGGGAGGGGCGCCGCGCTCCGCGCGCGGGCCGGCCGGCCGGACCTCGCCGGGCGGGTGTGGTTCGCCGGCATGCGGCCGCGGGACGAGGCGCTCGCCCTTCTTCGCGGCGCCGACCTGTTCTGCGTCGCCTCCCAGACGGAGACGCAGGGACTCGTCGTCGCGGAGGCGCTCGCCGCCGGGCTGCCGGTCGTCGGGCTCGATGCGCCCGGCGTTCGCGACGCGGTGCGTCCGGGCATCGACGGCCTCCTCGTCGCCGCGAGTCCGCGGGTGCAAGCTGCCACGCGGCTTGCCGAGGCGATCGGCGCCCTCGCCGACGATGGCCCGCGCCGCCACGCGATGGCGGCGGCCGCCGCCGATGGAGCCTCGCGCTTCGACCTCGTCACGCGCATCGGCGAGGTGGTCGACCTCTATCGGTCCGCCATCGCCAGGCGTCGCTGATTCGCACCGCTCGATGGCGCCGTGCTGGTTGCGTGCCCACCGACCCGGCGTACAATGCCCGCCATGCGAGAGAGTGTGGTGGCCCGCTTCGTCTCCCACCCGGTCATCGAGTTCCGCGCCGGCCGCCGCCTGGCGCGCAGCCGGCCGCGGCTCGGGTTGCCGCGCTCCGGGACCGTCTTCCACGCCCCACGAGCCTCGCGGACGACCGTCGGGCTCCTCCGCTGCTCGACGAGCCGCTTCCGCTTCCCGACCGTCGGACGGCTGGGCGTGCGCGGTCGCCGCACCGAGCTCTCGCGCGTCCGTCGCGCGTAGCGCTTCGGGGTGGCGGGCCTTCGCAACGCGCGCGCCGTCAGCGCAGGCGGCGTCGTCCATCGGGAGCATGACGGCCGGACCGAGGTCGTCGTCGCGCACCGTCGTCAGCCGCCGCTCTGGGCGCTGCCCAAGGGGACGCCCGACAGCGGGGAGACGCTGACCGAGACCGCGGCGCGCGAGACGCGCGAGGAGACCGGCCTGGCGGTCGAGGTCGAGACGCCGATCAGCGCCATCACCTACTTCTTCGTCCGCGGCCAGACGCGGTTCCACAAGACGGTCCATTTCTACCTGATGCGGCCGGTCGGCGGCAGCACCGACGACCACGATCACGAGTTCGACGAGGTGCGCTGGATGCAGATCGAGGAGGCGACCCAGCTGCTGACGCATGCGACCGAGCGCTCGGTCCTCGAGCGTGCTGCGGCGCTCCTGGCCGGTCCGGGCGAGGAGGCGAGCGCATGACCGACGCCGCTGCCCTTCTTCGCACGCCGCTCCACGACCGCCATGTCGCGCTCGGCGGCCGCATGGTGCCGTTCGCGGGCTACGAGATGCCGGTCCAGTATCGGTCCATCCTCGAGGAGCACCGCGCGGTGCGAGGCGCGGCCGGCCTGTTCGACCTGTCCCATATGGGCGAGATCGCGGTGGACGGGCCGGAGGCGGTCGCGTTCCTGCGCTATGCGCTCGTCTCGGACCCCGCCGCGCTCGAGCCGGGCCAGGCGCAGTACTCGATGGTCTGCGACGAGGATGGCGGCATCGTCGACGACCTCATCTGCTATCGCACCGATCCCGGCTACCTGGTCGTCTGCAACGCGGCGAACCACGACGTCGTCGTCCGGCATCTCACCGCGCTGCTGGCGCGCGGCGACTTCGACGCCACCCTCGACGACCGGTCCGAGCGGACCGCGCTCGTCGCCCCGCAGGGCCCGCTGGCTGCCGAGATCCTCGCCCCGCTGACCGACGTCGACCTCGAGGCGCTGGGCAACTACCGCGCCGCCCGCGGCAGGGTGGCCGACATCGAATGCCTCGTGGCCCGCACCGGCTACACCGGCGAGGACGGCTTCGAGCTGTTCGTCGACGCGCGGCGAGCCGGACGCCTGTGGGACGCGCTGCTCGAGGCGGGCAGCCCGCGCGGGATGATCCCCGCCGGCCTCGGCGCACGTGACACGCTGCGTCTCGAGGCCGGCATGCCGCTGTACGGCAACGAGCTCGATCGGGAGACGAACCCGTTCGAGGCGAACCTCGGCCGGGTCGTGAAGCTCGACAAGGGCGAGTTCGTCGGGCGGGCGGCCCTCGCCCAGGTCCAGCAGGCGGGCCCACGGCGCAAGCTCATCGGCCTGGTCATGCGCGAGAACGCGATCCCACGCAGCGGCTACGAGGTGCGGCGCGAGGGGGCGCCGGTCGGGCAGGTGACGAGCGGCACCGCCTCGCCGACGCTCGGCGAGAAGGTCGCCATGGCCTACGTACCCGCCGAGCTGGCCGGCGTCGGCAACGAGTTCGAGGTCGTGGTGCGCGAGCGCCCGTATCGAGCCGAGCAGGTAAAGTTGCCCTTCTACAAGCGCCAGCGCTGAGGAGATCGGACGCCCATGAGCCATCCCGGGGACCTTCGCTACTCGAAGGAGCACGAGTGGGTCCGCGTCGACGGGTCGACCGCAACGATCGGGATCACGAGCTTCGCGGCCGATGAGCTCGGCGACATCGTCTTCGTCGAGCTGCCCTCGGTCGGCGCCGCGCTGAGCCAGTTCGCCACGTTCGGGGTCGTCGAGAGCGTGAAGGCGGTCAGCGACCTGTACGCGCCGATCTCGGGCGAGGTCACCGAGGTGAACGATGCGCTCGGCGAGCACCCCGAGCTCATGAACAGCGACGCCTACGGCGAAGGCTGGATCGCGCGCGTCCAGCTCTCCGACGACGGCGAGCTCGGCGCGCTCATGGACGCCCACGCGTACGCCGAGCTCACGAGCTGAGCGCGGGCTGACCGCCGCTCACCACCCCAGCGTCGACCGATGGCGTACACGCCCCACACCGATCCGGACCGCGCGGCCATGCTCGCCGCGATCGGCGTCGCCGGGGTCGATGACCTGTTCGCGGACATCCCGGGGCGCGTCCGTGCCAGCGCCTGGGAGCTGCCGGCGCCGCTGAGCGAGCAGGAGGTGCGCGCCGAGCTGGCGCGCCTCGCCGGCCGCAACCGCATCGCCGAGGTCAGCTTCCTCGGCTACGGCGCATACCATCACCTGGTGCCGGCGGTCGTCTCCGAGGTCGCGGGGCGTGCCGAGTTCAGCACCGCCTACACGCCCTACCAGCCCGAGGTGAGCCAGGGCACGCTGCAGAGCATCTACGAGTTCCAGTCGCTCATCTGCGAGCTGACCGGGATGGAAGTGGCGACGGCGTCCCACTACGACGGGGCCACGGCGACCGCCGAGGCGGCGCTCATGGCGTGCCGGCTCACGCACCGCGACCGCGTGGCCGTGTCGGTGGCGGTGCATCCGGAGGTCCGCCGCGTGCTGGCCACCTACTGCTCGGGGCCGGGGATCGAGATCGTGGAGCTGCCGGCCGACCTTGGCGAGGGCGGCAGCGGCCAGACCGACCCGGGCCGCGCGGCAGGCGCGGTCGACGACTCGGTGGCGTGCGTCATCGCGCAGCAGCCGAATGCGTTCGGCGTCATCGAGCCGATGCGCGAGCTGGGCGAGCTGGCGCATGGCGCGGGCGCGCAGTTCGTGGCCGTGGTGGAGCCGACCAGCCTCGCCGTCCTCGATCCGCCCGGCGCCTACGGGGCCGACATCGTCGCCGCGGAGGGTCAGCCGCTCGGGATCCCGATGAGCTTCGGCGGGCCCTGGGTCGGGCTCATGGCGGCGCGGCTGGCGTCGGTGCGCCAGATGCCGGGGCGCCTGGTCGGGGCGACTCGCGACGCGTCCGGCCGGAAGGGCTACGTGCTCACCCTGCAGGCCCGTGAGCAGCACATCCGCCGCGAGAAGGCGGCGAGCAACATCTGCACGAACCAGGCGCTGTGCGCCCTTGCCGCGACGGCGTACCTCACCGCGGTCGGCCCCACCGGGCTGCGCGAGGTGGCCGAGCTCGGCATGACGCAGGCCCGCCACGCGGCGGCGGCGATCGCCGGCGCCGGGCTGGGGGAGCGCCGCTTCGCCGCGACGTACGGGGCCGAGGTCGCGCTCCGCATCCCTGACGCGGCGCGCCGCCATGCGGCACTCGGCGAGCGCGGCATCGTCGCCGGCGCCCTGCTGGAGCGGGACTACCCCGAGCTGCGCGACGTGGTCCTCCTCGCCGCCACCGAGCTCACGACCGACGACGACGTGGCGCGCCTCGTCACCGCCCTGGAGTCGACCCGATGAGCGTCGTCGACGATCGTGGAGCCCCGCCGCCCGGCGCGCCGGCGACGCCGGACGGATCGGGCCGCGGAGCTGCCTTCGCGTCGCCCGAGGGCGGCGTAGCGCTGACGATCGTCGAGCCGCTCGTCTTCGAGGCATCGCGGCCGGGACGGCGCGCCGTGCGCTTCCCGAGCGCCAGCGCGGCGGCTCGCGAGGCGGCGGCCGGCGAGCCGGAGCTGCCGGCATCGGTCCTGCGCGCGGCAGCACCGCGGCTGCCGGAGGTGAGCGAGCTCGAGCTGCTGCGCCACTTCAACCGGCTGTCGCACCTCAACATCGCGATCGAGACTGCGTTCTACCCGCTCGGCTCGTGCACGATGAAGTACAACCCGAAGGTGAACGAGTGGGCGGCCCGCTTGCCCGGCTTCACGGACTCGCATCCCTTCGACCCGGAGCCGATGGCGCAGGGCAGCCTCGAGCTGCAGTGGCTGCTGGCCGAGCTGCTGCGTGAGATCAGCGGCTTCGCCGCGATCAGCCTGCAGCCCGCGGCGGGAGCGCACGGTGAGCTCACCGGCATGCTCATGACGCGCGCCTACCACCGCGCCAACGGCGAGGGGGAGCAGCGGACGAAGGTCCTCGTCCCCGACAGCGCGCACGGCACGAACCCCGCCACCGCCACGATGGTCGGCTATACGACCGTCACGATTCCCTCGAACGAGCGCGGCGGGATCGACCTCGATGCGCTGCGCGCGGCGCTCGGGCCCGACACCGCGGCGCTGATGATCACCAACCCGTCGACGCTCGGCATCTTCGAGGACCAGATCGACGCGGTGATCGACGCGGTCAGGGCTGCGGGTGCCATCGCCTACATGGACGGCGCCAACCTCAACGCGATCATGGGCCGCTTCCGGCCGGGCGAGGCGGGCTTCGATGTCATGCACTTCAACCTGCACAAGACGTTCAGCACGCCGCATGGCGGCGGGGGACCGGGCTCGGGACCGGTGGGGGTAAGCGAGCGGTTGGCGCCCTACCTGCCGCGGCCGCTGCCGGTCCTCGCCGCCGGCGACGCGGCCACCGTGCTCCGGAACGCGTGGTCCGGTCGCTCCACGCCCGAGGCGCGCTTCGCGCTCGACTGGGATCGGCCCGACAGCATCGGCAAGGTGCGCAGCATGTTCGGCAACTTCGGGATGCACCTGCGGGCCTACGCGTACATCCGCGCCAACGGCGGCGACGGCCTGCGCGAGGTGAGCGAGGACGCCGTCCTCGCCGCGAACTACCTGCGCGTGCGCCTGACCGATGCCTTCGACCTGCCGTACGACCGGCTCTGCAAGCACGAGGTCGTCTTCTCCGGCCGCCGTCAGAAGCGGCGGCACGGCGTCACCACGCTCGACATGGCGAAGGCCATCCTCGACCACGGCGTCCATCCGCCGACCATCTACTTCCCGCTCATCGTCGAGGAGGCGCTCATGATCGAGCCGACCGAGACGGAGAGCCTCGAGACGCTCGACCGCTTCGTCGACGTCATGCACGCCATCGCCGAGCAGGCGGCGATGGACCCCGCCAGCCTGAAGGCGGCGCCGGTCACGACGCCGGTCGGCCGCCTCGACGAAGCGGGCGCGGCGCGCCACCCCGACCTGGCGTATCGGTACCCGGCGCAGCCCGAGGCATGAGCGAGCGAAGGCTGCGTGAACCTCGCGTATCCTTCGTGCGTACTATCGGTACCGAGCAGCGCGGCAGTCACGGGGTGCCAGTGGTCTCAACGCAGCCGGAAGGCCTCATCGAGCGAATCCAGTCGGGGGACCTGGACGCGTTCGAGGAGTTCTTCAATACGTACAAGCGGCCGGTCTTCACGACCGCGCTGGCCATCACGCGCGACCCATTCCTCGCCGAGGAGATCCTCCAGGATTGCTTCGTCAAGGCCTACCGCGTGCGGCAGCGGCTGCGGCGAGACGTCTCACCGCTGCCGTGGCTGCAGCGCGTCACCACGAACCTGTGCTACAGCCGCATCTCGCGCCGGCGGGCGATCGCCGAGCCGATCACGCAGCTCATCACGAACCTCGTCACCGACCTCACGAGCCGGCCAGACCAGGTCGCCGAGTCGCGCGAGATCATCGAGGTCCTGCAGCGTGGCATCGACGCGCTGCCGCCGAAGCAGCAGACCGCGGTGATCCTCTACTACCTCCACGGCTACTCGCTGGCCGAGGCGGCGGAGATCGCCGAATGCAACGTCGGCACGATGAAGTCCCGCCTGCACTACGCGCTGAAGACGCTGCGCGCCCTGCTTCCGGCGGAGCGGCGTGCCACGGCGCTCGCCCCCAGGATGGTGCCCGATGAGCTGTCGTAGGATCCGCCGCGAGCTCATCGAGCGCTTCCGCTTCGGCGAGCTCGACGCGCGCTCCGCGCCGCATCTCGCGCACCTCAACGGCTGCGTCGGCTGCCGCGACGAGGTCGGCATCGAGCGCAGCGTCGTCCACCATCTTCAGCGTGCGCTCGCCGAGCGCGTCGTCGACCGCGACCCGAGCCCGAACGCGTTCGAGGGCATCCGTCGGCGAGCGCTCGAGCCGGCTACGCCCTCGTGGGGCGACGGCCTGTGGCGCTGGGCGCGAGCCCTGCCCGCCGGGGCGGCGATCGCGCTCATGGGCTTCGCCATCCTGTCCGGCAGCAGCGCCGTGCCGAACGCGCCGCAGCCGCGGATCACCTGGCCCGGCTTCGAGGAGCGCGCGCCGTTCGACCCCGTCCACAGCGAGGGCCTGTGGATCGAGGGCTACCTCCTCCCGTCACCGCCGACGAGCGGCCTGAGCGCGTACGTCGATCGGACGCAGCTGCCAAGCAGGCCGCCGATCGGCACCGTGAGCCAGGGCATCACGAAGTGACCCTCGCCTTCCGGGCGCATGGGCGCCGCGGAAGCGCCCTCGTGGCCCTCCTGCTCCTCGCCGCCTGCTCCACCCCGTCGACCGCCGGATCGTCCTCGCGAGCCGCGGTCGCGTCCCCGTCCTCGCCTGCCGGGCCGCCGGTGAGCCTCAACTTCGAGATCCCTCCGGCACCGGGGCCGGTCAAACCGTTCCGCGGCGCGGCCTCGGAGCACGTCTACCTGCGCGACGGCCTGGTGAGCATGTACTTCGAGCTTCACAACGTCGGCGATGAGCCGATCACCTGGCTCAACACCCTTTACGACTACGAGCCGCAGCAGCTCTACACCCCGGTGGTGCAGCTGGAGTGGCAGCAGGGGGGCCGCGCGATCTACACCCGTGCCGGCCGCTTCTTCCCGAGCCCCGCCATCCTCCAGCCGGGGGAGACGGCCGTCTACATCATGGGCGGCCAGCCCACGCAGGGCAGCGGGACGCCGGGCGACCTCCTCACCCATATCAAGTACTGCCCGACGCGCGGGATGGACGACGTCCCGGGCATCCCGGTCCCGGTGGAGGATGTCGCCTGGCACGCGAACGGCGATGGCACGATCACCGCCACAGGGACGCTGGCGGAGTCGGCCGGCTCGAAGCGCGCGAAGGCGCCGCAGGTCGGGGTCGCCTTCTTCGACGTCGCGGGTGCGTTCGTCGGGGCGGTGGTGACGCCGGCCGATGGGCGGCCGCTCACGGCGAACGAGCGACGCCCGTTCTCGATCACCGGCGGCGGCGTGGACGTCGCGACGGTGGCGAGCGCGCGTGCCTACGCCCTCATCCCCTAGCAGACCAGTTGAACCTTTCGGGGACCGACCGGGTAGGAAGCGGTGACCCACGACGTGGGAAGCTCGGAGGTTGCCCGTCCTTGACGCACGCTTATCCATCGGTCAATCTTGGGCCCGCTTTTCCCCGAGATTGGCCCTGCGGTCGCGCGCCTGCGCGCCGCGATGCGTGACGGGCCCTTACCCACCATTCACGTGGGTGCACATGAAGGAGGAGAGGAGGTACCGCACCACGACGGATCGCTTTGTGTTGACGTCATGAGCTCACGACATCGTGCCGTCCGAGCACGCTCGGGCGCATGACGAGCGGACCGATCAGCCGCGGGTGCGGCCTGGCTCTCACCGACGCCGAAAGGCGAAAGGATATGGTGTATGTGGTTTAAGAAGTTCCTGGGTGTGTTCGTCACCCTCGGTCTGGTCCTTGCGGCCTGCACCGGCGGCGGCTCCACCCCAACGCCTGGAGCGAGCGGCAGTGCCGGCGCCTCCTCGCAGCCTGCAGCCGATCAGGTGCTGCGGGTCGACCTCGGCGGCGAGCCGCCGACGCTCGATCCGACGCAGGCGACCGACAGCCAGTCGATCAACGTGCTGCGCAGCATCACCCGCCCGCTGGCCTACTTCGACAAGGACCTGCAGGTCGTGCCCGGGCTCGCCTCGAGCTGGGACATCAACAGCGACGGGACGCAGATCACCTTCCACCTCAAGGACGGCCTTAAGTACAGCGATGGCTCGCCGATCGTGGCGGGTGACTTCGTGTACTCGTGGAAGCGCCTCATCGACCCGCGCGAGGCAGCGGGCTACAGCTACGTCATGGCCGACGTCGTCGGTGGCTCCGACCTGCTCGGGGTCGACACCGAGACGGCGACCGACGCCGACATCACCGCGCTGCTCGACAAGTTCGGCGTCGCGGCACCCGACGACAAGACGTTCGTCGTGACACTGGCGCACCCGGCGAGCTACTTCGTCTACATCGCCACCCTGTGGGTCACCGTGCCCCAGAAGAACGGTTCGACCTTCGGCGAAGCTGACGGCTACGTCGGCTCCGGCCCGATGAAGCTCACCGAGTGGAACCACCAGTCGAACATCGTGCTCAAGCCGAACGAGAACTTCACCGCCGGCCCCGCGCCGACGATCTCGGAAATCGACATGAGCATGATCCAGGATCCGGCCGCGACCCTCGCCGCCTACGAGGCGGGTGAGCTCGACGTCGCCGGCGTCCCGACCCAGGAGATCACCCGGATCCAGGGCGATCCGGAGCTGTCGACCCAGGTCCTCCAGGGCGACGTGCTCTCGATCTACTACTTCGGCTTCGACCTGAAGAACCCCGACGGTCCGTTCACGAACTCCGTGAAGCTCCGCCAGGCCTTCAACGAGGCCGTCGACAAGAAGACGATGATCGCCACGACCTTCGCGGGCCTTGGCACGCCGGCTGACAGCCTGGTTCCGCCAGGGATGCCGGGTCATCTCGACACCGAGTTCTACCCGTACAACGTCGACAAGGCGAAGTCCGACTTCGACGCTGCACTGACCGAGCTCGGCATCACGAAGGACGCCCTGAAGCTCGAGGTCGGGTTCAACACGAACGCGAACCACGAGGACAAGGTCGCCTTCCTCCAGGAGCAGTGGCGCCAGGCCTTCGGCATCGACGTCACTCCGGTCGGCCTCGAGTGGGGCGCGTACCTCGATCGGCTCAGCAGTGATCCGTTCGACATCTTCCGCCTCGGTTGGGGCGCGGACTACCCGCACCCGAACAACTTCACGACCGACCTGATCTCCTGCAGCAGCGGCAACAACAACATGGGGTACTGCAACAAGGACGTTGACGCCCTTCTTGCCCAGGCCGCGGTTGCGCCGACGCTGGAGGAGCAGATCCCGCTCTACGATCAGGTGCAGCAGAAGGTGATGGCCGACGCGCCGATCATCCCGCTGCGCTTCGGTTCTCGCTTCACCCTGGTCAAGCCGTGGGTCCAGAACCTGACGGCCACCGCCCAGGACAGCAGCACCGGCGAGCTCTTCTACGACCAGGTGACCATCGCCGCCCACGACTGAGTCGTGCGCTGACGATCACGCCTGATCGTTAAGGGAAAAGCCACGTCGGGTGGGCCGGTCCGCCGGCCCGCCCGACGGCCATGGCGCTCGATCGAACCGATCGAGCCCCGCGGCCGTCGGATAGACTCCAACCGGAGCTGAAGAGGAGGCAGGAGCAGTGCTCGGCTACATCATCCGGCGGATCCTGTGGATCATCCCGGTCTTGTTCTTCGTCTCGGTGATCACGTTCACGCTCATGCGTGCGACGCCGAGCGGTCCGTTCGACTCGTTCGGCGGCGGGCGGATCGCGGCTCCGGGCGTCGTGGCCGCGCTGAACCAGCGCTACGGCCTCAACGATCCGCCGCCGGTCCAATACCTCCGCTGGGTCGGCAACCTCGTCCGTGGCGACCTCGGGCCGTCGTACAAGTACCGCAACCGCACCGTGAACGACATCGTCGGCGACGGGATCTGGATCACGGTCCACCTCGGGCTGATGGCGTTCGCGCTCAGCGTCCTGGTCGGCATTCCCCTGGGGGTGATCGCCGCGTTACGGCACAACGGCTTCCCGGATTACCTCGCGACGTTCGTGAGCATCATCGGCATCGCCACGCCGAGCTTCGTGCTGTCGATCCTGCTCCTCGTCTTCTTCAGCGTCACGCTCAAATGGTTCCCCACCTACGGGTGGGGTGACCCGGCGCACTGGGTCCTGCCAACGGTGTCGCTCGCCGGCTTCCCGATCGCCCAGATCGCGCGCTACACGCGGGCGAGCATGCTCGAGGTGACGCGCAAGGACTACGTCCGCACCGCACAGAGCAAGGGCCTGCGCGAGCGCTCGATCGTCGCCGTGCACATGGTGCGCAACGCGCTCATCCCGGTCGTGACGATCCTCGGACCGATCCTCGCCTTCCTGATCACCGGCTCGTTCATCATCGAGACGATCTTCAGCGTGCCCGGGATCGGCAAGTACTACATCACCAGCATCAGCCAGCGCGACTACGGGGTCATCATGGCGATGACGATGCTGTACGCTGCCGCGATCGCATTCCTGAATCTGATCGTCGACGTGCTGTACGCCTACATCGATCCCCGGATCCGGTACAGCTGAGGAGGCGTACGCATCATGGCTCAGAGAACCGGGGCCCTCGAAGCCCCCGCCGTCGAAGCCCAGCGCAAGAGTGCGTCGCTCTGGGGTGACGCGTTCCGTCGCCTCTTGAAGAACCGGCTGGCGGTCGTCGGCGCCATCGTCGTCTTCATCCTGCTGATCGTCGCCATCGTCGGCCCGTACCTCACCCCGTTCGAGTACCAGGCACAGGACTACGCGGCGGTGGCGAAGTACGCGGGCCCGGTGCCGCCGTTCGTCTCGAGCCACATCCTCGGCACCGACCAGCTCGGGCGTGACCTGCTGAGCCGCCTCATGGACGGGGCGCGGATCAGCATGACCGTGGCGATGGTGGTGCAAGTCGTGGTGCTCTTCATCGGGGTGCCGGTCGGCGCCGCCGCCGCGTGGTTCGGCGGCCGCATCGACACGATCCTCATGCGCATCACCGATGTCGTCTACGCCTTTCCCGACCTGCTGTTCATCATCCTGCTGAGCGTGGCATTGCGCGAGACGGCCTTCGGCAAAGCGCTGGACGGCCTGCTCGTCGTGTTCGTGGCCATCGGCCTCACGGCCTGGGTGGGCATGGCCCGCCTCGTGCGCGGGCAGCTCCTCAGCCTGAAGGAGACCGAGTTCGTCGAGGCGGCGCGGGCGATCGGGGTGTCGGACTTCAAGATCGTCGCCCGCCACCTCCTCCCCAATGCGAGCGGACCGATGATCGTGGCGATCACGCTGGGCATCCCGGGCGCCATCCTCGCGGAGGCGACCCTGGCCTTCATCGGCATCGGTGCGCAGGAGCCCCGTGCCAGCTGGGGGAAGCTCGTGGCGGTCGGACAGCCGTTCGTCCGCTCAGAGCCGCACCTCGTGCTGTTCCCGGCGCTGGCCGTGGCGATCGCGCTCATCAGCTTCACCTTCCTGGGTGACGGCCTGCGAGACGCGCTGGATCCCAAGCTGAAGGGGAAGCAGTAAGTTGACCGTCACCGACGATCAGAATCGGGCGGCCGGCGACCCTGAGTTCGCCGAGCTGCCCGAGGACGTGCAGATCGCGACCGAGGAGGGTCGCAGGCTCGCCGAACAGCTCCGTGACAGCCGCCGCCACGCGCGCAAGCTGCTCGAGGTCCGCAACCTGTCGACCCGCTTCTCGACCCGCGAGGGGATCGTCCACGCGGTCGACGACGTGAGCTTCGAGCTCGACTACGGCGAGACGCTCGGCCTGGTCGGCGAGTCCGGCTGCGGGAAGAGCGTCACCGCCCTGTCGCTGACGCGGCTCATCCCGAACCCACCGGGCAAGATCGTCGCCGGCGAGATCATCTTCGACGGCATCGACGTCCTGAAGCTGACGTCGAACGAGATGCGGCTGCTGCGCGGCAAGAAGATCGGCTTCATCTTCCAGGACCCGATGACGAGCTTGAACCCGACCCTGACGATCGGCTACCAGATCGCCGAGTCGGCGCGGGTCCACATGGGCCTGTCGCGACGCGCGGCCGACGACCGGGCGGTCGAGCTGCTCAGCAAGGTCAACATCCCCCGCGCCCGCGACCGGATGCACGACTACCCGCACCAGTTCTCGGGCGGCATGCGGCAGCGCGTGATGATCGCCATCGCGCTGGCCTGCGACCCGATGCTCCTGCTCGCCGACGAGCCGACCACCGCTCTCGACGTCACCATCCAGGCCCAGATCCTCGAGCTCATCCGCTCGCTGTCCGACGAGTTCGGGACCGCGGTCATCCTCATCACCCACGACCTGGGCATCGCCGCCGGCATGTGCAACCGCATCAACGTGATGTACGCCGGCCGCATCGTCGAGACGGGCCGCGTCGACGATATGTTCGAGAACCCGCAGATGCCCTACTCGTGGGGCCTGCTCGACTCGCTGCCGCGCCTCGACGAGGAGAAGGGCGCACGCCTGCGGACGATCGAGGGCATGCCGCCCGACCTCGTCAACCCGGGCGCTGAGTGCCGCTTCAGCCCGCGCTGCCACTACGCCCGCGACATCTGCCGCGAGCGCGAGCCCGAGCTGTCACCGCGCACCGAGGAGGGCCATCTCGCCCGCTGCTTCGGCACCGAAGAGGGGGGATGGATCCAGTGACGGACGGCGCGTCCGCCAGCGCGGGCCAGGACCTCGTCCAGGTCAGCGACCTGAAGGTCCACTTCCCGATCACCGCCGGCATCTTCCAGCGCGAGATCGGTCGCGTGCGTGCCGTCGACGGCATCACCTTCAACATCCGCAAGGGCGAGACGCTCGGCCTGGTGGGGGAGTCGGGCTGCGGGAAGAGCACGACCGGCCGCGCCCTCATCCGGCTCCGCGACCAGACCTCGGGCGAGGTGCGGTTCGACGGCATCGACCTGTCGAAGCTGTCTCGCAACGAGCTGCGCAAGATGCGGCGCCGGATGCAGATCATCTTCCAGGACCCGTATTCCAGCCTGAACCCGCGCATGACGGTCGGCTCGATCATCAGCGAGCCGCTCGAGACGCACAACCTCGGCAGCGGCAAGGCGCGGCAGGACCGGGTGCGCGAGCTGCTGCGCCTCGTGGGCCTCAACCCGCAGTTCACGAACCGCTATCCGCACGAGTTCAGCGGCGGCCAGCGGCAGCGCATCGGCGTTGCCCGCGCCCTCGCGGTGGAGCCGGAGTTCATCGTCTGCGACGAGCCGATCAGCGCCCTCGACGTGTCGATCCAGGCGCAGGTCCTCAATCTGCTCGTCGAGCTGCGCGAGCAGTTCGGGCTGACCTACCTGTTCATCGCCCACGACCTGTCGGTCGTGCGCCACATCAGCGACCGCGTCGGGGTGATGTACCTCGGCAAGATCGTGGAGCTCGGGCCGCCGGCCCAGATCTACGCGGCGCCCGGCCACCCGTACACACGCGCGCTCCTGTCCGCGGTGCCGATTCCCGACCCGAAGGCGGAGCGGCGGCGGAAGCGGGTGATCCTGACCGGTGACGTCCCGTCGCCGGCGAATCCCCCGTCCGGGTGCCGCTTCCATACCCGCTGCTGGCTCTACGAGCGGCTCGGCCGGCCGGAGAACTGCCGCACCGACGATCCGGAGCTGCGAACGATCGCGACGGACCACCAGGCGGCATGCCACTATGCGGAGGAGGCACTGAAGAGCGACGTCGGCGTCGCCCGCGTGCCCGAGGAGCAGGCGCGGCACGGGACGCCGGCCGCCGTCACCGCCCGCGTGGCCGCCGATGCCAAGGTGGCGGCCGACGCCAGGGAGGCCGACGCGGCCGAGACGGCACGTGCGGCCGCGGCCAATGAATCAGCGGTGGCGGCGCCCATGGCAGCCACCGACGAGGTCCACGCCGTCGCCCGACGGCGACGGCGATCGGGGGGCATGAACACGGCGCGCTCGGCTCGGAGTCGGACGTGACCACCAGGGGCGTCGAGGCGCGGTCAGATCGGCCGGCGCGACGGGTGCTTCCAAGCGATACCACAGCGGAGGGTTACCGAATGCGGAGGTGGAGACTCCTCTCCCTTACCAGCGCGCTCAGCCTCGTCCTCGTCGCCTGCGGCGGACAGGGTGTGTCGCCGAGCGGCTCCGGAACGAGCGTGACGCCCACCTCGAGCGCCCCGACCTCGACCGGTCCGTTCACTGCTATGACCTATCCATCGGGCGGCCCGGCAGACTGCAAGTACGGCGGTGAGTTCAGCCAGATCAAGGCGACCGATGAGCACACCGTCGAGTTCACGCTCTGCTATCCCGACCCGGCCTTCCTGGCCAAGCTCGCCTTCGCGTCGAACGAGATCCACGACACGGCGAGCCTCGAGGCCGACATGGCCAACCACCTGATCCTTGCCAAGCCGAACGGGACCGGCCCGTACATGCTCGACAAGTGGCAGCGTGGCGACCACATCAGCCTGACCGCCAACCCGAACTACTGGGGCGACAAGGCCAAGGCCGCCAACCTCGAGTTCCGATGGAACGCCGAGTCGGCCGCCCGCCTCGTCGAGCTCCAGGCCGGCACGGTCGACGGGATCGACAACCCGGGCCCGAACGACATGGACACCATCTCCAACGATTCGAGCCTGCAGCTCCTCCCGCGCGAGGCGCTGAACACGTTCTACATCGGCTTCACGAACACCCATGATCCGTGGAGCAACCCGAAGGTCCGCCAGGCCCTCGCGATGGGCATCGACCGGCAGCGGATCGTCGACAACTTCTACCCGAAGGGGTCCGAGGTCGCGACCCATTTCACGCCCTGCAACGTGCCCTTCGGGTGCGAGGGCGCGGACTGGTACGACTTCAATGCCACCGCCGCGAAGCAGATGCTTTCCGACGCGGGCTTCCCGAATGGCTTCAGCACCGTGATCTACTACCGCGACGTCGTGCGGGGCTACCTCCCCGACCCGAACGTCGTGGCCCAGGAGGTCCAGTCCCAGCTGAAGGACAACCTCGGCATCACCGCCACCATCCAGGTCATGGAGTCGGCAGACTTCCTCGACTCGTCGTCGAAGGGCGAGCTGACCGGCCTCTACCTCCTCGGCTGGGGCGCTGACTTCCCCGATCCGGTCAACTTCCTCGACTACCACTTCAACAACCCGAACAACGTGCAGTTCGGCAAGATCGACAAGTCGATCACCGAGCCGCTGCAGACCGCGGCGCAGACCCTCGACGAGACCGCTCGCAAGACGGCCTACGGCAAGGCGAACGACGCGATCAAGGCCTTCGTGCCGATGGTTCCCATCGCCCATGGCGCTTCGGCTGCCGCTTACAAGGCGGACGTCACCGGCGCCCAGGCATCGCCACTGACGAGCGAATGGTTCGCGACCATGGATCCGGGCGGACGTGACACGTTCGTGTGGATGCAGAACGCGGAGCCGATCTCGCTCTACTGCGGTGACGAGACCGACGGCGAGACCCTTCGCATCTGCGAGCAGATCAACGAGCCGCTCTACCAGTACGAGGTCGGCGGCGTGAAGCCGGTGCCCGCGCTGGCGACGAGCTGCGACCCGAACAGCGATGGGACGGTCTGGACCTGCAAGCTCCGCGAGGGCGTCACGTTCCACAACGGTGCGGCATTCGACGCCAACGATGTCGTCGAGTCGTTCGCCCTGCAGTGGGACGCGAAGCACCCGCTCCACATCGGACGGCAGGGGCTGTTCGAGTACTGGGGCGGCCTGTGGGGAGCCACCCTCAACCCGCCGCCGGCGGCCCCCGCGGGCTGACCGGCTGACGGACCGATCGCGAGAGCGCCGCCCCACGGGCGGCGCTCTCGTCTATCCATAGCGAAGCAGCCGCTACACTCTGCCGATGCTGCGCTTCGTCCTCCGACGGCTCCTGCTCAGCATCCCCGTGCTGTTCGGCATCATCTTCGCCGTCTTCGCGCTGGCGAGGCTCCTCCCCGGCGACCCGTGCGTCGTGGCGCTCGGGGAGCGCGCCACCCCCGCCGCGTGTGCCGACTTCCGCGTCCGCTACGGCCTCGACGAGCCGATCCCCGCCCAGTTCGGGATCTACCTGTCCGACCTCGCCAAGGGCGATCTCGGGACGTCGATCCGCTTCGGGCGGCCGGTCTCCGAGATGCTCATCGAGCGCATGCCGGTCACGATCGAGCTCACCCTCATGTCGCTCCTGTTCGCGGTGCTGCTGGGCATCCCGCTCGGCGTCCTGGCGGCCTCGAGACGCAACTCATTCTTCGACGTGGCGACGATGATCGGTGCCAACATCGGTGTCTCGGTCCCGGTCTTCGTGCTCGGTCTCTTCCTCGTCTTCCTGTTCGGCGTCGCGCTGCGCGGCACGCCGTTCGCGCTGCCGCCAGGTGGCCGGCTGAGCTCCGGGGTGGAGCTCGTGCCGCTGGCCCAGGCGTGGGGCATGACCGGCCTCACCGGCCCCCTGCGCGGCGCGCTCGACTTCATCTCGAACATGGCGATCGTGAACTCGATCCTCACCGGCCGCTGGGGCGTCCTCGCCGACGCCGTGCGCCATCTCCTGCTGCCGATGATCGCGCTCGGCACGATCCCGCTCTCCATCATCGCCCGCATGACGCGCTCGAGCCTGCTCGACGTCCTCGGCCAGGACTACGTGCGCACCGCGCGCGCGAAGGGGCTCTCCGAGCGCCTCGTGGTCATGCGCCACGCCCTGCGCAACGCGATCCTGCCGGTGGTGACGATCATCGGCCTCTCGCTCGGCGGTCTCCTGTCGGGCGCGGTGCTGACCGAGAGCATCTTCGGCCTCACCGGGGTTGGGCGGACCGTCGCCGACGCCGTCCTTGGGCGCGACTACGTCGTGGTCCAGGGCCTGACGCTCGTCATCGCGGTCATCTACGTCGTCGTGAACCTCATCGTCGACGTCAGCTACGGGTTCCTCGACCCGCGCATCCGCCTCAGCTGATGGACCGATGAGCGCCGACCCGATCGACGCGCCGGCGATCGCCGCGGCGACCGCCCAGCCGCGGGTCGCCAACCCGTGGCGCGACGCACTGTCGAACGTGCTGCGCCAGCGGTCGGCCCAGGTGGGCGTCGTCCTCATCGGGCTCCTCATCGTGACCGCCGTCTTCGCGAGCGTCATCGCGCCCTACGAGCCGAACGTGGCGGTCGGCATCAACGAGGGGCTCAGCCCCGCCGAGCGCGGCCCGTGCTGGCACCTCGTCGGCTGCCCGGCCGATCG
Source organism: uncultured Chloroflexia bacterium (assembly GCA_963825905.1). GTDB lineage: Bacteria > Chloroflexota > Limnocylindria > QHBO01 > QHBO01 > JAICQM01. The sequence continues at coordinate 661,413 of CAWGUL010000007.1, read as the reverse complement.
GCCGGAGCACATCTTCGGCGTCGACCGCAACGGGCGCGACGTGTTCACCCGCGTCCTCTACGGCTCGCGGCTCAGCCTGCAGATCGGCTTCCTGACGGTGGGCTTCGCGATCTTCATCGGCACCCTCATCGGCGCCGCGGCGGGCTACGCCGGCGGCTGGGTGGACAACCTGCTGATGCGGATCATGGATGTCGTGCTCGCGTTCCCGGCCCTCGTGCTGGCGATCGCCATCGTCACCGTCCTCGGCGTGGGGATCCTCAACGCCCAGCTCGCGATCGGCATCGTCGCCATCCCGGTCTATGCCCGCGTCATGCGCGCATCGGTCCTGTCCATCCGCGAGCGCGACTACGTGACCGCCTCCCGCGCCCTGGGCGAGTCCGGGCGCGGGATCCTGTGGCGCCGGATCGTGCCGAACGCGCTCACCCCGCTCATCGTGCAGGGCACGCTCGGGATCGCCGGCGCCGTGCTCGAGGTCGCCGCCCTGTCGTTCCTCGGCCTCGGCGCGCAGCCGCCGCTGCCGGAGTGGGGCTCGATGATCGCGCTCGAGCGCAACCAGATCTTCAGCGCGCCGTACCTCATCATCTTCCCCGGCATCGCGCTCAGCCTCACCGTGCTCGGCTTCAACCTGCTCGGCGACGGCCTGCGCGATGCGCTCGACCCGAGGCTGAACCGATGACCATCCGGGAGCTGGCCGAGCCGCGACGCCGGGTGGGGGAGGTGGGGGAGCGCCTGCTCGAGGTCGAGGGCCTCGAGACGAGCTTCCGCACGCCGGACGGCGTCGTGCGCGCCGTCACCGGCGTCGACTTCCACGTCGACCGCGGCGAGATCCTCGGCCTCGTCGGCGAGTCGGGCTGCGGGAAGAGCGTCACCAGCCTGTCGGTGATGCGCCTCATCGCCCCGCCGGGCAAGGTGACCGCCGGCTCGGTGCGCTTCGACGGCCGCGACCTGCTGACCCTCCGCGACAGCGAGATCCGGAAGCTGCGCGGCAACCGGATCAGCATGATCTTCCAGCAGCCGACGAGCAGCCTGAACCCGGTCTTCAACGTCGGCATGCAGCTCGGCGAGGTGCTCGAGCTGCACCGCAACATGAAGCGCCGCGCGGCCCGCGACCGCGCCGCCGAGCTGCTGCGGATGGTCGGCATCCCCGATCCGGTGCGCCGCCTCGATGCCTTCCCGCACGCGCTGTCGGGCGGGATGGCGCAGCGCGTGATGATCGCCATGGCGCTCGCCTGCGAGCCGGAGCTGCTCATCGCCGACGAGCCGACGACCGCACTCGACGTCACCATCCAGGCCCAGATCCTCGACCTCATGCGCGCGCTCCAGCGCGAGACCGGGCACGGCGATCATCCTCATCACCCACGACCTCGGGCGTGGTCGCGGAGATGGCTGACCGCGTGGCGGTCATGTACGCCGGCGAGATCGTCGAGGAGACCGATGTGCGCTCGCTGTTCGCCGCGCCGCAGCATCCGTACACGCGCGGCCTCATCGGCTCGGTGCCGGTCCTCGGCAGCGTCCAGGACGAGCTGGCGACGATCCCAGGCTCGGTGCCGAACCTCATCGACCTGCCGCCGGCATGCCGCTTCGCCCCGCGCTGCGTCGAGCGGGTCGAGAAGGACGTGCCGCACGCGCTCGAGCAGCACCCGGAGCTCCTGCCGACCAGCGACGGCCACGCGGTCCGCTGCTGGCAGTACCACACGCCGGAGCAGGCCGATGCCGCACGCCGTGCGCGCGAGGCCGCTCACCCGGTGATCGCCCGTCGCGGGCTGGCCGCGCGCATGGGGATCGGACGATGAGCGACGGGAATGGGGCGACGCCCCTCGTCGAGGTCGAGCACCTGACCGAGTACTTCCCGATCACCGGCGGCATCCTGCAGCGCACGATCGGCCAGGTGAAGGCGGTCGACGACGTGAGCTTCACGATCCGGCGCGGCGAGACGCTCGGCCTCGTCGGCGAGTCGGGCTGCGGGAAGACGACGGTCGGCCGCGTCCTGCTCCGCCTCATCGCCCCCACCGGCGGCACGATCCGCTTCGACGGCACCGACATCACGAAGCTCTCCGAGCACGATCTCAAGCCGTATCGGCGCCGGATGCAGATCATCTTCCAGGACCCGTACGCGTCGCTCGACCCGCGCACGCCCGATCGGCTCGAGCATCGGCGAGGGGCTGCGCATCCACGGCATGGGGACCGCCGCCGAGCGACGCGACAAGGTGGCAAAGATCATGGAGCTCGTCGGGCTCCAGCCGTACCAGGCGCGACGCTACCCGCATGAGTTCAGCGGCGGCCAGCGGCAACGGATCGGCATCGCGCGCGCGCTCGTCCTCGAGCCCGATCTGCTCGTCTGCGACGAGCCGGTCAGCGCGCTCGACGTCAGCATCCAGGCCCAGGTCCTCAACCTGCTCCGCAACCTGCAGCGCGAGCTCGGCCTCACGTACCTCTTCGTCGCCCACAACATGGGCGTCGTCGAGCACATCAGCGACCGGGTGGCGGTGATGTACCTCGGCACCATGGCGGAGATCGCCGCCTCGACCGACATCTATCGCCAGCCGCTCCACCCGTACACGATCGCGCTCCTCTCGGCGGTGCCGGTGGCGGATCCGTCGCAACGCTCGAAGCAGAAGCGGATCATCCTGCTCGGCGACGTCCCGTCGCCCGTGAACCCGCCGACCGGCTGCGCATTCCACACCCGCTGCTGGCTGCGCCAGCAGCTCGGCAATCCGGAGCGGTGCGCCACCGAGCGGCCGGCGGTGCGCGAGCTCGGGCCGGGGCACGGGGTGAGCTGCCACTTCGCCGAGCATCTCGCCGACCCGGCCCGACGGACGCAGCTCATCAGTGACGCGGCGGCAACCAGCTCGGCGCGCAACGTGGCCGAGGACGAGGAGGTCGGACCCGGCGCGCCGCCGGCCGAGCCGAGCCCCGTGCAGCCCGGGGATGCCGTCGCCCGGCGACATCGTGACTGACTCCATGCTGGACCGGCGCTAGGCCAGTCGAGGGCATGGAGCTGCGGATCGCGCTCGCCCAGGTGGCGCCGCGCCTCGGCGACCTCGATACGAACCTCGAGCTCGCAGCGCAGCGCGCTGCGCGACGCCGCGATGGAGGGCGCGACGCTCACGGTGTTCCCGGAGCTCGCGCTCACCGGCTACCTGCTGAGCGACCTCGTGCCGGAGGTCGCGATGCGCAGCGACGACCCGCGCCTGCTCGGCCTCGGCCGCGACGCGCCGGGGATGCTCGTGGCGGTCGGCTTCGTCGAGGAGACCGATGACCATCGGTTCTGCAACAGCGCCGCCCTGCTGCGGGATGGCGAGCTGGTCGGCCTGCATCGGAAGGTCTACCTGCCGACGTACGGCCTGTTCGACGAGGGGCGCTTCACACGGCCCGGCGACCGGATTCGGACGATCGACGCCGGCGTCCCGTACGGACGCATCGGGCTGTCGGTGTGCGAGGACTTCTGGCATGCGTCACTGCCGATGATCCAGGCCCTCGACGGCGCGGAGCTGCTCGTGAACATCGCCGCCGGCCCGTCGCGGGCGCCGGGCAGCGAGGCCGGGCTGGCGGCGATCGGCGGCTGGCGGAAGATGCAGGACACGTACGCACTGCTCGGCACGGTGCCGGTCGCGTTCTGCAACCGGGTCGGCAACGAGGAGGGGCTCACCTTCTGGGGCGGCTCGCGGCTCATCGGGCCCGACGGCGCCACCGTCGTCGAGGCGCCGCTGTGGGAGGAAGCGCTCGTGATCGGCACCCTGGACACGGACGACGTGCGGATGCAGCGCTACCAGGTCCCGCTGCTGGCGGACGAGCGGATCGAGCTCGTGCGACGGGAGCTCGACCGCATCATCGCCACCCGCGCCGACCTGCCCGCGATCGAGGACGGGCCGGCGGATGAGCTCCCCGCGTGAGCGATGGGGCAGTCCTGCCGCGGATCGAGACGGCGCAGACGATCGAGGTCATCGTCGGCTTCATCCGCGCCCAGCTCGCGCAGACGGGCTTCGAGCGGCTCGTCATCGGGCTCTCGGGCGGCGTCGACTCCGCGACGGTCGCCTACCTCTGCGCGCAGGCCGTGCCGCCGGACCGGCTGCTCGCCGTCCGGATGCCGTATCGCACCTCCTCCGAGGCGTCGGAGACCGATGCGCTGCGCATCGTGACCGCGCTCGGCTGCCGCACCGAGCGGGTCGACATCACGCCGATGGTCGAGCCGATGCTCGCGCTCATCGGTGCGGCGGACGGCCCGGCCGGCGAACGTGCGGCGCGGCAACGTGATGGCTCGGCAGCGGATGATCGTCCTCTACGACCGCTCGGCGGGCTTCGACGCGCTCGTGGCCGGGACGAGCAACAAGACCGAGGCGCTCCTCGGCTACGGCACGCTGTGGGGCGACATGGCGGGCGCCTTCCAGCCGATCGGCGACCTCTACAAGTCGCAGCTGCGGCAGGTTGCCACCGCGCTCGGCGTGCCGGCCGAGATCGTCGCCAAGCCGCCGTCGGCCGACCTGTGGCCGGGCCAGACCGACGAGGGCGAGCTCGGCCGGTCGTATGCCGACCTCGACACGGCCCTCTACGCCCTGGTGGACCGCCGCTGGACGGCCGAGCGCTGCGTCGCGGCCGGCATGTCGGCCGAGCTCGTGGCATGGGTGGTGCGGCGGGTGGCGATGATGGAGTACAAGCGCCAGGTGCCGCCGGTGGCGAAGATCAGCCTCCGCACGCCGGGGATCGACCACCTCTACCCACGGCGCCGACCCGGATCACGCAGAGGAGGGTAGCTCCGCCATGGATGCGCTCGAATGGCTCACCGCAGGCGACCCGGCGATCCGCTGGCAGGCGCTCCGCGACCTCGCCGATGCCCCGGCGCCGGTCGTCGCGACGGAACGCGCCCGGGTCGCGACCGAGGGCTGGGGCGCGGCACTGCTGGCGCGGCAGACGGCCGAGGGCGATTGGGGCGGCGATACGGCGACGGAGCAGTGGACCTCGAGCCCCGAGTGGACCTGCCTCGTCGCGCTGGCCTGGCTGCGCGACATGGGGCTCGACCCCGCATCCCGCAGGCGCGGCACGCGGTGGGACTGGTCCGCCAGCGCGTGGCGTGGCATTGGTTCGATGACAACCCGTTCTTCGTCGGCGAGGTCGAGCCGTGCATCAACGGCCGCGTGGCCGCGCTCGGCGCGTACTTCGGTGAGGATTCGCAGCGCGTCGTCGATCGACTCCTCGGCGAGCAGATGGCCGACGGCGGCTGGAACTGCGAGCAGGAGAACGGCGCGACCGTCGGGTCGTTCCACAGCACGATCAACGTGCTCGAAGGCCTGCTCGAGCACGAGCGGGCCGGCCGCGGGTCGCCCGAGGTCGCCGCCGCGCGGCAGCGGGGCGAGGAGTACCTGCTCTCGCGCGCGTTGCTGCGCCGGTTGTCGACGCACGAGATCGTCGACCCGGCGTTCAGCCGGCTCTCGTTCCCGACCGGCTACCACTACGACATCCTGCGTGCCCTCGACCATTTCCGCGCCGCCGGCTCCGTGCCCGACGAGCGCATGGCGGAGGCGATCGGGGTGATCGAGTCCAAGCGAGGAGCCGGACGGTCGCTGGCTGCTCGAGCACCCGCACGACGATCAGCTCGACGTCGGCACCGGCGAGCTGGAGGGCGAGCCGAGTCGGTGGATCACGCTCCGTGCGATGCGCGTCCTGCGCTGGTACGAGGGCCGCTGAGGCCTGCCGGCCGGATCGCTAAGGCGTCGCTAACGGACCGATAACCGCGCTCCGCTACCGTCCCTGCTGAAACACGCCGCCGAGCTCGCCCGGTTCGAGGCGTCGTCAGAGGAGGTCGAACACCGACCATGAACAGGGTGATGCTCGTGGGCCGCCTGACCCGCGACCCGGAGCTGCGTTCGCTGCCATCCGGAAAACCGGTCGCCAACTTCACCATCGCCACGAACGAGTTCCGCGGCGGCGGGGCGGGGGAGCGGACGGAGTACCACAACGTCGTCGCCTGGGACCGCCTCGCCGAGGTGTGCGGACAGTTCCTGTCGAAGGGACAGCTGGTCGACATCGAGGGCCGCCTCCAGACGCGGCAGTGGGACGACGAGGCCGGAATGCGCCACTGGAAGACGGAGGTCGTCATCGCCTCGCTCGAGATGCTCTCCGGGCGCGGCAAGAAGGAGTACGCCAAGGAGGTGCAGTCCGCCGTCGCCGAGGCCGATGACCTGCCGGGTCCGGCCACGAACGGCCACGCCGACGCACCGCAGGAGGCGCTCATCGCGATGTGATCGCAGCGGTCCGGCGCGCACCCCCCTCCGCGCCGGGCCGCCCCCCTACCCGCGCGCCCGCTCGTTGCGGGCCGCCGCGCTCGCGATCTCGGCCACGCGGCGGGCACGGGTCTCCGGCCGCAGCGCCTGCGCCACCCAGGCCAGCATCATCTTGCGGGCCGACGGAGGAAAGGCCGCGAAGTTGCCGCTGGCCGTTGGGATGGCATCGAGCGCCGCCGCCAGGTCGGCAGGCACCTCAAGGCGCTCCGGCCCGTCGAGCACCTCCCACGAGCCATTCGTCTTCGCGCGCTCGATCGCGGCCAGCCCGGCGGGCCGCATGCGGCCCTCGGCGATCAGCCGCTCGACCCGGGCCTTGTTCGTCGCCGCCCATGGGCTGCGGGCCTTCCGGGGCGCGAAGTACTGCCGCCCGCGGTCGTCATCCAGGCTGCTCCCTGTGCTGTCGACCCAGCCGAAGCAGAGTGCCTCCTCCACGGCCGCCTCGTAGTCGAGTGTCCCGCGGCCCGTCCGCGGCTTCCAGGTCACCAGCCAGGCGCCGGCCTCGGTGGCGTGGTGAGCCTCGAGCCACGCACGCCACGTGGCGCGGTCATCGGCGTGGACGTACGGCGCCTCGTCGAGCCGGGACACGCCGCGGGTCTACCGGAGTGTTACTTCTTCTTCTTGTCGCCGGGCTTTGCGCCGCCCTTGGGCTTCTTGCCGCCGCCCTTGGAACCGGGTCCCTTGTCAGGCATGGTCGTCTCCTCGGTGGTGTGAGCCACGATGATCGGCCACCGAGCCGCTCCCCGGCAAGGGTTCTGCGCGCAGCGCCTGCCGGGATCGCGGTGCACGGGCCGCTATACACTGGCGCCCCGCAGCCGCACCGAGGGCCGACGCCACGCCATGGCCACCGACTACCCGTACAACGGCCGCATCAGCCGCTGGGAGGAGATCGCCGAGGGCCTCGCCATCGTCGGCGTCGAGGCGCTCGACGAGCCGTTCGCCTTCGAGGCCGGCCAGTACGCCACCCTCGGGCTGATGGGGGAGGCCAAGCTCGTGCAGCGCCCGATGTCGATCAGTTCCTCGGCGGATGACACGAGCGAGTACGAGTTCTTCATTCGCCTCGTCCACGGCGGCGCATTCACGCCGCTCCTCTGGGAGCGGAGCATCGGCGATGCCATCAACATCAGGGGCCCGAAGGGCAAGTTCCTGCTCCAGGATGATGGCCGTCGCTGCCTCTTCGTCGCCACCGGCACCGGCCTGGCGCCGTTCATGAGCATGATCGCGACGCTCCGCGGGCGGGGGCAGCAGCGCGACATCTGGATGCTCCACGGGGTGAGCTACGAGCACGACCTCGCCTGGCGGGCGGAGCTCACCGACCTCGCGGCCCACGCGGCCGACGGCGGCTTTCCGCTCCACTACGCGGCCACGATCTCGCGCCCGGGCGAGGCACGGACGTGGCAGGGACTCACCGGCCGCGCCGAGGCGGTGCTCGACGCCCACCTCGACGCGAACGAGCTCACCGCGGAGAACAGCACCATCTACCTGTGCGGCAATCCCGACATGGTCAGCGCCGTCGAGGAGATCGCGGCTGGGCGCGGCTTCGCGCCCGAGCAGGTGCGCAAGGAGCTGTACTGGCCGAAGGGACGGGCCCACTGACCGATGGCGGCGCCGCGCTCGTTCTACCTGACCACCGCGATCTTCTACCCGAGCCCGGCGCCGCCCCTCCACTCCCTGTACGAGGCGTTCGGGGCGGATGCGCTGGCCCGCTATCACCGCCTCCTCGGCGACGACACGCGCCTCCTGACCGGGATGGACGAGCACTCGGCCCAGGTCGAGCGGCTCGCGCGCGAGCTCGACGCCGAGCCGAAGCCGATGGTCGACGGCTGGGCCGCGACCTGGCAGGCAACGTTCGACCGCTTCGGGATCAGCTTCGATCGCTTCATTCGCACGACCGACGACGACCATGTCCGCGCCTCGCTCGAGATGGTACGGCGCGCGATCGCGTCGGGTGACATCTACAAGGGCACCTACTCCGGCTGGTACTGCATCGGTGACAATGAGTTCAAGACCGATGCGCAGCTCGTCGACGGGCGATGCCCGGACCATCCGACGCTCGAGCTCCAGTGGCTGGAGGAGGAGAACTACTTCTTCCGCCTGTCCGCCTACCAGGAGCGGCTCGAGGCGCTCTACCGCGACCACCCGTCGTTCTGCGAGCCCGAGCACTACCGCAACGAGGTGCTCGCCTGGCTGCGGGAGGGGCTGCGCGACTTCAGCATCAGCCGCGCCGGCACGACCTGGGGCATCCCGTTCCCGGACGACCCGCAGCATCGGATCTACGTCTGGTTCGACGCGCTCACGAACTACCTCACCGGGGCAGGCTTCCCGGACGATCCCGCATCGTTCGACCGCTGGTGGCCGGCCGACGTGCATGTCATCGGCATGAACATCACCCGCTTCCACTGCCTCTACTGGCCGGCGATGCTCCTGAGCGCGGGCATCGCGCTGCCGCACCGGGTGTTCGCCCACGGGTTCATGACCCTGCGCGGCGAGAAGATGAGCAAGACGCGCGGCAACGTCATCGACCCCGACGACGCGGTAGCGCAGTTCGGGGTCGACGGCACGCGCTACCTCGTCCTGCGCGAGATCCCGTTCGAGCGTGGCGGCGACATGACCGAGGACGGCCTCGTGCGGCGCTATAACGCCGACCTCGCCCACGACCTCGGCAACCTCGTGAACCGCACGGTGAGCATGAGCGGCCGCTATCTCGGCGGCGAGGTGCCTGCCCTCGGGACTCGCCTGACCGGTGACGACGAGCTGCGCGCGACCGCGGAGGGAGCCGTCGCGGCCTACCACGCCGCGATGGAGCGGCTCGCGTTCGAGCAGGCGCTGGCGGCGGTGATGGAGCTCACCCGCGCCACGAACGGCTATGCCGAATCGCAGGCGCCGTGGTCGCTCCACAAGGCGGGGGATGCGGTGCGGGTCGGGCAGGTGCTCGCCACCATGGGCGAGGCGTGCCGCCTGCTCGGCCATCTCATGGCGCCGTTCACGCCCGGCTCGGCGCGCGAGATCCACGCCCAGCTCGGCGTGACGGTCGGCTATGACGAGCGCGGCGCGGGCGGGCCGGGCCTGGCACGCCTGCTCGCCTGGGACGGCGAGCCGGGGCCGCGACGCACACGTGCCCCGCAGCCGATCTTCCCGCGCGTCGACCTGCCCGACGAGGTCCCCGCTCCCTGAGCCGCCGCCGCACGCCGGTGCGCCTGCCCGGCATCGTCGACTCGCACTGCCATCTCCAGGACACGGCGTTCGAGACCGATCTCGAAGCCGTCCTCGAGCGGGCGGACGGCGCCGGCCTGGCCCGGATCGTCGTCCCCGGCTGGGATGCCGCATCGTCCGAGGCGGCGCTCGAGCTCGCCTCCCGCCACCCCCGGCTCCTCGTGCCGGCGGTGGGCATCCATCCGAATTGGGCGGCCGCCGCAGCGGAGTCCGACGTGCGCCGGGTGGAGGAGCTCGCCGCCGACCCGGCGGTGGTGGCGATCGGCGAGATCGGCCTCGACGCGCACCGCGTGCACAGCCCGCCGGACGTGCAGCACGCGATGCTGGAGCGGATGCTCGACCTCGCGCGCCAGCGCGAGCTGCCGGTCCTCGTCCACGACCGCGACGCGCACGACGCCATCAGCGAGGGGCTCGGGGGATGGGCCGCGAGCTTCCCTGCCGGCCAGCTGCGCGGCGTGCTCCATTGCTTCAGTGGCGGCGCGGCGATGGCGCTCGAGCTCCACGCCGCCGGCTTCCTCATCAGCTTCGCCCTGCCCGTCGCGTTCTCGTCCTCGCGCGGGCCGCGCGCGGCCGCGACCGCGCTGCCCGACGAGGCGCTGCTCGTCGAGACCGATGCGCCGTACCTCGGGCCGGGCGGGGCGGGAACGCGGAACGAGCCGACGACGGTGCTGCGCGTCGCCGCCGAGCTGGCACGGCTGCGCGGCACCACGCCGGAGGCGATCGCCGCAGCGGCATCGGTCAACCTGGGGCGGCTGCTCGCTCGCTCGGCGAGGGAGGGGTCCTAGGCTGGCACGCCGGTTGCAACGGAGCGCCGGGAGCCACCGGCATCCCGGTGGCATGCATATGGAAGAAGGAGACCCGAGTGGGACAGGTCAACGTCAACACGCCGGGTGGCAACGGCACCTCCGACGGCTCAGGCTACGGATTTATCGTCGGTATCCTGGTCGCCATCGTCGTGATCGCGCTCCTCGTCTATTTCTTCGTGCTCAACCCTGGCGGCGGCACGAACAACACCGTGAACAACGTGCCGAACCCGAGCGCGTTGCTGCAGCACCTGGGGCTCATGTAGCCCTGAGTCCTCCGCGCGACCCCGCGCCCCGGCTCCTCGCCGAGCCGGGGCGCGGTCATGTCCTGCGCAGGATCGGTTGACACCGCGGCGCGTGCCACGCTACGATCGCTTGGCACTCTCATCGGTCGAGTGCCAGAAGTCCCCGGGTCGCATCGGCCAGGCCTTCAGCACCCCCAGATGAAGGGTCCATACGGGCATTTACCAGTCGTTCGTTCGTCCGTTCAAGGAGGCACGCACCACCCTATGACCACCTCGGTCAGCGCAACCGCGACGCAGCTCAAGCCCCTCGGGGATCGCCTCGTCGTCAAGCCCACAGCCCGCGAGGAGATGACGAAGAGCGGCATCGTCCTCCCGGATACCGCCAAGGAGCGGCCGCAGGAGGGCACCGTCGTCGCCGCCGGCCCCGGCCGCACTCTCGATGACGGCTCGCGCGAGGCGATGGACGTCGCCGTCGGGCAGAAGATTCTCTTCCAGAAGTACGCCGGCACCGAGTTCAAGCTGGACGACGAGGAGCTGCTGATCCTCTCCCAGAAGGACGTCCTGGCGGTCATCGAGTAGGCCTCCGCGCCCGCTCCCATTCGAACGCATCAGCCGCCGCAACCCGGCGGCGCACCAAGGAGGAACACCACTACCGTGCCGAAGCAGCTCCTGTTCAACGAGGAGGCGCGACGCGCGCTGAAGCGGGGCGTCGACAAGATGGCGGAAGCCGTCAAGGTCACGCTCGGCCCGCGCGGCCGCTACGCCGTCCTCGACAAGAAGTTCGGGTCGCCGACGATCACGAACGACGGCGTCACCATCGCACGCGACATCGAGATCGAGGATCCGTTCGAGAACATGGGCGCGCAGCTCCTCGAGGAAGTCGCGGCCAAGACGAACGACATCGCCGGTGACGGCACCACCACGAGCATCGTGCTCGCGCAGGCCATCATCACCGAGGGTCTGAAGAACGTCACCTCTGGCGCCAGCCCGATGGGCATCAAGCGTGGCATCGAGAAGGGCGTCGAGGCCATCGTGGCCGAGATCAAGAACCTCTCGAAGCCGGTCGAGACCAAGGACGACATCGCCCACATCGCCGCCATCAGCGCGCGCGACACCGAGATCGGCAACCTCATCGCGGAAGTGATGGAGAAGGTCGGCAAGGACGGCGTCGTGACGGTCGAGGAGAGCCAGGGCCTCAAGCTCGACAAGGAGTACGTGGAGGGCATGCAGCTCGACCGCGGCTACCTGTCCGCCTACTTCGTGACCTCCGCCGACGGCGGCAAGATGGAAGCGTCGCTCGACCAGCCGTACGTGCTCGTCACCGACAAGAAGATCAGCGCGGTGGCGGACATCCTGCCGACGCTCGAGAAGGTCGTCTCAACCGGCCGCCCGCTCCTCATCATCGCCGAGGACGTGGACGGCGAGGCGCTGCCGACGCTCGTGGTGAACAAGATGCGCGGCACCATCAACGTGCTCGCCGTCAAGGCCCCCGGCTTCGGGGATCGCCGCAAGGCGATGCTCGAGGACATCGCGACCCTGACCGGCGCGCGGGTGATCTCCGAGGAGGTCGGCCGCAAGCTCGACAGCGTCCAGCTCGAGGATCTCGGTGAGGCGCGTCGCGTGACCGCCACCAAGGACACCACCACGATCGTCGAGGGCAAGGGCTCCGAGAGCGCGATCAAGGCCCGCATCGGGCAGATCAAGCTCCAGATCGAGGACACCACCAGCGACTTCGACCGCGAGAAGCTCCAGGAGCGGCTCGCCAAGCTGTCCGGTGGGGTCGCCGTCCTCAAGGTCGGCGCGGCCACCGAGGTCGAGCTCAAGGAGAAGAAGCACCGCATCGAGGACGCCCTGTCCGCGGCGCGTGCCGGTGTCGAGGAGGGCATGGTCGCCGGTGGCGGCTCGGTCCTCATCCACGCCACCCCGGCGCTCGACAAGCTCGAGGTCCTCGGTGACGAGGCCATCGGCGTCAACATCCTGCGTCGCGCCCTGGAGGAGCCACTCCGCCAGATCGCGGTCAACGCGGGGATGGAGGGTTCCGTCGTCGTCGAGGCGGTTCGCAAGCTTCCCCCCGGCAGCGGCTATGACGCGGCCAAGGGCGAGTACGCCGACCTGTTCGCGACCGGGATCATCGATCCGGCCAAGGTGACCCGCTCCGCGCTCGAGAACGCGAGCTCAGTGGCGAGCCTCCTGCTCACGACCGAGACGATCGTCACCGACATCCCCGAGAAGGAGAAGGCGGCGATGCCCGGCATGGGCGGAGGCATGGACTACTAGTCCGCCGGCTCTCACGGACCGATCACGAGGGCCCCGGCTTCGGCCGGGGCCCTCGTCAAGTCTCGCTCCGCCTGGGGCCGCTCACGGCTCGCCGGGCGTCCTCGTGTCCTCGGGGTCTGCGGCGGGGTGCGTCGCCGTGACGCGCGTCAGCCGGCGGCGCACGGTGACGCGGTGCGCCTCGCGCTCGTCGGGATCGGGGATCCAGCGGGCCTCGCCGCCGATCCGCAGCCGCCGCAAGAGTGCTCGCCATCGATCGGAGCGGGTCATGGTCCAAGACTACGCGGGCGCGGCGTCGTCCGATCGGGCCCTCCGACCTGCGCGACCGATATCCTTCGGCCCTTTCTCGGAGGCGCGGCGCGCCGGAGGCTGGCCGCAGAGCGACCAACCAGCTGGAGGTTCGGATGAACTGGCGCGTCATTCGCTGGGCCCTGGCGGGCATTGCCGTGGTCACCGAGGTGACCGCATTCGTCATGTGGCGGCGACACCAGCACGCGGCACAGCCGGCGGCCTGACCCTGCCGGCGATCCGAAGGCCCGGCTCTGTGCCGGGCCTTCGTCGTTTTGTCGAATGGGCGCCATCGCAGGCGTCGTAGGGTGCGAGCGGCGTGATCGACGCGCCGCCGCCCCACCCGAGGAGCACCGATGCGCTGCGTGATGTTCACCTATCCCGACCCCGAGCTCGCCGCGACCTACGAGCAGCTGCCGCCGGCCGAGATCGAAGCCGATGTCGCGCGCCACATGGCGTGGTTCCAGAAGCACCGCGCCCACATCGTGAGCGGGGAGGAGCTCGGCGGCTCGCGCGCGGCGCGCACCGTCCGTCGCCGCGCCGGCCGGGTGACGGTGACCGACGGCCCGTTCGTCGAGACCAAGGAGATCCTCGGCGGCTTCATCGTCCTCGACGTCGCCGACTTGGACGAGGCGCTCGCCATCGCCGCGGAGTGGCCGTCGCTCGACCTTCCGGGCGGCGCCGTGACCGTCCAGCCGGTGTACGTGCGCGACTAAAGGTCAGCGGCCGGCGAGCGCAGCGACGAGCGGCGCCATCGCCTCGACGTGGCGCGCCGACCACACGTAGTAGCTGATCCCGAGCCGCTCGCGCCTTGCCAGCAGCTGATCGCGCAGCTGGGCCAGCGTGCCGAACAGCACGTACGGCGAGCCGCCGACCGCCGCGCGACCGATCGACTTCACCAGCGCCAACGCCGACCGTCCGATCGGCCGCTCCCCGCCGACGAGGCCGCAGTCCACGACCAGCACGTTCAGCTCGAGCTGCTCGAACCGCGCGCCGGCGGCCTCGCGCACGACGGCGACCTTGGCGCGCGTCGCCGCCTCGGTGCCCTGCCAGAGCATCGGGCGGCCCGTGCGGCTGAACTGGGCGAGCATGCCGACCGTGTCCGCCTCACGCGCCGCCAGCCGCAGCATGCGTGGGCCGCCGCCGCCGACCAGGATCCGCGGCCTGACCGTGGCCGGCGGCCCGAGGCTTGCGTCGCGCAGCGGGTAATGGGGGCCGAGATGGGTGACCGACTCGCCGGCGAACAGGCGGCGCGTGATGGTGAGCGTCTCCGCCAATCGGTCGATCCGCTCTGACGGCGGGTCGTAGGGCATGCCGAGCTGCCGGTAGTCGTCCTGCTTCCAGCCCGCGCCGAGGCCGAGCTCGAAGCGGCTGCCGGACAGGAGGGCGAGCGTCGCCGCCTCGCGCGCCATGACGAGCGGATGGCGGTAGTCGTTGGCAAGGACGAACGTGCCGAGCCGCAGCGTGCTGGTGACCGATGCCGCGGCCGCCAGGGCGGGCATCGGCGCGAGCTGGGGCGTCAGGTGGTCGGGCATGACCAGGGTGGCGTAGCCGAGCGCCTCGGCGCGGCGCGCGAGCGACAGCCAGGCGGCACCGTCAGTCGCACGCGAGGCGGTGATCCCGAACCGGAACGGGTGCATGCGGCGCACCGTACCGCACGCCGAACCGATGTCAGGGCCGCCGGCGCACCAACGGGTCATGCGGCGCCGGCGTTGCCTCCCTAGACTCAGCCGGACCACTGCCCGCCCGTGAGGTGATCCCATGCGACTCCGACGCACGCTCGCCACCGCCTTCTCGATCGCGATCGCGCTGGGGGCGCTCCCCGGAGCCGCCGGTCGTGTGGCTGCCGCGTCGCCGACCCTCGCCACCACGGTGGTCGCCTCGTCGCTCTCGATCCCATGGGACGTGGCCTTCCTGCCGGACGGGCGGATGCTCGTGACCGAGCGCGCCGGACGCATCCGCATCTACAGCACGCCCGCCGCGGGAGCGTCGCTCGTCCAGACGATCACCGTCCCATCGGTCCGCGCCGAAGGCGAGTCCGGCCTGATGGGGATCGCGGTCGACATCGACTTCGCCACCAACCGGCAGGTCTACGTCTGTGCCTCGCGGGATTACACCGGCAGTGGCGGCTGGAAGAACCAGGTCCTGCGCTACACGCTCAGCCCGAGCCTGGCGACCTGGTCGGCGCCCACCGTGCTTCTCACCGGCGCGGCCGCCAACACCACCCACAACGGCTGCGCGGTCGAGATGGACCGATTCGGCCGCCTGTGGGTCTCGATCGGCGACGCGGCCAACGCGGCGAACGCGCAGAACCGGGCGAGCCTGAACGGGAAGGTGCTGCGCATCAATCGCGACGGCACGATCCCCGCCGACAATCCGGTCATCGCCGGCGTCCGCAACGCCGTGTACTCGATGGGGCACCGCAACCCGCAGGGGATCGCCCTCCGGCCCGGCACCGACCAGGTCTACGCCGCCGAGCACGGTCCCGACGTGAACGACGAGGTCAACCTTATCGTCGCCGGCGGCAACTACGGCTGGCCGTGCTACACCGGCTTCGGCACGCCGTACCTGGCGCTGGCCGGCTGCGGGCCGGCGAGCGCGTACCGGGAGCCGATGTGGGCGTCGGGCGGCGCCACGCTGGCCACCTCCGGCGCAGCGTTCGCGACCGGCTCGCAGTGGGGCGACTTCGACGGCAACCTGTTCGTCAGCACGCTCAAGGAGAGCGACGTTCGCCGCTTCGGGGTCGACGCCGCCGGCACGACCTTCACCGGCCCGACGATCCACTTCGATGGCACCTGGGGCCGGCTGCGGGCGATGGCGTACGGCCCCGGCGGCCAGCTCTACGTCACCACCTCGAACGGCAGCGGCGACCAGGTCATCCGCATCTCCGCCACGCAGCCGACGACCACGCGGATCGCCGGCGCCGACCGCTACGCGACGGCGGCCGCGCTCAGCGCCGCGTCCTTCCCGTCCGGCGCCAGCACCGCGATCGTCGCGACCGGGCTCGACTTCCCCGATGCCCTGGCCGGCAGTGCCGCCGCCGGGCACCTCGGCGCGCCGGTCCTGCTGGTCCGGCCGGACCAGGTCCCGGCTGCCACCGCGACCGAGCTCACCCGGCTCGCGCCGCAGGACATCTTTGTGCTGGGAGGGACGAGCGCCGTGTCGGAGGCGGTGCGGCTGCAGCTCGGCGCGTTCGCCGGCAGCGGGACGGCGACGCGCATCGCGGGCGCCGACCGCTACGCGAGCGCGGTCGCGGTCAGCAAGCGATGGTACGGGCCCTGGCGTGGCGGCGGCCTTCATCGCCACCGGCACCGACTTCGCCGATGCATTGGCAGGCACGCCGCCGGCCGCCATGGCCGACTCGCCGCTGCTCCTCGTCCGGCCCGGCTCCATCCCGGCCGCGACCGCGGCCGAGCTGCAGCGGCTGGCACCGCAGCGCATCTACGTCCTGGGCGGGACGGGCGTGGTGAGCCCCGCGGTCGCGAGCCAGCTGGCGCAGTTCACCAGCGGGCCGGTGACGCGCCTCGCCGGCGCCGACCGCTATGCCACCGGGGCGGCGGTCGCGCGCTGGTTCTGGGGCAGGGTGACGCCGCGCGCGTACGTGGCCTCCGGCCGCAGCTTCGCCGACGCCCTGGCCGGCGGGGCGGTGGCGGGTCGCGACGCCCGTCCGCTGCTGCTCGTGGGCTCGACCAGCGTCCCGTTGGCGACTGGCGCCCAGGTGCTCCGCCTTGCCCCGCCGCAGCTCGTGGTGCTGGGCGGGACGGCCGTGGTCGCTCCCGCGGCGGAGCTGCGCCTGCGCGCGCTGATCGGCACCCCCTGACCCACGGCGCGCGCCGGCGCCGAGCGGTGAGACCCGGGTCCGCGACGGGTAGAATCGGGCCATGTCCCCGGCCCCAGCGCCCGACGCCCCGGCGCGCCCGCCACGCCCCGCGCTCGATGCGGCCGCGATCCTCGCGCGCCTGAACGAGCCGCAGCGGGAGGCCGTCGCACACCTCACCGGGCCGCTCCTGATCCTGGCCGGGGCGGGCAGCGGCAAGACCCGCGTCCTCGCCCATCGGGTCGCGTACCTCGTGGCCACGAGCTACAAGCCGTGGCAGATCGTGGCCGTCACGTTCACGAACAAGGCGGCCAACGAGATGCGCGAGCGGATCGCCGGGCTCATCGGCGAGGAGGCCGCGCGCGAGGCGACGATCGGCACGTTCCACGCCATCTGCGCGCGCATCCTGCGTCGCGACGGCGAGGTGGTCGGGCTGCCGCGCAGCTTCTCGATCTACGACCGCGCCGACCAGGTCGCGGTCGCGAAGGCGGTGATCCGGCGCCTCGACCTCGACGAGAAGCGCTTCAGCCCCACCGGGATGCTCGCCTTCATCGGGCAGCGCAAGGACGAGCTCGCCGATCCCGCGGCGGCGCGCAAGCAGGCGGCGAACTACTACGAGGAGACGGCGGCATCGGTCTACGAGGGCTACCAGAAGCAGCTGGCCGATGACGAGGCGGTCGACTTCGACGATCTGCTCATGCGAGTGGTGGAGCTGTTCGAGCAGCATCCCGAGGTGCTGACCCGCTACCAGCAGCGCTGGCAGCAGATCATGGTCGACGAGTACCAGGATACGAACCGCGCCCAGTACCTCATCTGCCGCCACCTCGCGGCGAAGCACCACAACCTCGCCGTGGTCGGCGACGACGACCAGAGCATCTACTCGTGGCGCGGCGCCGACATGCGGAACATCCTCGACTTCGAGACCGACTACCCGGACGCGAAGGTCGTGAAGCTCGAGCAGAACTACCGCTCGACGCAGACGATCCTCGACGCGGCCCACGCGGTCGTCAGCCGCAACGCCGGCCGCAAGGACAAGAAGCTGTGGACCGATCGCGGGGCGGGCGCCGCGATCACGCTGTTCGACGCCTACAACGAGTACGAGGAGGCGGAGTTCGTCGCGCGGCAGGTCGAGAAGCTCGTCGGCGGCGGCGGCCGCACCTCGATGAGCCGGCTCCTCACCAGCCGCGCCGACGACGACGACGGGGCGCGGCGCTACGGCGAGGTGGCCGTCGCGTACCGCATCAATGCCCAGTCGCGCGTGCTCGAGGAGTCGTTCATGCGCTTCGGCATCCCGTACCAGCTCGTGGGCGGCACCCGCTTCTACGAGCGGCGCGAGGTGAAGGACGCGCTCGCCTACGTCCGGCTGGCGCGCAACCCGGGCGACCGGGTCGCGCTGGAGCGGATCATCAACGTCCCGGCCCGCGGGATCGGCAGCAAGACGCTGGAAGAGCTGCGCGCCTGGGCCGACGGCCGCGGCGTCGCCCTCTGGACCGCGGTCACCGAGGCGGGGGAGAACCCGAACCTCGCGCCCCGCGCACGTGCCAGCCTGGCCGCGTTCGCGGAGGCGGTGGTGCCGCTCATCGCGGCGGCGCAGACCGAGCCGCCGGGACGCCTCTTCGACCTCGCCACCGAGCTGTCGGGCCTGCGGGAGTCGATCCAGGACGGCACCGACGAGGGGGACGAGCGCTGGACGAACGTGCTCGAGCTGCGGAACCACGCCGCCGAGTACGACGAGATCGCGCCGCCGGAAGGGCTCGCCCGCTTTCTGGAGGAGGTGGCCCTCGTCAGCGACCAGGACACGCTCGAGGACCGCCCCGACCGGGTGACCCTCATCACCCTTCATGCCGCCAAGGGCCTCGAGTTCCCGGTCGTCTTCATCGTCGGGATGGAGGAGGGGATGCTGCCGCACCAGCGCGCCCTCGAGGACGAGCGCGAGCTCGAGGAAGAGCGCCGCCTGGCGTACGTGGGGATGACGCGCGCCAAGGACCAGCTCTACCTCGTGCACGCCCACCATCGGTCCACGTTCGGCGTCGGCGCGCCGGCCGAGCCGTCACGCTTCCTGGCCGAGCTGCCGGAGGACCTGCTGAAGGCGGAGCGGACCGGCACCCCGTTCCGGCGTGGCGGGCGCACGAATGACCGATGGAGCCCGCGCGGCACCGATGCCGAGGGATGGCTGCCGGGCGGCTACCGCTCCCCGACGCGCCACGTGAACGAGCCGCTGCGCCCGGTGAACCTGCCCGACATGAGCGCGCCGCCGGTAGGCGCCTCGCTCGATGCGGCGCGCGAGAAGGTCGCCTCGAGCGGCTACCGGCCCGGCCCGGACCTCGACCTCGGCAGCGGCACGTTCCTGCGCCGCGCGACGCCGGCGGAGGAGGCGGCAGCCGGCCCGCGCTGGCAGACCGGGGACCGGGTGCAGCACCGGCGTTACGGCATCGGCCTGGTGGTCGCCAGCGAGATCGTGAAGGGGGACGAGGAGGTGACGGTGGACTTCGAGGAGCACGGGCGGAAGTACCTGATCGCGGCTTACGCCGGGCTGGAGCGCGCCTCGTGAACGGCGAGCTGCGGCTGAGCTCGATGCAGGCGATCCTCGACGAGCTGCGCGTAGAGCGCGACGCGTTCTTCGCCGCCCTCGACGACATGGACCCCGCGCTGCTCAGCGCACCGGGCCTGGTCGGTGAGTGGAGCGCGAAGGAGCTCATCGCGCACCTCGGCTACTGGACGGGGCATGCCGCAGAGGCGGTCCACCGCGCCGAGCAGGGCCTGCTCCACGAGTTCGGCAGCGACGACCCCGACTACGACGTCGACGCGGTGAACGCCACCGTCGCGCGGGTGGCGGCCGACACCGAGCTGGCGACGGTGCGGCTGCGCGAGGAGGCGGCGTACGGCGCGCTCGTCGAGCGGCTGGCGACCGCGGATGACGGCTGGCTGCTCGACACGACCGGCTACCGCGAGACGCTGGAGCAGGTGCTGCGCGAGGACGGACCGGAGCACTACCGCGAGCACGCCATCGACGTCCGCGCGTGGTTCACGGGCACCGACGAGCCGGATGAGGATGACGAGGCCGACGAGGATCCCGACGAGGCCGAGGCGTGATGCGCGTTGCGACGCGGTCGGCCCAGCCCGTTTCCCGCCCTCGCGCCGCATGAGCGTCACCGATCCGGCGGCGCGGGCTGCCGAGGTGCGAGCGATCCTCGACGAGGCGAACCACCGGTACCACGTGCTCGACGCGCCGACGATGGAGGACGCGGAGTACGACCGCATGCTGCGCGAGCTCTACGACATCGAGGCGGCGAACCCCGAGCTGGTGACGCCGGACTCGCCGACGCAACGCGTCGGCGCCGCGCCGTCGACGCTGTTCGCATCGGTCCGCCACGACGTCCCGATGCTCAGCCTTGGCAACGTGTTCAGCGCGGATGAGCTGCGCGACTTCGACGCGCGCGTGCGGCGCGGGCTCGGGCGCGGCGACGACGACCCGCCGGTGGACTACGTGTGCGAGCTGAAGATCGACGGCCTCGCCATCTCGCTGCTGTACGAGGGACGGACCTTCGTGCGCGGCGCGACGCGCGGCGACGGGGCGACCGGCGAGGACGTGACGCCGAACCTGCGCACCGTGCGCGCCATCCCGTTGCGCCTTCACGGCGACCCGCCGGGGGAGCGGTTCGAGGTCCGCGGCGAGGTCTACATGCCGCGCGGCGCATTCGCCGCGCTCAACGAGCAGCTGGAGCGCGAGGGCAAACCGCTGTACGCGAACGCCCGCAACACGGCGGCCGGCACCGTGCGCCAGAAGGACCCGGCCGTGACCGCGAGCCGCCGGATGTCGCTCTGGACCTACCAGCTCGTCGGCGCGCATGGACTGGCGAGCCACTCCGAGTCGCTCGAGCTGCTGCGGCGGCTGGGGTTCCCCGTCAACCCGAACGTGCGCCGCGTGGCCGGCATCGATGCGGTCATCACCTACGTCGCCGAGTGGGCGGACGCCCGTCGCGAGCTCGACTACGAGACCGATGGGATCGTCATCAAGGTCGACAGCCTCGCCGACCAGGCCACCCTCGGCTTCGTGGCGCGCGCGCCACGCTGGGCGACGGCGTACAAATTTCCGGCGCAGCAGGTCACGACGAAGCTCGAGGAGATCGAGGTCTACGTGGGGCGCACCGGCGCGATGACCCCGGTCGCGCACGTGACCCCGGTCTTCGTCGGCGGCACCACGGTCCGCAACGCCACGCTTCACAACATCGACGAGATCAGGCGCAAGGACCTGCGCATCGGCGACACCGTGGTGCTCCAGCGCGCCGGCGACGTGATCCCGGAGGTCGTCTCGGCGGTCGCGGATGCGCGCGACGGCAGCGAGGTCGTCTGGGAGATGCCGGCGGCGTGCCCCGTCTGCGGCACGGCGGCGCTGCGCGAGGAGGGGGAGGTCGTCACGCGCTGCCCGAACCCGTTCTGCCCGGCGCAGCGGATCGGCGGACTCCTCCATTTCGCCGGCCGTGGTGGAGTCGACATCGACGGCCTCGGCTACAAGATCATGCTCCAGCTCGCCGAGCGTGAGCTCGTGCGGGAGCCGGCCGACATCTTCCGGCTCGACCTGGCAACCCTCGAGGGCCTCGAGCGCCTGGGGCGCAAGAGCGCGGAGAACCTCCTCGCCGCGATCGGCGCGGCACGGCGGCGGCCGCTGGCCCGCATCCTCAACGGCCTGGGAATCCGGCATGTCGGGGAGCAGACCGCCGTCGACCTCGCCACCTGGCTCACCGCCGAGACCCCGCGGGAGGAGGGCGAGTCGGAGGAAGCATGGACTGCGCGGGTCGCCGGACGGCTTCACGACGCATCCGCCGATGAGCTGACCGAGGTGTTCGGCATCGGCCGCGTCGTGGCCGAGGGTATCGCCCGCTTCTTCGCCGACGAGCACACGCGGGACGCGCTCGATCGGCTCGTCGCCGCCGGAGTGGTCGCCGACGCCCCGGCGCCCGGCGCATCGGTTGCGCGGGCCGACGGTCCGCTGAGCGGCAAGACGCTCGTCGTGACCGGCACCCTGCCCGGCTTCAGCCGCGAAGAGGCGGAGGCGGCCATTCGTGCCGCCGGCGGACATCCGGCCGGGTCGGTCAGCGCGAAGACCGACTACCTCGTCGCCGGCGACAAGGCAGGCTCGAAGCTCGCGAAGGCGGAGTCGCTCGGCATCACCGTGCTCGACGAGGCCGGATTCCGCCAGCTGCTCGGCGGCGCCGCCGGCTAGCGTCTGCCGCCGGCCATCTTCGTCGCATCCGGCCGCTGGCGGAGCCGCCACATCGCCCAGATCCCGACCGCCGGACCGAGCGACAGCAGGGCGAAGGCGAGGCGCCAGCCGTTCGCGTCGCCCGGCCCGAGCAGGCTGACGCCGCTGACCGTGACCGCGGTCAGCAGGAACCCGGCGGCGGTCTGCACCGTCAGCGCGGAGCCGGAGGTGCCAGCCGGCGCCAGCTCGCTGATGGCGGTCGAGAACTGCGCGGAATCGGCGACCACCGTCAGGCCCCAGGCCAGGGCCACGGCCACGAGGAGGGCGGGCGCCGCACCGAATAGCAGTCCCGTCACGATGGCGGAGGTCCCCGAGCCGGCGAGGGCGAGCATCGTGAGCGTGGTGCGGCCCCATCGGTCCGCGAGCGCGCCGGCTACGATGCAGCCGATCCCGCCGACCGCGACGACGGCGAAGGCCACAAGGCTCGCAACGCCGGCGTCGGTCACGCCACTCGCCGCCAGCGATGCGGCCAGGAAGACGGGGATCCAGCTCCACATCGCGTAGAGCTCCCACATGTGGCCGAGATACCCGAGGTTCGCCAGCCGGACCGATGGCTCGCGCAGCGCGGCAACGGCGACGGACGGGCTGAACCGCGGCGCCGCCACGCTGAACGGCCCCTCGCGAATCGCGAGCACGACGATGGCCGCCCCGATTGCCGCGCCGGCGGCACCGGCGAGCACGACGCCCTGCCACGGCCAGGCGATCGCGTCTCCCGCCGCGCGAATGAGGTGGGGGAGCGCCGAGCCGACGGTGATCGCCCCGATCAGCGTCCCCACCGCAAGCCCGCGTTCGCGGCGGAACCAGCCGGCCAGCACCTTCATGCCGACGGGGTAGACGGCAGCGATGCCCGCCCCGGTGAGAAAGCGGAACGGCAGCGCGGCGGCGAGGCTGCCGGGAAGCAGGGCAAACCCGGCCGTGGCGAGCGCCGCGACGACCGCGCCACCGGCCATCAGCCACCGCGCGGGCACGACGTCGGGTACGCCCGCCGCCGCCAGGCCGAGCGCGCCGGCCGCGAAGCCGAGCTGCACGGCGACGGTGAGCATCGCCACGCCGAACGCATCGAGCCGCCACGCGGCGACGAGCGACGGCGCGACCGCCGTGCCGCTGAACCACGTGCCGAGCACCAGCAGCATGGCGGCCGACATGGCAGCGAGGACGCCCCAGCGTCCCGCCGGCTCACCGGTCGCCGCCCCGTCCATGCTCATCGCGGCAGGATGGTGAACACCAGGCACTCCCCGCGCAGCACCTCGGTGCCGTCCGAGCGCCGTGCGACGCAGCGCAGGCGGGTGATCGGCTTGTCGGCCCGCGCCTCGATCACCTCGGCCTCGGCGGTCACCGTGTCGCCGACGAAGACCGGCGCGGGGTAATCCCACTCCTGGTGGAGGAAGACGCTCCCCGGCCCGGGAAGCCGCTCGGCGACGAGGGCGTTGAAGAGGCCCGCGGTGAGCCCACCGTGGACGACGAGTCGGCCGAACGTCGTGCGAGCCGCGAAGGCGGCGTCGAAATGGAGGGGATTGCGGTCGCCGCTGATCCGCGCGTACGCCTCGACGTCATCCGCCGTGAAGGTGCGGGTCCAGGTCGCTCGGGCGCCGATCGCCGGCGGCTGCCAGTCGCTCACGCGGCGTCACCCTCCGCCAGGAATGCCTCGACGACCGCGTCGTAGCCACGGAACGAGGAGCGAACCGTGTGGCCGCACGCCTCATCGACCTTGAGCCGCGCGCCGGGGATGCGCTCCGCCACCTGGCGCGTGCGCTCGAGCGGCACCACCTGGTCCCGTGCGCCGGCGAGCACGAGCACCGGCACGTCGATCTCGCCCAGCCGGTCAGTCACGAACGACGAGGGGTCGAGCGTCGTGCGCAGCTCCCCGAGGAAGCGCTCGGGCGTGGCGGGCCGGGGCTGGAATCGCGCGGCCGTCTCGAAGGCCTCCGCGCGACCCTCGCCGTCGGCCGGCCGCATGACCTGCGCCATGCGTTCGAAGAACTCGCCCCAGCGACCGCCCTCCGCCATCTCGATCCACGAGCCGAGGCGAGACGCCATCGGCGATGCCGACGGCGTCTCGGAGGCCACGGCCGCCAGCACGAGCCGGGTCACGAGGTCCGGCTGGTCGACGGTGAGCCACAGGCTGATCCGGCCGCCGCCGGATTCCGCCTCGATCGCCGCCGGTCCGATGCCCTCGGCGCGCAGCACGGACGCGAGCGCATCGGCGCTGACCCGTGGATGGAGGAGGCGGTCCGCATCGGCGGGGTCGTCCGGGATCGGCCGCCCCACGACATGGACCGTCCGCGCCGCCGCACGGCCCTCCCAACGGCGCGTCAGCACGTTCTCCGTGCCCCGCACCGGCCGCAGGCCGGTCTCCACCCCGCCGAGCACGAGCAGCGGCACGCCCGGTCCACCCGGGATCGTGAAGATCTCCATCCTGCCGCCGCGAATCGGCAGCGCACGCGTCGCCATGCAGCGGCACGCTACCATCGGCCGATGATCAGCCGCGAGACCGTCGAGCATGTGGCCGCCCTGGCCCGCCTGGGGCTGACCGATGCGGAGATCGACCGCATGCGGGAGCAGCTCTCGCACATCCTCGCGACGATCGAGCAGCTGCGCGACGTCGACACCTCGCAGGTCGGCCCGACGGCGAGCGTGATCGCGCTCGAGAACGTCATGCGCGACGACGTGGCGGCGGCCCCAATGGACCGGGAGGCGACGCTCGCCAACGCGCCGCTCCGTGACGGCGCCTTCCTTCGCGTGCCGACGGTGCTCGAGGAGGGCCGCTGATGGAGCTCGCCGATCGCACGATCAGCGACGTCGCGGCAGACCTCCGCCGCCGCGCGCTGAGCAGCCGAGAGCTCACCGAGGCGTGCCTGGCCCGCATCGAGCGTGACGGCCCGCGTCTGAACACGTTCCTCGCCGTCGAGGGCGAGGCGGCCCTCGCGGCGGCCGACGCGGCCGACCGCGTCCTGGCGGCCGGGGAGGAACGCCCGCTGCTCGGCATCCCGTACGCGCTGAAGGACATCTTCGTGACCCGCGCCCTCGCGGACGACGGCACGCCGCTGCCCGGTGGCTTGCCGACCACGGCCGGCTCGAAGATCCTGGCCGGCTATCGGTCACCCTACGCTTCCGACGCCCAGCGCCGGCTCGACGGCGCCGGCGGCATCCTGCTCGGCAAGACGAACTGCGACGAGTTCGCGATGGGCTCGAGCAACGAGAACAGCGCCTACGGTCCGGTCCGCAACCCGTGGGATGTCGCGACGGTGCCGGGTGGCAGCTCCGGCGGCTCGGCGGCCGCGGTGGCGGCCGGCCAGGCGTTCCTCGCGACCGGGACCGATACCGGCGGCAGCATCCGGCAGCCGGCGAGCCTGTCCGGCGTCATCGGTCTGAAGCCCACCTACGGCCGGGTGAGCCGCTACGGGATGATCGCGTTCGCCTCGAGCCTCGACCAGTGCGGCCCGCTCACCCGCAGCGTTGCCGACTGCGCGCTCGTGCTCGGCGTCCTCGCCGGCCACGATCCGCGCGACGCCACCAGCGTGGACCTGCCCGTCCCGGACTACGCGGCCGCGCTCACCGGCGACGTGAAGGGGCTGCGCCTCGGCGTGCCGCGCGAGTACTTCGTCCCGGGCATGGAGCCCGGTGTCGAGGCGGCGGTGCGGACCGCTGTCGACGTGCTGCGCGATGCCGGGGCGAAGATCGTCGAGGTGTCGCTGCCGTCGACGGACAAGGGACTGGCGACGTACTACATCATCGCCCCGGCCGAGGCGAGCGCGAACCTCGCCCGCTTCGACGGGGTGCGCTACGGCTACAGCGCCGGCGACGACGACCTGCTCGGCAACTACCTCCGCTCCCGCGGCGACGGCTTCGGGGCGGAGGTGAAGCGACGGATCATGCTCGGCACGTACGCGCTGTCGGCCGGCTACTACGATGCCTACTACGTGAAGGCGCAGCAGGTGCGCACGCTCATCAAGGCCGAGTTCGACCGCGTCCTGGCCGATGTGGACGCCCTCATCGCACCCACCTCGCCGAGCGTCGCGTTCCCGATCGGGGCGAAGACCGACGACCCGTTGCTCATGTACCTCAACGATGCCTGCACGCTGCCGGTGAACATCGCCGGCCTGCCCGGCATCTCGGTCCCGTGCGGCCTGTCCGACGGGAAGCCGGTCGGGCTGCAGGTGATCGGCCGCGCATTCGACGAGGCGACGGTGCTCCGCGTCGCCGACGCCTACGCGCGACGGGCAGGATTCGCCGAGCTGCGACCGCCGCGGCTTGCCGACGCGCCTGTCGCCTGATTGACACCCCGGCCGTCCGGGCACCGATACCCGCCATCGCAGCGCATTTCGATGATGGGCGGGACGACGCCGACCGACGCAGGGGTCTGGCCCGTCTCATACAGGAGGTCGGCACATGTCCGAACACGACGAGGGCATTTCCCTCAGCATCGGTGACCTGCGCCAGGTCATCCCCATGGCGTTCCCCGACCCGTCGGTCGAGGAGCGCTTCCGTGCGCGCCTGGCGAGCGCCGACGACCAGAAGGTCTCGGTTCGCATCTCGCCACCCGACGAGGCCGATGTCGAGGGCCACGCCTTCAGCGCGACCCAGCGGTCGGTCTGGCTCCGCGTCAACCTCGATGACGACGACACCGAGGGTCACGCGATCAGCGTGCACTTCCCGACCGTCGACGAGGCGGAGAAGTTCCGCAAGCGGCTCATGGCAGCCGGACTGCTGACCGGGGCCGTGGTGCTCGGGTCGGTGGGCGCCATCGCGGTCTCGAACCTGCCGACGGCGCAGGCGCTTCCGCATCCCGGCTCGGCGCAGGTCTTCGAACGACCGGCGGGCCACGGCTTCATGGAGGGGGTCGACATCACGAGTGCCGCAGGTGCCGGAACGGCAGCCGCGGCCGCGCAGTCGGGGATCGACGCGGCGACCGGCAAGCCGGCGCGCAGCGGCTTCCTCGAGGGCGCCGACGCAGCGGCCCTCGGTGGTGCCGCGGCCGGCGGCAGCGCAGCGGCGAACCTCCGCGCGGTCCAGGGCACCGAGGCGGGAGCCCCGGCCGGTGCCGCCATCTCCGCGGCCACCGCGGCCGGTGGCAGCGCGGCGGCGAACCTCCGCGCGGTCCAGGGGACCGAGGCGGGCGCGCCAGCCGGTGGAGACGGCAGCCCCGCGGCGAACCTCCGCGCGGTCCAGGGGACCGAGGCGGGCGCGGCGAGCGACACGAGTGGCGGCGCGACCGGCGGGGCTGGCCCGCTGGAGGGCGTCGACCGGTAGCACGCCAGCAGGCACCCGGCTGGCGGGGAGTGGCTGGTCATCCGAGCGACCAGCCACTCCCATCTTCGTGTGCCACGCGACGCGTTCACGCCGCAGGGCGGTGCGGTCTCGCGGCGGGCCCCTGACCGATAGACTCTCCGCATGGCGGAGATCAGCCGCGTTCACATCGGCGTCCCGGACCAGGGAGTGCTCGCGCGCATCCTGCGCGAGGGCGGCGCACAGCTCTTCCCGCAATGGCTGTCGGCTGAGATCAGCGCCGAGCCACGGCTCCTGTGGTGGGGCCTGCGGGGCGCACCCGCACAGCTCCTCGACGTGCCCGAAGATCCCGCCCTCGCCGGACTCTTCCCGCGCCCGATCGATGACTGGAGCGAGGCGCCGCGCGCCCTCGTCCTCGCTGCGGTCGACGCGGAGCGGGCGGCGGCGAGCCTCGCTTCGGCGCTTCCCGGCCGCTGGCACGACGCGGGTCTTGACGAGCAGCTGGGCGCCCACGTCTGGCGGCTCGCGGTCGGCCGCAGCGCCCTGCTCCTTGCCGAGCCGTCGACCGAGGGCTACACGGCGGCCTGCCTGGCGCGCTTCGGCGAGGGACCGATCGCGGTCGCCCTCGACGGCACGACGGCGGCCGGTCGCAGCGTCGCCCGTTCGGCGGTGAGCGACGGGCCGGCGACGTACGTCCGCATCGATCGCGGCACCGCGCCGACCCTCATCTTCCTGCCGGCCCGTGGCTGACGTTGCGCTCGTCGGAGCGGTCGAGGCGTGGCGCGCACAGCGCTACGCGGCGCTCCGGCGCCCACGGAGCTGGCTGACGCTCGCCGGCCTCGCCTGGCTCGCGGAGGGTGACAATCCCATCGGGACCGATGCGTCGAGCGCCGTTCGCCTCAGCCGGGGTCCCGGCTTCGCCGGCACGATCGAGCTTCGCAGCGGGTCGGCGACCGCGACGTCCGGCCCGGGCGGGGAGCTCCGTCACGACGGCCGCCCGGCGGACGCGGTGCGCATCGTGGCGGACAGCGACAGCAGCGACGAGGTGCCGCCCACGCTGCTCGAGGTCGAGCGCTTCCAGATGAACGTCATCCGGCGCGGGCCGCGACGCGAACGATTCGCGGTGCGCACCTGGGACACCGCGTCACCGGCGAGCAGCTCATTCGACGGCATTCCGCATTGGCCGGTCGAGCCGTCATGGGCCATGCGTGCCACGTTCGAGCCGGCGACGACCCCGCGCACGATCCGCGTGCCCGACGTGCTGGGCGACGTCGTCGACGAGGCGACGCCGGGGGTCGTCCGCTTCACGCGCGACGGGGCCGAGCACGAGCTCGACGCGCTGGAGGGCGGCGACGCCGGCGAGCTGTGGCTCATCTTCGGCGATGCCACGAACGGCACTGAGACCTACGGTGGCGGTCGCTTCCTTTACACCCCGTCGCCCGCGGCCGACGGCACCGTGCTCCTCGACTTCAACCGCTCGTACAACCCGCCCTGCGTCTTCAGCCCTTACGCCACCTGCCCGCTGCCTCCCGCCCGAAACCGGCTCGCGCTGCGGGTCGAGGCGGGTGAGCGGGCCTGGCACGGCTGACCCGCCTTCCAATCGGCCCACCGGCGCTTACCGATCGTACGGCTGTCGGCGTCCGGCCCGGCATCGGACACTGCGCCGGGGGAGCTCCGCCCTCACATGCGCCAGGTTGCGAACGCCCGATGTCGGTCTCCTCAGACGCCCCGCCAGACACTCGCCACGACCTCCCCTGGCCGGTCGAGCCCGACGCCATGGAGCCGCAGCCGCATGGGCCCCCGGCGGCCGGCGCAGACCCCGTCGCCCCGACCGCGCACGCCAGCATGCCCATCGGCCGCATCCGGCGCGCGGACCCGGTCGAGCTGTGGCGCTCCGACGAGTTCGCGGCGTGGCTCGGGACGAACCTCGACGAGGTGAGCAGCCTCCTCGGCGTGAAGCTGTCGCCAGCCGCGGCCGGAGCCGCCTCGCCCGGCACGATCGTCGCCACCGACCCGGCGGGCGGCCAGGTCCGGGTGGTCGTCGAGCTCGGCACGAGCTCCGACGAGACGTTCGGGGTGCTGATGCGGCAGCTCGTGGCGAGCGGCGCGAAGACGGCGATCTGGGTCTGCGCGCAGGCGCGCGACGAGCACCTCACCAGCGTCGAATGGCTCAACCGCGAGATCGCCGGCCAGCTTCACGTCGTCACCGTCGAGGCGGTGCGCATCGACGACTCGGTGCCGGCACCGGTCTTCCGCCTCGCCCTGCGCGCCGGCGCGCGGTCGAAGGACCCCGCTGCCGCCTCGAATGGAGCCGCGGCGCCAGCCTGACGACCGGCGCCACCAGTTCCACCGGCGGGTACACTTGCGGCCGATGAGCATGACGCCCCCGACCCGCCGCGCGACCGCCGATTTCCTCAACGACCGCGTGCGCGCCATGCCCCCCTCGGGCATCCGCCGCTTCTTCGACATGCTGGCCGAGATGACCGACGTCATCAGCCTCACGATCGGCGAGCCGGACTTCGACACCCCGGAGCACATCACGCGCGCCGCCATCGACAGCCTCGAGCGCGGCGAGACGCACTACACCGCCAATGGCGGCATGATCGAGCTGCGCGAGATGATCTCGGCCGACCTCGCGCGGCGCTACGACGTGGAGTACGACCCGCGGACCGAGCTCATCATCACGGTGGGCGCCTCGGAGGCGGTCGACGCGAGCCTGCGTGCGACCCTGAACGACGGCGACGAGGTCATCTACCACGAGCCCTGCTTCGTGGCGTACGCACCGTGCATCGAGCTCGCCGGTGGCCGGCCGATCGCGGTCAGCACGACCGATGCGACCGACTTCCGCGTCACGGCGGCGATGATCGAGGCGGCCGTCACGCCGCGCACGAAGGGCATCTTCCTCGGCTATCCGAACAACCCGACCGGCGCGGCACTGTCACACGACGAGCTCGCGGCGATCGCCGAGGTCGCGGAGCGGCATGACCTGCTGGTCTACAGCGACGAGATCTACGACCGCCTCGTCTACGGCGGCCACACCCACAGCGCGTTCAGCAGCCTGCCAGGCATGCGCGAGCGCACCGTGCTGCTCGGTGGGTTCAGCAAGAGCTACGCGATGACCGGCTGGCGGATCGGCTACGTCGCCGCCCCGGCGGAGCTCATGACCGGCATCGCCAAGGTCCACCAGTACGGGATCATGTGCGCCCCGACCGCCGCACAGTTCGCCGCCATCGAGGCGCTGCGCAACGGCGAACCTGCGGTGCAGGCGATGCATGACGAGTACGACCGCCGCCGGCAGCTCATGACCCGCCGTTTCAACGAGATGGGCCTGCGCTGCTTCGAGCCGCAGGGAGCCTTCTACTGCTTCCCCAACGTGACCGATGCGACCGGCCTCGATGACGAGGACTTCGCGCAGCAGTTGCTCGCCGAGGAGCGCGTCGCCGTCGTCCCGGGCCGTGCCTTCGGCCCCTCCGGCGCGGGCCACGTGCGCGCCTGCTACGCGACCGCATACGACGAGATCGTCGAGGCCATGGACCGCACCGAGCGCTTCGTCGCCCGTCACCGCGCCTGATGGAGCTCGCGACGTTCGGCCTGGTCGCGTCGTTCGTCCACCCCGCCTCCGGCCAGCGCCTGCCGATTCGCTACCTCGCCTACGAGCTCGACGATGCCGGCGTGAGCGCGCTCGCGCGCGGCCTGGTGGAGCGCGTCGGCGATGGCGGTTGGGCGCGCCAGCTGCCGGCCGACCTCCTCGCCTCCGACCTGCGTCCGATGCTCTTCGCCCGGATGGCCGCCCTCGCCGCCGACGGGGTCACGTTCGCCGGCGCCGGCGCGCGGCTCCTCCTCGAGCGTGGCGTGACCGCGATGTGGAGTGGAGACCAGCCGGTCCAGCTGCTCGTCGCACCGCAGAGCCGCGGTGAGGGCCTCGGCGTCGAGCAGCCGCCCCAGGTGGACGGGTGAGCGTCCCCGCCTCCTCGCGGGTCTTCGACCGCGGTGCTGCAGGGTACGAGCAGACGATCGCGCGCACCCTGCTGCCGGTCGCGCGTCACGTGGTCGAGCTCGCGATGCTGCAACCCGGCGAGCGCGTGCTCGACATCGGCACCGGCACCGGGACGGCGGCCGCCGTAGCCCTCGGCGAGGGGCGCAGCGTGGTGGGCATCGACGGCGCGCCCGGCATGCTCGAGCTGGCGCGGCAGCGTGTCCACGGCGCGAGCTTCGCCCAGATGGACTTCAACGAGCTCACCTTCCCGGCGGGGAGCTTCGACGTCATCCTCGCCTCGCATGCCCTCCTCTTCGCTGCCGACCGGGTGGCCGCGCTCGCCGAGTGGCGGCGCGTCACGCGCCCGCACGGACGCCTCTCGCTCTCGGTCCCCGGCCCGGACGAGGTGACGCCGGCGGCGCTCTACCACGAGGTCTTCGCCCGCCACGCGGTGGGCGTGGCGGACCCCTACCCGACGCGGCAGCGGCTGATCGACGAGGCGGTCGCGGCCGGCTGGATGCAGCCCGAGGTCGAGGAGGATGCGTCGCTCACGATCCGCCTCGCCGACGAGGCGGCCTTCCGGACCTGGCGCAGCATCGGTCCACGGGGGAACCTCACCGTCGACTGGTCCCCGGAGCAGCACGAGGCGCTGACGCGCGACATGCTCGCCGTCTCGCCACGCGAGCGCGACGGGAGCTACGTCATCCCGTTCGGGGCCATCTACCTCACCGCCCGCAACGGAGCCTGAGCCATGTCCACCTTCTCCGACCTGCTTCGCGTTCGGCCCGATGCGAAGGTCGACCTCGCCGATCACGACCCGGATGGGACGCCGGGCTTCGACGGCGACCGCGACGCCGCGAAGGCCGAGCTCAAGGACCTCCGTGCCGAGCTCGAGAAGTTCCAGGAGCGGTTCTGGGCCGAGCGCAGCAAGTCGCTGCTCGTCGTGCTGCAGGCGATGGACGCCGGCGGCAAGGACGGCACGATCCGCAACGTGTTCACCGCCATCAACCCGCAGGGCACCTCGGTGAGCGGCTTCGGCGTGCCGAGCGAGGAGGAGCTCGCCCACGACTACCTGTGGCGCGTCCACGCCCGGGCGCCGGGGAAGGGGCGGATCGGTGTGTTCAACCGGAGCCATTACGAGGACGTCCTCGTCGTCCGGGTCGCCGGACTGGCGCCGGAGGCGGTCTGGTCGAAGCGCTATGCGCAGATCAACGACTGGGAGCGCATGCTCACCGCGTCGGGCACGGTGATCCGCAAATTCTTCCTCCACATCAGCCGTGACGAGCAGCGCGCGCGGTTCCAGAAGCGGCTCGACAACCCGCACAAGCAGTGGAAGTTCAGCATGGGCGACCTGAAGGTGCGCGAGCAGTGGGACGACTACCAGCGCGCCTACGCCGACGCGCTTGAGCGCTGCTCGACCGAGGATGCGCCGTGGTTCGTCATCCCGGCCAACAAGAAGTGGTACCGCGACATCGCGGTTGCCCGCATCCTCGCCGAGACGGCCCGCGACCTCGACCCGCAGTACCCGCCGCCGAAGGACGACCTGAGCGGCGTCGTCATCCCGGAGTAACCCGCACCGTAGGAGGGAGCATGAAGCGCATCATCGTCGGCCTCCTGCTCGTCATCAGCCTCCTCGCGGCGGGCTGCCAGCGCCTGCCGGGTGCCGGCAGCGGGTCCGCGTCGGCGTCGGCCTCCGCCAGCGCCTCGCAGAGCGCGAGCGTCAGCCCGTCGATGGCTGCCAGCCCGTCCGCCTCCGGCTCGTATTCCGCGGGTGGTGCAGGCTACTGACCCGCGGTGGGCGCCGGAACGCCGGCGCCCCAGCCGATCAGACCGCGTGCTGGATGCAGGCTCGCGCGAAGGCGAGCATCGCCTCCACCGGTCGCTCGCCGGCCGTCTCGTTCGTGACCGACAGCTCGACCTTCGGATCCTCCGCCACGAGGCGCCAGATCTCCCGTACCTCGCCGGTGGCGTCGTCGAGCTGCGCATCGGTCTGGAGGCGAAGGCCCTTCACGGACGGCCAGCGGTAGAGCTGGCCGCGCAGCATCCAGGGTCCCTCCGGGTCCGCGCCGGCTGGAGTGTAGGCGTAGTCCATGAGGCCGACGTCGGTGGCGATGTAGACGCGGAGCCGGCCGGTCTCGTCGTTCAGCGTGACGTGGCTCGCATACTCGGCCGCGCCGAGCTCTCCGAGCTGGCGCTGGAGCAGGCCGCGCGCGCGACCGAGGTTGTCCCACTCACCGATCTTCATGCGGCGCAGCATAGCCGCCGAGGCTGAATCCCGAAGGGCCGCGAGGCATGCGCGGTGCCGGCCCCGCACCGGGAGCGGCCCGTAGAATGGCGCGCATGACGCCCGCCGCCCGCACGCAGTACGAGACGATCATCGGGATCGAGGTGCACGCGCAGCTGCGCACCGAGTCGAAGATGTTCTGCTCCTGCCCGACGGCGGCGCGCCCCGGCGAGCCGGACGAGCCGAACACGCGGGTCTGCCCGGTGTGCATGGGCATGCCCGGCACGCTTCCCACCATCAATCGCCGGGCGGTCGAGCTCGTGATGCTCACCGGGCTGGCGCTCGGCTGCCGCGTCGAGACCGATGCCGTGCGGTTCGAGCGCAAGAACTACTTCTACCCTGACCTGCCGAAGGGCTACCAGATCAGCCAGTACGCGCTGCCGCTGACCGCCGGCGGGCGCCTGGAGGTCCCGGTCGCCAGCGAGGGCGCCACGGCCAGCATCGGGATCACGCGGGCGCACCTCGAGGAGGACACGGCGCGCATGAGCCATGCCGGGCGCGGCTACAGCGTCGTCGACTTCAACCGCGCGGGCATCCCGCTCATGGAGATCGTCACCGAGCCAGACCTGCGCTCGCCGGCGCAGGCCCGCGCCTACGGCGAGACGTTGCGCGACATCCTTCGCTATATCGGCGCCAGCCAGGCCGACATGGAGGCGGGCTCGATGCGGATCGAGGGCAACGTGAGCCTCAGACCGATGGGCACCGATCGATTCGGCACGAAGGTCGAGGTGAAGAACCTCAACAGCTTCCGCTCGCTCGAGCGCGCGATGGAGTACGAGGTCGCACGCCATGCGGAGGCGCTCGAGCGAGGGGAGCCGCTGCGCCAGGAGACGCGAGGCTGGGACGAGACGGCGGGCCGCACGATCATCCAGCGCAGCAAGGAAGAGGCGAACGACTATCGCTACTTCCCGGAGCCGGACCTGCCGCCGCTGCGACCATCGGCGGCATGGGTCGCGGAGATCCGGACGCGGCTGCCGGAGCTGCCCGCGGCGCGGCGCGATCGGTACCAGGCGGCGTTCGGCCTGTCCGCGTATGACGCCGGGGTCCTCACCGCCGACCTCGCCCTGGCCGATTACTTCGACGCGGTCGTCGCGGCCGGAGCGAGCCCCAAGGCGGCCGCGAACTGGGTGAGTGGCGAGTTCAGCCGGCTCCTGAACCAGCATGCCGCCGAGGGGCTGCGGGCCGATCGCGTGGCGCTCGCGCCGGCCGGCCTCGCCGAGCTCATCGCGGCCGTCGACGGCGGCAGCGTGTCGGCCACGAACGCGAAGGCGGTCCTGGCGCGCACGTTCGACAGCGGTGAGTCGCCGGCCGCGGTGATCGAGGCCGAGGGACTCGGGCAGGTCAGCGACGCCGGCGCGATCAGCGCCGAGGTTGCCGCGGTGCTGGGCGAGTTCGCGAGC
This sequence comes from uncultured Chloroflexia bacterium, assembly GCA_963825905.1. GTDB lineage: Bacteria > Chloroflexota > Limnocylindria > QHBO01 > QHBO01 > JAICQM01. The sequence continues at coordinate 626,349 of CAWGUL010000007.1, read as the reverse complement.
CAGGTGGCGGAATACCGGGCCGGCAAGCAGCAGCTCTACGGCTTCCTGGTCGGACAGGTCATGAAGCGAACCGCCGGGCGCGCCGATGCCAGGCTCGTGAACGAGGAGCTTCGCCGCCAGCTCGACGCCGGCCGATGAGCGAGGCGGGGGTTCCGGCGGCGCCTCGGCGCGAGCCGACGGAGATCGCGCTTGCCGTCCTGCTGACCGCGCTCGTCGTCTTCGCCGTCCTCGTGGTGGTGGTGCCATCGGTCCGCCCTGCGGTCGTCAACGACCGGCTCGACATGGCGATCTCCACGATGTCGGCCCTGATCGCGCTGTCGGTGGCGTGGATCAGCTGGCTCCGCGTCCGCGAGGTGGGGGAGCAGGGCTCGCTGTTCCGGGCCGCGGCGTTCCTGGTGCTCGGGGCCTACAACGCCCTCACCGTGATCGTGGGTATCCTCGACGCCGAAGCGGAGGTGGGCTCATCGCTCGCGGCGCCGGGGCAGCTCCCGGTCATCGGCGGCAGCCTGGCCCGCGCCATCGCCGCGGCCCTGCTCATCGCAGCCGGCCTCGCCGGCACGCGGCGCCTGAGCGGTGGGCTGACGTCGCGCTGGCTGCGCTTCGTGCTGCCGGCGGCGGCGTTCGTCGCGCTCATGGCGACCGGCCTTGCCATCCGGGGCTCGCTGCCGCAGCTCATCAGCCCCGACGCGCTCGCCCGCCTGGCCGCCGACCCCACCGCGCCACTGCCCGGATCGGACAACCCGGGGCTCCTCCTCGCGCAGCTCGTGCTGGCGGTCGCGTTCCTCGTGGCCGCCCTGCTCGGCTATCGGCTGTGGCGCGCCGAGCGGCGCGTCTCCGACGCATGGCTCGTGGCGGGCCTCGCCTTCGCCGCTTTCAGCCAGCTCCACGCGGGCATCCACCCCGGCGCCTATACGTCGCTCGTCACGACCGCCGACTTCCTGCGGATCGGCTTCTATGTGGCCCTCCTGCTCGGCATGGCTGCCGAGCGGCGCGCCGACGTGCGCGCGCTCCGGACCGCGAACGTCGAGCTGCTGCGGCTTCGCGAGGTCGACGCCACGCGCGGCGCGCTCGAGGAGCGGGGACGGTTGGCGCGCGAGATCCACGACGGGCTGTCGCAGGACCTGTGGTACGCGAAGCTCAAGCAGAGCCGCCTCGCCCAGCTCTCGAGCCTGACCGATGAGCAGGCGCAGCTCGCCCGCGAGGTGACCGATGCCATCGACGCCGCCCTCGCGGAGGCGCGGCAGGCGGTGATGGCGATGCGCGCCGCGTCCGACGATGCCACCCTGACGGACGTGCTCCAGCGCTACGTCGACGACTTCGGCGACCGGTTCGGCATCCGGACCGCCCTCGAGCGGGACGGCGAGGTCAGCGCGCTCACGCCGCGGGGGCAGGCGGAGGTGCTGCGCATCGTGCAGGAAGCGCTGAACAACGTGCGGAAGCACGCCGACGCCACGGTCGTGCGAGTCCGGATCAGTGGCGGCCCCGACGAGGTCCGCGTCGTGGTCGCGGACAACGGACGCGGCTTCGACCCGGCCGAGCCGGACCTGCCCGGCTTCGGGATGGAGTCGATGCGGCAGCGCGCGGAGCTCATCGGGGCCAGCCTGGCGGTCGACGCGGCGCCTGCCGACGGGACGCGTCTGACGCTGCGCGTGCCCGTGTCGCAGGTGGGCCGGCCATGACCGATGCCGGGAAGGCGGGTCGCCTGCGCGTCATGCTCGTCGACGACCACGCCCTCGTGCGCGCGGCGGTGCGCCAGGCGCTCACCACGCCTGACATCGAGATCGTCGCCGAGTCGGCGACCGCTGAGGAGACGCTGCGAATCGCGCCAGAGCTGCGTCCCGACGTGCTCCTGCTCGACATCGACCTGCCCGGGATGAGCGGCGTCGAGTTGGTTCGTGAGCTGGCGCCCCGGCTGCCGGCGACGCGGATCGTCATGCTCACCGTCTCCACGGCGCGCGACAACCTCCTCGATGCGCTCCGCTTCGGCGCAGCAGGCTATCTCACCAAGGACCTCGCCGGCGATGCGCTGCTCCGCAGCGTGCGCGGCATCCGGCGCGGCGATCTGCCGATGCCGCGCGCGCTCGCCGCCCAGGCGATCGAGCATTTCGCCCGCGGGGCCACCGCGGCCCGCACCGACAGCGGGCTGGAGTCGCTGAGCGGGCGGGAGCGGGAGGTCCTGAGGCTGCTGGACGACGGCCTGACGGACCGCGAGATCGCCGACGCGCTCACGATCTCGATCCGGACGGTCGAGAGCCACGTCAGCGCCGTGCTGCGCAAACTGGGGGTTCGAAACCGGGCGGAGGCTGCGCGCCGCTTCCGGACCGAGTAGGAGGCAGCGCCCGGCGCGGCCCGGCCTAGCGGCGGCCGGTCAGACGGTCCAGGAGCCCGCCGAAGCCGCGACGGGGCGGCTTCGTGGCCCGCACCCGGCTCCATGCATCGGCCTGGCCGGCGATCGCGGCGGCACGCCGCTCGCTCGCGAGCCGATCCTCGCGGAGGCGGGCGAGCTGGCGGTCGGTATCGGCCGCCTCATCGGTGATCCGCTCGAGGGTCGCCTTCGCCTCCTCGTAGGCCTGCTGCGCGATGCCGAGACGAGCGAGCTCCGCGGCTCCGCCAGTGCGCGAGGCGCGCAGCGCATCGGTCCACGCGGTGTGGGCGGCCTGGTAGCGGCGCTCGGCGCCGTCGAGGCGCTCGAATTCGCGCGCCGTGGCGGCGGGCAGCGGCTGGAGCCCGACGTCGGGCGGCGTCGTCGGCTGGATCCCGACCTCGGGAGCTGCAGCGGGGCGGGCGGAGCGGTCGTCGGTGGGTCGCGTGGTCATCGGTCCCGGCCGCGCACGGCGGCGATCTGCGCCCGAAGCAGTCGGGGCTGGCCGACGTCGAGTGTCACCCCCTCGCCATCGCGAAGCGTGATCAGGAGCCGTCCGCCGGCGAGTGCGGTCTCCTGGAGATCGGCGAGTCGCAGCGCGATCGTCACCTGTCCCACGAGCAGCAGGCGGGTCGAGGTGACGCACAGTGTACCCCCGTATCCAGGCACATCGCCGCGGCCGGCGTTGAGGATCGCCGACGTGCGGATGGCGAAGAGCTCCTCGCCCTCGAGGGCAGCGACGAGGCGAGGGTCCTCCGGTGTGGGCAGCGGCCGAATCGGCTCGCGCTGGGCGCGGTCGCGAACCTCGTTCGCCGCCCGCTCGTCGTCCTCGGCGCGCAGGACGAGCGCGGCCGCGTCCGACGCGGCGTGAGAGGTGACCGTAGATTGGGGGTTGATGTCCCCGCCGAGCTGCTGGGCCATGGCGGAGGAGCTGCCCGAATCGGGCTCGGGGTCGGTCACGAGCGGAGGATGCGCCGTGGGGAGGGCGTGGCGCATCGGTGGAAGTACGGAATCGCGTACGGAGCGCCGCCTCCGTACCGGGGCCGGCGGGTGCGTGCGGTCACCATCTGCATCGCTCCGTTGAGACCGTACCGGCGATGCGTACACTTGCGCCCGTATGACCCGATGCAGCCGCTGTGGCGAAGAGAACCCGGAGCGCGCGAAGTTCTGCCTGAACTGTGGCCAGACGCTCGGTTCAGATCACCCCGCGGCCGAGCAGCGCAAGACGGTAACCATCCTCTTCGCCGATGTCGTGAACTCCACCGGCCGCGGCGAATCCACCGATCCGGAGTCGACGCGGCACATGCTGAGCCGCTACTTCGACGTCATGAAGCTGGCGCTGGAGCGGCACGGTGGCACGGTCGAGAAGTTCATCGGCGACGCGGTGATGTCGGTGTTCGGCATCCCCACCGTGCATGAGGATGACGCGCTGCGCGCCGTGCGTGCCGCGCACGACCTGACCGATGCGCTCGCGGCACTGAACGCCGAGCTGGCCGCGACCGGTTGGCGGCCGATCAGCGTGCGAATCGGCATCAACACCGGCGAGGTCGTCACCGGCGATCCGGCCAGTGGCCAGACGCTTGTCACCGGGGATGCGGTGAACGTCGCGGCGCGCCTGGAGCAGGCGGCCCAACCGGGTGAGGTCCTGCTCGGCGTCACCACGCACCAGCTCGTGCGTGACGCGGTCACGACCGAGGCACTCCCGCCCCTCGAGCTGAAGGGCAAGGCGGCGCCCGTTCCCGCATACCGCCTGGTGAGCATGAGTGCCAGCGGCGCCGGGGAACGCCGGCACGACACGCCGCTGGTCGGCCGCGATCGCGAGCTGCGTCTGATGGCCGAGGCGTTCGAGCGAGCCGTGACCGACCAGGGATGTCTCCTCTTCACGCTGCTCGGGCCTGCCGGGGTGGGGAAATCGCGGCTCGTCCACGAGTTCCTCTCCCAGGTCCGCAGCCAGGGCCAGGTCCTCCGTGCGCGGTGCCTGCCGTACGGCGAGGGGATCACCTACTGGCCAATCGTCGAGCTGACGCAGGCTGCGGCCCGGATCGCGCCGCTCGACCCGCCGGACGAGGCGCGTGCCAAGCTGGCCGCCTACCTCGCCGATGCGGACGGTGGTGACGCGATCGCGGAGCGCGTGGCGTCCGCCATCGGCCTGTCCGACGCCATCGTGCCGACCGACGAGGTCTTCTGGGGCGTGCGCCGGCTCCTCGAGACGATCGCGCGCCGCCAGCCGCTTGTCGTCGTCATCGACGACCTCCAGTGGGCCGAGCCGACGCTCCTGGAGCTCGTGGAGCACGTCGCCGACCTGTCGCGGGATGCGCCGATCCTCCTGCTCGCCATCGCCCGGCCGGAGCTGCTCGACCTCGTCCCGCACTGGGGCGGCGGCAAGCTCAACGCCACCACGATCCTGCTGGAGCCGCTATCGGGGGAGCAGTCCGTCGAGCTCGTGACGAACCTCGTCGGCGACCTCGAGCTGGCGCGGGCGCTCCAGGATCGTCTCGGCGCGACGGCGGAGGGGAATCCGCTCTTCGTGGAGGAGCTCGTGGCGATGCTCATCGACGAGGGCGTGCTGCACCGCGGCACCGATGGCTGGGTCGCCGACGCCAGCCTTGAGGGGATCCGCGTCCCGCCGACGGTCTCCGCGCTGGTTGCGGCACGTCTCGATCGGCTCGAACCGCCGGAGCGCGACCTCGTTGGGCGCGCGTCGGTCGTCGGCAAGGTGTTCCAGCGCTCGGCCGTCGCCGAGCTGTCACCGCCGGAGCGCCGACCGGACCTCGGCGCGCGCCTCATGACGCTCGTGCGCAAGGAGCTGGTGCGGCCCGATCGGTCGAGCGACGGGCCCGACGAGGCGTTTCGATTCCGTCACATCCTCGTCCGTGATGCGGCCTATGGCTCGCTGCCGAAGGAGCAGCGCGCGGACCTCCACGCCCGCTTCGCGGACTGGCTCGAGCAGACCGCCGGGGATCGGCTCCACGAGTACCAGGAGGTCATCGCCTACCACCTCGAGCAGGCGCATGACGCGCGGTCCGAGCTCGGGCTGGCCGATGCACGGACCGATGCGCTGGCCGCGCGAGCCGAGCGCTACCTCGCCGCCAGTGGCTCGCGCGCGCTCGTGCGACGCGACCTGACCGCAGCGGTAAGCCTCCTGTCGCGCGCCGCCAGTCTCACCCCGGACACGCGCCGTCGCACCTTCCATCTCATCGACGTGGCGGAGTCGCTGATCGACCTCGGCAAGATCCCGGACGCGGTCCGCATCCTCGAGGAGATTCGGGATGCCTCGCATGCAGCCGGTGACGACCTGTCCGCGGACCTGGTCCGGCTCGACCTGCTGGCCCTCGAGCAGTTCATGGACCCCAGCGCCAGCGACCGGCCGATAAAGGACCTGGCGGACGACGTGGAGCGGCGAGCCTCCGCGGCCGGCGATCGGCGCGTGGAAGCGATGGCGCGCGTCCTGCGCGGCCAGACCCTGCTGTCGCGCTGCCTCTGGGCCGAGCAGATTCGCGAGCTGGAAGGCGCGCTCCGCCTCCTCGAGGGACTTGATCTGCCGGCGTTCGCTCGCGAGATCGAGGTTGGCCTGCTGAACGCGGTCCGCTATGGGCCGGTGCCGGCAGGCGAGGCCATCCGCCGCTTCGAGGCCACCGCCGAGGACTGGGCAGGTATCTTCCCGCCGCTGCCCATCGCGTCTCCGCTGCGCGCCATGCTCGGTGACTTCGAGACGGCCCGCCGTCAGTATCGCGATGGGCTTGCGTACTTCACCGAGCGCGGGGTGATGGTCCGCGTCGGTGGCATTGCGCTGGCCGGGGGTGTGCTCGAGCGGCTGGCCGGCGACCTCGAGGCAGCGGAGCGCGAGTACGACCGCGGGATCGGCATCCTGGAGGCGCTCGGCGAGACTGGGGTGCTCTCCACGCTGCAGGCCGAGCGGGCGCTCGTTCAGTACCGCCGCGGACGGATTCCGGAGGCGGAGGTGTCAATCCGGCGCGCCCGCGAGACCGGCGCCGAGCATGACATCGCCACCCAGGCCGAATGGCGCGCGGTCGCGGCCATGATTGCCGCCGACCGTGGCGAGATCGATGAGGCTGACCGAATCGCCGGCGAGGCGATCGAGATGGTCGAACCAACCGACTTCCTGGAGCTTCGGGGCGAGGTGTTCGAAGCGGCGGGGCACGTTCACCTCGCCGCGGGCCGGCGCAGCGAGGCCGTCGCAAGCTTCGAGCGCGCCGTCGCCGAGCACGAGCGCAAGGAGAACCGCGTGGACGCGGCGCGGATGCGGGCCCGGGCGGAGGCGCTGAACTCCGGCTGACCGGCGGATCCGGCACGACCGATGCATATCGGTCCGGCAGGCACCGACACCCTCCCGTCCCGCGGAGCGCGCCCACGGTGCCGCCATGAAACAATGGGGCTTCGATGCGCATTGCAGAAGTGGCGCCGCTCGCCGAGAGTGTGCCGCCGCACCAGTACGGTGGGACGGAGCGCGTCGTCTCGTGGCTCACCGAGGAGCTCGTTCGCCAGGGTCATGACGTGACGCTCGTGGCGAGCGGCGACTCGACCACCTCGGCGCGCCTCTTCGCGGCGTGGCCGCAGGCGTTGCGGCTGGGCGAGCCGATCATCGACTCGCTGGCACCGCAGATCCTCCAGACCGAGCTCGTCGCCGCGATGGCGCACGATTTCGATGTCATCCACTGGCACACCGGCTACATGCACCTGCCCGTCGCCCGTCACCTCGACGTCCCGCACGTCACGACGATGCATGGCCGGCTGGACCTGCCGGAGCTCAAGCCCCTGTTCGACGTCCTCGGCGATGCGCCGCTGATCAGCATCAGCGACGACCAGCGGAGCCCGATCCCGGATGCCAACTGGGTGCAGACGATCCACCACGGCCTGCCGGAGGATCTCCACGAGCTGGGTGACGGGTCGGGCGGCTACCTCGCGTTCCTCGGACGCATCTCACCCGAGAAGGGCGTCGACCGCGCGATCGAGATCGCGAAGAAGGTGGGTATCCCGCTGCGCCTCGCCGCGAAGGTCGACCCTGCCGACGAGGAGTATTTCGCCGCCGAGATCGAGCCGCTCCTCGACCATTCGCTGATCGAGTTCATCGGCGAGATCGGGGACGACGCGAAGACCGACTTCCTCGGCCACGCGGCCGCGCTCCTGTTCCCGATCGACTGGCCGGAGCCGTTCGGCCTCGTGATGATCGAGGCGATGGCGTGCGGCACGCCCATCATCGCGGTGCCGTCCGGGTCGGTGACCGAGGTGATCGAGGACGGCATCACCGGAGCCTACGTCTCGTCGCTCGAGGACGCGGTGGAGGCGGTCGAGCATCTCGACCGGTTCGATCGCGCCGCCGTGCGCGCCCGCTTCAAGGAGCGCTTCACCGCGCGCCGCATGGCGGAGAACCACGTCGCGCTGTTCGAGCGCCTCATCGAGCGCGGCCGCAGGAGCTACTCCCTTCCGGCATCCGACGAGCCGGAGCCGCCGCAGCTCGCGCTTCGCAGCGAGGTCGCGACCGGCTAGCCTCCGGTCCTGCGGCCGGTCACCGCCGGCGCGCCGAGGAGCCGCGCGATCTCGAGCCGGAAGCGCGCGCCGGAGGCGTGGCGGCTGAGCCAGCGGAGATAGTCCGGATCGCGCAGCGCGACCTCCGGCAGCGTCCATCCCGCGTAGCGCCCGAAATCGAGCTGCGAGCCGGTCGGCGCGGCCCCGTCCGGGCGTCGCGGGACGGGGGCCACACCCACCGTCGGTGTTGCGCCTCGCCGCTCGCGGTCATACGCGAGGCGCCGCTGGGGGTCACGCAGGATGGCGTACGCCCGGGTGAGCTCCGCCATCAGGGGCGCGTCGTCGCCGCCGGTGTCCGGATGGAGCTTGCGCGCCAGCACGCGGTAGGCGGCGGCGATGACGTCCGGGTCGGCGGCGGGATCGACGTGGAGGACCCGGTACGCGTCGCGCTCCGCCATCGATCAGGGCAGCTCGCGCTCGACCACCCGCCGCAGGACCGCCAGCGGCAGCGGGGCCGGTCCCAGCACCGCATCGTGGAAGCGCCGAATGTCGAAGCGCGCGCCCTGGCGCGCCCGGGCCGCCTCCCGCAGCTGCAGGAGCTCCAGCTGCCCGACCTTGTACGCGAGGGCCTGGCCGGGCCAGCTGATGTATCGGTCCACCTCGTTGGCGATGTTGTTCTCGCCGAGCGCGGTGTGCTCGGTCATGAAGGCGACCGCCCGGCTCCGCGGCCAGCCGAAGGCATGCATGCCGGTGTCGACGACGAGCCGCGAGGCCCGCCACGCGTCGAAGCTGGCGATCCCGATGCGGTCGATGTCGGCCGAGTAGAGGCCCATCTCGTCGGCGAGCCGCTCGGCGTAGAGCCCCCAGCCCTCGACGTAGGCGGTGCTCAGCGAGTGGCGCCGGAACGCGGGCAGCGCGGTGCGCTCCTGGGCCAGCGCGACCTGCAGGTGGTGGCCCGGGACCGCCTCGTGGAAGGCGAGCGCCTCCGCCTCGTAGCGCGGCCGGGTCTCCGGGTGCGAGCGGTTGACGAAGTACTGTCCCGGCCGCGTGCCGTCGGTGGCGGGATCGCGGTAGTACGCGATGGTCGAGTGCTCCTCCTCGTGCGCCGCCATCGGCACGACCTCGCACGGCGCGTCGGGAAGCAGGTGGAACCAGTCCGGGGTGGCCGCACTGGCCCGCGCCAGGCAGGAGCTCGCCACCTCGACGATCTCCTCGCCGCTCGTGAAGTGGAGCTCCGGGTCCGAGCGCAGGCGGCGCAGCGTATCGGGCAGGTCGCGCGCCCCGAGCAGCGTGCCACCCAGCCCGCGCAGCTCCTCGTCGAGCCGCTCGATCTCGGCCAGGCCCATCGCGTGGAGCTCCTCCGGCGACAGGTCGGTCGTCGTGTGCGCTCGCGCGAGGGACCGATACATCTCCGCTCCGCCGTCGAGTGCCGCCAACCCCACCGCGGCATCGCCGCGGCCCGCGGGCAGCCCCTCGTCGGCAAGGAACGCCCGGTAGCGCTCGAAGGCGGGCCGCACCACGTCGGTCACGGCGCTGCCGAGGTCGTGGCCGAATGCCCGCGTCTCCGCGTCGGACCAGCCGGGATGCTCCGTCCGGGCGGGCTGGAGGAGCGGCCACTCCGCCTCGTCCTGGGCGAGGAGCGCGTCGAGCTCGTCGATCGCGCGCTCGACGAGGATCCGCACCGGCGGCCGCCCCTCCCGGATGGAGTGCGCCTGCCGCTCGCGCAGGGTGTCGACCCACGGACCGATGGCGCGCCAGCGCGCCCCCATGTCGCGCGCCTGCGCGACGGTGGCCACGAGGTGGTAGTCGGGGATGCTCAGCATGGCGACCTGGGGGCCGCTCATCGGGTCGACCGTGAAGGAGCGGGTATCGGCGACGGCGAAGGCCAGCTCGCCGTCGATCGCGTCGATCAGCGCGTCGTGCGTGACCGCGTCGTCGGCAGCGAGCGAGGCGGGGTCGATGGCCGCGACGGCGGCGCGTTGGCGACGGAGCTCCTCGGCCCGGGCCGCCATCTGCGCTTCGCTCACGAGCGGCAGCTCGGCGTCATGCTCGCGCACGCCGATCGTCGTTGCCATGAGCGGGTCGGCGGCGAGGCTGCCCGCCCAGTAGGCGTCGGCCAGGCGGGCGAGCTCGGTGGCCCCCTCATCGGTCATGCCGGCATGCTACGCGCGACGCGCGCCGGCCGGAGCGTCGCGAGCGCGATCGCCATCACGATGAGCGCGCCGCCGAGCAGCTGCAGCGGGTCGAGGCGCTCCTGCACGAGGACGGCGGACAGGAGCGCGCCGGTGAGCGGGGCGACGAGCAGGAACGGCGAGGAGCGCCCCGCCGGCAGCCGGCCCACCGCGGTCATGGCGAGGAGATGGGCACCCGCGCCGCACGGCACGGCGATCCACGCCAGCCAGAACCAGGCGCCGCCGGTGAGGCTCGCCGGCAGCGCGCCCGGGTCCACGAGGAGCTGGAGCGCGGTACCCACGATCACGAGCGCCGTCATGTTCGTCACCGCGATCTGCATCGGCTGGATGCCGTGGCTGGCGCCCCAGCGCCGCGCGAGGACGAGATACGCGCCGAAGGCGAGCGATGCGCCGATCCCCGCGGCCACCCCGAGCGCGTCCACGTGCGCCCCACCCGGTCGCGCCAGCAGGAGCGTGCCGCCAAGCGCGACGACGAGTGCCACGACCACTCGCAGCGTGAGCCGCTCCGGCAGCACGAGCGGGGCGAGGAGGACCGCCACGATCGGGTACGAGCCCGCGACGAACGAGGTGACGCTCGGCCCTGCGCGCTCCACGCCGACGTTCTGCCCGATCACGAACGCCGGCCCGGCGAGCAGGGCAAGCACGAGGAGACGCCAACGCTGCCCGGGCCGGGCGAGGCCGTCCGCGAGGCGGCCGCGCCACCGCAGCACGACCACCAGCGCCACCAGCGCCAGCAGGCCGCGCCATGCGGTGGTCGCGAAGGGTGGCAGCTCGGCCAGCACGAAGCGCGACGCCGGGTAGGCGCTGCCCCACAGGACCGCGGCGGCGGTCATGAGCCACTCACCGGGGATCGGGCGGCGGAGGGCGGACATCGGTCGGCGCATGCTAGCGCCCGCGCCCCGTCGCTATCCTGCGGACGTGCCCGCTCCCTCCGACCGAGACCCGGACGCCCTGCGTCGCTTCGCCCTGGGGCTCGTCGACGAGACCGATCCGATTGCGCTGGCATTCGCCGGCGGCGAGCTGATCGATCACCGCCAAGCACGACCGCACGCTCGTCACCCAGGCCGACACGGGCGTCGAGGAGATCCTGCGCGACCGGATCGCAGCCGCGTTCCCGCGCCACGGGGTGCTGGGCGAGGAGCTCGGCACCGAGCCGGGCGACGGCGAGACGCGCTGGATCATCGACCCCATCGACGGCACCCACAACTTCGTCCGCGGCATCCCGGTGTGGGCGACGCTCATCGCGGTCGAGCGCGGCGGCGAGCTCATCGCGTCGGTCGTCAGCGCCCCGGCGCTGCACCAGCGCTGGCACGCGGCACTGGGCATGGGCGCCGCCACGCGCGATCACGCCGGCGAGCGTGCGATCCACGTTTCCGCCGTGCGCGAGCTGGGCGAGGCGCAGCTCGTGTACTCGACGTTCGCGCGCCTGGATCGCGGTGGTCTCGCCGACGCGCTCGCCTTGATCACCGCCGACGCGTGGCGGGATCGCGGTTTCGGCGACTTCTGGGGCTACTGCCTCGTCGCGCAGGGGTCGGCCGAGGCCATGTTCGAGGTTGGGCCGACGCTGTGGGACCTCGCCGCGCCGGCGTTCCTCGTCCGGGAGGCGGGTGGCACCTTCACCGCCTTCGACGGCTCACCGTCGATCGCCGGCCCGAGCGCGCTGGCGACGAATGGGCTGCTCCACGAGGCGCTGCGGCGGCGCCTCAGCGTGGCATCTGGTTGATGTGCGCCGGCGGACCGTCGGCCTCGGGATCCTTCGGCCAGCGATCCGCGTCGGGTTCGAAACCCTCGCCGGGCTCGGTGAGCTCGGCGTTGGGGTCGGTGATCGGGTTCGGGAGCTTGGCGTCGTCGAGCTGCTCGACGCTGTCCGGTGTGCGCTTCGTGTCCATCTGCTGAGCCTCCATCGGTCTATGCTCGACGGCATGCAGACCACGGGCCAGACCGATGCCCGACCGGCGCCGCCGGCGCGGGAGCGCCCCGACCCTGGCGCGGTGATGCGCACCTGCGCGAACTGTGGCGCGACGATGGAAGAGCGCAAATGCAAGCTCATCTGCCACGGCTGCGGCTACTTCCTCTCCTGCTCCGATTACGTCTGACCGATGCCGACGCTGCCCATCAACGGGGTCGACCTCGCCTATGACGAATCCGGCAGCGGCCCGGCGCTCCTCCTGATCCACGCCGGCATCGTCGATCGCAGGATGTGGGACGACGTGCTGCCGGCCTTCGCCGCGGGCCACCGCGTGATCCGCTTCGACATGCGCGGGTACGGAGACACGCCGCTCCCGTCCGGTGAGTTCGTCTACGGCGCCGATGTCGTCGCGCTGCTCGCGGCCCTCGACGTCGATCGCACCTCGATCATCGGCGTCTCGATGGGCGGCCACGTGGCGCTCGACGTGGCGATCGCCCACCCGGAGCTCGTCGATCGGCTCGTCGTGCTCGCCTCGGGAATCGACGGCTGGGAGCATTCGGCCGCCATGCGGTCCGAGTGGGACCTCGAGGAGGCGGCCTGGAAGTCGGGCGACCTCGACGAGGTGGCGTGGGTCAACGTCCGCACCTGGCTCGACGGCCCGACCCGCGGCGAGGACGCCGTCCCGGCTGCGCTCCGCCGGCGCGCCTTCGAGATGCAGCGCCGCGCGCTCGACTACGACAACGACGATGCCAAGGGCGGCTGGCTCACCCCGAGCCGCCGGGCGGGACTGGGCAAGATCCAGGCGCCGACGCTCGTCATGGTCGGGGAGCTCGACCAGCCCGACTTCGTCGACATCGCCCGCATGCTGGCCGCGGAGATCACCGGCGCGCGCCTGGAGATCCTGCCGGGCGTCGCCCACCTGCCGCCGATGGAGGATCCAGCGCAGTTCAGCCGCGCGGCGCTCGCCTTCCTCGACCAGCGCTGAGGCCGGTTAGGGCGTCGCCTCCACCGGCGCCGCCTGCCCCGCGCCCGCGTCACGGCGCGAGACCTGGGCGAGCAGGACGCCCGCCACGACGAGCGCCCCGCCCACGAGCTGGGTGGCAGTGAGCTCCTGCTGGAGGAACAGCCACGCCAGCGCGGCCGCCAGGACAGGCTCGGTCGTGGTCGCGATGCCGGCGACCGCCGAGGAGAGGATGCGAAGCGCCGACACCGTGAGCGCGAAGGGGAGCAGCGTGCCCACCAGGCCCACCGCCACGACGCGCCACGCTACGTCGGGATCGCCGAGCAGCGCGACCGGCCACGACCAGAGCGGCAGGAGGAAGGTCCAGGCCGCGATCGCCACCGCGAACCCGATGAGCAGCGTTTGGGCGGGATGCGCGCCGCGCCGCCCGCCGGCCTCGGCAGTCAGCAGGTAGCCGCCGTACGAGACCGCGGAGCCGATGCCCGCCACGATCCCGGCCGGGTCGAGGGTGCGCCCGCCCGAGCCGGTGAGGGCACCGGAGACGAGCACGGCGCCGGCCAGGGTCAGGATGGCCGCGATCCAGGTGCCCGCGGAGGTCGCCGCCCGCCCGACGAGCGCGGTGCCCGCGACGATGATCACCGGGGCGGTGTACTGGAGCGAGATCGCCACGCCGACCGGCACGCGGCTGATCGCCTCGTAGTAGGCGAAGTTCACCGCCACGAGGCATGCCCCGAACGCGACGAGCCACGGGACCGCCGCGCGCGGCGGGCGCAGGAGGTCGCGGCGCGCCAGGGCGAGGAACAGAAACAGCGGGACGAATGCGACGACGACGCGCGCGGACGCGAGCTGGGCCGGCGTCACGCCACGGGCGAACGCGCCGCTGGCGATGATCGCGTTGCCCGCCCAGCAGGTGGCGGCCACGACGCAGGCGACGGTGGCGACAATCAGTGCGCGCGGCGTCGGCGAGGTCACGGCGGGGACGGTACCAGTCCGCGTCCGAGCGGTCGCGGCGGCCCATCGCGCGCTACGAGGTTGGCATGCCCCGCATCTCGAGGAACGCCCGATTCGACGGCTCCCGGCCGAGGAATGCACGGACCATCGCGTCGGCGGGACGCGTCCCGTTGGGCTCCAGGATCTCGCGCCGGTAGTCGCGGCCGACCTCGGGCGACAACAGCCCCTCGTCGAGGAAGCGACCGAACATGTCGTCGCCGATCACCTCCGCCCACAGGTAGCCGTAGTAGCCCGCGTCGTAGCCGCCCATCACGTGCCCGAAGCCGGCGAGGAAGAACGTGTCCTCCGGGTAGTCGAGCGCGGTGACGCGGTACGCGTCGCGCATCGCGTCGACCGCGTCGACGTCCTCCGCCGCCGTGGATCGCGAGGTCGAGCGTCCCGAAGAAGACCTGCCGCGCGTAGCGCGTGCCGACATTGATGTAGCGCGCGCCGATGAGTCCCTCGACGAGCGCGTCCGGGATCGGCTCGCCGGTCTTCCAGTGGCCGGAGATGCGACGGATGAGCTCGGGCTGCCACGCCCAGTGCTCCATGATCTGGGATGGCGCCTCCACGAAGTCGTACTCCGTGTCGGCGCCGCTGAAGCGCGCGTACGTGGCGTGGGTGAGGCTCATGTGCAGGATGTGGCCGAACTCGTGGAACAGCGTCTCCACCTCGCCGCGCGGCCCGTGGCGGAGGAGCGACGGCCGGTCGCCGGACGGCGGCGTGAAGTTCGCCACGATGGCGTTCACCGGCTGCTCGTAGCCACCGTCGGCTCGCCGGTGACCGAGGACGATCGGGAAGGCGGCCGCATGGCTGAACTTTCCCTCGCGCGGGAAGAGATCGGCATAGAAGCTTGCCAGGCGCTCGCCGCTGGACCGATCGCGGATCTCGTACAGCTTCACGTCCGGATGCCATGCCCGCGCGTCGGCGACCTCGTGGTAGTCGAGCCCGAACACCTCGCCGGTGATCTCGAACAGGCCCTGCCAGACCCGCTCGAGCGGCAGGTACTCGGCGATCTCGCTCTGGTCGATCCCGTAGCTGGCGAGCTGCTCGGCGCTGTCGTAGTACGGCCAGTCCCAGCTCTGCAGCGTCCCCTCGATCCCGTCGGCGGCCATCATGCCGCCGAGCTTGTCGGTCTCCGTCGCCGCGGCCGCGCGAATGGGCGGGATGAGCTCGTCATAGAATTCCGCGACACGGTCCGGGTCGCCGCTCATCCGTACCTCGGTCGCGATATGCGCCCAGGTCGGGTACCCGAGGAGCGCCGCCACCTTGCGGCGCAGTGCGAGCGCCTCGGTCAGCAGCGGCCGGTTCGCCTCCACCGCCTTGTTCCAGTTCTTGCGGAACAGCGTCTCGCGCAGGTCGCGACGGGAGCCGCGCTCGAGGAATGGGGTGAACTCCGGGTAGTCGAGGCTGACGCGCAG
Source organism: uncultured Chloroflexia bacterium (assembly GCA_963825905.1). Lineage (GTDB taxonomy): Bacteria > Chloroflexota > Limnocylindria > QHBO01 > QHBO01 > JAICQM01. Next base: position 611,027 of record CAWGUL010000007.1, on the reverse strand, counting down.
CGTGCCGGGCCGCTCGCCCGGCTGGAGCCGCTCGACGTACGAGTCCGGCATCCCGGCCAGCTCCTCCCGGGTGACCTCGATCCCGTCGGAGAACTCGCTGATGTTCCGCTGGAACGCCACCTCGAGCTCGACGAGCCGCGAGCGGAGCGCCTCGAGCTCGCGGCGCTGCGCGGCGCCCAGCTCCTGTCCGGCGCGGCGGAAGTCGCGCAGCCAGAAGTCGAGCAGGCGGCGATCCTCGCCGTCGAGTGCCGCGCCGGCGGGGGAGTCGGCGAGAGCCCGCACCGCCGCGTAGAGATCGTCGCGGAACGCGAGCCCCACCCGCCACTTCGTGATCCGCTCCTCCGCCTCGCTGCCGGCGTCGCGCACCGCCGCGTCGGTCGCGACCTGCGCCATGAAGGCACCACGTCCGTAGCCGGTGCCGACGGCCGCGTTGGCGAGCTCGATCGGTACCAGGGTGTCGGCCAGGGACGGGGCGGCGACGGATGCCACCGCCCGCGCGATGTGCTGCTCGGCCGTCGCCAGGGCGGCATCGGTCTCTTCGGCGACGCTCGCCGCGGTGACGGAGCGGTAGTCGTAGGTCATGACGCGGCCGATGGTACGGCACGCGGCGGCGCCGCTATCGGTCCGCAGGTCAGGAGACGAGGCGGTCCAGTGTCTCGCCGTCGGCGACGAGACTGGTGGCGCTGATGGCGTCCATCGGCCTGGCGAGCAGGAAGCCCTGCCCGAACCCGACGCCGAGCGCCCGCAGCCGGCTGAGCTGCTCCGGGCGCTCGATGCCCTCGGCAATCGTCGCCATGCCCATCGCGCGGCCGAGCTGGAGGACGGACGAGACGATCACCGGCAGGTCGCGTACGACCGCGGCGGCGAGGGCGGGCTGATGGCCTGGGTGGTGGCGGTCATCGAGCGGAGCGTACGGGCGCCGACCCCTGACCTGATATGGCCCGATCCTCCTACCTGAGGATCGGCGTCGCGAGCGTCAGGCGCGGTATTCGCTGATCTCGTAGAGGTGCCCATCCGGGTCGCGGAAGAAGGCGCGCGTCTCGGCGCCGCTCGTCATCGGCGGCGCCAGAAACGTCGCGCCGCGCCGCTCCAGCTCGGCGTGAGTCGCGGCGCAGTCCGCCACCCGAATCGTGAACAGATGATCGAGGCGGCGCGGGTCGGCCGGCGGCGCGAGCGTGACGTCGGGCTTGTCCGGGGTCGGCTCACCACCCGTGACGAGCAGCAGCCACGCGCCGCCGAACTGGAGCACGGCGGAGGTGCCGCCGTACTCGCGGTAGAGCTGCGCGCCGAGGACATCGGTGTACCAGCGGCGCGAGCGCGCGAGGTCGCTCACCACCAGGATGTGGGTGAGGGCGGTGTCGTCGGTCGGGAAGCTGGTCATGGGGCTCCTCCGGTGAGCTGCGCGTCAGGGATCCTGGTGCTTGACCTCCTGGACCACCCATCCGTTGCCGTCCGGGTCGGTGAAGGAGAGGAAGGTCTCGTAATCGCCGCGCTGCGGGTGGAGGCCGGGCGTCTGCCCCGCCGTGCCGAAGTGGAACGGCTCGCTGACGGCCACGCCGCGCGCGACGAGCTGCGCATGCGCGGCCTCGATGTCGTTCACGATGAGATGGAGGCCCTGGTACGTCCCCGGCACGACCTGCGAGACGCCGGTGCCGATCGTGATCGAGCACGCCGAACCGGGTGGGGTGAGCTGCACGACCCGGAAGGACTCGTTCGGCCGGTGGTCGACATCCACGCTGAAGCCGAGCTGGTCGGCGTAGAAGGCTTTCGCGCGGTCGACGTCGCTGACCGGCACCACCACGAGCTCCAGCTTCCAGTCCATCGGGCAACCTCCTGCGGCGAGGGCACGAGTGTGCCCGATCCGACCCCGTCAGACGCCGGCACCCTGCCGAACGCATTGGCTGCGCGACCGAATGCTCAGCCGATGACATCGGGGCGCCGGCATCGGCCTACCATGGCAGCCCCTGAAAGGACGGTCAGCAGTGAACTTCAACAGCATCCTCATCGGCTCCGACAACCCGGAGCGCCTGGTCGAGTACTACACGAAGGTTCTCGGTGAGCCCGGCTTCCGCGACAGCGGCTATGCCGGCTGGCAGCTCGGCTCCGGGTTCGTCACCATCGGCGCGCACTCCGAGGTGCACGGCTCGAATCGCGAGCCGGGCCGCTTGCTCTGGAACATCGAGAGCAGCGACGTGAAGGGCGATTTCGCGCGCATGCGCGACGCGGGCGCCACCGTGGTCGCCGAGCCCTACACGATGGACGGCGCCCCGGCCGACTCCTTCATCGCGACCTTCGCCGACCCGGACGGGAACTACTTCCAGCTCATGAGCCCGATCGACATGTCGTGAGGCACGGACAGTCAGCGCCCGCCCGAGGACTATCCTCTCGACGCATGGCTGATCCACCGACGACGTACGCACCCATCGATCCGGGCGCCCCGCCCAGCGGCACCGGCTGCGCCGAGTGCCTCGCCACCGAGGACGGCTGGTGGTACCACCTCCGCCGCTGCGCGCATTGCGGGCACATCGGCTGCTGCGACTCGTCGCCGTCGCAGCACGCGAGCCATCACGCGGTCGACCACCAGCACCCGATCGTCCGCAGCTTCGAGCCGGACGAGGACTGGTTCTACGACTACTCGACGGATGACTATGCCGAGGGCCTGGAGCTCGCGCCGCCGGACGCGCACCCGCGCGACCAGCCCGTGCCCGGGCCGGCCGGCAGGGTGCCGCCCGACTGGGAGGATCGCCTGAACTAGGCTCGCGTCGGCTGTCCCGGTCGGGGCAGCTCATACGCATCGGGTCCGGCCACCAGGTACGCGATCATCGCGATGAGCCCGAAGCTGAACAGGCCGAGGACGAGGAGGATGATGAACCAGGTCTTATCCTCCAGCCGTCCCGTGTTGAGCAGGGCGCCGATCCACGCCACGAGCCCGCCGGCCATCCCGCCGAGGATCGCGAGGCCGGCGATGGTCAGCAGACCGATCATCACCCACGCGAATGGTGTCCATTCGATCCCGGTCACGTCCGGCCCGGTGAAGACCAGGGTGTTGCTCGCCAGCGCGCCGAGCACGGCCCCGATCGCCAGCACGATGCCGGCGACCACGGCCGCCACGCTCCCGATGAAGACCCGGGTCACGGTTTGCTTGGTCATGTCAGCTCCCTCGCTGCGTCGTCGATTTCCACGGCATAACGATCCGGGCCGCGACCCGCGGCTGACAGGGCCATCCGGTACGAAACGGACGCGACACTCGGTCCGTTCGCACGCCCGGAGCCCCGCACCGGGGCGCCATGACCTGCCTCACGGCCCCGGGGCTTCGGTCCGTGCGGCACTCGACCGCTGCCGCCCATCCGCCTTTGATTGGAGCTGGACGCCCGGGAACGAAGGCCGGTGCGATCCCACGACACTCCGACATGGAGGGACCGATGGCCACCGCGCTCACCCTTGCCCGCGACCGAGCCGCGTCGCCTGCCGGCCGACGCCTCCCGGGGCTCCTGCTCTTCGTGCTGTCGGCGCAGTTCATGACCGTGATCATGCTGGCCGCATCGATGGCCCCTGGCTACGCGCTCAGCGAAGGCGCGATCAGCGACCTCGGGGTGATCCGCGAGACCGCCTTCCTCTTCAACCTCTCACTCGTCGGCGTGGGAATGCTGAATCTCGCAGCCGGTTGGCTGCTGTACCGAACGCATCGTCGGCCGTGGATCCTGGCCGCATTTGTCCTCGCCGGCGCGGGTGCCACGGGTGCTGGCCTGGTCCCGCTGAACGCGAGCGAGCTGCACAGCCTGTTCGCCCTGTTCGCGTTCCTGTTCTTCAACGTCGAAGCGATCGCCTGCAGCGCGCTCGTGACGGGACCGATGCGCTGGATCTCGGCGCTCGCCGGCGTGACCGGGCTCGCCTTCGTGGTGCTGATGGTGATCGGTGACGCCGGAAACACGGCCTCCTTCGGCGCCATCGGTCACGGGGGAGCCGAGCGGATGATCGTCTACCCGCCGATGCTGTGGATGCTTGCCTTCGGCGGTTCCCTGATGGCGGCCGCGGCGGCCGACGGCGGGGGGCGCAACGCCTAGCCCTTGTCGATCACGCAGAAGCGGTTGCCCTCGGGGTCGGCGAGGATGATGAAGTCCGCGTCCGGTGGTCGTCGCGGCCAGTTGATCTCGGTCGCCCCGAGCGCCACGAGCCGCCGCACCTCGGCCGCCTGGTCGTCCGCGTAGAGATCCAGGTGGATCTTCGGCGGGATCTGGAGCGGGGCAGGCCAGCGGTCGAGCGAGACGTTCGGACCGATGCCGTTGCGTGGCCGGAGGAGCGCGAAGTCGTCGTCATCGCCTTCCCGTGGGACGTAGTCGAGCGCCGCGGTCCAGAAGGCCTTCTGACGCTCGACATTCTCGACGCGAATGACGACGGAGCCGATGCTGATCATGGGCTGAAAGCCTAGCGCGCTGCGGGTCCGGCCGCGTGCCGTGAATCTCGCGTCCACACGTCCCGCCGAATCGGGCCGAAGGCAACTGGCGGCCACATGAGCGCCCGCGTGATGCTTGGTCGGATCCCAGTCGCATGGGAGCTCGACCATGTCCATGATCACCGTTCGCGGGGTGCCCCTCTTCGTCGAGGTGGTGGGGCAGGGCGAGCCGCTGCTGCTCATGCACGGCGGCCCCGGAGCCGACCACTGGTCGCTGCAGCCGTTCCGGCAGCTCGCCGATCGGTTCACGCTCGTCTTCTACGACCACCGCTGCAATGGTCGCTCCATCGGTGCCCCGGTGACCTCGATGACCTGGGAGAACCTGACCGCCGACGCGGACGCGCTGCGCGAGGCGCTCGGCTTCGAGCGCTGGGCGGTCCTCGGGCACTCCTTCGGCGGATTCGTCGCCCTCGAGTACGCGCTGCGCTATCCGGCGCGGCTGTCGCACCTCGTCCTGCTCGACACCGGGGGCGACGCACGCTGGTCGCAGGAGAACGTGCCGACGATGCTCCGTGCGCGCGGCTACGACCCGAAGACCGTGCGCCTGGCCCAGCGGTTCTTCACCGGACGCATCACCCCCCGCGAGATGACGATCGGTCTCATCCGCTTCGGCGGCGCCTACTACCACCTTCGCGGACCCTCCCTGTGGTGGCTGATGGCCCGCGACCTGGCGCATGGCGAGTGGCGGTCGAAGATGCGACCGGAGGCACTGATCCAGGCCGGCCGGCAGCTGCTGCCGGGCTGGAGCGTCATGGACAGGCTCGGCCGCATCACCGCCCCCACCCTGGTCATGGCCGGGCGCGAGGACTTCATCTTCCCGCCGGAGCACCAGTCCGAGCTCGCGGCGGGGATCCCGGATGCCGAGCTCCGGATCGTCGAGCGTGCCGGGCACAATCCGCACGCCGAGCAGCCCGCGACCGTCATGGCCGCGGTGAGCGACTTCCTGCGTGCCGATGCGCGCGCCGGACGCCCGGCCCCGCTCCTCGCCCAGCCGGTGAGCTGATGGCGATGGCGCTGGAGGCCGCCCCGTCGGCGCCCGCCATCCGCGGGCGGGGACGAGATCGAGCGAGCGGTCCGCGAGATTCGGGGGCGGCATCCGTCGGTCGGTCTGGCGGTCGGGGTCGTCCGGGAGGGGAGGTTCGCGTTCCATGGCGGCGGGCTCGCCGACATCGCGCGAGGGGCACCGGTCACCGAGGAGACCGCCTTTCGGATCGCATCGGTCACGAAGCTGTTCACCGCGATCGCGATCATGCAGCTGTGCGAGGCGGGGCTGCTCGACCTCGACGCGCCGGCCACGACCTATCTTCGTGCCTACCCGCTGGTCGGCAACCCGCGCTGGCAGCCGGTGACGGTGCGGCACCTGCTGACCCACACCTCGGGCATCCCGGACGTCATCCATCTGGCCGACCTGCTCCATCCTGGCTGGGGCAGCTTCGGATCCCGTCCGGCGGCGGCCAGCGTGCCCTCGGGAGCGGCGATCCCACCCCTGGCCGAGGTCTATCGGTCCGGCCTGCGCTCGGTGGTCGAGCCCGGAACGACGTTCGCCTACACGAACCATGGCGTCGCGACGCTCGGCCAGATCGTGGAGGACGTGACCGGGACCTCCCTGGACCGATACCTCGAGGACCGGGTGTTCCGGCCGCTCGGCATGCTCGCGACGCACCTGGGTCCAGCCGGGACCGGCGACGAACCGCGTGCCGTCGGCTACGAGATCGGTTCGCGCGGCCCGACGCCGGCCCCGGAGCGAGAATGGGTCACACTCGGCGCCTCGGGCGCGGTGTCCACGACGCGCGACATGGGCCGCTTCGTCGCGGCGCTCATCGGCGGGGGAGCGAACGAGCACGGCTCCGTCCTGCAGCCCGCGACCCTGGCGACGATGTTCGCGCCCCAGTTCCGGTCCGATCCGCGCGTTCCCGGGATCGGCCTGGCGTTCTTCCGCAGTGAGCTGGGCGGGCATCGGGTGGTGGGGCACGACGGCCGTCTGCCGGGCTTCAACGCGCAGCTGGTCGTGGCACCTGACGATGGGGTCGGCGTCGTCGCCTTCACGAACGGGTCGCGCGGAGCGACGTCGTGGCTCCCACTCGAGATGGAGGGCCTGCTGCGCGACCTGCTCGGTGTGCGGTCGGAGGCGCCGCGCACCGACATCGCGGCGCGACCCGAGGTCTGGCCGGAGATCTGTGGCCGCTACGCGCTGCCGCAACGGATCGGTGATTTCCGCGGCCGCATGCTGATGGGTGGCGGCGTGGAGATCCTCGTCCAGGACGGCAGGCTGATGGCACGCCTCCGGGTGCCGGCTCCCGCGCTGTGGCGCGGGCTGCCGCTCCTCCCCGTCAAGGCTTCGGACCCGTACCTGTTCCGGCTCGATCTCGCGCCGTTCGGGATGCCGAGCACGTTGGTTGCCTTCACGCCCGAAGCACTCCACACCGACCTTGCGTGCCTCACGTTGGTGAAGCGCGCCGCGAAGGCGGGTTCGCGGCGCCGCGAGCAGCGGGCGTTGAGCGGCCCGAGGGCGCATCCAGAGGCGGACCGCCTCACCGCGGATGACCGGTTGATCCTCAGCGTCGATGCGGCGTGGCCGCAGGACGTCGGTGCGCTGGCGATCCTCGACGGCCAGCCGCTGCTCGACGCGGAGGGCAGCGTGCGGATCGAGGCGGTGCGGGAAGCGATCGGTGCGCGCCTTCACCTCGTCCCGCGCTTCCGCCAGCGCGTCGTCACGCCGCGGAGGCGGCTCGGCGGTCCGCTGTGGGTGGACGCGCCAGCTTTCGACCTCGCCGATCACGTGCGCGAGCATCGCCTTCCCCCCGGGAGTGGGGAAGCGGAGCTTCTCGCCGCAGTGGAGGAGCGCCGGCGGCAGCGACTCGACCGCCGGCGCCCGTTGTGGGAGATGTGGCTGCTGCCGGGCCTCGAGGGCGGGCGAGTCGGCCTCTTCATGCGGATGCACCACGTCATCGGCGACGGCCGCGCGGCCATGACGATCGTTGCCGCCTTCCTCGATCGGCTCGCCGATCCGCCGCCTGCACCCCCGGCGCCGTGGCGGCCACGTCCCCGGCCGTCCGCGCGGGCGCTCCTGCGCGACGATCTCGAGCGGCGCCTGCGGGGGCTGCGAGCCGGCATATCGGGCCTTCGCCATCCCGTGGCTCTGGTGCGGCGCCTGGTCGGCATGCTCCCCGAGATGCGCGAGCTTCTCGCCGAGAAGCCGGGCGCCGATACGAGCCTGAACCGCGTGATCGGCCCGTCGCGCCGTCTGGCGCTCATTCGCGCAAGCGCGATTGACCTCCGGCACGTCGCGCGCCTCCACGGGGCGACCGTGAACGATGTCCTGCTCACCGTCATCGCCGCCGGCCTGCGGGCCGTGCTGGCGGCCCGCGGCGAGCGCACGGACGGCGTGACGATGCGAGTCTTCGTGCCCGTCTCGCTCCGGGGTCGGCTCCGCGGCACGGTGCAGGGGAATCGCGTCTCCCAGATGGCCGTGCCGCTTCGGCTCGACATCGCGGATCCGGCGCGCCGGCTGCGATGGGTCGCGGCCGAGACCGCAGAGCGAAAGCGCCGGGCGCGCACCACGCTCGAACCGCTGTTCCGGATCAGCCTCGTTCGGCGCCTGATGCTGGCGGCGATCATCCGGCAGCGCGTCAACGTGACGACCGCCTCGCTCACCGGGCCCCGGCAGCCGCTCTACCTGGCCGGAGCGCGTGTCCTCGAGCTCTTCCCGTTCGTCAACCTGATCGGCAATCAGCCGCTCGGCGTCGGTGCGCTCTCTTACGCCGGCGCGCTCGAGATCGGTGTCGTCGCCGACGCCGACGCGTGCCCGGACCTCGATGTGTTCGCTGCCGCTGTCGGCGCCGAGCTGGCCCGGCTTTTGCGGCTGCCGGCTGATGCGTCCGTCGCCGCACGTCAGGTGGCGGCACGGGTGCCGGCTCCAGCCGCGGTCTAGACCGATGCGACCTTTCCTGTCCGCGTGCATGGCGCTCGTCGCTCAGCTCGCCGCGTGGCACCTCATCGGCTGGGGCCTCACCTGACCGATCCATGCTCCGCCCGGGGGTGAGGCCGGCGAGCAATTCACTGGGTTGCGGATTCCTTCTCACCGTGCTCGCGGCCGGCCGCGCGGGCATACGCCCACAGGTCGAACTCGGGCGGTTCGTGACCCAGGCTCGTGAGCGCGCTGCACACCTGGCTCCGATGGTCGGTCCCATGGTGGACGACCTGGGCGAGGCGCACGCCGACAGGGGAGCGGAGCACCCACCCGCCGTCGCGCTCCACGATCTCGCGGTCGGGATCCTCCTCACGCTGGATGACCTCGGCCCAGGCGGCGCCATTGGCCGTCACCGCGGCACGGAGCTCGGCGAGGCCCAGCTGCGCCGCCTCGTCATCGGTCAGGGCAGGGCGATCGGTGAAGAACGACAGGTACCAGCCATCGGACTGCACGAGGTGCTGGAGCGTCTCGAGGATCGGTCCGTAGGTGCCCGGGGCAGCGGTGGCGAGCTGCTCCGGCGTCAATGTGGCGCAGACGTCGATGAGCTGCTCGGTCGCCCAGGCATGGTGGGCGAACGCGTCGTGGAGGATTGATCTGGATGCCATGCGCAAGTCCTCGTGTGGATCAGTCCGAGCCATGATGGCCCGAGGAACTGACACGCACCGTCAGGAATTGGCGAGTACGGTGTGGCGATGAGCATCCGACCGTTCTTTGACGTGTGGCCGCAGTACAACCGCCGCCTGCGCGACGTCATCGCCGCCATGACCGATGAGCAGCTGGCCACGCGGCCCGCGCCGGACCGCTGGCCGATCTGGGCCACGGTGGGTCACACCGCCGGCACGCGCGTGTACTGGTTGTGCGACATCCTCGGCCAGCCGGGCGCCGAGACGACGCCGTTCGCGAACGCGGGCGGCTACGGCTGGGAGGACGATCTCGGCCATCCCCGCGGGGCCACGGAGCTGGCCGCCGCGCTCGACTCCACCTTCGCGCTCGTCGAGCGGGCCCTGGACACGTGGACGCCCGACATGCTCGCCGACGAGTTCCACCGCCGCGCCGGGGACCGCGACACGATCCACCTCCGCGGCGAGGTCGTGCAGCGGATGTTCAGCCACGACGCGTATCACTGCGGGGAGCTGTCGCAGACGCTCGGGATCGCGGGCCTGCCGCAGATCGACCTCTGGGCCGGCGAGGACTAGCTGGCGGCGGCGAAACGTGACACCCGCTGGCAGCCATCCGCGTCAGACTGCGGACATGGCAGGCAGCCCCAGAGCGCCGCGAACCGGGACGCCAGCGACGCCCAGGCTCGGCGTGGCCGAGACGATCGAGATCCTGCGCTCGACCGTGCCGGCGCTCGATGCGATGACGCGGGGCGCCACGGCGCATCAGCTCACGGGTCGCACCGCCTACGGCTGGTCCGTGACCGAGCAGCTGGCGCATCTGCGCGGCGTCTCCGAGGTGCTCGCCGGCCACATGCTTCGAATCGCGCGGGAGGAGCATCCGTCATGGCGGGCGCGCGGCCCGCGCGGCCGGCCCGGTGAGACCGACTACTTCGAGTGGGCGTTCGCGCCGGCGTTCGAGGTCTTCAGCGCGCAACGCGCCGAGCTCCTGGCGGCCATCGAGCCGCTCCCCGCGGCCGCCTGGGGACGGACCGCGACGGTCATCGCGCCGCCGAACGTGGTCTACGAGTACAGCCTGCTCTACTACGGCGACTGGATCGCGCGCCACGAGCGGAGCCACCTCAGGCACATGGCGAAGATCATCAGGGAGCTCGCCCCGGCGAGCTGAGGGCCCGCTACGTCGCGGTGGCAGCGGCGCTCGTCGCGAGCTCGGCCGGGCTCCGCGCCGTCACGCGGGCATGGTCCCGAGGCGGGGTGAGGTACTCGGCATCGGTCACGAGGTCGCCCCACTCGCTCTCCGTCCCATCCGCCGACGCCTCCCAGATCGCCAGGTGGGTCATGAAGCGGTCGGGCGCGGCGCCGTGCCAGTGCCATTCGCCCGGCGGGGTGTGGATCGTGTCGCCGGCCCGGATGGCGACCACGTCGCCGCCGCGCGACTGAACCCGACCCACGCCCTCCGTGACATGCAGCGTCTGGCCCATCGTGTGGGCGTGCCACGCGTTGCGCGCGCCGGGCGCGAAACGCACGAGACTGACCCGCACCCGCGATGGGTCTTCGCCATGGGCGAGCACGTCGAACCAGGCGTCGCCGGTGAACCGATCGGCGCCGGCCTTCGTGGTCGGCGCGCCGGGCTGAATCTTCATGAGTCTGTCTCCGTCGCTCGCATTGCCGACGACGATACCTGTCCGGGAGGCGGGCCGGGAACGCGCCATCAGGGCTGGGGGACGTAGGTCCTCATCTCGGCGCCGGAGCCGAAGGGCTGGCGATCGACAAGACGGAGTCGCAACGGCCGCTCGAGGGAAGGCCAGAAGGGCGTCCCGATGCCGAGTACCACCGGGTGCACCACGAGCCGGTACTCGTCGACCAGGCCCCGTGCCACGAACTGGCCCGCGAGCTGCGGTCCGCTCACGTCGAGGTCGCCCTCGAATTCGCGCCGGAGCTCTTCGAGCCGTGATCTCACGTCCCCGCTGACGAGCCGCGCGCCGTGGTCGACATGGTCAAGGGTCCGCGAGAAGACGATCTTCGGCAGCGGATTCCATGCGCGGGCGAACTCGCGCATCGCGTCGGTGGCGCGCGGGTCACGCTCGGCGGTCGGCCAGTAGCCGGCCATGACCTCGTACATCCGTCGGCCGTAGAGCGTCGCGGACAGGCCGGCGGTCTGCTCGTTGAACCACCGATGCACCTCTTCGTCCACGTCGGCCCACTCGAGGCCACCGTCGGCCGACGCGACGAAGCCGTCGACCGACACGTTCATCGAGTAGATGAGCTTTCCCATGCTCAGTCGCCGAGCACCTCGTGGAGCTTCGCGGCGAAGGCATCCGGGTCGCCGCCCCAGCCACCCTCGTTGCTCACAAAGCCACCGTGGTGGCTTGGGAAGGTCACCAGCTCCTGGCCCAGCTGCCCGGCGACGGCATGGGCTGCGCGGTTCGCCATCTCGCCCGCCGACTCGGCGCCCGCACCGACGACGATCCGCGTGGACGCGGCTCGCAGCGCCGGGACGTCGGGCTCGTAGTGCGTCGTGCCGATAAGGTTCTGGCTCAGCAGCGGATCGGTGCGGTTGCCGTCGTCCTGGGGGGGCATGCCGAACGCGGCAGGGTCCGGGGCCGGCTGATCGGCGAACCCATCAGGCAGCTCGCCCCGGTGCCCCGTCACGGCGATGAAGTGCGCCATGCCGGCGCCGAAGCCCCGAGCCTGGTAGGTCTGCTGGATCGCCCGGATCGCGGCCTTGGCGGCTTCGCGGTCGGGGATCAACGACGCGAGCGGGGGCTCGTGCGCGACGAGCGTCCGCACGTCTTCGGGATGCGTCGCCACGAGGGCCAGCGCATTGACGGCGCCGCCACTGCTGGCGAACAGGTCGACCGGGCCGCCGACCTCCCGGATGATCCGATGCAGATCGTCGGCGTGCATCTCGGGAGTCGAGGGAGCCGACGGATCGGCCTTCGTGCTGCGTTCCGCCCCGCGCGGGTCGTAGGTGACGACGGTTCGCTCCGGGAAGTGGCTGGCCAGCGCGCCGAAGCCAGAGGCTCCCATCGGCGACCCGATGAGGAACAGCGGCGGCTCGGTCGTGGCGTCGTTGCGCCGAACGTCGTAGGTCAGGACTGCGCCCGGCACCTCGAGGGTCCGGGTCGTCGGCTCGGTCATGGTGCTGCCCATCGGTGGTATCTCCCTGTGGTGGTGATTCGACCGATGCCGGTCGTCAGATTCATCGCTGCCGCTGGCCCGCTCATGCCGACCGTGCGACAGCCTCGGCGAGGATCTCGTCGATCTGGCCGACGGCCTCGGTCAGTCCCTGTTCCATCCCCATGGCGAGGAGCTGCTCCATCGCCGCGACGCTGACGAACTGGCTGGCGAGCGTCATCCGGGTGCGACCGTCGCCGATCGCCTCGATCGAGACTCGGGTCGTCGTGGACGGCAGATCCGGATTCTCCGAGCCATCGGCGTTTGAGAACCCGTCCCGGAACACGAGCCGATGGGGCGGCTCGACCTCCAGCACGTTCCAGAAGCCCTTCGGCTGGTCGCCGCTGGGGCCGGTCATGTGGTACTCCACGCGTGCGCCTGCACGCAGGTCGTGCGAGGTCACCGTCGCGGGATAGGTGGGCGGGCCCCACCACCGCTCCAGCTGGCGGGGATCGGCCCACAGCTGCCACACGCGGTCCGGCGTCGCGTCGAACTCGGCGGTGAGGGTCATCGTGTGCGCCTGGGCATCTTTGCGGACGGCGGTCACGGTCATGCGTTCGTCTCCCTGGTATCGGTTCGGGTGATGAGATCGGTCATGCGGTCGATCCGCCCGCGCCAGAGCTCCTCGTACTTGTCGAGCAGCCGGCGTGCCGCGAGGATGCCCGCTGGGTTCGTGCGGACGATCTTTCGGCGGCCGATGCGCTGCTTCGTCACGAGGCCGGCCCGCTCGAGGATGGCGATGTGCTTCTGCACCGCCGCGAAGCTCATGGGGTAATGGCCGGCGAGCTCGGCGACACCCTCCTCGCCGTCGATCGCGCGGCGCACGATGTCACGGCGCGTGAGGTCGGCAAGGGCGCCGAACATGCGGTCGAAGTCCGGAGGCGTGATCTGCACGATACAACCATACGGTTGTAGGACGGCCGCTGTCAAATCGCGGCGCGGGGGATCGGACCGTGGCTATCCTCGGACCCATGAGGGTGGGCGTGGGGCTGGTGCGGTGAGCGCACCCCGGGCGCGATTGCGACTGACACGAGAGGAGATCCTCGCGTATCGCCGCGGCGCGCAGTCGCTCGACGAGCGCATGCCGTGGAGCGTGCGCATCGTTGCAGACGTGCCGCCTCGGCAGGGCTCCAGGACAGCATGCCGCGCGCGGCGCTGCTCTCGATCCATGCGCGCGTCAACGGCACTCCGCCCACGGCGCTCGACGACCCGGCCCTCGTCCAGGTCTGGGGGCCGCGGTACAGCGCCTATGTCGTGGCAGCCGGGGATCACGCGCCGTTCACGCTGGGCCGCCAGCCCGACGCGGCGCGAGCGCGTCGTCGGGCGGAGGAGATGGCGGCGCTCCTCCACGCCCACCTCGACGGGCGGGCGCTGACCGACCGCGAAGTGCACAGGGCGCTGGGCATCGGGAACTCCATCCGCTACGCCACCACGACGGGGACGGTCCTGATCCGATGGGAGGGGGCGCGGGCGCCCACCGTGTGGTCCGTGCCGCGCCCATCGGTCGAACCGTTCGAGGCGCGGCTCGAGCTTGCGCGTCGGTACCTCCATGCCTTCGGGCCAACCGATGTCGCTGCGTTCGCCACCTGGGCCGGCCTGCGTGCCCCGGACGCGGATGCCGCCTTCGTCGCGCTCCAGGGCGAGATGGTGCCTGTGAGGACGCCCATCGGTGACCGATGGATGCTCGCCGCCGACGAGGTAGCGACGCGCGCCCCGGCCACGGAGCCGGCGCCTGCCCGACTCCTGCCGAGCGGCGACACCTACTTCCTGCTGTGGGGGGTCGACCGCGAGCTCCTCGTCCCCGACGCCCGGCTGCGCGCCCGGCTGTGGACCTCGCGTGTCTGGCCGGGAGCGGTGCTCGTGAACGGCGAGGTCGCCGGCACCTGGCGGCGCGCCAATGGCGTCGTGGACGTGGAGGCATGGCGACCGATGAGCGCCGCCGAGCGGAGGGACGTCGAGGCCGAGGCGGCGTCGCTCCCGCTGCCGGGGCTGAAGGGCGACATCGTCGTCCGGTGGGCAGCGTGACCGCATGTGCCGCCGGCCACAATCGACTTCCGGCGAAGCGGCAGCGGTTGGGGTAGCCTCGGGCACATGAGCCGCGAAATCGAGGAGTCGAACCGCCGCCTGCTGCGTGCGCGTGACGCGATGGATCGCGCCTATGCCGAGCCGCTCGACGTGCGCGGGGTGGCCGCGGTCGCGCACGTCTCGGAGGCACATTTCATCCGGACGTTCCGCGCGGTGTTCGGAGAGACGCCGCATCGGTACCTCCAGCGCCGCCGGGTGGAGCGCTCGATGTTCCTCCTGCGCGAGACCGATCGCAGCGTGACCGACATCTGCCTCGATGTCGGCTTCACAAGCCTCGGCACGTTCAGCCGCACGTTCCGCGAGATCGTGGGCGAGACGCCGTCGCACTATCGCGCGGGACACGGGCCGGTCGTGGCACCGCACTGCGTCCAGCTCACCGCCATGCGGCCGCGGTTCTCGGTCGCAGAGGCCGCGCAATCCAGCAGTTTTGGAGAAGCGACCAGCTCAGCGGCTTACTAGGCTGAACGCAGCAACGTCACAGCACGCACCTGAGGGATTGCCATGAACGCGAAGGTCGCGAAGAAGACCTCGAAGCCCGCGAAGGCCAGCGCCGGGCCGGCCGCTGCCGGCACGGCGTGGACGGACGAAGAGCTGGCCGCCATGAAGGAGCACAACAGGGAGCTGAAGACCGCCGCGCGTCGTGGCGACGCGGCGGCCGAGGGCGAAGCCGACGTGCTGGCGAAGATCGCCGAGATGTCGAAGGACTCGCGCGCCATGGCCGAGCGAATCCACGCCGTCGTCAAGAAGCACGCGCCCGACCTCACGTCGCGGACCTGGTACGGCATGCCGGCCTACGCCAGGGACGGCAAGGTCGTCTGCTTCTTCCGGCCGGCGGAGAAGTTCAAGGGACGTTACGCGACCCTCGGCTTCGAAGATGCAGCCAACCTCGATGACGGTTCGATGTGGCCCGTCGCCTACGCCCTGACGAAGCTGACCGATGCCGACGAGGCAACGATCGCCGCGCTCGTGAAGCGCGCCGCAAGCTGAGGAGCACCCATCCCATGATCACGAAGCTCAACGTCGCCTCGATCTACGTCCTCGACAAGGACGAGGCCCTCGATTTCTACGTCAACAAGCTTGGGCTGGAGAAGGGCAACGACGTTCGCCAGGGCGATTACCGCTGGCTGACCGTCCGCGTGCCCGGCGAGGGCGGCACCGAGATCTCGCTCGAGCAGCCGGGTGCGCCACTCCATGACGAGGTGACCGCCGCGCAGATCCGCGAGCTCATCAGCAAGGGCGCGATGAGCGGCCTCGTCTTCATCACCGACGACGCGCGCGGCCTCTACCAGACCCTGCGGGAACGCGGCGTGACCGACTTCACCCAGGAGCCGACCGACCACTTCTACGGCACCGATATGGGGCTCCGCGATCCGTTCGGCAACGCGATTCGGATCCTCCAGCAGGGGAAGGTCCGCGAGAAGGCGACCGTTTGACGGTCAGATCGACGTCAGCGCCTCGACGATGAGGTCGACCACCGCCGGCGTCGCCACCGCGTCGGTGATGCCGTCGTGTGTCACGCCCGGCAGGATCCGCACGGTGGCCTGAAACCCGGCGCTGCGCAGCACCTGGCCATACTGGTCGGCGGGTCGGTCCTTCGATCCGGAGAACAGCCACATCGGCGGACCGGACGCCGCAGCGCCGGCGATCGACGGGCGCGGCGCGCCCAGGGCGATGACGCCGTCCGGGATCGCGCTGCCGTCGGCAAGACATCCGTTCGCAGCCTGTTCCGGATGAATGGCGATGTCGATGCCCATCAGCCCGCCCTGCGAGTGGCCGACCACGACGACCCGGTCCGGATCGCCCCCGTACGCGGACGCGTGGGCGCGGGCATAGCGGATGGCGCACCGCGCGTCGCTCCAGCTGTCCTGGTCGCTGTAGCTGCCGGTCGAGATGCCCCGATAGGCGATGAGGAACACGACCGCGCCTCGCCTGGCGAGCTCGGCCGCCAGCGGCGCCTGGTAGCGCCGCTCGGTGAAGAGCTTGCCGCCACCATTCAGCAGGACGACGGTCGGCAGGGTGGCGGCACCCGCCGGCGCCAGGACGTCGCCCGGCACGCGGCATGGGTTCTTGCCGCATTTCACGACGTCGGTGTAGATGATGTCGACGTCGGTCCGCAGGCCGTCGACGAGGTCGCTCGGGAACGGGCCGAGCGGTGGCGGCGTGGGCGGGGCGATGCTGGGCGACGGCGACAGCGACGGCGACGTCGATGCGCTCGCGCTGCAGGCGGTCAGGGCCAGCACGGCCATCACGGCGATCGCGATCTTCATGGGCCGAAAGGTTGCCATGTCCTGCCCGCTCGAGCCGCTAGCATCCACGCATGAGCGAACAGGGCTGGCGCGAGTTCCTCTCGGCAGACGGCGTCGATGACTGGGCGATCCTCCACGGCGGTCCCACGGCGGTCTTCAGGGTCGACTCGCTCGTCGCGGCGGCGGGCCTGGCCGCGGCGGTGGCGGAGGTGCCCGGCCTCGAGCAGCGGACGCTGCTGACCGTCGCGGCGGATCGGCTCACGGTGAAGCTGACGCGCGAGATGTGGGGCACCGAGGCGCGGCATGTCGCGGTCGCGCAGGCGATCTCCGCGGTGGCGCGGGAGCGTGGCGCGGTCGCGGACCGCGGCGCGGTGCAGGAGGTGCAGCTGGCCGTTGCCGCCAAGCCCGATGCGATCGACCTCGGCTTCTGGCGCGCGGTCCTCGGCTACGCGCCGATGCACGACGACAACTGCATCGACCCGCTCGGCCAGGGCTCCACGGTCTGGATGCAGGACCTGGATCCGGCGAAGCCGCTGCGCCACGCGATGCACGTCGACGTGTCGGTCGCCCACGACCAGGCCGAGACGCGCCTCCGGGCGGCGGTGGCGGCGGGCGGGCGCATCGTGGACGACTCGAATGCACCCGGCGCGTGGATCCTTGCCGATCGGTCGGGCAACAAGGTCTGCATCGCGGCATGGCCCGACGGCGCTGTCGCGCCCAAGCCGGACGCGAGCACGGAGGACGGCGCCGGCGGCTGACGCCTCAGGCGAGGCGATAGCTCAGGAGCACGCTGCCGCTCGGGGTCGGCGTCGCCTCGAGCAGGCTGAGCCGTCGGACCGATGTCGCCGCGTCGAAGAGCCGGCGACCCGGAAAGCCGACGACCGGCCCGACGACGAGGTGCAGCTCGTCGACGAGCCCTGCCGCGAGCATCGACTGGGCGAGCTGGATGCTGCCGTGCACCCCGATGTCGCCGCCCGGCCGCGCCTTCAGGTCGGGGACGAGCTCCTCGATCGGTCCGCCGACCGCCTCGGCGTTCTGCCACTCGCTCGTCAGCGGCGACGAGGTGACGACGTGCTTCTTCACGCCGTTGATGAAATCGGCGAATGGCTGCTCGTTGCTCGTCGGCCAGTAGCGCGACCACTCGTCGTACATGCGCCGGCCGAGCAGCACCGCGTCCTGCGATTCGATCACGCGGTTCTCGTTCTCGACCATGACCGGGTCGAATGCCATCGGGCTGTCCGACCCCGGATCCGCCGGGAAGTACTGATCGGGCCGGTCGACGGCACCGTCGAGCGACATGAGGGTGTAGAGCACGACCTTGCGCACGCGGGTCTCCTGGTCTGCTGGCATTCGACGGTCTGACCGGCCGACGGCCGGAATGTCATCGGCGCAACGCACGACGCGCGCCACGCAGCCCCGATCTCGGAGCCGAGGCACCTGCATTCTGGCAACATCACCCGGGTGACCCAGCGGCCCCCGGACCCGAGCCCCAGCGGCGACTTCGTCCACCTCCACGTCCACTCGGAGTTCAGCCTCCTCGACGGCCTGTCCCGTATCCCGGAGATGACGCGCCGCGTCGCCGACCACGGGATGCCGGCGCTCGCGCTCACCGACCACGGCAGCATGTACGGGGTCATCCCGTTCTACGCGGCGGCGAAGGCGGCCGGGATCAAGCCGATCATCGGCCTCGAGGCGTATGTCGCGCCGCGCGGCATGGCCGACAAGGAGGGGAAGCAGGACGCCGACTACCACCACATGATCCTGCTGGCGAAGGACGACGTCGGCTATCGCAACCTCCTGGCCCTGACCACCGCCGCGCACCTCGACGGCTACTACTACAAGCCGCGCATCGACAAGGACCTGCTGAGCCGCCACAGCGCCGGGCTGATCGGGACGTCAGCGTGCCTCGGCGGCGAGGTGCTCAAGCGGCTGGCGCAGGGCGACGAGCGGGGAGCGGCGGAAGCCGCCGACAGCTATCGGTCCATTTTGGGCGACGGCAACTTCTTCATCGAGGTCCAGGAGCACGGGATCGCGGACCAGCGCCGCCTCCACCCGCAGCTCGTCGAGCTGGCGCGCGAGCAGAACATCCCGCTCCTGGCCACGAACGACACGCATTACACGTCGCCCGACCAGTACGAGGCGCACGACCTGCTCGTCTGCATCCAGACCGCGAGCAACGTCGACACGCCCGGGCCGGATGCGCTTCGAGGCGAACGAGTTCTACCTGAAGTCAGCGGCCGAGATGCGACGCCTCTTCAACGGCGAGCTGCCCGACGCGATGGACAACACGCTCCGCGTCGCCGAGATGTGCGACGTGCGCCTCGATTACACCGGGCTCCGCCTGCCGCACTTCCCGGTGCCGGCCGGCGAGACCGCCGAGTCGTGGCTGCGCTCGGAGTGCGAGCGCGGGATCGCGGACCGCTATCCGACCGTCACCGATGAGGTCCGCCACCGCCTCGAGTACGAGCTCGGGATCATCGGCCGGATGGGGTACTCGGGCTACTTTCTCATCGTGGCCGACTTCATCCGCTTCGCCCGCGAGCGGGGGATCATGACGACCTGCCGCGGCAGCGCACCGGGCTCGATCGTCACATATTCGCTCGGCATCACGCCGGTCGACCCGCTCGCCTACGGGCTGCCGTTCGAGCGCTTCCTCAACCCGGACCGGGTGACGATGCCCGACATCGACATCGACTTCCAGGATTCGCGGCGTGACGAGGTGATCGAGTACGTCACGCGCAAATACGGCGACGACCGGGTGGCGCAGATCATCACGTTCGGGACGCTGGGCGCCAAGGCGGCGATCCGGGACGTCGGCCGCGCGATGGGGCTGACCTACGCGGAGGCGGACCGGGTCGCGAAGGCGGTGCCGAACGAGCTCAACATCTCGCTCGAGCGAGCCGTCGACAACTCGCCGCCGCTGCGCGAGATGATGGCCGGCGACGAGCGGGTCGACAAGCTCATCGGGATCGCGAAGCAGCTCGAGGGCGTGTCGCGGCACGCATCGACCCACGCCGCCGGGATCGTCATCTCCCGAGAGCCGCTGACCGAGATCATGCCGCTTCAACGCGCGACCGACGGCCGGACGACGATGACCCAGTTCGAGATGCATGCCTGCGAGGCGCTGGGCCTGCTGAAGTTCGACTTCCTGGGCCTCATCAACCTCACGATCCTGGCCGATGCGGTCGAGCTGGTGAAGAAGCACCGCGGCGTGGAGCTGGACGTCGACACGCTCCCGCTCGACGACGCGAAGACGTTCCAGCTCCTCTCGACGGGCGAGACGACTGGCATCTTCCAGCTCGAGGGCTCCGGGATGCGCCGCTACGTCAAGGAGCTGAAGCCGACCGAGGTGCGCGACCTCGCCGCCATGGTGGCCCTCTTCCGCCCCGGACCGATGGCCAACATCCCGGCCTACATCCGCCGCAAGCATGGCGAGGAGGCGGTCACGTACCTCCACCCGTCGCTCGAGCCGGCCCTCCGCGACACGTATGGCATCTTCGTGTACCAGGAGGACATCATGACGGCGGCCATCGCGATGGCCGACTACACCGGCCCGGAGGCGGACAACCTCTGCTACGCGATCCGGAAGAAGAAGGAGGACGTCCTCCGCCAGCACGAGGCGAAGTTCAAGGCCGGCGCGAAGCGGAAGGGCATCCCGCCGGGCATCGTCGACCAGGTGTTCGCCGCCTTCGAGCCGTTCGCGCGCTATGGGTTCAACAAGGCGCACGCCACCTGCTACGGGCTCATCGCCTACCAGACCGCGTACCTGAAGGCGAACTACCCGATCGAGTTCATGACCGCCGTCCTCAACGGCTTCCGCGAGCGGGCGGAGAAGGTGGCCGCGGTCATCGCCGAGTGCCGGCGACTGGGGATCGAGGTGCGCCCGCCGGACGTCCAGAAGTCGCACGCGCCCTTCACCGTCGAGACCGATGCCGGCGGCGCCCCCGAGGCGATTCGCTTCGGCCTGGCGGCGATCAAGAACATCGGCGAGGGCGCGATCGAGGCGATCACGAGCGTGCGGGATGCCGGCGACGAGCCTGGCCCGTTCGTCTCGCTCGATGACTTCTGCCGCCGTGTCGACCTGCGCACGGTCAACAAGCGCGTGGCCGAGTCGCTCGTCAAGGCGAACGCGATGGCCTCGCTCGGGACGGCGAGCGCGCTGCTCGACGTGCTCGACGGCGCGCTCGAGAACGGGCAGCGCCACCAGCGCGACGTTGCCGCCGGCCAGTCGACCCTGTTCGACCTGTTCGCCGCGCCCGCGGACGCATCGGTCCGATTCCTGGACGGCGGCGAGGAGATCCCGCGCCGGGAGCGGCTGCGCTGGGAGAAGGAGCTCATCGGCCTGTACCTGTCGGAGCACCCGCTCGGGCGACATCGCCGACGTGCTGCCGGAGTACGTGACCGCGTACACCGGCGAGCTGGCCGAGGAGTCGGATCAGGCGCGCGTCACCCTCGGCGGCATCATCCAGTCCTCGCGCCGGGTCGTCACCCGCGCCGGCTCGACGATGCTCGTCGCGACCGTCGAGGATCTCCAGGGCGCGGTGGAGGTCGTCGTCTTCCCGAAGGTGTTCGAGCAGACCGCGCCCGCATGGACCGATGACTCGGTCGTCCTCGTCTCCGGCCGCGTCGACCACCGCGACGAGTCGGCCCAGCTGCTGTGCGAGGCCGTCTGGGCGTGGGACGACGCGGTGCGCATGGGCCCGGTCGCGCTTCGGCGCGGAGCGGGACCGCATGCAGCGGGCGCGAGCGAACCGCGGGTCGTGGGGGAGCGGCGGTGGGAACGGCAACGGGAACGGCGGGTCGCCGCGGGGTGCGGTGCCGGTGCAGCCGGAGCCGCCGGTGGCGGTGCCGGTCGAGGTTCCCGTGGCAGTGCCGGCAGCCGTCGGGTCAGCGCTCGCGGCGCGACGATCCGGCGCTCGCGGTGGTCACGTCGGCTCCGGAGGTCGACGACGCGGCGGCGCCGACGGACGCGGTCCCGATCCAGTCCGCAGCGGTGGGGGTCGAGGGCACGGTGGAGGTCGGGTTCGAGGACGGCACGCCGGCGGACCGCATCTACGCTGCGCTCGAGGCGATCCAGGGCGCGATCCGTGGCCGGCCCGGGCCGCTGCCGGTGGTGATCGGCGTGCCCGGCGCCACGTGGCAGGTGAAGCTTCCCGAGCGCGTGGCATGGGATGAGCGGCTGCCGGAGGCGCTGCGCCGCGCCGCCGGGATGACGATCTCGGTCGAGCTGCGATCGAGCCCCGCCGCGCCGTAGCCGGCGTCTCGTATCCTTCTGCCCGTGACCGATCCGAAGCCCACCCGCCAACCGAAGCCGAAGCCGTCGTCGAAGCCCGCTGCGCGTGCGCGCCGGGGACCGGCCGCCGCGCCCGAGCAGTCGCTCACCCCGACCCGGCGCCAGGCGAAGGCGGTGGCGACCGTGCCCGCCGCAACCGACGCGCCGATCGACGCCGCGCAGCTTGATGCGGTGATCCTTCGCTTCCTGCGTCGCTTTCCGAATCGGTTCGTCGACCTGGGGCCGCTGGCCGATGAGCTGGCCGTCGACCCGCCGCGGATCCAGCTGGCGCTGGAGAGGCTCGCACGGCGTCGGATGGTGACGCTGCCGTTCATCGAGCCCGGCACCGCCGGGGGAGCGGAGCTCACCGAGTCGGGCCTCCGCTGGCTCATCGCCCGCGAGGGTGGCAAGCCGGCCGACGTGCCGATCGCGTTCCAGCCCGCCGCTCAGCGGGTGCGCTCCGAGGACGAGGCGGCGCGGCTCCCGCGCGCGGACGTCTACGGCACGCGGCCCAGGTAGGTCCGCGCTTCAGGCTACTCGACGAGGAAGCGACGCAGAAACCGCTTGGTCCGCTCGTCCTGGGGCGCCTCCAGGATCTGCTCGGGCGGGCCCTGTTCTGCGATCACGCCGTCCTGCATGAAGATCACGCGGTCCGCGGCCGCCCGCGCGAAATGCATCTCGTGCGTCACGACGATCATCGTCGTGCCGCTGTGGGCAAGGTCCTCCATCACTCTCAGCACCTCGCCGATCAGCTCCGGGTCGAGCGCGGAGGTCGGCTCGTCGAAGAGGAGCACCTTCGGCTCCATGCAGAGCGCGCGGGCGATCGCGACGCGCTGCTTCTGCCCGCCCGACAGTCGGGCAGGGTATTCGTCCCGCTTGTCGCTGAGGCCCACGACCTCCAGGAAGTACTCGGCCCGCTTCACCGCCTCGTCGCGCGCCACCCCCCGCACGCGGGTCGGTGCCTCGATGCAGTTGGCGAGCACGCTCATGTGCGGGAAGAGGTTGAACTCCTGGAACAGCATCCCGGCTTTCAGCCGAAGCTGCCGGATCTGCTCCTGGTGCTGCCGGCTGCGGGCCTTGAGGGGATTGCCATCCATCCGTGTGCCCTCGATCTCGACGGTACCGACGGTTGGCTCCTCGAGAAAGTTGATGCATCGCAGCAGGGTCGTCTTGCCGGAGCCGGATCGACCGATGAGCATCACCGCCTCGCGCTGCCGGACCTCGAGGTCCACCCCGCGCAGAACGTGGTTGTCCCCGAAGTACTTCTCGATGCCGGTCGCGCGGACGATGACCTCGCCGAGGTGCGACGGAAGCGTGCCCCGGTAGCCTGATTCGGCCGACGCCGGCCGCTCGCCGTGGTCCGGAAGGCCGGTCGCCAGGGGCTGCGTCGTCATCGGTCGCCCCGGGCCATGCGCCGCTCGAGGCGCTCCTGGAAAAAGCTGAAGATGATCGTCAGGCCCCAGTACACCGCGGCCGCGATGAGGAGCGCCTGCAGCGTCTTGAAGTCGCGCGTCCCGGCGCGCTGGGCTCGCCACAGCAGCTCCTGCACCGCGATCGTGCTCACCAGCGCCGAGTCCTTGATCATCGCCACGAAGTCGTTGCCGATCGCCGGGATGACGATCCGGAACGCCTGTGGCAGGACGACGCGCCGGAACACGAGCCCCTCTGGCATGCCGAGCGCCTCGGCCGCCTCGCGCTGGCCGCGCGGCACGGCCTGGATGCCGGCGCGGAAGACCTCGGTCATGTAGGCCCCGTAGTTGAAGCCCAGCGCGAGGATTCCGCAGATGAGCGCATCGAGGCGAACGCCCATCTGCGGCAGCGCGAAATAGATGAAGAAGATCTGGACCAGCAGCGGTGTGCCGCGGACGAGCGACACGTAGAGCGACGCAACGCCGTTGATGATCGGATTGGTCGAGAGCCGTGCGATTGCCCCGAAGATGGCGAGGATGGTCGCCAGCACGATCGAGCTGACG
The DNA here is from genome assembly GCA_963825905.1 of uncultured Chloroflexia bacterium. Classification (GTDB taxonomy): domain Bacteria; phylum Chloroflexota; class Limnocylindria; order QHBO01; family QHBO01; genus JAICQM01. Next base: position 587,234 of record CAWGUL010000007.1, on the reverse strand, counting down.
CAGATCAGGACCGTGACCGTCGTCCCGCCAAGGATGAACGGACCCCATTCCGCCATCCATTTCGTGTCGATCTGCTTCGTTACCCACAGCCCGAAGATCAGGGCACCGATGAGGAGAATCCAGACGAGGACGAACTGGCTCCTGAAGGCAAGCCGCGTCCGGCGCTGGCTGGCGGCGATCTGATCGAGGATCGCCGGTCGTGGGGTGTCCGCGCCGATGGCGGTCATGGTGGTTCCTGGCAACCTCCGTCAAACGAGAACGGGATGGGAGTGTCATGCACGCCCATCCCGTCGATGTCCTGGCCCGTGGGAGTTCGCTATTCCGTAGGGGCGACGGTCGTGAGGTCCTGCCCGTCGTACCACTGCTTGCTTGAAGCGGTGAGCGTGCCGTCGGCGTGCATCTTCTGGATGATGTCATTCAGCGCCGCCAGCAGCTGATCGTGGGCCGGGCCGCTCTTGTCGATCGCGACCGCGAGCGGCTCGTAGAAGACGGGCTCGCCGACGAGATGCATCGTGATCCCGCCGCTCATCGCCTGCTCGATGGTGGTGGATGAGCTGATCCAGCCCTGGAACTCGTTGCGGCCGGCCTGCCATGCCTCGGCGCAGTTCGCGTCGGTCGGCAGGGTGGTGGACTTCACGTTTGCCGGTGGCGTGGCGACCGGGGGCGCGTCCACGAGGTGGAGGTTGCCCTCCAGCCAGTCGACGTACGTCGTCGACTCGCCGGCGCACACCGTTTTGCCGGCAAAGTCGCCCACCCCCTGGATCGACTCGTCGTTCGATGCCATCTGGGCGGGCGTGTAGTAATAGGGCGTGCTGAAGTCGAGGACGCCCTTGCGCTCCTCGGTGATCGTCATCGAGCCGACGCTGATGTCCCAGCGTCCGGACCACGAGCCGGCCGTGATCGCCTCCCAGGCGGGTGTCTCGAACTGGACGTCGACGCCGAGCGCCTTGCCGATGGCATTCGACATGTCAATGTCGAATCCCTCATACGTGCCGTCCGGCTTGACCGACGACTGCGGCGCGTAGTCTGGATCGGTCGAAATCTTGATCACGCCGGCGTCGCAGATCTTCTTGAGAAGGTCGTCGCCGGAGGCAGTCGCGCAATAGTTAGCGGCGGTCGCGCCGCTCGCGCTCGCACTCACGCTCGTGGAGGCGCTGCCTCCGGAGCCACCCTGGCACGCCGCCAGGACGAGCATCGCGATCGGCAGGACCGCGAGCTTCCGAACCTTGGACATCTGATCCTCCACGTGGTGCGCGCCGCGCATGCGGGCGCGCGACCGAACGGCCTGTCGATGGATCGGCACGTTGTAGCACCTCGCGGTGCCCGTGGGCAAGGAGATCAGGCGCTCTGTGGCTAGTGGTAAGAGCGGATGGCTCCTCCGTCGAACCGGACCACGAACCGCGCCGCCTGGCCACGCTGGTAGGTGAGGGTGGCCATCCAGCAATCGTGAACCGTTCCGTCCCCCAGCGGCTGGTGGTTGAACATCCGCGTCATCTGCGTCTGACAGTCGACTGCCTCGACGGCCTGGGTACGCAACGCGCCGAGGGCCGAGGGTGTGGCGATGCCATCAGCCATCGCCGCGTGAAGGATCGCCTCGCAAGCTATTGGCGAGAGCCGTGGATCGCAGCTCGGTGTCGGTGGCGTGGGGACGCAGCCCGCGAGTAGCAGGGCGGCACCGAGGGCGGACCATCGCTCCTTGACGGTCACGCCGGCGATTCTATCGCTACACTCGCAGCCGATGACCCAGACCACCACATCGCTCGCGCGAGCCGCCACCCTGCCGAGTCGCTACTACATCGACCCGTCGGTGCTCGAGGCGGAGAAGGAGCGGATCTTCGGCCGCACCTGGCAGCTCGTGGCGCAGTACGAGGACCTGCAGCGGATCGGTGATTTCGTGCCGGTCACGGTCCTCGACGAGCCGGTCGTGGTCACCCACGCCCAGGACGGCGAGCTGCACGCCTACTACAACGTTTGCCGCCATCGGGCGGGCCAGGTGGCGCTGACGCGCGGCAACCGCAAGTCGCTCCAGTGCCGCTACCACGGCTGGACCTACGGCCTCGACGGCGCGCTCCGCGCGTGCCCGGAGATGGAGGAGACGGAGGACTTCCGCAAGGAGGACTTCGGGCTGATTCCCGTGCGGGTGGACCGATGGGGCCCGTTCGTCTTCGTCAACCTCGATGCCGACGCGCCGCCGCTGCGTGACGTGCTGGGCGGCATCCCCGACGAGGTCGCGCGCGCCGGGTACGACGTCGACGGGATGCGGCTCGTCGAGCGCCGCGAGTACCTCATCGACTGCAACTGGAAGGTCTATGTCGACAACTATCTGGAGGGCTACCACCTCCCGATCGCGCACCCCGGGCTCTTCAAGGAGCTCGACTACGACGCCTACCGGGTCGAGGAGTTCCGCTACTACAGCAAGCAGCACGCTCCGATCCGCGAGCTGAAGCCGGGCGAGGAGCTGGGCGTCGATCGCCGCTACCTGCGCCAGCCGGGCGCCGAGGAGTCGGCCCTCTACTACTGGTGCTTCCCGAACACGATGTTCAACATCTACCAGGACAACATGTCGTCCAACGTCATCCTGCCGCTCGGGCCGGACCGGACGCTGACTGTGTTCGAGTGGTTCTTCGCGGAGCCGGGGAGCGGGGAGGGCTGGGAGTCGATGCAGCAGACGATCGCCTTCTCGGACGAGATCCAGCAGGAGGACATCGTGATCTGCGAGCAGGTGCAGCGCGGTCTCCGCTCCCGCGCCTACGACACGGGCCGCTTCTCCGCCAAGCGCGAGAACGGCGTCTACCACTTCCAGAACCTCGTCCGCGAGTTCCTCGGGGAATAGCCGCAGGCCCGCCGGCGCACGCGCCCCGCGCGGCAGATTCATCCGGCAGCCGCGGTACGTTCCCGTGCTGGGCGTCTGGGCCGCGCATGCAGCCCTCAACCTGCAGGAAGACGCTTCCGCACCCTGGAACCGGCCGTTATGCGGCTCTCATGTGAATCTGGCAAGCGTTCGAACCACAGGAGATGAGGGTCGAAGTTATCTCGAGGGGCGCGGAGCCACGCCGAGGCGGCGCGGCCCCGAAGGGCGAACCGGCCCAGCAGTGCCGGATGGGCCGCCACGGTGCGCCGATTTGTCCTGCCGTCAAGGATCACGAGAGCACGGCCAACGGCGAACCGGCCCGGGCCAGCCGAGCGAGCGCGCGATCACGGGGGACAGGCGGCTCTTCGTGTCCAATCGATGGAGCGTCTCCTGGAGGTTGCCGAGACGCGTCTTTGCCTCGACGATCAGCAGCGTCCGTGACGCACCGTGCCATGCGACGAGGTCACAGGAACCGCGGTCGCCAAAGTGGTTGAACGTCACCTCGCTCCGGACGAGCCAGCCAAGCGCCTCGAGGCGCTGGGCGCAGAGATCCTGCAACCGAGCGTGGTCGCGATCGATGAGCCGATCGAGATCTGCACCCTGCCAGCGGAGGTCAACGGCGAGCGTGCCGCCGAGTGCCGCCGCCAGGCGGGTCAGAGACTGCAGGGTGATGCCGCCGAGCTCGCCCCGCCCCGCCCGGGAGACGACGTCGCGCGACAGGCCGGCGCGATCACCGAGGTCGACCTGCCGCCACCTCCTGCGCCGGCGAAGAGCTCGGAACGCGGCGGGAACGTTCGTGGGCATCCAGCGCATCCTGGTGCAGGTCGCTTATCGCCCAGTTACTCCCCGGCTGACGCGACCGATGTAGGCTGCCCGCATGACGCACTCCGCTCCCGCCCGCGCCGATGGGCGCCTCACCGTGGCCCTCGTGTCCGAGGTCTTCTGGGAGCCGGACGGCGCCGGCCGCCTCGCCGACCGGCTCGCGGAGGCAGTGGAGCGCGGCGCGGACATCGCGGTCCTGCCGGAGATCCCGCTCAACCCGTGGCGGCCGGCCACGAAGGACGCTGTCGACGCGGATGCGGAGGGGATGGACGGCCCTCGGGCGCGTCTCCAGGCCGACGCGGCGGCGGCGGCCGGGATCGGTCTGGTGGGGGGCATCATCCACCGCGATCCGGCAACCGGGCGCCGGACGAGCCGGGTGCTCGTGTTCGACCGTGCCGGGACTCTCGCCGGGACGTACGAGAAGCTCCACCTTCCCGAGGAGCCGGGCTTCTGGGAGACGAGCCACTACGAGCCCGGCGACGCTGCGCCGCGTCCGATCGATGGATTCGGCATCCCGTTCGGCGTCCAGGTCTGCTCCGACATCAACCGGCCGGAGGGCTCGCACATCCTCGCCGCCGCCGGGGCGCTCGCCGTCCTCGCGCCGCGAGCAACGGAGGAGGCGACGTACCAGCGCTGGAAGACGGTGTTCCGCGCCATCGCGCTCACGAGCTGCTGCTACGTGCTGTCCGTCAATCGCCCCCATCCGGAGGACGGCGTGCTCATCGGCGGGCCGAGCGTCGCGGTCGATCCGAACGGCGACTTCCTGGTCGAGACGACCGACACGCTCGCGTTGGCGACCATCGACGCAGACGTCGTTCGTCGCTCGCGGATCGCGTATCCGGGCTATCTGCCGGTGCGCGCGCGGCTGTACGCGGACGCGTGGGCCGAGATCGCCAGCCGCGACGGCTGACCGGCCGCCGCGCCCAAGCCGCGGCTACGGGTTGAGGGTGAACGTTCCCTCGGCGACCTTCTCGTTGCCCCGATAGATGCGCATCACGAAGTTGCCCGTGCCCCACGCCTGGTAGACGGCCGAGACGGGCACGCTGTAGCCGATGACGGATGCGTTCGGGTCGGCGTTGTTCCCACCCTCGTCGCGGCTCTGCACGATCGTCTCGCTCCCGTCACCGGCGACCCGCGCCACCTCCTCGACGAGGACCGATGCCCCGTAGGGCGCGGCAAACGCGATCGAATGCGCGAAGGCGCCGGCCTGCGGCGTGAACTGATCGGTCGGCTGGCTCACGGTGCGCGTCGCCCCGTCGAGGACCGTGCCGAACGTGATCGCGCCCGGCAGCGCCGGCGTCGGCACCGGGGTCGCGGAGACGACGGCCGGGACCGATGGACCGGCACTGAACGACGGGCCGAGGACGATCGAGCCGCTCGGGCTCGGGCTCGGCGTCGCGAAGCCCACCGTCACCTTGGTGGGATTGAGGTTCGAGAAGATGACCCCGAACAAGACGGCCACGAGGATCGCACCGACCGCCGCGCCCATGCTGATCAGCGAGGCCTGGTCGGTCGGGAATGGCCCGGACGGCGCCCCGTCGCCACGAGCGGCCACGAGCGGCACCCCGCACGAGCGGCAGACCTGTGCCCACGCGGGGTTGGGTCTGCCGCAGTTGAAGCACTCGACGGAATCGCCGGTCATCGCCTCGTTGGGGCCCTCGAAGGTTCGATCAGCAAGCCGAGCGCCGTGCGCCGACGTCCGACGGAGCTGCGCGAACGGTGCGTCCGCGCGCCGGCGGTAACCCTAGCACGGGCGAAGCCGTCGGCGGTGAGATCGCCGACGGCTTCTTGATCGGCCGTGCAACCGACCGATCGGCTGCCATGGTATCGGTCCGGACCGATGCGTGCAGCGGGCCTTCAGCCCGCCGGCACGACCTCCGCCTCAGACTCCACCAGGATCGGCGTGTCGGCGCTGGGCTCGATCTCGAAGGCCGCCATCAGGCCGGGGATCATCGGTCCGCGCACAGGCGCCTGGCGCACGCGGATGGCGCGCAGTCGCCGGCGCTGGAGGCCAAAGGTGAAGCGGGCGATGCGCTCCTGGGACCAGCCCTTCTCGTAGAAGAGCCGGACCTCGAGCACCGCGCTGTGGATCGCCCCATTCCGCATGTCGTCGCACCTCGTCACCCCACCCGACTACGCGGGTGGACCGTTTCGCTCACCGTGGGCAACGGTGAACCGAGGCAGACGAAGGGCACGCTGTGCTGCCGGACGGGAGTTGTAGCACACGGTGCCGAATGCACCAGTCCCCGTGCCGGACGTGGAACAGGGCCCCCGGTGCGACCGGGAGCCCTGTTTCGTGGAGTGGGTTGGCCGAGGCTACGGCTTGAAGCTGCTGATCCGGGTGGACCAGTTGCCGAGCGCGGCCCGCGTCCCGGCGGCGCCGGGCGACGGGGCACACGTGCCGAGCTTGTTGTCGCCGCTGGAGGCGCCGAAGAAGCGGCCGCCCCAGGTGGCGTAGTCGCAGGCGTGGGCGATGTACTCGCTCGCAACCCAGACGGAGTTGCCATCCACGGCCGCTGCCCCGTAGTCGCCCCACCGCGTCCGCGGCGGGTTCCCCACCTGGGACTTGTAGCTCGTGAAGCCGTCATCGACGGCCTGGCCGGCTCCGCCCGGTACGACATTCCACGGCCCGACGCCGGCATGCGCATCGATCGGCGCATACGCGGCGCTGGGATAGAGCGAGTTGCCGGTGGCGGTGAACGCCATCACGCCCCGACCGCTCGGTGTGACGCCGATCGCCGGATACGTGAAGTCGGTGACGCTGTCAGCGAGATAGCCGCTCATTGCGACCTTCGCGCTGAGCGCACCGCCGGACGTCGACGGCTTGACGATGTACCACGCGACGCCGGCGCGATTGTGCGCCGGGTTCGTGTCGAAGCTGACCGCGGTGTCGAGGGCGCCCCACAGCTTCCCGTTCGCGAACATCACCTGCTGCATACGGGTGTCGTTGGAGTCCGGCCGCGAGATGACCTCGTTATGGGGGGGCTCAGCACCAAACACCAGCCTCCAGCACCCAATTCCGGCGGTCGTCGGGGTCGTCGTGTCGTTGATGCAGTGGCCCTGCGGGCCGTCAACGCCTGGCGCGGTGCCCGAGCCCGGCTGCTGCTGCTTGGGTGGGATGCCGTAGATGCCGACCGGCAGCACGCGGTTCGTCAAGGAGACGGACGGCGCGGCGGTGTTCAGGGATGAGGTATTCGTAAGCGCCCAGACGACGAGCTGGGTCGAGCTGCCGCTTCCGCCGGTGCCGCTCACCGGATTGGTCGCCTCGGGCGCGGCGTTCGAGCTGAGGAAGTACTCGGTGCCGCCAGCGCTCAGGTCGAAGGACGCGGTGCCCGGCGACTGTGCCGGCCACACCGTGAAGCCGGGCTGCGTCGCGCCCGCATCACTCGGCGCGGAGACCGTGCCCGAGGTGTCGATATGCACCATCGTGACATTGGCCGCGCCGGCCGCGAGCTGGGCCTTCGGGAACGCGTAGATCTGCGCACCAGAGAAGCCGTTGCAGCACCAGGGATACGCATTGGTGGTGATGTAGAACCCGTTGGCATCTGCGCCGACGTGTGGGTAGTCACCGAGGTACGGGCCAGCATTCTGGCCGCCAGTGTTCGTCCCGTCGTTCGTGACGTCCACGCGGTAGATGTTCCAGCTCCCGGTTGGGTTCGCGGACTGGCTGACGGCGATGTCAAGGTGATTGACGTGCGTCAGGGCGCCGTTCGGGAAGGTCTCGAGCGTGAGGACGACGACGAAGAAGCGCTGCGTCGCCGCGTCATAGAGGCAGCTCGGATCGGTGACGGACTGGGCGCGGATGCCGGTGGTGCGGTTGATCGCCGCCGCGTAGCCGTAGAAGGAGTTGAGGTCGACCGCGTGGTTCACGTCGGTCGGGAAGCCCGCCACGATGTTCGTGGCCGTGTTGTCCGGGAGCACGGAGGCGCCCGAGGTGTTGAAGACGTTGATGACGTCGTTCACGGCCTCGATCGACGTAGCCATTTCCGACGCAGAGGCCCTGGTCGGGCGGCTCGACGGTGAACTGGTTGCCGCCTCGCGCATAGCGCTGCTGGAAGAGGTTCAGGCCCTCGAAGCCATGCTGGAAGGCTGGGTTCGACTTCGCCTTCTTCGTCGAGTTGGCCGAGGCGCCATGCCCGGTGCCGGTGGACAGGCTCCGGTCGACGATTCCGTCAAACGCCGGGCTGCCCGCTTCGTCTTCCTGGTTGGGGAATTCCGGATAGCCTCCCGCCTCGGGCGTGAATCCGCCCGTGGTCAGGGACCCGGTTCCAGCGAATGGAATCTGACGTGTCGTCCCGGAGCCGCCGGCAGCCACGGCAATCGGGGAAATGATGAGGAGGCTCGCGAGAAGCGAGAGGGCGGCCAGCGCCGCCATGAATCGACGATGCATCGAAACCTCACACAGGAGTTGCGTCAACGCTCGGGCAGACGACACCAGGGGTCAGCTCATGCACGGCCCTCCTCTCGGGAGGCAACGAATCACCGAACCCGCGCCAAATCGGACCGTCTGGGTTGGGAGACGTTGGGCCGGACCCGGCCAAGATGGGAGCCGTGGGTGCGAGGGGTTTCCCGCCGGAGAGTGTACGCCGCGGGGACCCGGATCAAGGCGGTCGGTGCACTGGTGCACCACGCACCAATGGGGCCGAATCGGCGTGGCGCAGCCCCGACCGTCTCAGTAGCCCGGACCGCTCCCGCCGCCGCTCTTCCGACACGCCGCGACGAGGAGCGCGAGGGGCAGGATGGCGAACGGCCGGGCCCGGATTGCGAACCGGCGAAACGTGTCAGTCATCACGACCAATTCGTCGATGGTTACGCCTGCCGTCAGGGATCAACGCCCCGCGGGCCTTGATATGCGACATACCCGTGGATACGATGTGTGCGTGCCTCGTCATGAAGCGCGGTCAAGGGAGGAGACACCGTGCGACCGACATCCTTCGAGCGGGCAGTCTCAGGGCTTCAGTCTTGCGCTGGCCCTTCTGATCGTCCCGGTCGTCGTCGCGATCTAACCGTCCCGCTCGTCTGGCCGCCGAACGGCCTGGCGCTAGCGGATTGCGAATCCTGCACCCGAGCCTCGGAAGCCGCGTCTCGGCGGGCCCAACTTCGTAGCCGACGCGGTGCGGGACTACGCCGGCAACCTGCCCGACTATCGCACCGTCCGTGGGGTTCCGAGCCCTCGGTGAGCTGCCGCGTGCCGCTACGCCTTCGTGGTTGCCGGCCTGTCGAGCGACCAGTCGACCTGGCGTGCTGAGGCCTCGAACCGTCCTCAGGTCGCCCAGGCGGTGGGCCTGATCGGAGACGAAGGTGACGGTCCGGGCTACAGCCCACCCGGCGACTCCTCGGCGGAATATGTCCAGGCCTGTCGGATCGCGTACGACTACCTTCGCCCGTGCCTGCCGCTCCGATCACACCTGACATTCCCGCATTCTCCCTCACCCAACGGGAGGCGCACTACTGCGGAGAGGTTAACGCCGAGGCCCTCGCCAGCATCCTGGTTGCCGTGGGTATCGGACCGACGCAGCGCCCCTCGCGAATCGAGGCGGCCGAGAATCGTGCCGTCCGCTGTCGACTGACCCTCATCGATGCGAATTGGAGTCATGGTGGCTACTGACGTCGTCCCCACGCAGAACGGGGCGGGTAACCAAGATCAACGACGGATCTCCATCTGGATCAGCGTCGTCCCCGCCGACCTCGTGTTGCTCGGCGCCCTGATCACATTTCTCGCGACAGCCTTCGGCGCTCAGGGACCCATGGCCGTCTATGGTCACCACGTTGCGAATCGTTCAGCCGCCGGCGCCTGGCTCCCGATCCGGCTCCACCTTGCCACGGCCGCCCTCTCGGCCACTGGCCGGCGCGTCCTTCGGATTGGCGGAGGCATCCTCGTGGTAGCGCTTCTGCTCTGGACGGCCCTCCAGACCATCATGGTTTTGGGAAGCCTCGACCAATACACAGACCCAGCGGATGTCAGCATCGTGCTCGTGCTGATGCCTGCTACGGAGCCGCCACATACCTCACACGCCGGAACGTGCTTAGCCCGACGGTCGACAGAAGCAGGGCCTTCTGCACCGGTGACGTGACCTCCGTCCCATGCAACCAAGCTCCGCCTGCTGCGATCGGCATGCTCATCGGTGCCGTGCCACTGGTGATCGGCCTCGGGGCGGCGTGGGTGACGTGGCGGGTTCACGTGCATTCGATCAGACCCTGCTCATTCCCTCCCGACCTGAGATTGCTCCAGCACTGGTCGATGGTGCCCGAGGTGGGACGTAACTCGCACGAGCTTTGCAATCATCGGCGGTCGCCTGCCTGATGGATGGAAGTGCCACCGCCTTCTACATGTTGTGGTGAGCTCGCGCCACAGCCTTCAGACAGGAGGTGCTGCCTCCGCCCGAAAATAAGTGGCGCCCGTCACGGGAGCCGGATGACCTTCACCACCCGGCTGCCGGCTATGAGGCCACCGTCCGAGCACTTCGAATCCGCCTCGCTCTCACTGTCGAGCCGGACCACGTTGCCGCCGCCCTCGGGCGCCTCACAGATCGCGACCAGCGAGCCAGACCAGGTGGCCAGGGCCTTCTGAAGCGACTCCGCGCATTTCGTGTATCCGGTCGCGGCGCAGATGGCTGCCACATCGATTCCGGCGCTCGGCGAGGCCGTGGCTGGTGTTCCGGTTGTGGTCGCGCTCGGCGCTTGGCATCCGATGAGCAGTGCGAGAACGATGAGCGCGGCGACTGGGCGTCGCATTGGTGGTTGCCTCCTCTTCGACGCTCTCCTGGCAACGGTACACCGCACGTCCGGCCGGGTGGGCCGTAGTGCGCGTCCGCCGACCGATGGGGCGGGGTGTTTCGTGCTCAGGTGGGGTGGTGCCGGAGGTGGGACTTGAACCCACACGAGCTTTCACTCATCGGTGTTTGAGACCGACGCGTCTGCCGATTCCGCCACTCCGGCGCGGGGAGCGGTCATTATAGGAAGCCGATGTCCGAGCTCGACCCGACCGACCCGGCCGCCGCTCGCGGATCGCGCACGGCGCCGATCGACGGGGAGGAGGAGCTCGTCCGCCGTGCCATGGCGGGCGACCGGACGGCGTTCAGCCGCCTCATGGAGCACTACCAGTCGGCCTGCTACGGGCTCGCGTGGCGCCTGCTCGGCAACCCGGACCAGGCCGCGGACGCGGTGCAGGACGCGTTCATCCACGCCTACACCGCCATCGACCGCTATCGCGGCGGGATCTTCCGCAGCTGGCTGCTGCGGATCACCGCCAACGCGAGCTACGACATCCTGCGCCGCGCGCAGCGCCGCCCCTCGCAGGCCCTGCCGGACCCCGAGGAGGGGGAGCGGGAGCTGCCGGACGCCGCTGCCCCGAACCCGGTGGCGGAGGCCGCGCGGAGCGAGATGTATCGGTATCTCGAGGCGGCCCTGCGCATGCTGCCGGAGGACCAGCGGATCGCGATCGTGCTGTGCGACGTGTACGGCATGGACTACAACGATGTCGCCGCCACGACGGCCTCCGCGCTCGGCACGGTGAAGTCGCGGATCCACCGCGGGCGGCTCCGTCTGCGCGAGCTGCTGGCCGAGCACCGGGAACTGTTCGAGCGATGAGGGCGTCAGACCGATGACCATGGACCCCCAGCACCCGCTCGACGAGCGTCTCGCCGCCTACGCGGATGGAGACGCCGACGTCCTGACCGATGGCACGCTTCGCGCGCACGTCACCTCGTGCGAGCGCTGCGCGCTCGTCGTTCGTGACCTCGGAGCGCTCCGCATCGCGCTCGCCGACCTTCCCGACCTCGTTCCCAGCCGTCCGCTGCGCTTCCTGCCGCCCGTCGAGGCGGCCGCCGCGGCGCCGACCGGCTTCGCGGCGCTCGTCCGCCGCCTCTTCGCGCCGGCCCTCGTCGCCGGCGCTGTGCTGGTGGTCGCCGGCAGCGTGGGCATGGCCGCGCCGACGGCGACGGCGCTGCTCTCCGGCAAGGCCGGCGCTGCGGCGGCGGCCTCGGACATGTCGAACGACTCGAGCACCGAGGGGGTCACCGCCGGCCAGGCGTCCCCGCCCGCGAACGCCTACGGTCCCGGTTCGTCCTCGCGTGCCGGAGGCGACTCGGGGGTCCCCGTGCCGCAGGCCGGAGGCGGATCCACGGTGCCGCTGGCTGGCGGCGCTTCGGGTCGCGAGGACTCCGGAGCGACCCCGTCAGCACCGATGCCGTGGCTGGCCTTCACGATCGTCGGCGCGGCGATCGTCATCGCCACGCTCATCCTGCGCTGGACCGTCCTGCCCGCTGCGGGGACACGCAGCCCGCCCTTCTAGCCCTTACGCTCCGGCAGCCATCTTCCCCGCCACGATCGCCGTGGCGAGCAGCCCGACGATGACGATCGCGACGATGAGCGCCGCCCAGCCGGTGTCGCGGAACGAGCGCTCGTCCGGCTCGACCCGCGGCGGGCGGCGGGTCGGCGGGACCTGGACCTCGCCCGGCTGACGCAGCGTGCGCGGGGCGGCGCGCGTCTCCGCGGCCGTCGCGCGCCAGCTCGCCCAGGTGCGGGTCGTCGACGGCGCAGCCGCGCGGATCGGCCTGCGATTCGCGGCCCAATGGCCGCCGGACGGGATGCCGCTGGGCGTGCCCGCGGCCGGATGGGCCTCGTCGTACGCGACGCGCCGTGCGCGGTCCGACAGGATCTGCCACGCCTCGTTGATGCGGCGCATCCGCTCCGCGCCCCCCTCGCCGGGTGCCACGTCGGGGTGGAAGCGCTTCGCCAGGCGGCGGTGCGCGCGCGCCACCTGGAGCGGCGACGCGTCGCGCTCAACGCCGAGGATCGCGTACGGGTCGAAGGCCGGGCGGTCGGGCATCGGGCCGATTCTACGTGGGCCCATCGGTCTAGACTTCGCCGTACCGATGCTCGCCGACCGACGCCCGCTTCTCATGCTCATCGACGGGCCGAGCCTCGTCTACCGCGGCTACTTCGCGCTCCCGCCGCTCACGATGTCGGACGGCACCCTCGTGAACGCGGTCTTCGGCTTCCTCCAGATCGTGCTGCGCGGCATGCAGGACGTGAAGCCGGACTACGCGATCCTCACCTTCGACCGCGGCAGGCCCCAGTTCCGCTTCGACGCCTACCCGGAGTACAAGGCCGGGCGGCCGGGGATGCCGGACGACCTGCGCAGCCAGTTCCCGATCGTGCGCGAGATCGCCGAGATGATGGGGATGCACGTGCTCGAGCTGGAGGGCTACGAGGCGGACGACCTCATCGGCACGCTCGCCGGCAAGGCGACGGCGGCGGACGTCGACACGATGATCGTGTCCGGGGACCTCGACGGCCTCCAGCTCGTCGACGACCACGTGCACCTGCTCACGACGCGGATGGGGGTCGCGGCGACCGTCATCTACGACCCGTCGCGCGTCATGGACCGATATGGCCTCCGGCCGGACCAGATGCTCGACTACAAGGCGCTGAAGGGAGACACGTCCGACAACATCCCCGGCGTGCCGGGAGTGGGGGAGAAGACCGCCAGCAGCCTGCTCCAGCAGTTCGGGACCCTCGACGCGCTCTACGAGCGCCTGGACGAGGTGAAGGGCAAGCTGCGCGACCGGCTGGCCGAGCATCGCGAGTCGGCGTTCCTGTCGCGCCAGATCGGCCGCATCCTCACCGACCTGCCGGTCGAGCTCGACCTCGAGCACGCGCGGACCGGCCGCTACGACCGCCGCGCCGTGGCGCAGCGCTTCCGCGAGCTCGAGTTCCGGTCGCTCATCGACCGCCTGCCGCCGTCGACGCTGGCGAGCAGCGGGCCGGAGCCGCTCGAGCCGGACAAGGGCGGCCTCCAGCTCTCGCTCGACCTGCTCGCCGCGGGAGCGGTTGCGCCGCGACGCCGAGCCGGGCACGCCCGGCGACCACGCCGTGCCGGACCCGCTGACCGATCCGTCCGGCGCCATCGAGCACGTGGACCCGCGGATCACGCGCAATGAAGCGGACATGGCCGCCTTCGCGGCGTGGCTGGATGCCCGTTCCGACGGCGTGGGGCTCGGCTGGGCGGTCGGCCCGGGGCGCCCGCTGGAGCGGCAGCTCCACGGGATCGCGGTCGCGGCCGCGGACGGCAGCAGCTGGTTCGTGCCCTGCGACCCCGACGCGGTGGCCGCCGAGCGGCTGCCGGCCTGGTTCGCGCGCGACGATCGCGAGCTGATCGGGCACGACGTGAAGCAGCTCATCACCACGCTCCGCGCCGACCGTGGCTTCGACCTCGCCGGCCCCGTGTTCGACACGCTCGTCGCGAGCTACATGCTCAACCCGGCGCTCCGCGCGCAGACGATCGACGACCTTGCCGCGAACCGCTTCGGCGCCGAGCTGCCGCCGAAGCCGCTCACCCCCGAGACCGGGGCGGAGGAGCGCACGATGGCCCGACGCGCCGCCGGCGAGGCGCTCACCGCGCTGCTCGCGCGTCCCGCGCTCGAGGCCGAGCTGCGCGAGGCGTCGCTCGGCGACCTGTTCGACCAGGTCGAGATGCCGCTCGTTCCGGTGCTGGCGCGCATGGAGCTCGCCGGCGTGCTCATCGACCTCGAGGCGCTCGCCGCCATGCGCGACGAGTTCGGGGCGCAGCTCACCGGGCTGGAGTCGCGGATCTTCGAGCTCGTCGGCCACCCGTTCAACATCGGTTCGCCGAAGCAGCTCGAGACGATCCTGTTCGACGAGCTCGCGCTGCCCGCCACGAAGCGGACCCGCACCGGGCGCTCGACGGACGCATCGGTCCTCGAGGAGCTGAAGGAGCGGCACGAGGCGGTGGCGCTCATCCTCGAGCACCGGCAGGTCGCGAAGCTCAAGTCCACGTACGTCGACGCGCTGCCGACCCTGGTGGACGCGCGAAGGCACGGCTGCACACCACCTACCAGCAGGCGGTCGCCGCCACCGGCCGCCTGTCGAGCACCGATCCGAACCTCCAGAACATCCCGATCCGGACCGCGCTCGGCCGCCGCATCCGGCGCGCGTTCGTGGCACCGCCCGGGAAGCTGCTGCTCGGCGCCGACTACTCGCAGCAGGAGCTGCGCATCCTGGCCCACGTCTCGGGCGACGCCGGCCTGAAGGCCGACTTCGCGAAGCACTCGGACATCCACCTCGCCGCCGCGGCGCGCGTCCTCGGGCCTGCCGCCGGAGCGGGTGGGACCCAAGGAGCGGAGCGTGGCGAAGATGATCAACTACGGGATCGCCTACGGGCTCTCCGACTTCGGGCTGGCGGATCGGCTGAAGATCCCGCGCGAGGAGGCGCAGCGCTTCATCTCCGACTACTTCGCCGCCTACGAGGGCATTCGCCGCTACACGGTCGAGATGAAGATCCTGGCGCGCGACCAGGGCTACGTGACCACGCTCCTCGGCCGGCGGCGCTACCTGCCGGAGCTCACCGCGCGGAACGGGGCGCTGCGGGCGGCCGGCGAGCGGATGGCGATCAACATGCCGATCCAGGGCACGGCAGCCGATGGCATGAAGCTGGCGATGATCCGGATCGACGCCGCCATGCGCGAGCGCGGGCTGCGGTCACGGATGCTGCTCCAGGTCCACGACGAGCTCGTCTTCGAGACCGATGAGGACGAGCTGTCCGCCCTCGCCACGATCGTGCGCGAGATCATGGAGGGAGCGCTCCCGCTCGACGTCCCGCTCGAGGTCGACCTGAAGGTCGGCGCCGACTGGGAGGGCATGGACCGATACCTCCACGATGACGCCGGCGCGTGGCGTCGCGTGCCGAAGTCGGCCGGCGACGTCGCCCGCGAGGAGGCGGACGAGGCGATCGCCGACGCCCTCCCCGCCTGACGGTCGACCATGCCGGAGCTGCCCGAGGTCGAGACCGTCGCGCGCGACCTTGCCCCACGCGTCATCGGGGCGCGGATCGTGGACGCCGCGGTGCTGTGGGAGCGAACCATCCGCCACCCGCTGCCGCCCGAGCGCTTCGTCGCCGAGCTCCGGGGCGCCACGATCACCCGCGTCGGGCGCCGGGCGAAGACCGTGCTCATCCACCTCGATGACGGACGGGTCCTCACCGTGGCGCTGCGGATGACCGGGGCGCTCCTCGTCGTCCCGGGCGGCACGGCGGAGGATCGCCACGCACGTGTCGTCTTCCAGCTCGCCGATGGCCGTGAGCTTCGCTACCGCGACCCGCGCAAGTTCGGGCGCATCGGGCTGTGGGAGGGCGGCAGCCTCCGTGCGCGGCCGCGCCGGCCGCGGGGCCGACGGGTCGGCGAGCGCGCGGCGCCGTACCGGGTGGGCGACGTGTTCGCACGCCACGGGCCGGAGCCGCTGACGCCCAGCTTCACGGCCGCCCGGCTCGCCGAACGGCTCCGGGGCCGGCGCGCGCGCCTGAAGACGCTCCTGCTCGACCAGTCCTTCATCGCCGGGGTCGGCAACATCTACGCCGACGAGGCGTTGTGGCGGGCGCGGCTCCATCCGTTACGCAGCGCCGACTCGCTCACGGCGGATGAGATCCGGCGTCTCCACCGGGCGGTGCGCGGCGCGCTGCGTGAGGGGCTCGCCAACCGCGGGACGAGCATCAGCGACTACGTGAGCGCGGACGGCGAGCCCGGCACGAACGCGGAGCGGCTGCGGGTCTACCAGCGCACCGGGGAGCCCTGCCTGCGCTGCGGGACGCGGATCGAGCGGATCGTGGTCGGGCAGCGGAGCACGCATTTCTGCCCGCGCTGCCAGCGCGCGGCGACGGAAGATGGGATGACGTGATCGTCATCGGGCTGACCGGCAACCTGGGTTGCGGCAAGAGCACCGTCGCGCGAATGCTGCGCGACCTGGGCGCAGCGGTCATCGACGCCGACGCGGTCGCGCGCCAGCTGCGCCACAACGACGCGGAGGTGCGGAGCGCGATTGAACGGCGCTTCGGGACGACCGACGCCGCGGCGCTGGGAAGCGTCGTGTTCCACGATCGGGCCGCCCTGCGCGACCTCGAGGCCATCCTCCACCCGCGGGTGCGCGACGAGGTGCGCGCCCGGCTGGCCGAGCTCGAGATGGGGGACGTGCCGGCGGCGGTGGTCGAGGTGATCAAGCTCCTGGAGTCGCCGCTCGCCGACCGGTGCGACGCGATCTGGGTCGTCCGCTGCGACCCATCGGACGCCCTCGCCCGGCTCGCCGCGTCACGCGGGATGAGCGACGGGGAGGCGCGGGCGCGCCTCGCCAACCAGTCGTCGCAGGACGAGAAGGTCGCTGCCGCCGACGTCGTGATCGACGGATCGCTGCCGCTCGATGAGACGCGCGCGCAGGTCACCGCCGCCTACGCGGCGCTGGGGCTCGGTCCGGCGGCGTCCCCGGCGCCGCCGGAGCCGGACGTCTAGGGCGTCGCCGACGGCGAGGCGGCCTCGGAGCCGAGGGCCGGCGGCCGCGGAACGGGGAACCCGAACTCGTCGATGAGCGTGTCGATCGTGGAGCCCGCCGTCTTCGCCGTGCGGTCGTCCTCCTCCGGCCGCAGGACCATCGTGAACTGGCCGCCGGCGGCGGTGAGCTCGGCGATCTTCTCCGACGTGGCGAGGTCGGCGCGCAGGATGTAGATCGGCCCGTTGCGGGCGAGGATCACGAGCTGCTGGAGCGTCACCTTCGTCGACGGGCCGGGGATGAACTGCGACTGCGTCACGCCCGCCTGGCCCGCCGGCTGGCCGATCTCCGGGTTGATCGCCATCGTGACGATGAGGTCGATGCGCTGCCCGGCCTGCAGGACGCCGGCCACGGCGCGATCGTCGGGGACGCTCACCGACACCGCCCGCATGTCCGGCCCGGACGGGTCGTACTTCTCGCCCGAGTCGAGGATCGAGAACGACTGGCCGGTGGTGGTCGACGCCAGCAGGTTCCGCGTCAGGAGCTGCCCCTGCGGCACGGCGACGCCGGTGACCCGGCCGAGCACCTCGTCGAGGCGCGTGAACGCGTTCGCGTTCATCGCGTCGGCGGGCACGCTGCGGGTGGCGACGTCGCCCTCCTCGATCGGCTTGCGGCTGGCGATACTACGGGTCGCGACCACGACCTGACGCATCTCGGCATGCTCGCTGGCCGTCAGGCCGCTGGCCTGGAGGGCCACGAAGACGACCGCGCCCACGATGAGGGCGATGATGAAGCCGACCGCGATGTAGAGCTTCGACCGGCGGCTGTTCTTGTCGGTGTATTCGAGTTCCACGGGCTGATCTCCTGCGGGCGGCTAGAGCGTTACCACGGTATGAGGCGCGCGACCTGCGCGCGCCGCAGCGCCGGGGCGTTGGGATCGGCGAAGGCGCCAGTCACGGCACGGCCGGTGATGTCGTTGGCAGCGATATCGGTCACCTGAAAGACGGCGAACCCGATGATGTCGACGTAGCTGCCACCGGCCGAGGTGGTGGCCACGGTGAACGTGATGGGCTGGAGGTGGGTGACCGGCTGGCCGTCCCCGTTCGTGCCGCTCGCGCGAAGGACGAAGCGATAGCAGTTCGGGGCAAGGCCGGCGGTGTTGATGGTCATCGTCGAGAGCGCCCCGAGCCCGCTGCCGCTCGGCAGCACCGACGGCGAGCTCAGCGTGATCTGACCCGGCGCGATGCTGGCGCCTGCGAAGGAGCAGGTGCTGAACTGCTCGGTCGAGAGGCTGACCTGGTTCGTCGAATTCCACTTCGTGGCCGACGGCGGTCGTCGTCGACACGTAGATCGGGAGACTCACGCTGCCGCCCAGCGTGGGCGTGCTGCCGCTCAGGGTCGAGTTCTGGAGGCCGAAGTCGCGGCTCGCCGCGCCGACCTTGACGGGCACCGGCACGCGACGCGTCTGGAAGTAGGGGTTGCCGGAGTGGCCCTCGAGCCAGACGGTATAGATGCCGGCCGGGACGGCATTCGTCTGAATGTTGCTGGTGCGGATAGTGGTGCCATTCTTGGCCGGGATGAACACGTCCGAGTCGACCACGTCGGCTGGTTCATGTCACCGACCGCCGGTGGCGTGACCGGCGGGTCCGGGATGAGGTCGTATTCGGGATGGCCCGCAGCGGCGGCTTCCAGGTCGCCATGCAGATGGAGGGTCACCGTCGAGTTGAACGAATCGTTGCGTGACACGACGAAGTTCGGCCCGCTGGCCAGCGTCCCGGTGGAGCTCAGCGTGAAGTTCGATGGCGGGCTGATGGCGAAGTCCGGGATCTCCATCACCGTGCCGTTGTAGATGGCGAGCAGCACCCGGTCGCCGACCGCGTAGGAGTCGGAGAAGTTGCCGACCACCATCGACGTGTCGTTTCCCGAGATGACCGCGACCTGGTCGTTCGGGTCCGCCGGGCTCGTCACGGGAGGGAACATCGGGTCCGGGATAGCCGGACAGGATGTAAGCACCCTGCATGTTTTTCAGGGTCTGCACGTTCGTGCCCGGGGTCACGCCGTTGTAGTAGACGCGCGACGATGTGTCCTGGAAGTTGCGCACGTCGAGTGCGATGAATCCGCGGAAGTCGGAGGCGTTGCTCGCCTTCGCGCCGGGTCCGTAGAGGGCGAAGATCGGCCCGGGATCGCTCTCCGTGGCCGGGCTGCGGCCGGTGGCGAGGTAGCCGACGAGTCCCGTGCCGCCATCGACGGTGTTGTTGGCGTCGACGCTTCCGATCGCGCTCGTCCCGCTCGTGGCCACGAAATCGGTGAAGCCGCCACCGGGTCCGGGTGCGTTATCGAATCGACGCGCGACGATCGGGACGGCAGGGCCGCCCTGGAGGCGACAGCGTGCCCGCGCGCCCGCGCCGAGCTGCGAGATGCCGACCACCCGTGCCAGCGTCGTCGGCACCTGCGCGTCGATCGCGACCCGCACGGTGGTGCCGCTGATGAGGATCCCGCTCGTGAGGTAGGCGGGGTCACCGGCGTGGCCGTCGGCGTACTCGGGCGAGCCGTCCGCCGCCACGCGGCCGCTCGTGCCCGTGGGCGAGCCGTCGAGGTTGATGAGCGCCACCGCCCGCGCGTCGGCGGCGGCGGCCGAATCCGAGTCGCCGGCGATGAGCGAGCGGCAGGCGGCGAGCGCCGCGGCGTCGGCGGCGTTCTGGACGTGCCGCCGCTCGCTGACCTGGCGGCCGATGTCGACCGCGAACGCTGCGAAGCCGAGGAGCACGACGAGGAGCAGCGCGATCATCACGAGGACCTGCCCACGTTCCGCGCGCACCTAGTTCACGACCATCGTGACGGTGGCGCCCTGGGTGAAGAGCGAGCTGTTGCCGAGGATCTGGCCCATGAATGGCACGACGATGCTCGACCGGTACGTGATCGCCACCCGGACGAGGCACGCCTCGCGGGTGTCCACCGCGCACGCCGTGTCGCTGTCCGAGGTGTCCGGGCACGGGCCCGCTCGAGCGTGCGTGACGTGGTCGCAGTACGAGACGGTCAGGTCGCCGTTCGTCTGCGTCTCGCCGGTGGGGGTGGGGCACGAGCCGTCGCCGTTGGTCGGTGGCGGAGAAATGCGGCGAGCCGAGGGCCAGGAAGCCCATCGAGCCGCGGATCGCCGCCAGCATCTGGCCGCAGCGCTGCGGCGTCGTTCCAGTACCGGTTGTGGCCGTTGTCGTAGACGTAGACCGTCCCGACCCGCGCCCCCTCGCGCGCGGCGTTCGTGATCGTCACCTGCGCCCCGAAGAGCAGGCCGAACTGGATGATCGCGACGACGATGAGGAGGACCGGGAGCAGGACGAGCGCGAACTCGACCATCGCCTGGCCGCGGGCGACCGCCTCGCGGGCGCGCAGCAGGAGCCGGCGTTCCCCCGTTGGAGCCGGCCGGTGCATGGGTTCGGAAGGATCGCGGCGCGGGCACATCGGCCTGCCGAGCGTAGGGAGCGGCGCACCGCTTCTCCTATAGGCCGCTTGGCCATCCGCGGATCGGTACCGATGGAGGATCGGTCTACAATCGACCTCGCCCCATCCCATTCGCCGCAGGAACCGCCGCGCCATGCCCGACCTCCGCGTCCAGGCCCCATACGAGCCCACCGGTGACCAGCCCGTCGCCATCGATGCGCTCGTCGGCGGCGTGCGCGACGGACTGCGCAACCAGGTGCTGCTCGGGGCCACGGGGACGGGCAAGACGTACACCGCGGCGAAGGTGATCGAGGCGGTCCAGAAGCCGACCCTGGTCATGGCCCACAACAAGACGCTGGCGGCGCAGCTGTACCAGGAGTTCCGCGAGTTCTTCCCGGACAACGCGGTCGAGTACTTCGTCAGCTACTACGACTACTTCCAGCCCGAGGCCTACCTGCCGCGGTCCGACACCTACATCGAGAAGGACTCGTCACGGAACGACGAGATCGACCGCCTCCGCCACCAGGCCACGCGGACGCTCTTCGAGCGGCGGGACGTGATCATCGTCGCGTCGGTGTCGTGCATCTACGGCATCGGTGCGCCGATCGACTACGGCTCGACCGTGCTGAACATCAAGAAGGGCGGCCGCTACCGGCGCGACGGGATCCTCCGCCACCTCGTCGACCTCCAGTACCAGCGCAACGAGATGGACCTGGCGCGGTCGCGGTTCCGCGTGCGCGGCGACGTGCTCGAGGTCCAGCCGCCGCACGGCGACTTCGTGGTCCGGATCGAGTTCTTCGGCGACGACGTCGAGCGCATCACCGAGATCGACCTGCTCACCGGCGAGCTGCAGGCGGAGCGGAACGAGGTGAACCTCTACCCCGCGACGCACTACGTCACTCCGCGCGACAAGCTGCTGGCGGCGATCGACGACATCGAGGCCGAGATGGAGGAGCGGACCGCGCAGCTCGCCGTCGAGGGTCGCGAGCTCGAGGCCGCGCGGCTGCGGCAGCGCACGATGTTCGACCTCGAGATGATGCGCGAGGTCGGCTTCTGCTCCGGCATCGAGAACTACTCGCGCCATCTGTCACGCCGCGAGGCCGGGTCGCGGCCGTGGACGCTCATCGACTACTTCCCGACCGACTTCCTGCTCATCGTCGACGAGAGCCACATCACCATCCCGCAGGTCCACGGGATGTACAAGAACGACCGGACGCGGAAGGAGATCCTCGTCGACTTCGGCTTCCGGCTGCCGTCGGCGCTCGACAACCGGCCGCTGACGTTCGACGAGTTCGAGGACCACCTCAACCAGGTGATCTACATGTCGGCGACGCCCGGCCCGTACGAGACCGAAGCGCGCCGACCGCGTGGCGGAGCAGTTCATCCGGCCCACCGGCGTCGTCGACCCGACGATCACCGTCCGCCCCACGACCGGCCAGGTCGACGACCTGCTGGCCGAGATCCGCGCCACCGTCGAGCGCAAGGAGCGGGTCCTCGTCACGACGCTGACGAAGAAGATGGCCGAGGACCTCGCCGACTACCTCGGCGAGCTGGGGATCAAGGTCCAGTGGCTCCACTCCGAGGTCGACACGCTCGAGCGGGTCGAGATCCTGCGCGACCTGCGGCTCGGGGTGTACGACGTGCTCGTCGGCATCAACCTGCTCGCGCGAGGGGCTCGACCTGCCGGAGGTCACGCTGGTCGCGATCATGGACGCGGACAAGGAGGGCTTCCTCCGCTCCGGCGGGTCGCTGATCCAGGTGATCGGGCGCGCGGCGCGGAACATCGGCGGGCGGGTGATCATGTACGCCGACCGGGTGACCGATTCGATGAGGGCCGCGATCGACGAGACCGACCGGCGCCGCACGAAGCAGCTCGCCTACAACGCCGAGCACGGGATCGTCGCCGAGACCGTCATCAAGGAGATCCGCGAGATCCACGAGAGCCTGCGCCGCGTGGCCGAGGAGCGCGCGACGCTCCAGCTCGAGGGCCAGTCGACGGAGGAGGTGGCCGCGATGATGGGCCGCCTCGAGGCACAGATGAAGGAGGCCGCCCGCAACCTCGAGTTCGAGCGTGCGGCGGCGCTTCGCGACGAGCTGCTCCAGCTGCGCCGGCTGCGCGAGGAGCTGGCGGCCGCGCCGGGGACGATTCCCGCCGACGTGTACGCCGCGGTCGAGGCGGATCGGGCCGAGGCCGCAGAGGACGGCCGCGGCCGCACGCGGCGCGACGTGTTCAGCGTCGCGACCCGTCCGAACGTCGTGGCCGCCGGAGCGCGGCGCCGACCGCCGCGTCGGAGGCGACCGTAGTGGCGGGCACGATGCCGCATGCCATCTTCGTGGAGACCGGCGTCGACGGTGGCGTGGCGGCGTACGCGGCCGAGCTCCCCGGTTGCGCGGTGTTCGCCGCGAGCGACGAGGCGGCATCCGGGGCGATGCCCCACCGGGTGAGCGAATTCACCGCGTGGCTGCGGCGGCAGGGCGAGGAGACCCCGGGCTTCGTGGGCGACAACTGGTACGAGGTCGAGCGCGCGGCGGCAACAACCGACCGCCGCGCGGCCTTCAGCCTCGACGACCTGCCGCCTTCCGATGCCGAGTTCGCAGCCTGGCTGCGCTGGCTTGAGCTGGCGCGCGAGGAGCTCGCCGACGCGCTCGATCGGGCCGCGGGAGACCCGGGCAGCACGGTTGCCGCCATCGAGCGCCAGGACGCGACCTTCGCCCGCGAGCTCGGTGGCCAGGCCGCCAGCCTCGACGGCGACCCGATCGACCGCCTGTACGCCGCGCGCGACGCGCTCACCGAGGCGCTGACCGCCGCTGGCCCCTCGGCCGACGGGGTGCGGCGCATCCTGCGGCTCGCGATCGCCGACGACCTGCGGGCCGCCGCCACGCTCCGAGGCGACGAGTCGGCGGCGTGATCCTGCCGGCGCCGAAGCGCGTCCGCTTCAGCGGGGAGTGGGTCGTGCCGGCGCCACGTCGCGCTGCCCCGGGCACCCCGCTCCGCGCGCTCCAGGACGCGATGCCACGCTGCTCGGAGGGCGCGGCGCCCGTCCTGTCGGGCGACGGGAGCGAGCGGGCCATGCTCGTCGGCCAGGCGCCCGGCTGGCGCGAGATCGAGACCGGCGTGCCGTTCGCATGGGATGCCGGCAAGCGGCTCGTCGGCTGGCTCGAGCTCGCCGGCGTGAGCCGCGACGACTTTCGCGCGCGCTGGTACGTCACGAGCGTCGGCAAGTGCTACCCGGGCAGAGCGCCGGGCGCATCGGTCGACCGGCCGCCGTCGACGGCCGAGATCGCGCGCTGGACGCCGTACCTGCTCGAGGAGCTGCGCCTCGTGTCGCCGCGGCTCGTCGTCCTCGTCGGCGGTACCGCGCACCGGCTTGCCTTCGGCGCGGCGGCACGGCTCGACGACCTCGTCGGGCAGCGCCTCGACTGGGACGTTGCGCCGGATGCCGCGGTCGTGGCCCTTCCGCATCCCTCGGGTGCCTCGACGTGGCTCAACGACCCGGCGCGGGTCGAGCGCTGGGAGCGGGGGATCGGCCTGCTGCGTGACGCCTGGGAGCGCATCGGGCATGCGTGAGCGCTGGATCGGCATCGGGCTTGTCATCGGGCTCGGCCTCTTCGTCGTCTTCATGCTCGTCGTCGGTTCGCTCGGCGGCACCAACCCCGAGCTCGAGCACTACACCGTGGCCGACATCCGCAACGGGACCGCCCCGGCCGCGCGCTTCGGCACGGCCGAGGTCCGGATCATCGGCTGGTACGCGGAGCTGGCGGGCGACTGCGTCGGCGACGACGGCGGCTCGGACGCGACCGTCGCCTGGCTGCAGCGCACGTGTCCGCTCCGCGTCCTCGTCGCCGACCAGCCGTCGCAGGATGTGACGCAGGCCCAGCTCGACGCCTCAGGCGTTCGGCTCGCGGCCCCGAACGGACGACCATTCCCGTCGCGGGCCACGCCAGGCGGCCCGAACACCCGGGGTGACGAGCTGATCTTCGTCGGGCATTTCGACGATGCCGCCGCCAGCGGCTGCGTCCCGGAGCGCCGCGAGCGCTGCCGCAACACCTTCGTCGTCACCGACTACACGAACCTCCTCCGCTGAGCGGTGGATGCTACCGTGCGGACCGATGCCTGACCGGTCCCTCGACGCGCTCGCCAACCGATTTCCGCCCGAGTTCGCCTGGGGCACCGCCACCGCGGCCTACCAGGTCGAGGGTGCGGTCGCCGAGGACGGACGTGGGCCCTCGATCTGGGACACGTTCAGCCATACCGCGGGTCGGACCGCGAACGGCGACACGGGCGACGTGGCGTGCGACCACTACCACCGCATGCCGGACGACGTGGCGCTCATGCGCGAGCTGGGCGTCGACGCGTACCGCTTCAGTGTGGCGTGGCCCCGCATCCAGCCCGCCGGCAGCGGCGCGCCGAACGAGGCTGGCCTCGACTTCTACGATCGCCTCGTCGACGAGCTGCTCGAGGCCGGCATCCGGCCCCTCGTGACCCTTTACCACTGGGACCTGCCGCAGGCGCTCGAGGATGCCGGTGGCTGGCCAGCGGGCGACGTCGTCGAGCGGTTCGGGGAGTACGCCGGCATCCTGGGAGCCCGGCTCGGCGACCGCGTCCGCGACTGGATCACGCTGAACGAGCCGTGGGTCTTCGCATTCCTCGGCTACGCGGACGGGATCCATGCCCCGGGGCGCCAGGACGCGCCGGACGGATTCCGGGCGGCGCACCACGCGCATCTGGCGCACCGCGCGGCAACGGCCGCGCTCCGCGACGCGTCGCCGTGGGCGAGGGTGGGCATCACGCTGAGCCTTCAGCACGTAGAGCCGGCATCGTCCGCCGGGGACGACGTGGCAGCGGCGGAGCGCTTCGACGCGGCCACGAACCGCTGGTTCCTCGACCCCGCCTTCGGCCGCCCGTATCCGCTCGACGTCCCCGGCATGAGGCAGCTCGTGCCGGACGACCTCGACCTCGACGAGATCGCCGACGGAACACGGCCCGACTTCCTGGGCGTGAACTACTACACGCGGCACCTGGTGGCGGCCGACCCGGGCGCCGGCCCGCTCGGCGCCACGCTCGTCCACGGCGACGGGCCGCGGACGGCGATGGACTGGGAGGTGTACCCGGACGGGCTCCGCCGGCTGCTGGCCCGGATCCAGTCGACGTATGACCCGGCCTCGATCCTCATCACCGAGAACGGGGCGGCGTTCGCCGACGCGATCGGAGCGGACGGGAGCGTCGACGACGAGCCGCGGCGGCGGTACCTGGCCGACCACATCGCCGCCGTTGCCGACGCCCGCGACGCGGGCGCCCGGGTCGACGGCTACCTCGCGTGGTCGCTGCTCGACAACTTCGAGTGGTCGTACGGGTACGGGATGCGCTTCGGGATCGTGCGGGTCGACTACGCCACCCAGCGGCGGACGGTGAAGGCCTCCGGGCGCTGGTATGCGTCGCTCATGGCGGCGGCTCGATCGGCCCGGGCCGGAGCGTGATCGGCGCTCAAACCGAACGGGCGTTCACATCGGTCTGGTAGGATAGTCGCCCATGCCCTCGGACAAGATCACGGTTCGCGGTGCCCGCGAGCACAACCTGAAGAACATCGACGTCGAGATGCCGCGCGACCGGCTGATCGTGATCACCGGCCTCTCGGGCAGCGGAAAGTCGAGCCTGGCGTTCGACACGATCTACGCCGAGGGGCAGCGGCGCTACGTCGAGTCCCTGTCCGCCTACGCGCGCCAATTCCTCGGCCAGATGGAGAAGCCGGACGTCGACCAGATCGACGGGCTCTCGCCGGCGATCAGCATCGACCAGAAGGGCGCGTCGCGGAACCCGCGCTCCACGGTGGGCACCGTGACCGAGATCTACGACTACCTCCGCCTCCTGTTCGCGCGCATCGGCCGCATGCACTGCCCGGTCTGCGGCCGCGAGATCAGCCGCCAGACGGTGGAGCAGATCGTCGACCAGCTGTACGACCTGCCGGACGGGACGCGGCTCATGCTCATGGCGCCCCTCGTCCGCGACCGGAAGGGCGAGCACGAGAAGCTCCTCGCGGGCGCGAAGCAGGGCGGCTTCGTGCGCGTCCGGGTCGACGGCGAGCTGCGCGACCTCGACGAGGAGATCGCGCTCGACAAGAAGTACAAGCACAGCATCGAGGTCGTCGTCGACCGGCTCGTCGTCCACCGCACCGATGCCGACGGCACCGCACGCCCCGACGCGTCGCGGATGGCGGACTCGATCGAGACGGCACTCCGCCTCTCGGACGGCCTGCTCCTCGTCAACCTCCCGGACGCGCCGCCGAAGGAGCAGGACCGCCTCTACAGCGAGCGCTACGCCTGCCCCGAGCACGGCGGCAGCTTCGAGGAGCCGGCGCCGCGCAACTTCAGCTTCAACTCGCCGCACGGCGCCTGCCCGGACTGCACCGGACTCGGCTCGCGGCTCGAGATCGACGCGGACATGGTGCTGCCGAATCGCGCACTGTCGCTCGAGGACGGCGCAATCCTCCCGTGGCGTCGCATGGCGGCCAGCGAGAGCTGGTTCGCGAAGATCCTGGACGCGGTGGCCGAGCACTACCGCTTCCGCACCGACGTCCCGATCGCCGAGCTCGACGACCAGGCGGTCGAGATCCTCCTGCACGGCAACCGCGGCGAGCGGGTCGAGGTGCGCTACACCGCGCGCAACGGCCGCACGCACACGTTCCGCACCACGTTCGAGGGAATCATCCCGAACCTCGAGCGCCGCTACCGCGAGACCGGCTCCGAGTCGGTGAAGTCGGAGATCGAGCGCTACATGACGAACAAGCCGTGCCCGACCTGCGGCGGGATGCGGCTGAAGCCGGAGTCGCTGTCGGTCACGGTCGGTGAGCGGAACATCATCGAGACGACCCGCCTGTCGGTGACCGATGCGCTCGCCTGGTACGGCTCGCTGCCGGCACGCCTCACCGATCGCGACAACCAGATCGCGCGGCAGGTCCTCAAGGAGATCCGCAGCCGGCTCGGCTTCCTCGTCGACGTGGGGCTCGATTACCTCACCCTCGACCGCGCCAGCGGCACGCTGTCGGGCGGCGAGGCGCAGCGCATTCGGCTCGCGACCCAGATCGGCTCGAGCCTGATGGGGGTGCTCTACATCCTCGACGAACCGTCGATCGGTCTCCATCAGCGCGACAACGATCGGCTCATCGCCACGCTCGTCCGGCTCCGCGACCTCGGGAACACGCTCCTCGTCGTCGAGCACGACGAGGACACGATCCGGCACGCGGACTGGGTGATCGACATCGGTCCGCGGGCAGGCGAGCACGGGGGCGAGCTCATCCACTCGGGCACGCTCGACGAGCTGCTCGTCAACGACCGCTCGATCACCGCCGCCTACCTCCGTGGCTCGCAGGCGATCCCGGTCCCGCGCCGGCGGCGCCGCGGGAGCGGGGAATGGCTCACCATCGAGGGCGCGCGCGAGAACAACCTGCGCGGGATCGACGTCGGCTTCCCGCTCGGCCAGTTCATCGCCGTCACCGGGGTGAGCGGTTCCGGGAAGTCCAGCCTCGTCACCCAGATCCTCTACCCGGCACTGGCGCAGGAGATCTGGGGCTCGCGCGACCCCGCCGGCAAGCACGATCGGATCACCGGCATCGAGCAGATCGACAAGGTGATCGAGATCGACCAGTCGCCCATCGGCCGCACGCCGCGCTCGAACCCGGCGACGTACACCGGCCTCTGGGCGCCGCTGCGCGAGCTGCTCGCCGCGGTCCCGGAGTCACGGTTGCGCGGCTACAAGCCCGGTCGCTTCAGCTTCAACGTGAAGGGCGGTCGCTGCGAGGCGTGCGAGGGCGCGGGGATCGTGCAGATCGAAATGCACTTCCTGCCCGACGTCTACGTCCAGTGCGAGGTCTGCAAGGGCAAGCGCTACAACCGCGAGACGCTCGAGATCCACTACAAGGGCAAGAACGTGGCGGAGATCCTCGAGATGACGGTCGAGGAGGCGCTCGCGTTCTTCAACGCGGTGCCCACGATCCGCAACAAGCTCCAGACCCTCGCCGACGTCGGGATGGGCTACATCCACCTCGGTCAGCCGGCGACGACGCTCTCCGGCGGCGAGGCGCAGCGCGTGAAGCTCGCCACCGAGCTGTCGAAGCGCGCCACCGGCAAGACGTTCTACATCCTCGACGAGCCGACGACCGGGCTCCACTTCGACGACGTCGCACGCCTGCTCCAGGTCCTCTCCCGCCTCGCCGATGCCGGGAACACGGTGGTCGTGATCGAGCACAACCTCGACGTCATCAAGAGCGCCGACTACCTCATCGACCTCGGGCCGGAGGGCGGCGACAAGGGCGGCGCGCTCATCGCGGCCGGATCGCCGGAGGACGTGGCGCGCACGCCGGCGTCCCACACGGGTCGCTACCTGCGACCGGTGCTCGGCATCCCCGAGACCGATGCCGCGCCGGCCCGCCGGCGCGGGAGCCGGCCGCGCGCCGCGGCCGCCGCCGCATCGTGACCGCTCCCTCGCGGGCGGAGGCGCTGGCGCTGCTCGAGGAGTGGAACGCGAACCCGTCGCTGCGCAAGCACGGCCTGCTCGTCGAGGCGGGCGTCCGCGGCTACGCGCTCGACGACGGGCTGGATGCGGTCGCCGCGGAGCGGTGGGGGATCGCGGGGCTGCTCCACGACCTCGATTACGAGCGCTTCCCCGATGCCGCGACCCATGGCGCCATTGGCGCGGACGAGATGGCGCGGCGCGGCTATGAGCAGGAGCTCGTCGATGCCGTACGCCGCCACAACGACGCCCTCGGCCAGCCCCGCGTGACGCGTCTCGACCACCTCGTCTATGCCTGCGACGAGCTCGCCGGCTTCCTCGTCGCGGTGGCGCTCATGCGCCCCTCGAAGCGGATCGCCGACGTGGAGCCCGCCAACGTTCGGAAGCGGATGAAGGACAAGGCCTTTGCGCGGGCGGTGCCACGCGAGATGCTCCTGGCCGGTGCCGAGGAGCTCGGTCTCGACTTCGACGAGCACGTCGACCGGATGGTCCGCTATCTCACCGTGGTCGCGCCGGCGGTCGGGCTGTAGCCCATCTCCGCCAGAAACGGACTGGGCCGCGCGGGATCGAAGGCGAGGACGAGGCGACGGGTCGCGCGCGTGACCGCGACGTAGGCGAGCCGCCGCTCCTCCTCCATCGCGCGCACCGGGTCGATGGCGTCACGCAGGGCGCGGCGGTTCGGGAACCGCTCCGCCTCCCAGCCGACGAGGATCACGAGCGGCCACTCCCTGCCCTTCGCGCCATGGGCGGTCAGCAGCTCCACCGGCGCATCGGGCCGCCGAAGGTCGGCGAGCCGCGCGCGCATCCGCTCCGCACCGCGCAGGAGGTCCGGCGTGTCGCGGGCGCTCGCCGCCCAGCCGAGCAGCGCGTCGAGCGCCGCGTGCTCCTCATCGCCGAGCTCGTCCTGCCGGCGACGCGCGGTCCCAGCCCCGCTCGCGTCGCAGCCGCCGAAGCACCGTGAACGGGTGCCGGACGCCACCCTCTCCGCTCGAGCGCTGCGAGCAGATGCATCACGGGCTCCGCGTCGAGCGGCGACGGAACCTGGGTAGCGTGCGGCACCCCGGCGTGGGTGAGCGCCAGCAGCAAGGGGATGAGCTCGCTGCGCGTGCGGGCGAGGAAGCACGCGCGGCCGCCACGGTCGGCCTCGGCGCAGGCAAGCTGCGTCAGGCGATCCGGCCAGCTCGGCCACGTCGGTCGCGATCGCGCCGATCGCCTCCGTCGGGCCGTCGCGGCCGGCGCGAATCGGCTTGGCGAAGCGCTCGACGTTGTGCTCCACCAGCCGCCGCCCGGCGGCGACGACTTCCGGCGGGCATCGGTAGTTCGTGGCCAGGATGACCCGCCGCGCGGCGGGATACCAGTCGCGAAATCCCAGGATTCGTCGCACGTCCGCCAGACGCCAGGCATAGATCGTCTGGTCGTCGTCGCCCACCACGAACAGGTTGGCCCGATCGCCGGCGAGCACGCGCACCAGCCGCAGCTGCGCCGCATCCACGTCCTGGAACTCGTCGACCGCAAGGTGGGTGAACCGAGCCTGCCAGCGCGCGCGGAGCGCCGGGTCGCGTTCCAGGCGGTTGGCCGCCCCCGCGACGAGATCGTCGAAGTCGGTCGCCCTGCGGCGGGCGAGCAGCTCGGTGTAGGCATCGAGGGATGGGCGCGCCTCCTCGGGCGGGGGGATGCCCTCGACCTTCCAGCGCGACAGGTGGGCGTCGAGCGCGTCGACCTCGGGCGGCGGATGATCGGTCGAGGCCTGGCGGCGGAGGACCGCCCGGCGGGCGGCGCGGAGCAGGGGAGCGCGATCGGCGACGAGCTCCCCGATCCCACCCGCGTCGAGCAGCACCTGGCGCGCCATGGCGTGCAGCGTCCGCACCTCGATCCGCTCGGCACCGGGAAACCGTGGTCCCAACCGCGCGGCGACTCGGGCAGCCAGCTCCGCGGCCGCCTCGCGGTTGAAGGTCACGACGGCGATCGCCTCGGGTGCCACGCCACGAGCCAGGAGCACGCCCAGCCGCGCCACGAGAGTGGTGGTCTTGCCGCTGCCCGCCGGCGCCACGATCTGGGCCGGGCCGTCGGGAAGGCATGCCGCCTCGCGCTGGTCGGGGTCGAGCGTCGCGAGCAGGTCGTCCATTCGCCCATGCTGGCGTGGAGGAGGCCGCAGGGCGGTTATTCAGCGCTTATCGGCTATGCTGGCGCGACTCCCGCCGCCCGTCCGCGACCTCCAGGAGCGCATGAACCGAGACCGATTCCGCACGCAGGCGCGGCCCACCGCACGGGCGCGCCGCATCGCTGAGGCAGCGCGCCGCGACGACGAGCTGCGGCGCCGTGGGATCGACCCCGAGGCGTATGAGCGGGCGCGGCTCGAGCAGGCAGGCGAGCGATCGGCCCCCCGGGAAGCGCGGCCCCGACGGCGTCGTTCGATCGGTGGCATCGTGCGCCTCGCAGTCCTCGCGGTGCTCATCGGCCTCATCGTCGGCGGCGTCCTCCTCTTTGGCCGCATCAACGCCTTCAACAACGCCGTCTCGAGCTCGGGCACGCTCTCGAGCGCCCTGTTCGGGCCGTTGAACGGCCAGGGCCGCGTCAACGTGCTGATGGTCGGCTATGCGGGCGGCGACCATCCGGGGGCGTACCTCGCGGACTCGGTGAACATCTACTCCGTGGATCCGCAGACGAACACGACGACCGTCATCCCGATCCCGCGCGACTTCTGGGTCGAGGGCTTCCCGGACGTCCTCCCGGACAACGGCAAGATCAACGAGGTCTTCGCCGTCGGCGTCGACCGCGGCGGCCTGGCGGAGGGAGCAGGCGCGCTGGCGCACATCCTCAGCGAGGTCACCGGCCTCGAGATCCAGCACTGGCTGGCGATCGACTTCGCCGGCTTCCGCGAGATGGTCGACGCGGTCGGCGGGGTGACGATCCAGAATCCGCGCGCCTTCTCGTACACCACCAGCGAGTCGAACTACCACGCCGGCATCTGGGACCGCGGCACGTTCGAGGCAGGAACGCTGGCGCTCGACGGCACCCGGGCGCTCGACTACACGCGCGCCCGCTACACGAGCGACCCGGCCGAGTCGTCCGACTTCGCGCGCAGCGTGCGCCAGCAGCGGGTCCTCGGCGCGCTGCGGGCCAAGCTCGGGTCGGGCGGGATCGGCGCCATCGGTCCCGGCCTCGGGCTCATGGATGCCATGCAGGGCCGCATGAAGACCGATCTGTCCGCGCTCGACCTCGGGCTGCTGTCGTCGCACCTCGCCGCCGACCGCCGGATCGAGCTGTCGGAGGACGTCATCCTGCAGGCGACGACGAACACCATCGGGCAGTACATCCTCGTCGTCATCGGTCGTGCGTCGCCGACCGACTACCGGCCGCTGCGCACCTTCCTCGCCGATCGCCTGGCGGAGCCGATCTCCAGCGGCTCCCCGAGCCCCGGTGGCTGACGCCCGCGGCAGCCGGCTCGAGCGCGCGGCGCGCTTCGGGCTGATCGCCGCGGAGGCGGTCGCGCACCGCATGAGCGGCCGCTACAGCCGGAGCGAGGGGGCGAACCTCCTCGTCCACGATGCCGACGAGCGCATCCTCGTCGTCCGGCCGATCTACCTCCCGGGCGAGTGGATGCTCCCCGGCGGGCGCATCGAGCGCGACGAGACGCCCCATCATGCGGCGGAGCGCGAGACGCGCGAGGAGACGGGCATCCAGGCACGCGCCGGGCGCCTGCTGCTCGTCGACGGTCGCTGGCCGCGCAACGTGAGCTTCGTGTTCGAGGGCGCGCTCGTCGGCGGCACGCTCGAGGCGCAGTCGGGCGAGATCGCCGCCGCGGACTGGGTGGCGCGCAGCGTCATCGCGGAGGGCTCGCCGCGGCTCGAGGCGCTGCTCCGGCTCATCGAGGCGGGGGAGACCTACCTCCGTCGCTCCTGAGCTGCGTCCGGAGCGATTCCGCCTTGCGCCCTAGAATCGATCGGTGAGCCCCAGCCCCGCCGTCGACACCCACCTGCGCACCGTCCTGCGCCAGCTGCCCGCCTCACCGGGCGTCTACCTGATGAAGGCGGCCGATGGTCGCGTCCTGTACGTGGGCAAGGCGGACGTCCTTCGCAACCGGGTGCGCAGCTACTTCGGCAGCAAGGCCGGCCTCGACTCGCGGATCGTGCGGATGGTCAGCGAGGTCGCCGACGTCGAGTACATCGTCACCGACACGATCTCCGAGGCATTCCTGCTCGAGAACAACCTCATCAAGGAGCATCGGCCGCGCTTCAACATCCGCCTCCGCGACGACAAGACCTATCCGTTCGTGAAGATCACCCTGGGCGAGGACTTCCCGCGCATCGTCCGGACGCGGAAGCTGGCGAAGGACGGCAGCCGCTACTTCGGCCCGTACGCGAGCGCGAGCAGCGTCGACGAGACGCTGAAGCTGCTCCGCAAGATCTTCCCCTTCCGGACCTGCGACCTCGACATCCCGGACGGGAAGCGAGTGCTCGAGCGGCCGTGCCTGCTCTACTACATCAACCGATGCCAGGGTCCCTGCATCCAGGCGATCGAGAAGGCGCAGTACCGGGCCACGATCGACCGCATCGTCGACTTCCTGGAGGGCAAGCAGGAAGGTGTGGCCGCCGAGCTGCGCGCCGACATGCAGGCGCACTCCGAGGGGCTGCGGTTCGAGCAGGCCGCGGCGGCCCGTGACAAGCTGCGCGCCGTCGAGCGCACGATCGAGCAGCAGAAGGTCGCGGCCTACAGCCGCGCGGAGCAGGACGTCGTGGGGCTGGCGCGCGAGGACGCCGAGGCGTGCCTCCAGGTGCTCGTCATTCGGAACGGCAAGATGATCGGTCGCGAGCACTTCATCGCCGAGGGGGCGGCGCCGGAGGTGACCGACGGCGAGGTGCTCGCCTCGTTCCTGCAGCAGTACTACGCGGCGGTCGAGCGCCCGCCGCGCGACGTGCTCGTGCCGATCGAGCCGGCCGATGTCGACGGACTGGCGCAGTTCCTCTCGGACCGGCGCGGCTCGCGCGTCACGGTCAGCCTGCCGCAGCGCGGCGACAAGCGCCGGCTGGTGGCGCTCGCGACGCAGAACGCGGTCGAGGCGCTCTCCCGCGAGCGGGCGCAGTGGCTCGCCGATGAGGGCCGACGGGACGAGGCGCTCGGCGAGCTGGCCAGCGCGCTCGGGCTCCTGAAGCAGCCGGAGCGGATCGAGTGCTACGACATGAGCAACATCCAGGGCACGAGCGCGGTCGGCTCGATGGTCGTCTTCGTCAACGGGCGCCCCGAGCCGCGGGAGTACCGCCGCTTCCGGATCCGCTCCGGCGAGACGCCGGACGACTTCCGGATGATGGCCGAGGTGCTGCGGCGTCGGTTCCGCCGCGCCGCCGCGTCTGCACCGCGAGACAGGAGCGCTGTCGCTGGCCGCCGTCGGGGCGGACGAGGCGCCCGAGGGCGACGGCGAGGCGGGGGAGCTGCTCGACCTGGCACCGGGTTCCGGCCCGGTCGAGGGCGACGCTTCTCGCGGCCCGCGGGATGTCGCGTGGGCGCTGCCGGATCTCGTCATCGTGGACGGCGGCAAGGGCCAGCTGTCGGCGGCGATGGGCGTGATGTCGGAGCTCGACCTCACCGACGTGCCGCTCGCCGGCCTGGCGAAGCGGTTCGAGGAGCTCTACGTGCCGGGCCGGAGCGCCCCGATCGTGCTGGCCCGCGGCGGCCAGGGGCTCTACCTCGTCCAGCGCATCCGCGACGAGGCGCATCGGTTTGCCATCACCTATCACCGCGAGCTTCGGGGCCGGCGCGCGCTGCGCAGTGAGCTCGACGACATCGCGGGCGTCGGGCCGGCACGCAAGAAGGCGCTCCTCAAGCGGTTCGGCAGCGTTCGCCGCATCCGCGAGGCGTCGCTCGAGGAGGTCGCCGCCACGCCCGGCATCCCGCGCGACCTCGCGGAGCGGGTGAAGCAGCACCTGGCGCGGGAGGGGATGCTCGCCTGAGCCGCCTTGCGGCTCACCGCGCCGCGAACCTATAATCGCGCGGCCGCCGCTCCGGAGCGGCGTCGTTGCTGTCTGGGACCCGCGTCCCGCGGCGACCCGACGTCCGACGTCGCCCGTTGAAAGGACTCAGAGCCGACCTCATGACCTGGCGCCGCATCGCCCCGTGGGTGATCCTCACGATCCTCGCCCTGGCGATCGTCATCGACCTGCCGTTCAACCTGCTCGGCGACGGCGTGCGCACACGGCTCGGCCTCGACCTCCAGGGCGGGCAGCGGGTCACGCTCGAGGTCGTCCCGCCGAGCGGCCAGACGGTGACCGATCAGCAGGTCGAGACCGCGCGCGACATCATCGAGCGGCGCGTCGGCGGCATCGGTGTCAGCGAGCCGCAGGTCCGCACCCAGACGAGCAGCGACGGCACGCGCCAGATCGTCGTCGAGGTGCCGGGCGCCACCGACGAGAACCAGGTGCGCAGCCTCGTCGGCTCCACCGGGCAGCTCCAGTTCCTCGACCCGAAGGGGCAGACGCTGACCGTGGGCCAGGACATCCGACCGCTCATCGAGAACGGCAGCATCGGGGAGCTGTTCAACGGCGGCCAGATCGACCCGACGAGTGTGGCGCCGACCTCGGACAAGGGGCAGCTCGCCGTCGTCTTCACGCTCCACGACCCGGGCAAGACGACGTGGTGCACGTACACGACGACCCACGTCCAGCAGCCGGGACCGATCTCGCTCGACGGCAAGGTGATCACCGTGCCCACGATCCAGAGCGCGATCTGCGGAGGCCAGACGATCATCACCGTCGGCAGCTCGGGGTCGAGCGGCGAGTCGGAGCGCACGAACCTCTACAACACGCTTCGTTTCGGCGCGCTGCCGGTGTCGCTGCGCGAGATCGGCTTCGACCAGGTGACGCCCACCCTCGGCGCCGGCTTCCTCGGCCAGGCGCTCATCGCGGGTGGCATCGGCCTGCTGCTCGTGATCCTCTTCATGGTCGCCTACTACCGGCTGCCCGGCGTGGTCGCGGCCGGGGCGCTCGTGTTCTACACGCTGGTGAACTACGCGGTCTTCCGCGTCATCGGCGTCACGCTCACGCTGGCCGGCGTGGCCGCCTTCATCCTCTCGATCGGCATGGCGGTCGACGCCAACATCCTCATCTTCGAGCGCATGAAGGAGGAGATCCGGGCCGGCAAGTCACTCGGCCCGGCGATCGAGGCGGGCTTCAACCGCGCGTGGTCGAGCATCCTCGACTCGAACGTCTCCACGCTGCTCGTCGCCTCGTGGCTGTACTGGCAGGGCACCACCGCCGTGCGCGGCTTCGCGCTCGTCCTCATCATCGGTGTGCTGATCTCGATGTTCAGCGCGGTGACCGTGACGCGCACGATGCTCCGCTACGTCGTCCGCACCGACTGGGGCCGCCGGCTCGAGCTCTATCACGTGGAGCGCTGACCGATGTATGACATCGTCGGCAAGCGGCGCTGGTACTTCGCCCTGTCCGCGCTCCTCACCATCCCGGGCCTCATCTTCATCCTGCTCGGCGGCCTGAAGCCCTCCGTCGACTTCACCGGCGGAACCGTCTTCCAGGTCCGCTACGCCACGAACCCGACGCCCGGCGACGTCCATGCCGCGCTGGTCCAGCTCGGCCACCCCGAGGCGACGGTGAAGACGACGAACGACGGCTGGCTCGAGATCCGGACCGATCCGATCGACCTCGTGCCGCCGAACCAGCCGATCCCGGTCCCTTCCGGCAGCATCGTGCCGAGCAGCTCGGCCAGCGCGTCCGCCACCGCACGGCCACCGCGACGCCGAGTGCCAGCGCGTCGCCCACCCCGACCGCGGTGCCAACCCCGGTGGCGACCGCGTCGCCCGCGCCGGTGATCGAGACCGAGTTCTCCGACCTGTCGGCGGCGCTCGTTGACCGTTTCGGCGCGATGCAGGGCGGCAAGCCACGGAGCGCCACGACGATCGGCCCGATCATCGGCGCCGACCTCATCCGCAGCTCGGCCGTGCTCATCATCATCGGTGAGCTCTTCATCCTGGCCTACCTGTGGATCCGCTTCGGGTTCCGGTTCGGCACCGCGGCGATCATCGCGCTGCTCCATGACGTCGTCCTCGTCGTCGGCCTGTTCGCGATCCTCGGCTTCTTCTTCGGGCTCGAGTTCGACGCCCTGTTCGTGACCGCGCTGCTGACGATCGTCGGCTTCAGCGTCCACGACACGATCGTCGTCTTCGACCGCATCCGCGAGAACCGGATCCGGCACGCCGGCGAGCCGTTCGGGGCGATCGTGAACCACTCGATCCTCCAGACGATGGGGCGCTCGATCATCACCAGCCTCACCGTCATCGTCACGCTCGCCGCGCTCCTGCTGCTTGGCCCGGCGACGATCAAGACGTTCACGCTCGCGCTGCTCGTCGGCGTCGTCAGCGGGACGTACTCGTCGATCTTCAATGCCAGCCAGATCCTCGTCGCCTGGTACGAGTGGGACCAGCGCCGGAAGTCCGGCGCCCGCGCGGCGGTCCGTCCGCTCTCGCGCTGAGCCTGCCGGCGGACCGATAACGGCGCGCTAAGCGGCGCGCCATCGCGCCCGACTACCATGGCCCGGTGATCCCGCCGCGCCTCGACTGGCTCCTGCCCGAGCCCGTCCCGGAACCTCCGACCTTCGTCGGCTTCGGGCGCCCGGTGGCGACGCTCCTGGCGCGGCGCGGCTTCCGCGACGACGCGCAGCTCGTGGCGTTCCTCGAAGCGGGCGCCGGCGCGCTCCACGATCTTTCGCGCATGGCGGACGCGGATCGCGCCCTCGACCGCATCGATGCCGCCATCGCGGCGGGGGAGCGGATCGCGATCTGGGGCGACTACGACGCCGACGGAATGAGCGCGATCGCGGTCTGGGTGCTTGGGCTGCGCGCGCTCGGCGTGGACCCGGTGCGCTACGTTCCGTCGCGGCTGGCGGAGGGGTACGGCCTGTCGGTCGGCGGGCCTTGATCGGCTCCGCGCGGCCGGGGTCGACCTCGTCATCACCGTCGACTGCGGGATCGTGAACCTGGCCGAGGTGGCGCACGCGAACGAGATCGGGCTGGACGTCATCGTGACCGATCACCACCTCCCGCTTGAGGCGCTTCCGGCCGCGGTGGCCGTCGTCGACCCGCACCGACCCGACTGCGCCTACCCGGACCCCGACCTCACCGGCGCCGGCCTGTCGTACAAGCTCGCCTCGGCGCTGCTCGCGCGCCGTGGCCTGGCGGTGCCCGATCTCGCCGGCGTGGCCGCCATCGGGACGGTCTCGGACCTGGCGCCAATGACCGGTGAATCGCGCGCCATCGTCCGCCTCGGGCTGGCCGAGCTCGCGGTCACCGAGCGTGCGGGCCTGCGCGCCCTCCTCGCTCGCGCCGCCGAGCATCCCGATGCGCCCACCGCGCGCGACCTCGGCTTCGGCATCGCGCCGCGCATCAACGCCGCCGGCCGGATCGCGGAGGCCGAGCTCGCGATCTCGCTCATGATCGAGGAGGATCCGGTGGCCGCCGAGCGGATCGCCGACGAGCTGGAGGCGGTGCACCTCGAGCGTCGCGCGCTCACGACCACCGTGGTGGACCAGGCGCAGGGCGCTCGTGGCCGGCAATGTCGGGACCAGCCCGCTCGTCATCCGCGGTGACGACTGGGCCCCGGGACTGCTCGGCCTCGTGGCGTCCCGGCTCGTCGACACGCTGGCGCGTCCGGTCGCCGTGGCCGCGCTCGTCGGTGACGAGGTGCGCGGCTCGGTCCGTGCCCCGGGCGACTTCCACGTCGCGGCCGCGCTGGAGGCCACAGCAGCGCATCTCACGAAGCGGGGCGGCCACGCCGGCGCGGGCGGCTTCTCCGCCCACCCCGATGCGTGGGAGGCCTTCGTGGCGGCCTTCAGCGCGCTGCCCCGTCCGTGGCCGGGCGGCGACGTCCCGGCGGAACGCCCGGGCCGCGTCGTCGTCGACCTCGTCCTGCCGGCCACGCACCTCGGCTGGAGCCTCGCCGACGAGCTCGATCGGCTCGCGCCGTACGGGCCCGGCCACGTCGAGCCGATGCTCGCCATCACCGGCCTGCGGCTCGCCGACGCGCGCCGCGTCGGTGCCGAGGGTCAGCACCTCGCATTCCGGCTGCGGCGGGGCCTGGAGGTCATCGACGCGATCGCGTTCGGCATCGGGGCAGAGCGCGAGATCCCGGAGGCCGGGGGATCGGTCGATCTGCTCGGCACGCTGGAGCGCGACACGTTCCAGGGACTGCCACGGCTCCGGATTCGGGTGGTGGACTTCGCGGATGCCACGCTGAGCCCGCTCCACCAGCGGCGGCTCGCCGCGGTCGGCCCGGGCACGGCGGTGGCCACGGGGTGAGCGTCCCCCCGCTCGATCGTCTCCGCGCCCGCGTCGAGCGCATCGGCGCGCCGCTCTGCCTTGGGATCGACCCGCACCCCGACGCCCTGCCGGACGGCCTCGCGCAGGACGCGCGCGGGATCGAGGCCTTCGCCCGCGGCCTCCTCGAGGTCGCGGTCGAGGAGGCCGCCGCGGTGAAGGTGAACCTCGGCTTCTTCGAGGCATTCGGCTCTGCCGGCTGGGCGGCGCTCGAGCGGCTGCGCGCCGAGGTTCCGCCGGAGCTCGTGCTCATCGCGGACGCGAAGCGCGGCGACATCGGCACCTCGGCCGAGCGGTACGCGGCCGCGATCCTCGGCCATCTCGGTGCGGACGGGGTCACCGTGTCGCCGTACCTCGGCGAGGACGGCGTGGCGCCGTTCGTGGAGCACGGCGGGGCGATCGTCTACGTCCTCGCCCGAACGTCCAACCCGAGCGCCGGGACGCTCCAGGATCTCGCCGTCGACGGCGCACCGCTCCACGAGCACGTCGCGCGCTGGGTGGGCCGCACCTGGGCCGACCCACGCGTTGGCCTCGTCGTCGGCGCGACCGCTCCGGCTGAGCTCGCCCGCCTCCGCGACCTCGTACCGCGGACGCCGTTCCTCGTGCCCGGCGTCGGGGCGCAGGGTGGCGACCTGGTGGCGGCGGTGCGGAGCTGCGCGGCGGGCGACGCGCCCGGCCTCGTGAACGTGTCACGCGCGATCGCCGGCGCCTCGCGCGATGCGGACTGGCAGCGTGCCGCGCGGCAGGCCGCGGCCCGGATGGCCGAGCGGATGCGGGAGGCGGCCGGTGCTACACTCGGCGAACAGCCTCGGGAAGCCGACGCCGCGGCACGGCGTCCGTAACGGAGAATCGGCACGCGACATGGGACCCATCGGATGGCCTGAGCTCGTGATCCTGCTCGTGGTCGTGCTCATCGTGTTCGGACCGGGCAAGCTCCCGGATATCGGCAACGCCATCGGTCGCGGCGTCCGCGAGTTCCGCAAGGCCTCGAACGACCTCGAGGAGTCGATCCGCGGCGAGACGAAGCCGCCCGAGTCGACCTCGACGACCTCGTCGACGACGCCCCCGACCGACCCGAAGTAGCCGCCGCGCTGATCGGCGGCGCGGGGGTTCGCCGCGCGACGCCCGCCGGCTGACCGCCCGATGTCGGATCCGGAGCATGCCAGCGCCCCGGTCGTGATCGACCCAACGCCGCCGGTCCTCGACGGCGGGCCGGCGATGACGCTCATCGAGCATCTCGCCGAGCTGCGGCGGCGGCTGATCATCGTCGTCGCTGTCATCCTCGTCGGCGCGGTCGCCGGCTTCTTCGTCTCGAGCGGCATCCTGCGCCTCCTCGTCGACCTCCTGCCCGCCGCCT
Source organism: uncultured Chloroflexia bacterium (assembly GCA_963825905.1). Classification (GTDB taxonomy): domain Bacteria; phylum Chloroflexota; class Limnocylindria; order QHBO01; family QHBO01; genus JAICQM01. Next base: position 546,667 of record CAWGUL010000007.1, on the reverse strand, counting down.
ATCGGACCCTGTACTTCACGTCGCCGGCCGGCGCGTTTGGCGCCCAGCTGAAGATCGGCGGCTTCACCGGCCTCGCGATCGCGATGCCCGTCCTGCTGTACCAGGCGTATCGGTTCATCACGCCGGGGCTGACCCGCCGAGAGCGGCGCCTCGTCTGGCCCGGGCTCGTCGCGGCGCTGCTCCTCTTCGTGCTGGGGATCGGGCTCGGCTACCTCGTCCTCCCGTACATGCTCCAGTTCCTCATCGGGGTGGCGCCGCCCGACATCACGTCGCCGCTCTTCACGATCGACGAGTACATCGGCTTTGTCACGACCACGCTGCTCGCCTTCGGGCTCGTGCTCGAGTTCCCGATCGTGCTCATCGTCCTGGCGCGGGTCGGGATCCTCAGCCACGCCTTCCTCGCGCGCCGGCGGCGCTGGGCGATCCTCTTCATCACCGTCACCGCCATCGTGCTGACGCCCGGCTCGGATCCCATCTCGCCCACGATCATGGGCCTCGTGATGTACGTCCTCTTCGAGGGGAGCCTGTTCATCATCAAGCGCATCCGTGGCTGAACCCGCGCCCCGCGTCCTGCTGATCACCTCCGAGCGGACCGATGCCCATACGGCCGCCGGCCACCCGGAGCGCCCGTCCCGCCGAGCGGCGGCGGTCGAGGGCGTGCGCGAGGCTGCCGCCGAGGGGGCGATCCTCGTGGAGCGGGACGCGCGCGCCGCCACCGACGCCGAGCTGGAGCGCATCCACGTGCCCGCGCTCCTCGCCGCCCTCGGCCGAGCGGCCATGGCCGGCGGCGGCTGGATCGACGGGGACACCTACCTCGCCGCCGGGTCGGCGACCGCGCTCCGGTTGGCGGCCGGGGCGACGATCGATGCCGCCCTCGCCGTCGCGCGCGGGGAGGCACGGGTGGCCTTCGCGGCCGTGCGGCCCCCGGGCCACCATGCCACGGCCGACCGTCCCTCCGGCTTCTGCCTCGTGAACAACGTCGCCGTCGCGGCGGCCGCCCTGCGCGCCGAGACGGGCCTCAGCCGGCTCGCCATCGTCGACTGGGACGTGCACCACGGCGACGGCACGCAGGCGATCTTCGAAGCCGACGCGGACCTGTGCTACGCCTCGACCCACCAGATGCCGCTCTTTCCGGGAACCGGCTTCCCCGCGGAGCGAGGAAGCGGGGCGGCGGCCGGGACGAAGCTGAACCGAGCGCTGGCACCAGGAGACGGCGACGCGGCCTTCGTCGACGCCTGGACCCGGGAATTGCTGCCCGCCGTCGAGGCGTTTCGGCCGCGAGGCGATCCTCGTCTCGGCCGGCTATGACGCCCACGCGGCCGACCTGCTCGCCAACCTCGACGTCACCGAGCGCGGCTACGAGGCGGTGGCGCTGGCCCTCGGCGGCGTCGCCCGACGGCTCGGGCTGCCGGGCATCGCGCTCACCCTGGAGGGCGGCTATGACCTCGACGCCCTGCGCGCCTCCGTGGCAGCCACCGTTCGCGGGCTGCTGGCCGGCATGGCCGGCGCCCCGATGCCGCCCGCAGGAGGGTGACGGCTATACTCCGGGCACGCACCACGGGCCGCCGATGACACGCACCACGACCGACGAGGCGACGCACGACCGCACCGGGCGCGAGCGGCAGGAAGCCGCGCGCGAGCCGGCGCAGGCGGCGCGCGCGCCACGACCCGGTGGCCGGCTCGGTCATCGTGATCACGGGCCTCTCGGGCGCCGGCAAGAGCCAGGCCGCGAAGCTGTTCGAGGACCTCGGGTTCTACTGCGTCGACAACCTGCCGCCGGAGCTGCTCGACGGCTTCCTCCACCTCCGGGACACCGATCAGCCGCGCTATCGGAACGTTGCCCTGGTGCTCGACATCCGTGCCGGCGATCCGGCCCCCGCGATCGAGCGGGCGCGTGCCGCGCTCGCTGGCGGCGAGATCCCGCTCCACGTGCTCTACCTCGAGGCAGACAGAGGCGAGCCTCGTGTCGCGCTTCAGCGAGACGCGCCACCGCCATCCGCTCCAGGAGCACGGCGGGGTGCAGGGCGGCATCCGGGAAGAGCAGCGCCGGCTGGCGCGGACGCGCGACCTTGCCGACGAGATCGTCGACACGAGCGGCTTCTCGATCGGTCAGCTGAAGGAGCGGCTCTTCGCGCTCGTCCCGTCGGAGGCGGCGGCCGGCGAGCTGCAGATCGACATCATCACGTTCGGGTTCAAGTACGGCGTCCCGCTCGACGCGGACCTGGTGTTCGATGTCCGCTTCCTGACGAATCCCTACTGGGTGCCGGATCTCAAACCGCTCTCCGGCCTCACGCACCCGGTACGCGAGTACGTCCTCGCCCAGCCGGCGGCGGGGCGCTTCCTCGACCTGGTGACCGAGCTGCTCGAGCTGACGATGCCCGCCTACCACGCCGAGGGAAAGTCCCGCCTCACCCTGGCGCTCGGCTGCACCGGCGGCTACCACCGCTCGATCGCGCTGGCGGAGGAGCTGGCGCGGCGTCTCGCGAGAGTCCGGCGACGGGGCGGTGGCGGTCTTCCACCGGGAGCTGGAGCGATGAGGCCGCACCTCCCGCGCTGGCTCTACCCGGGCATGCACCTCAAGCGCTGGCTGCTGCTCGTCTTCCTCGGGATCGTGATCCTCGGCCTCGGCGGCGCCGTGTTCCTGCTCGATCTCTATCGCGGCCGGCAGCTCGCCGAGGAGCCGTTCTTCTTCTACCTCACCGGCGCCTGGCTCGATCGGCCGGTGCGCGCCGCCATCCTCGGCGGCCTCGGGCTGGCGCTCACCGCCCTCGGCGTGTGGGGGCTCATGCGCAGTGTCGTGTCACCGTTCGTCCAGCGCGGCAACAGCGTGATGGAGGTCCTCTACACGAAGCGCTACCTCGCGCGCGGGCCGCGGATCGTCGCGATCGGCGGCGGGACCGGCCTCTCGACCCTGCTCCGCGGCCTCAAGGCGTACAGCGCGAACATCACCGCCGTCGTGGCGGTGGCGGACGACGGCGGGATCCTCCGGCCGCCTCCGCCAGCAGCTCGGGATCGTGCCGCCCGGCGACATCCGGAACTGCATCGCAGCCCTTGCCGACGCCGAGCCGCTCATGACCCAGCTCATGCAGTACCGCTTCCCGTCGGGATCGGGCCTCGACGACCACGCCTTCGGCAACCTGTTCATCGCCGCCATGACCGCGGTGACCGGCGACTTCGAGGAGGCGGTGCGCGAGTCGAATCGCGTTCTCGCCGTGCGCGGCCAGGTGCTGCCGGCGACGAGCGTGCCGCTCAACCTGTCGGCGCGGCTCGTGAACGGCCGTCACGTCAACGGCCAGGTGGCGATCGCCTCGACCGATGAGCCGATCGAGCAGGTCTTCATCGAGCCGGCCGACGTGCGCGCCAACCCCGAGGCGATCGAGCGGATCCTGGAGGCGGAGATGATCGTGATGGGCCCGGGCAGCCTCTTCAGCAGCGTGCTCCCGAACCTGCTCATCAGCGACATCCGCGACGCGATCGCCGCCGCAGCGGGGCTCCGCGTCTATGTCTGCAACGTGGCCACCCAGCCCGGCGAGACCGGCGGCTTCAGCGCCGCCGAGCACCTCGAGGCGCTCATCGCCCACGTCGGCCCCAGCCTCTTCGACTACGTGCTCCTCAACCAGTCACGTGGCGCCCGCGCGCCGCAGGGCTGGCAGGGCCAGCCGGTGGAGATCGACGCGCGCCGCCTCGAGGAGCTGCCGATGGTCGTGGTCGAGGAGGACCTCGTCGACCCGGCGAATGCGCATCGCCACGACCCGGCGAAGCTCGCTTCGGCGCTCATGCGTCTGCAGCAGGAGGATCGGGTCGATCGGCCTCGGCAGCGGCGAATCGAGCGCCCGACCGAGCGGCCGACCGCCAGCGCCTCGTAGCCGATGCTCGTCGCCTCCGAGATCAAGGGCGAGCTCGCCCGCATCCAGCCCGCGCGGGACCACTGCCAGCGCGCCGAGCTGGCCGGCCTGCTGGCGGGGGACCGGATCGCAGCGGCGGCGTCTCGACCCTCGACCATGCCACCGCTCGGGTTGCGCTCCAGCTGGCCGCGGCGCTCGGCATCGCCGTCGAGCCGATGCAGCGCGCGGCTCCCGGGCCCGCATCCCGGACGCCCACGCCCGGCATCACCTCCGCGTCGAGCTCGACCGCGCAGCGATCCAGGACTGGCGATGGACCGAGGCGCCGGCCTGCGACCGCCGCGCCTGGCTGCGCGGCCTGCGTGCTCGGCTCGGCGTCGATCGTCGTTCGGCAGCAGCGGCCCGCACGTCGAATGGGTCGTGCGCAGCCGAGCGCGCGCCGCCGAGCTGCGCCGCCGGCTCGGCGGCCGTCGAGGTCGGCGGCCTCGCTCGCCGAGCGCCGGGGCCGCAGCGTCGTCTACGTGAAGGGCAACGAGGAGATCGCGACCCTGCTTCGCCTGGCCGGTGCGAATCGCGCGGTGCTCGACTTCGAAACGGCGCGCGTCGGCCGCGAGGTCCAGTCGCGGCTCGAACCGCCTCCTCAACGCCGAGGCGGCCAACCTCGGCCGCACCGTGCGCGCCGCCGAGCGCCAGCTCGCCGCCATCGACGAGCTCGAGGGCTCCGGGCGCCTCGCCGACCTGCCGCTCGCACTGCGCGAGGTGGTCGGCGGCGCGTCGGCGGCAGCCAGACGCCGACCTCGATGCGCTCGCCACCAGCCTCGGCGTCGAGCCGCTCGGCGGCGAACCATCGGCTCCGGCGCCTCGTCGAGCTGGCGGCCGAAGACTGACCGATGGCAGTCGCCACGCCGGATGCTCGTCGCCGGCAACTGGAAGATGAACCCGCCGACCGAGCCGGAGGCGCTGGGCCTTGCTGCCGACCTGCTCGCCGCGATCGAGGCCCGCCGATGGCGTCGACGTCGTCGTCTGCCCGCCGACGATCTGGCTCGAGGCCGCTCGCCGCGCTGCTCGAGGGGTCCGGCATCGGGATCGGCGCGCAGACGATGCACTGGTCCGCGCAGGGCGCGTACACCGGCGAGACGAGCGGCGCCATGCTCGACGGCGTGGCGAGCCACGTCATCCTCGGCCACTCGGAGCGCCGCCAGTACGACGGCGAGACGGACGAGGCGGTGGCGCGCAAGGTCGCGAGCGCGGTCGAGTACGGGCTCGTTCCCGATCGCCGCCGATCGGCGAGCGGCTCGAGGAGCGCCAGGCGGCGGCCGAGGCGGAGGGGTGATCGACCGCCAGCTGCGAGCCGCGCTGAGCCGTCTGGACGGTCTCGACGAAGCGCCGCCGTCGCCATCGCGTACGAGCCGGTCTGGGCGATCGGGACCGGCATGGCGGCGTCGCCTGACGACGCGCAGGCGGCGGCGGCGCAGATCCGCGACGTTCGTCCGCGAGCGCGTTCGGCGACGAGGCGGACCAGCGTTCCCATCCTCTACGGCGGCAGCGTCACCGCCGACAACGCGGCCGCCATCTTCGCCGAGCGGGACGTCGACGGGGCGCTCGTCGGCGGCGCGTCGCTCGAGGTCGACCAGTTCGCGGCGATCGTCCGTGCCGCGGCCGCCGCCGCACGCCGGCGCGGTGAGCGTCGCGTTCCGGCCGGTCGTCCTCGTCGTCCTCGACGGCTTCGGCATCGGCGACGACCCGCGCCGCAATGCGCTCATGGCGGCGGACGATGCCGGCCTGGCACGCGCTCCTCGCCACGTGGCCCTCCTGCCGCTCCAGGCATCGGGCGCGGCGGTCGGCCTGCCGGACGGGCAGATGGGCAACTCGGAGGTCGGGCACCTCAACCTCGGGCGCCGGCTTTCCCGTGCTCCAGGACCTGCCGCGCATCAGCCGCGCGATCGCGGACGGCTCGTTCGCGACCAACGGCCCGCTGAACGCCGCGGCGCGGCATGCCCGCGACGGCGACGGGCGCCTGCACCTCCTCGGGCCTCATCGGTCCCGGAGGGGTCCACGCGCTCGACGAGCACATCGTCGCGGCCGCACGGCTTGCCCACGATGCGGGGCTCCCTGCCGACGCGCGTGCTGCTCCATGCCTTCACCGATGGACGCGACACGCCGCCCGCGCTCGGCGCACGGCTTCCTCGCCACGCTCGAGGACGCCCTCGCCGGCATCGCCAGCGATCGCGACGGTGAGTGGCCGCTACTACGCCATGGATCGCGACCGGCGCTGGGATCGCACCCAGCTCGCCTACGACGCCCTCGTCGACGGCCGTGGCGAGCGCGCCGCGAGCGGCGCGGCGGCGGTCGCATCGGCCTATGCGGCAGACGTGTCGGACGAGTTCATCCGCCCGACCGTGATCGGCGACTACGCCGGGACTGCGCGACGGCGACGCTGCCATCCACCTCAACTTCCGCGCCGACCGGGCGACGGCAGCTCACCCAGGCCGCTGGCGCTCGACGCCTTCGACGCCTTCGACCGCGGCTCGCGCCCACGAGACCTCAGCGATCACGACCCTGACCGAGTACCAGGCGCCCGACGAGCTGCCGGTGGCGGTCGCGTTCCCGCCGCTCGTCATCGATTCGCTGGCGGCCGAGCTGTCGCGCCGCGGCCTGCGCCAGCTCCACGTCGCCGAGACGGAGAAGTACGCCCATGTCACCTACTTCTTCAACGGCGGATCGAGGAGCCCTTCGCCGGCGAGGAGCGGATCCTGGTGCCGTCGAACCGCGCGGTGGCGACGTACGACCAGGCGCCCGAGATGAGCGCGGCACCGATCACCGACGCGCTCGTCGGAGCGATCGAGGGCGGCGGCTTCGACTTCATCGTCGCGAACTACGCCAACCCGGACATGGTCGGCCACACCGGGGTCTGGGACGCTGCGGTGCGCGCCGCCGAGATCGTCGACGGCTGCCTCGCGCGCGTCTCGACCGCCACCCTCGCCGCCGGCGGCGCGCTCGTCATCACCGCCGACCACGGCAACATCGAGGAGATGCGCGACGAGGCAGGGCAGCCGCAGACGAAGCACACGACCGCGCCCGTCCCGTGCCTCCTCGTCAGCGAGCGCCACCGCGGGGCTCGCCTGCGCAACGGCCTGCTCGCCGACGTCGCACCGACCCTCTGCCAGCTGCTCGGCATCCCGCCTGGGCCCGAGATGACCGGTCGCTCCCTCCTCCAAGGGGCCAGCGGCGAGTGACGGATCGGTCTGCTAGACTCCGCCGGCCATGACGCCTCTCATCCTCGCGCAGATGATCCTCGCCATCGCGCTCATCGCCTCGATCCTGCTCCAGCAGCGTGGGACGGGCCTCGGCGGAGCGTTCGGCGGCGAGGTCACGGCCTACCGCAGCCGACGTGGAATCGAGCGGACGCTCTTCCGCCTCACGATCGTGCTGGCGGTCCTGTTCGTCATCTTCAGCCTCCTCAACCTCGTCGACTTCACCGCCCTCTAGGGTCGGGGTCGGCCAAGGGGCCTGTGCTAGAATCGGGCCTCCTTCGCCCCGGATGAAGATCCGGAGCAGCCGTGCCGAGGTGGCGGAATAGGCAGACGCGCTAGGTTCAGGACCTAGTGGCCGCAAGGTCGTGTGGGTTCAAGTCCCTCCCTCGGTACCACCGATGCCCAGGTGGCGGAATTGGTATACGCGTACGTTTGAGGGGCGTATGAGGCAACTCATCCGGGTTCAAGTCCCGGCCTGGGCACCACCTTTCACCCTCGATTGACCGATGACGCCGCTCGCTCCAGCCGAGCGGCGTTTCCGCGTCCGCCGGGTTTGCACCGCCTGCACGGAACGGCCACGGCAGAGGTTCAGCCTGGTCGTGCCGTGCATCGAGTGCACGTCGCGGCCAACCAGGCGGGCAGTTGCGCCCGTTGTCGGCCGATGCGTGCACGGGGTGCACGCGACGCGCTATTCCGGGGCGATGGCGAGCGCAGCGTCGATGAGGCGCATCAGCTCCCGTGCCGATGCCGGACTCAGCTCGACCGCGACCCGCGCCGGCGCGCCCGCCGCCTCGTTCACGAGGTCGATGTTCAGCGTGTGATCGAACGGCGCGTGGAACGGGTGATCCAGGTAGACCCGCGCCGTGTCGACGGCGAACCAGCCGCTCGAGCCCTTCGCGCTGCCCGCGATCGGCAGGCGGTGGGTGACGTTCGTGCACATCGGTCAGTCCGCCGGCGTGCCGAGGTGGCGCTCGAAGAACGCGAACACGTGGCGCCAGCCGTCCTGCGCCTGCTCGCCGCGGTAGGCGGCCGGCCGCTCCCAGTTGAAGAAGGCATGCCCCGCGCCGTCGTACCGATGGAACTCGTACGCCTTGCCGTGCCGCTTCAGCTCCGCCTCGGTGCGGTCGACCTGGGCGGAGGTCGGGTTGCGGTCGTCGTTGCCGAACAGGCCGAGCAGGGGGGCGGCCATCCGATCGGTCAGGTCGATCGGCGCCACCGGCTGGGCGGCGCTCAGCGACGACGGGTCGTCCACGGCGACGTTGCCGCCCCAGCAGTCGACCGCGGCGTCGATGCCGGGCACGAGGCATGCGGCGAGGTACGCCTGGCGGCCCCCGGAGCAGAAACCGATGACGCCCACCCTGCTGCTCGCGCCGGGCTGCGCGCGGAGAAAGGCCGCGGCACCCGCGATGTCGCCCATGACCTGCTCATCGGTCGCCCCGCCCGCGGCGCGAGCCGCCGCCGCGACATCGTCCGGGTCGCCGGGACCGTAGCGGGCGAACAGATGGGGGCTGATGGCGTCATAGCCGTGATGCGCGAAGCGGCGGGTCACCTCGAGCGACCACTCGTCCCAGCCCGGCATGTGGTGGATGACGACGACACCCGGATGCGTGCCGGGGTCAGATGGTCTGGCAACGTAGGACTCGATCGCGTCGCCGCCATGTCCGGCGACGGTCACCAGCTCGCAGGTCATGCCGCGATAGGCCACGATGATCTCCTCACAGTTCGGTTGAGTGGTCGAGCCGGCATGCTACGCTCGACGCCGGAATGGGCGGCTAGCTCAGCTGGTCAGAGCACCTCGTTTACACCGAGGGGGTCGGGGGTTCGAGTCCCTCGCCGCCCACCAACGCGCACCTGCGATACCATGAAGCCATACCGTTCTCCTGGGGAACTCCAGGGTTCGGGCAGAGGCCGAGCGGGCTTTAGCCAGACCGCTCGGTCTTGTCATCTCCCGGCCGCGGCGGGCGAGTGGCACTCAGCGAGCCTCGCCCTCCCCAACGTGGCGCCTGCTACGATGCGAGCACGGAGCGGCACGAACGCTGCCGGCCGCATATCGGCACCACGGAGGGCGCCTGAGCACCCATGAACCCACTCTGGATCGTCCTGATCGTCATCGCGGTCATCGCGATCTTCCTGATCTTCACCTACAACGGCCTGGTCCGCCTGCGCAACATGGTCGACGAGGCATGGAACCAGATCAGCGTGCAGCTGAAGCGGCGGCACGACCTGATCCCGAACCTCGTCAACGCCGTGAAGGGCTACATGGACTTCGAGCAGGAGACCCTGACGAAGGTCATCGAGGCCCGCAACGCGGCCGTGAGCGCGCAGCAGGCGGGTCCCGCGGCGGCCGGTCAATCGGCCCAGGCGGAGGGCATCCTCACCGGGGCCCTGCGCCAGCTGTTCGCGCTGGTCGAGAACTATCCCGACCTGAAGGCCAACCAGAACGTGCTCCAGCTCCAGGAGGAGCTGACGACGACCGAGAACCAGATCGGTTTCTCCCGACAGCACTACAACAGCACCGTCCGCGAGTTCAACACCAGCATCCAGACGTTCCCGAACGTCATCCTGGCTGGCATGCTCGGCTTCCGCGAGCGCGACTACTTCCAGATCGAGGAGGCGGACACCGCCGTCCCCGAGGTGAACCTCCGCAGCTGATCCGCGTGCCCCGCATCGGTCCGGACCGATGACCCAGCCGGCGGCGCCGGTGCGGCCGACGACCTTCTTCCGGGAGATCGACCACAACCGGCGCAGCTCCATCCTGCTCGTGGCGATCGTCGTCGTCGTGCTCGGCGCCCTCGGCGGCGCGATCGGCTACGCGACCGGCTTCGGCTGGGGCGGAGTGGTCGTCGCGGTTGTCGTCGCGTCGCTCATGAGCGTCGGCTCCTACTTCGCGGGCGACGCACTCGTGCTCGCCAGCTCCGGCGCCCGGGAGGTGGACGTCGAACGCGCCGCCCGACGAGGTACAAGCAGCTCGTCAACGTCGTGCGCGAGATGAGCCTCGCCTCCGGCCTGCCGATGCCGCGCGTCTACGTCATTCAACGACTCGGCACCGAACGCTTTCGCCACCGGGCGCGACCCGAAGCATGCGTCGATCGCCGCCACGACCGGCCTGCTCGAGAAGCTCGACCGCGAGGAGCTTCAGGGCGTCATCGGCCACGAGATGAGCCACGTCGGCAACTACGACATCCGCTTCACGCTGCTCGTCGGCGTGCTCGTCGGGAGCATCGCGCTGCTCTCCGACTGGTTCCTGCGCTTCACGTTCTGGGGTGGCGGGCGACGGGGTCGCGACAACGATCGCGGTGGCGGCGGGGGAGCGGCCGCGATCCTCATGGTCGCCGCGCTCATCCTCGCCATCGTCGCGCCGATCATCGGCCGCATGGTGCAGCTGGCGGTCAGCCGCTCCCGCGAGTCGCTCGCCGACGTCAGCGCCGTCGACCTCACCCGCAACCCGGTCGGCCTGGCCCGCGCGCTCGAGCGCATCTCCGCCGATCCGGAGGTGCTCGAGGTCGCGAACCGCGCCACCCAGCACCTCTACATCGTCAACCCCATCAAGCCGTTCGAGAAGCGCGCCTCGTCGCTCTGGGACACCCATCCGCCCATCGCCGAGCGCATCGCGACCCTCGAGCGGATCGCGGGCCAGATGCGTCTTCGCGAGCCGGTTTCAGCAACACCGACAAATCCCTATTGACGCCCCGGACGGAGGCGCCTACCGTCTTGGGATGCGCGGAGGGAGAACGCGGCCGGTTGCGGCGCTTATGGCGGTCTCGCTGATCTTAGCGACCACCACCGGCACTGCCGCGCGTCTTGACCCGGCAACGCTAATCGACGCAGCGCGCTTCCGCGCGGAATTCGGCTTCGCGGCTGACCCCGCCGTCATTCAGGCGGCGGAAAGTGATCAAAATGCGAATTGGGATTGGGGCGTTGCACTGCTCCCTGCAGAGGCGGCCGAGATGGCTCGCCGCGACGCGATCGAGGATCGACTGGGTCCCTTGAACCGGTACTTAGCGGCGCGCCCAGGATTCGGTGGGGCCTATCGTTTAACGCTTGCGTCGCCGGCACTGCTTGCCAGCAGCCCGATGAGTACACCGTCCTCTTGCATCAGCGGTCAGGGACCTACGGGGTGGCGATCGGCGACTCCGGAGGAGCGGTCTATCGGTCCGGTTCCATAGCGATGGGCATTCAGTCGAGCATCAACACTGCGGGCCGAGGGATCTATGGTCATATCGCCAACGTGACGTCTGAGCTCGACATCTCCGTCTGCATCGTTTCCTGTCAGTAAAGGGGTCGCGATGAGATCGCTCGGTGTCCGAGCGGCAATCGGGTCCGCATTGGCTGCCCTTCTCATTGGCCTCGGACCAGGGCGCGCCGTTGCCAACCATGCTGGGCTCTGCGGCTCAACCCCCCAATACGCGTGCTCGGAGATCCTGGTGATCCTGCGTGCGGACTCCCGCGACACGATCGCTGATGTGGTCGCACGGCACGGCGGGGGAACGGTCCTCTTCCAGTTCCACGCGGTGCGTGATCTGCTGGACCCGGACGGCACGGCTGACGACACGTCGGACGCTGTCGTGTACGGCGTCTCGGTCGCTCGCGGCATGGAACTTTCCGCAGCAGCTGATTACGCAGAGGATCCAGCCGTCTATGCGGCCGCCGTGAACCGTGAAACCATCGGCTCCACGACCACGCCCGACACCAGTACGGGTCCGCGCCAATGGGCGGCGCTGCCCGCGTGGTTCAGTCTGCTTGTGCTGATCATGGCGGTTGTGGTCGGGACCGCGGCGCGCAAGAGACCCTTCTGACCACGCCCACTTTCGCGGGACTATGGACCGACCAGCCTGGCGGCGGAATTCTGCATATTGCGTTCGCGGGTGATGCGAATCCGTACGAGGTCGACGTGGCAAAGCTCGCTCCCGAGGGTGCGATAATCCAATTCGATCGAGTGACCCATTCACGGCGGGAGCTCGTAGCCACCCGTGATGCGATCGAAGAAGCCAGATACGACTATTTCACTGCACGGGGCGTCGACCTCGCCGAGTTGGGACTGGATCTGGAGCATAATCTCGTCCGAGTCGGGGTACGTCGTTTGACACCCGCGATTGAGGATGCAATCCGCGCGCATTTTGTTGGGCCCCTCGAGGTCTACGCTGTCACAGGCGGTGGCCTCACTGCGTGTACTACGCGATCGACGTGCAAGGGTCCTCCGTGGCGGGCGGGTATTCTCGGATCGCCTTGGGGGTGCTCGATGGCCTTTGTCGGGTATGTTTCGACGACGTACTACCTGATGACCGCTGGACACTGTGCCGACGTAGGATGAGCCTGGACCCACGACGGCAAGTCGATCGGGACAATGCAGGTCGATTCGTTCTACAACGGAAGTTATGCGGATGCCGCGCTCGTGGGGCCAATCGCCGCCGCCGACATAAGTCGTTGGGTGTATCGGACATCAACAAGTGTGAATATCATGCTGCAACGCGACGATTACGTCCCGGACGACAACCCCGGCGACTGCGTTTGGCTGTCGGCTCGCAAAGCAGAACCGGTCAGATGCGGCATCATCGTGGACGATGACTTTACGATCAACTACGGAGGCGGGGTTCTCTTGTACGGCCAGCTCACTGCGAATTATGCCTGGCAGGTCGGCGACAGCGGTGGCGCCGTGTTTTGGAGCAGTACTGCCAAGGGTATTCAATCCGGCTACAACCAATTCAACAACGCAGTCTACAGTCACACCCACTACGTGCAGACCAGGACGGGCGGTTGGGTGAATGTGTCGAACTGCGGCAACTACTGCTAGATCGACGCTGCTGGCAGCCGCCATCGTTGTTGCGGTTGTGGGTTGCGGGGCACCACCCGCGTCGCCGAGCGCCGCGAACACCAAGTCGGGCGTGCCTGTGCCCCTGATCGAAACGGAGCAGTCAGACCGCGGCGCGAGTGGCGGTTGCGCCCCTATCGGACCGTTCGTGGCCACCTTGGCCACAGCTCGCGACGGTGAGCAGCTGTACGTGACGGTCAACTCCACGACACCTGCATTCCCGGGTGGCTTTCCGCCGGTGGTATGGCCTTTCGGATTCATTGGGACTGCGGATGGTCATTCGATCCTGATCTTGACCACTGATGGGAAAACCATCCGGACCGGGGACACGATCGAAATCGCTGGGACCGTGATCGGTGGTCGATTCCACGTGTGCGCCATCGATGGAATCGACTACTTCTAGCACTGATCGCATGAATGACGGGCACCTGAGGACGCGGCCGGCGCTTGCACGGGACGGTGAGCATCGGTATCCTCGGCGGTGCCCGATGCGAACTGCGCAGACGGAGTGCTGAGTCAGCCTCAGCGTTCGGCGCCGAGGTAGCTCAGTTGGTAGAGCACCGCCCTGAAGAGGCGGGTGTCGTCAGTTCGAATCTGACCCTCGGCACCAGTCAGCGTTGCATCGGTCGGGCACATTCGATCCGGGCGGAAGTGGCTCAGTTGGTAGAGCATCACCTTGCCAAGGTGAGGGTCGCGGGTTCGAGTCCCGTCTTCCGCTCCATTTTTATGCGCGGCGTGACCTTCGAGCGCCGCTGACCTGCTAGCCTCGGGGCGCATCGGTGCCCCGTCGTCTAGTGGTAGGACAGCGGACTTTGGATCCGTTTACCGAGGTTCGAATCCTCGCGGGGCAGCCAGCGCAGTGGCCGATGGCGACGTGCCCGAGTGGCTAGGGAGCGGTCTGCAAAACCGCGTACAGGGGTTCAATTCCCCTCGTCGCCTCCACTTTCTCCAAGCGTGAAATGGCCCGATTCGGCGTTCTGCCGGACCGGGCCATCGGTCCATATTGTGCCTAAATGGTGCCTACTCATGCAGAGACCAGGCGCCAGAGCAGGTAGAGCAGGGGCAGGAAGATCGGTCCCAATAACGACCGCACCGAGGCATCCGCCCGTCGCGAGGATGATTCGCATCGGCCATGCGAACACCCGGTCCTGGCGGTCGAAGTCGTTCGGCTCGCCGTCCTTCAACTGGTGAGAATCGCGTTCATGCGGTCCGCGGCATCCCGCTCGAGCGCCGGCATGACGGCGGAATACGTAGCGGCTCGGCGACGGGCTGGCCGGCGGCTGAACGGGCGCCAGCTTGAAGCGCCCTGCCACCTGGCGACCTCGATGGCCCCGACCGCGCTGCGGACGACGGATTCCGCCGGGTCGGCGGTGGCTCCGTGGGTCAGCCGCTCGAGTGCCGCCTCGAGCGCTTCCCATTGCGCTTCGGATGGCTCCCGGCTGCACGCGGGGCGGATTATCGAACGGATGTTCACATCTGCATCGTAGCGCCGAAATCGCACTGTGGTCCTCGAAACCCACAGCGTCCAAGGTCTGCACACCTTTCCCGGCTGCTCAACGAAGGCGTACGCTACCGGGGCTGCGCGCGTGGCATCGGGCGGTCGTGATGGGAGGAGACCGACATGGGTGGGAAAATGCAACGGGCTTGCGTTCGCGGTGCCCTGCTGACTGTGATCCTGGTCGGCTGCGCCCGTGCCGGATCGGATAGCCCGTCGTTGGCGCCTCGGAGCCCGTCCTCAGCGCCGCAGCGATGCGGGGACGTCCCGACGGAGATCTGTGACCTAATATTCGCCCAGGCGGTGCGGGAGGCGCCTCCTGAGAGCCGGGTGACGGGGATCGAGACCGAGCCCTTCCAGTGGCCTGCCGACCAATGCGAGGGGCCCTGCCCGCCGTTGACGTGGCCCGAAGGAGGCGGGATCGTGCTGAATTTCGTCGATCGCCCGCCGCTCCATCTGGTCTGCCTCGGGGGGGTCATGGGACGACCCGGGACGCCGGAGCAAGCGGTGTTCGCCAAGCTCTATGTCTGCGGGCCGCTCGAGGCGGCTCAACAGCGGACGCTCAAGCTGCACACGACGGTCAGCAATGTCTCGGCCAGCGACTTCAACTTTCATGTCGTGAGTGCGGGCAGCGCCAGCGGCTCTTTGTTGCCAGCCGGCTCCAAGGGAGGCTGCGCATACCAACTGGTCAGCCTGCCCTTCTCATTCGGCTTGACCGATCGGGGTCCGCTCGGACAGTCGACTGGCCAGTACCGCGAGGTCTTCCGGTCCGAGGAATTCGCCGGCCTTCCCGAAGGCGAGGCGTTCCTGAAGGTCACAGTCATTGCCGCTGACCGCGTCGAGGTGGAGAAGGTGGACTCCATTCGCTGCTGAAGCGCGCTCCGCCGTCAGCGATGAGCTCGTGCGTCGTGAGGCGGCAGCCATCGTCCTAGGCCGCCGTCCGCCTGTGCCGGCGCAATTGGGCGACGCCTTCGAGGCCGACGATCGTGGCTGATCGCGCACGTCACCGGGGGTCCACCGCGAAGGATCCATCTAAGCAGCGCCGCCAGGCGGATGCGCGAGCTGCGCGACCAACCGGTCCGCGAGGGCGATGAACCTGGTTCCTCTGCCGGGGCGCGGTGGCGGTTCCGGGGTATCCCGGGGCCGCCCCGGTGTCGTACGCCGGTGACGGGCGGCGCGGAGCGTGGGCCCTGCGGCAGGCCCACCCGCCGCGTCGTACGTCGGGACACGCCCGACCTAGACGTAGGCGTGGCGGCGCCGCGGTCGCCACATTCGAGGCTGAAAGTCATCGCCGAAAGGGTCGAACGGCACCGCCGGTCGCGCCCGCAAGGCGAGAGGCTCTGGAAGGCGATTACGGCGCGACAAATCGTGAACCGGCGCCCCCGCTCGTCCTGAGGTCGTGGGGCAAAGGAAAGAGGGTCATGAACGACACGAAATGGGAACGATGGGGAGCCGCCAGTGGGTTCGGGGCGTTGGTGGTGGGTGCGGCGGCGGTCGTTTTCGAGCGAGGGGCATTGAGCGCGAGCGATCCGATCACCAAGATCGCGGCGCATTACACCGATAACCGCGCAGCTCTGCTGGCGCAGGCCCTGCTGTTCGTGATCGGATCGGGATTCTTCTTGTGGTTTGTGGCGAGCCTGCGCAGCTTCCTCATGCGAGCCGAGGGCGGCAGCGCTCGGCTATCGACGTTGGCCTTCGGCACAGGGGTGGGCTCGACGATGGTGATGCTCGTCGCGCTTGCCTTTCAGACGGGCTTGGCGACTGCGGCCGAGAATGCCGGCCAGCCGGCCATGATCAGCACAATGAACGCACTCTTTACGGTCGCCAACCTGCCCCTAGCGGTGATGCTGATGGCGGTGGTCGTACTGTCATTCCGGACCGGGGTCTTCCCGACCTGGCTGGCGGGCCTTTCGCTTGCCTCTGCCGCCGCACAGCTGCTGCCAGTCTTCGGTCTCGTCCTCACGTCTGGCCCCCTCGCCGCCGACGGCTGGCTAGCCGCTTTCCTGCCCTATCCCCTCCATGCGGTCTGGCTCGCTTGCACGACCGTTGTGATGGTCCGGCGTCTCGGGACCTCGCTCCCTGCGACGGTCAGCTGGGGTGCATCACGCGCAGGCGTCGCTTCAAAGTTGTAGCACCTGAGTCGAGCCGGGCACGCACCTGAAGGGGATGTTGGGGCGCTAGCCCACGGATTGGCAGGTGCAGCTCCCGAACTTCTCGTCAGAGGTGGATCGGCGGCCCGAACCAGACGCTCGCGGCGATGATGACGTAGAGCCCGACGAGCGCCAGCCCCTCCAGCCAGGTCGACTCGCCGTCGATGGTGATGAGCGCCGCCAGCAGGGTGGTCAGCCCGAGCGCCCCGACGAGCAACACCGGCGCGGCAAGGGTGAGCGTCGCGCCGCCCAGGATCGCGCTCAGCAGCACGAGCACCGGGATGAGGACGAGCGCGATCTGGAGGCTGCTGTTGAGGATGAGGCTGACCGCCAGCGCCGACTTGTTCCGCGCCGCGGCCTGGATGCCGGCCACGTTCTCGACCGCATTGCCTGCGATGGCGACGACCACGAGGCCGACGAACGCCTCCGACCAGCCGAGCTGGGCCATCGCCGGGCGCAGCGCGCCGACGAACCACTCCGACACGAACGCCGCGGCCACCGCCGCCATCCCGAGCAGCCCGAGCGACATCCACAGCGGCCATGCCTCTGCCACCGGCTCGGCGGAATCCTCGGCCGCAGCGGCGCCACCCTCCGCGTCGCGGCCGAGCGACGCGGGCAGGCTGGCGACGAAGACGATGAGGAGCACGATCGAGACGACGATGCTGAGCTCGCCGGCGTGACCGAAGTCCGGCGCACCTCTGGCCGTCGCGAGGGTCGGGATGGCGAGCGATGCGACGCTCAGGACGAGGAGGATGGCGGTGTTCCGCATCGGTTCGGCGTTGAAGCGCTGCCGGCCGTGGCGCAGGCCGCCGACGACGAAGGCCAGGCCCAGTACCAAGAGCGTGTTGGCCAGGATCGAACCGATGAGGGCCGTCTGCACGACGACGACCAGGCCCTCGCGCAGGGCGAAGAAGCCGATGAACAGCTCCGGCAGGTTGCCGAGCGCTGACTGGACGACGCCGGTCGTGGCATGCCCGAGCCGAGGCCCGAGGTGATCTGTCGCGGCGCCGACGAGGAAGGCAAGCGCGGAAAGGGCAACCGCCGAGACAGCGAAGACCAAGGTGGAGTTCGCGCCGGCGACCTGGAGCGCCGCGGTGACGAGCGTGGCCGCGAAGGCGATGGCCCCGATGGCGAGCGTGCCACGACCGATCAGGCGGAGAGGAGACGCCGGGTCGAGCCGCATCGCGCGACGGTAGCAGAGGCCCCGTCCGCGGGGCGCGCGAAGGTCGTCAGCCGGTGATGCGGAGGTGTCGTCGTCGGTATGCGGCGAGGACCATCTCGATCTCGGTGCCGGACAGGCCGAGGTCGAGGAGCGTCTGGCGCACGAGCTCAGGCGGAGCCGGGTCAAGCGTGCCGCCAAAGTAGCTCGGGAGCGCGACGCCGAGCGCGGCCGCGAGGCGGCCCGCCGTCTCAAGGCTCGGCGTACGGTCGGTGCCGAGGAGTCGCGAGATCGTGGAGTGGTTGACGCCGCTGCGCATCGCGAGCGCGCGCTGGCTGATCCCGCGAGCCTGCATCTGCTGGGCGAGCCAGACGCAGAACTGCTTGCCGTGGACGTGGGCGAAATCGGTCAATGGTGCATCCACTCGTCGTGGCCGAGCGGCTCGCCGAGAGGGCACTCGTCGTGGCGCTGCGGATGCCGGGCATCGTAACGAGTCGACCTTGCAGGCTACCTTGCGAACGCTGGGCAATCGCCAAGCTTGGCCCGTCGCAGGAGGTGCTAGTGTCGCAGCGCCCGGCTCCGGGCGACTTCGGTCACGAGAGGCAGCGCATGCCGTTCATCCTGTTCAAGTTCCTCCACGTCATCACGATGTTCCTCGCCGTGGCGAGCACGACGCTCCCCGAGGTCGTCCTCCACCAGGTGGCACGCGGCGACAGCGTGCCCGCCACACGCGTCGTTGCCGGACTGGCGGCGCGCATCGGCAAGCTGCTGCCGATCTTCTTCGTCGGAGGCGCCATCTTCGGCCTCATCGCCGCCGCGACCGGCCAGATCAACTTCTTCGAGCCGTGGCTCATTGCGGCCTACATCGTCTTCGTCATCGCCATGGTCACCGGTGCCGCGATCACCGGGCCGTGGGCGGGACGGATGGCTGCTGCCGCCGCCGCCAGCCCGGACGGCGCCCCGTCGACGGAGCTGGTGAGCGTCACGCACGAGCCGCGCGCGATCCTGGGGTCGGTGATCCTCATCGGCTCCATCGTCGTCATCGTGTTCCTGATGGTCGTCAAGCCCGGCAACGGCTAGGCGCTAAGGTGCGCCGGAGTGGCGGAATGGCAGACGCAGCCGGTTTAAACCCGGCCGCCGCAAGGCATGGGGGTTCGAGTCCCTCCTCCGGCACCACGTCCCGCGGTCAGCGGCGGAACAGGCCCCGTCGCTTGCGCTCGGTCGTCGCGTCCGCCTCGCCGATCGGCGCAGTGCCGAGGAGCGTCTGCGCCAGGCGCTGGAGGGCCAGCGAGGCCGGCGAGGCCGGACGGCTCACCGTGACCGGCACCCCCTCGTTCACGGCGCGGATCATCTCCACCTCGGTGTAGGGGATCTCGGCCGCCGGCCGCGAGCGCAGCAGGTTCTCGACGTCGCGCGTCTTCAGCAGCTCCTTCGGGAAGATGTGGTTCACCACGAAGTGCGTCCGCGCGCTGAGGGTGGCGGTCTCGGCGAGGAAGCCGAGCAGCAGGCTCGTCGCCCGCAGGGCGGCGATCTCCGGGAAGATCACGAACACGTGGGTATCGGCCTGCTCGAGCATCCAGAGCGTTCGCTGGTCGAGGCGCGATCCGCAGTCGACGATGATGAGGTCGAAGCGCTGCCGCAGGACGGCGACGACGCGCTCGAGCTGGTCGAGCGTGACCCGGAAGTCGGCCTCCGGGTTGAGCGGGGACGCCAGCACCGCCACCCCCGAGCTGTGCGTGGCAAGGTACGAGTTCGCAAGCTCCGGGTCGTTCAGCGCCTGCTCGTCACCGGCCAGCCCGGCCAGGTCGAACCGCGGCGAGAGGTTCAGATGGGTCGACACCTGGCCGAACTGCAGGTCGAGGTCGATGAGCAGCACGCGAGCCGCCGGCCCGCCGACCTGGCCACCCGGTGCGGCCGGACGCGCGCCCGACGGGAGCCCACCGCCGCCGGCCAGCAAAACCGCGGTATTCACCGCCAACGTGGTGGTCCCGACGCCGCCCTTCGGCGAGAAGAAGGTGACGATCTCGCCCGCCGCGCTCCGGGTGCGCTCCTCCGGCCGCAGCCGCCCGGCGCGGATGAGGAGCGCCTCGACCCGCGCCTCGAGCTCGTTCGGCGCGAACGACGAGGCGATGACGTCGTCGGCACCGGCCTCCAGGAACGCGATCCGCGCTTCGACGTCGCCGGCCGGCGCCACGATGAGGACCGGGGTCGGGACAGGGGAGGCGCCACGGATGCCGGAGATCGCTCCCGACACCGCGAGCCCCTCGGCCACGACGAGGTCGTAGCGGGCGTCGCGGAGGGCGGCGACCGCGTGGGCCGGCGTCGGGACGGAGGTCGTGCCGTAGCCGGCGGCGCGCAGGGTCTGGTCGATCTGGGCGCGGAGGGCCTCGGTGGGAGCGCAGAGCAGGATGGGGTTGCCGGCCATCGAGACCTCAGTGGCAGCAGGTGATGGAAGGTGTGGCGAGTATACCCAGCATCCGGCGCCCGATTGGCAGGCCCTGGGTCCGGTGGTATCCTCTCGGTGTCGCCTCCGTCGGGGAGGCGCGTTTCGTGTTCACACCTGGGCTCCTTTCTGCCGCTCGCCCGCGCGACCATGCACGGGATGTGAGAGCCGCAAGCCCATAGAGAGGAGGAACGTTCGGTCATGCGCCGATACGAGCTCATGCTCCTGCTCCGCCCGGACCTGGAGGACGACAAGCTCCAGTCCGCGGTCGAGAAGGTCACACGCGCCATCGTCACCGCCGGCGGCTCGCTCGCCAAGGTGTCGCCGTGGGGCAAGCGCCGCCTTGCCTACGAGATCAAGCGCCATCGTGACGCCAGCTACTTCCTGATCCACTTCGACATCGAGCCGGCCGAGATCCGCCCGCTCGAGCGCACCCTGCTCATCAGCGAGGAGATCCTCCGCCACCTCGTGACGGTGATCGAGGAGCGGCCCGCCGACGAGGCGGAGGCGATCAAGGCCACCCCGGCCGCCTTCTCGGCCGATGACGCGCTCGCGGAGCGCGACGAGGCTGGCTTCGCACCATCACGCGACGCAGACGCCGATCCGGACGCCGACATCGATGCCGAGCCGCGGGTCGACGCCGAACCGGTCGCCGCCGCGCCAGTCACCGACGAGGAGTCGACTCCGGAGCCCGTGGCGGCGGAGGCCGCCGACACCCCGCCAGCCGCCGACGAGGAGCGCGAGCCCTCCGAGGCGACCGCCTAGCCAGCCGATCGCGCGGAAGGAACGAGGAGGAGACCGATGTCGCTGAACAAGATGATGATCATCGGCAATCTGGGCGCCGATCCCGAGCTCCGCTACACGCCGAGCGGGAAGGCGGTCACGAACCTGCGGGTGGCGGTGAACAGCAACCGCCGCGGCCCGGACGGCGAGTGGCAGGAGGAGACGCTGTGGCTGCGAGTCGAGGTCTGGGACCAGGCCGCCGAGCGCGTCGCCGAGCAGCTCCGGAAAGGAAACCGTGTCTACGCCGAGGGTGAGCTCCGGGTTCGCGAATACGACCGCAGCGACGGCACGAAGGGCACGAGCGTCGAGATGCGCTTTGCCCGCGTCCTGAACCTCGAGCGGCGCGGCCGCGACGAGGAGGGAGCCGGCGGCGGCGGCTTCGGCGATACCCCGATGGACGCCCCCGTCGCACGTCCGCGTGGCGCGGCCAGCGAGGCACCCGCGGCCGCCGGCCGCGGCGCCGAGATGGACGTCGACGACATCCCGTTCTGACCACACCAGCCCACGAGCAACCACGAAGGAACGTTCGAGACCGATGGCAAGCCCACGCAGCCGCCGCGAGGCGGCCGACTACTACCGTGATCGCCGGCGACGCAAGGTGTGCAACTTCTGCGTCGACAAGGCGGAGAGCATCGACTACAAGGAGGTCAACCGCCTCCGTCGCTACCTCTCGGAGCGGGCGAAGATCGAGCCGCGTCGCAAGACCGGCACCTGCGCACGCCACCAGCGGATGCTGACGACCGCGCTGAAGCGCGCGCGCCACGTCGCCCTCCTCCCGTACGCGCCGCAGCACCTCCGCCCCTGACCCGCTGACCGCCCGCCGGTGCTGACGCTGCTGCTGCTCGCCGCCGGCGGGCTCGCCGCCGGCGCCTTCGGCGCCATGCTCGGCCTCGGCGGCGGCGTGCTCATCGTCCCGCTGCTGACGCTCGGGTTCGGCCAGCCCATCACGGTGGCGGCGGGCTCGAGCCTCGTCGCGGTCATCGCGACCTCGGCCAGCGCCGCCGCGCACTACGTGCGGACCGGGCAGGCGGACGTGCGGCTGGGGCTCATGCTCGAGACGTCGACGGTGCTCGGCGCGCTCGCCGGTGGGCTGCTGGCCGGCATCCTCCCGGACCGCGTACTGGCGCTCCTCTTCGCCATCCTCCTCGCCTACGTGGCCGTCACGCTCGGTCTGCGAGCGCTGCACCCCGCCCCTGGGGACGAGGCGATGGAGGCCACCGACGTCGGTCACGTTCCGGTCCCGCGGCGGCTGGTGGCTCCGGCGCTGCTCGGCGCCGGCGGAGCCGGCGTGCTGTCATCGCTGCTCGGCATCGGCGGCGGGATTGCCAAGGTGCCGCTGATGCATCTCGTTCTCAATCGCTCGATGCGGATCTCGGTCGCGACGAGCAACTTCGTCATCGGTGTGACCGCCGCGGCGGGCGTCTACCCGTACCTCATGCGCGGCGAGGTGAACCCGGCCATCGCCGGCCCGGTCGTCCTGGGTGTGGTCGCCGGCTCCGCGGTGGCGGCGCGCCTCGCCTCGCGGATCCAGCCCCGCATCGTCAGCCTCGCCTTCGTCCTCGTCCTTGCCTGGACCGCGTTCGAGATGGCGCGCCGAGGGCTCGGCTGGTGATCGATCGGGCGGAGGATCGGCTCCGTCGCTGGATCAGTCGCACGCTGACGGTGGCGGTCGTCGTCGCGGTGGTCGTCATCGGCATCGGGGTCGTGGCAGGGATCGTCACCGGACAGGGCCTCTCCATCGGTCCCGGCGACACCGGGGTGCTCGACGAGATCGCGTCCGGCAAACCGGGTAGCATCGTGCTGCTCGGCATCGTTGCCCTGGCGCTCACCCCGGTGGCGCAGCTGGCGGCCGCGGCGCTTGCCTTCGGGCGAGCCGGCGAGCATCGGTACCTGGTCGTCTCGTTGGTGGTGCTCGCGCTGCTCGTCGGCAGCCTCGTCATCGCCGCGCTGCTGAATCCCACTTCCGGAGGCTGAACGGCACGTGGACGTCGTCCTGCTCGTGGCATCGCTGGCGGTCATCCTCGTGGCCGCCGAGCTCTTCACGAACGGCATCGAGTGGTTCGGGCACAAGCTGAACCTCGCCGAGGGCGCGGTGGGCAGCGTCCTCGCGGCGGTGGCCACCGCCATGCCGGAGACGCTCATCCCGGTCATCGCCATCCTCGGGCCGGTGTTCAGCGGCGGCCCGGTCGAGAGCTCGCACGCCATCGGCCTGGGCGCGATCCTCGGTGCGCCGTTCATGCTGTCGACGCTGGCGATGTTCGTCACCGGCATCGCGATCGTGGTCTTCTCGCGCCGCGGCCGGCGCGGGACGGAGATGCGGGTCGACGTCGGCATCCTGGGTCGTGATGTCGGGTTCTTCGTCGTCGGCTACGGCATCGCGATCGGCACGGCCTTCCTGCCGGCGTCCCTCGGCTGGCTGAAATGGGTGGCCGCCGCGGTCCTGCTCGTGCTGTACGCGATCTACGTGCGCGCCCACTTCACCGACGAGGCGGCCGAGACCGACCCCGAGGAGCTCAACACCCTTCACCTCTCCCGGCTTCCCGGCGCCGGCCCCGACCTCGATGCGGGCCCCCGTGCGCGCTCGACGCTGGAGATCGATGCGTTCGCCGGCGACCACTCGATCACCGGCCACGAGCCGTCGATGCGCCTCATCGTCATCCAGATCCTGCTGGCGCTGGGGCTGATCATCCTGGGCGCCCAAGTCTTCGTCGGAGCGGTCGAGCACCTGTCGACCGTCATCGGCCTCGACCCCACGATCCTGGCGCTGATCATCGCGCCGATCGCCACGGAGCTGCCGGAGAAGTTCAACAGCGTGCTATGGGTGCGGAATGGCAAGGACACGCTGGCGATGGGAAACATCACCGGCGCCATGGTCTTCCAGAGCTGCATCCCCGCCGTGCTGGGCCTGCTGTTCACCGAGTGGACGTTCACGCCGGAGCGCCTCATCGTGTTCGCCTCGGCCGGGGTGGCGTTCGTCTCCACCATCCTCATCTTCGGCAACATGGTCCGCAGTGGCCGGCTGAGCGCGTGGTATCTCCTCATTGGCGGCCCGCTCTACCTGCTCTACGTATTCCTCGCCCTCCTCACGCCCCTCGGAACGGGGGCGGGCGCCGTCCACTGACGGCGTCGCATCGGTCGTGCGCGTGACATTGCTGCCGGACGGCCACTGATTCCGTGGACTCCGGACACCGCCACGGCCCGGAGCAGGGCGCGGCCGGTATACTTCCCGCTGGCCGGATGGTCGCCGCGGACCACCGCGACCCGGCCGCCAAGGAGACCGACTTGCTCAAGCAGGCAACCAAGCA
Organism: uncultured Chloroflexia bacterium; assembly: GCA_963825905.1. Classification (GTDB taxonomy): domain Bacteria; phylum Chloroflexota; class Limnocylindria; order QHBO01; family QHBO01; genus JAICQM01. The sequence continues at coordinate 522,427 of CAWGUL010000007.1, read as the reverse complement.
GGCCACCCCGGGCGCGACGGCGACAGCCGATCCCAGTCCCGAGCTGTGGGCCTTCTTCCGCGGCGAGCTGGTGCCGCTGCGCGAGGCGAACATCAACGTGATGACGCACGGCTTCAACTACGGGACCGGCGTCTTCGAGGGGATCCGCGCCTACTGGAACGCCGAGCAGGAGCAGCTCTACGCGCTCGATCTGCTGCCGCACTACGAGCGCCTCATGCGCTCCGCCCGCCTCCTCCTGATGGAGATCCGGCACAGCCCGCAGGACCTTGCCGACGCCACGGTCGAGATGCTTCGCCGCGACGGACTGCGCGAGGACGTCTACATCCGGCCGGTCGTCTACAAGTCGAGCGAGATCATCGGCGTCCGCCTCCACAACCTCGACTGCGACGTCACGATCTTCGGCATCCCGTTCGGCCAGTACATCGACACCGAGGGCGGGATTCGCGCCCAGGTGTCGTCGTGGCGACGGACCGATGACAACGCCATTCCGGCGCGCGGCAAGATCACCGGCGCCTACGTCAACAGCGCGCTGGCGAAGAGCGAGGCCCAGCTGAACGGCTACGACGAGGCGATCGTGCTCACCGCGGACGGCCACGTCAGCGAGGGGAGCGCCGAGAACCTGTTCATCGTGGCGAACGGCACGCTCGTCACCCCGCCGGTCACCGACAACATCCTCGAGGGCATCACCCGCAGCCGCCTGATGGCGATCGCGCGAAGCCGAGGCATCGAGGTCGTCGAGCGCAGCATCGACCGGACCGAGCTCTACAGCGCCCAGGAGGTCTTCCTGTGCGGCACCGGGGCGCAGCTCTCCCCTGTCGTCGAGGTCGACCGCCGCCAGATCGGGACCGGACGACCGGGGCCGATCACCCGCGGCCTGTCGAGCACATACTTCGACGCGGTGCGCGGACGCCTCGACGAGTATCGTGACTGGCTGACCCCGGTCTACTGATCGGCGCGCGTCGGCCACGCCCGACCACCGGCGGGGTCGGGTTGAGGAGCTGATGGCGGAAGGACACGACCCGGAGCGATCTCGCTGGCTCGGCCGGCTGCTCGAGATGGTGCCCGGCCTCATCAGCTGGGCGATCATCATCGGCCCGATCTGGCTGAGCTTCAGCTATCCATGGCTGGTCGCCTACTTCGTCCTGAGCTTCGACTTCTACTGGGTGTGCCGCGCCATCTGGTTCGCGGGGGCGGTCATCGTCGCCTTCCGCCGCATCCGGGAGGTGCTGGCGACCGATTGGCCCGCCGCCGTGGCGGGGCTCGGTGACCGCGCCGCGCGCCGTGGCGAGCTCCGGGCGCGGCTCGCTGCCGCGTCCGGCGCCGCGAACGCCGCCCTCGGGGTCATCGCCGCGTCGCCCGGCGGCTCGCGCGCCATGGAGCGTCGCGCGCTGCGCCGCGAGCTTGCCGAGCTGGACCGCGTCGATCGCGACGCCCTCGCTGTGCCGGCCGCCGACGAGTACACCCACCTCGCCCTGATCCCGACCTACACCGAGTCGCTCGAGAAGCTGCGCTTCACGGTTCGCGCGCTTGCCGAGGCGGACTGGCCCAAGGAGCGGAAGATCGTGGCGATCATCACCCGCGAGACCGACGAGGGCGGGATCGCGAACGTGAAGGCGCTGCAGGCGGAGTTCGGCGACCGGTTCCGCGAGCTCGTCCACATCCTCGATCCGCTCGAGCCGGGGATCGTGGTCGGCAAGAGCAGCGCCATGGCATGGGGCGGTCGCTGGCTGTATCGGCTCCTCGTGCGCGAGCGGGGGATGGACCCGCGGCTCATCCTCGTCACCGATCTCGACGCCGACTACCGCGTGCACCCGCAGTACTTCAACTACCTGACCTGGGTGCACCTGACCGATCCGAACCGCGAGACGCAGCTCTACCAGCCGATCCCGTACTTCCACAACAACATCTGGGAGGCGCCGCTGCTGCTGCGCCTCTTCGCGGCCATCCTCACCCAGCTCCAGATGTGGCGCAGCGTGCTGCCGGAGAAGCTCCAGAGCTTCGGCAGCTACTCGACCACGCTCCACATGGTCCACGACGTCGGCTACTGGGCGACCGACGCGATCCCCGAGGACAGCCGCTTCTACTGGAAGAGCTACTTCCGGTACGGCGACCGGTTCCGCGCCGTGCCGCTCTTCATCCCGATCTACGGCGACGCGGTGCGCGCAAAGACGTACTGGCGCTCGCTCGCGACCCAGTACATGCAGGCACGTCGCTGGGCGTGGGGCGTGACCGACATCCCGTACGTCGTGCAGAACGCCATCCAGCACACGGAGATCAGCTTCTGGTCGCGCGCCTGGCGGGTCGTCAACCTGTTCGGCGAGCACATCAACTGGGCGATCGCGCCGCTCGTGATCACGTTCGGCTCCGCGGTGCCGCTGCTGCTCAACCCGGCCTTCGCTGAGACGACGCTCGGCCAGAACCTCCCGCTCTACGCGTCGACGATGCTCTCGATCGGCGTGCTGGCGCTCTTCGTCCTCATCTGGGTCGAGTACCGGATCGTGCCGCCGCGGCCGGCGGAGTGGGGCCTGTGGCCCCGCTTCCTGTCGTACGCGCAATGGGTGGGGCTGCCGTTCGTCGGCATCTTCTTCTCGAACCTCCCGGCCCTCGACGCGCAGACGCGGCTGCTCACCGGGCGCTACCTCGAGTACCGCGTCACCGAGAAGGCCTGACCGATGTCCGATCAGACGGTGGCGATCGCCCAGATCCGGCTCGCCCGCCGCCCGCGCCGGATCCTGGCAGTCCCGGTGGCGATGTGGACCGTGGCCGCCGCGGTTGGCGGGGTCGCCGCGTTCGTGCTGAACGGCGCGCTCCTGGCGGCGGCCATCGGGGTCGCGCTCCTGCTCGTGGCTCTCGGCGCATGGTTCGCGCTCGTGACGCTGTCGACAGCGGTGCGGATCGAGGTCGGCGCGATACGGGTCCACTGGATCGGTGGCGAGCGGGTCTACGGGCTGGAACGTGGCTCCGTCACGCGCCTCTCGCTGCGCGGCGGGAGCGCGGCGCGGCTCCGCACCCACCTTCGGTCCTGGCTCAGCCCGATCGCGGTCGGGACGCTGCGCGGCGAGGAGCGGATCGAGATGGTGCGCCAGGCGCCCAGCGCCTCGGGCATCCTCGTGCCCACCGACCGCGGCCGGCTCCTCATCGTGCCGGCCCTCGAGCAGGAGCTGCTCAACGCGCTCGCCGCATCGGCCCGCGTGCAGGCCCGGCTCGAGCAGGTGGTCGAGCGCACCCGCGCGCTCGCGGCGCGCGTTCCCGCCGGCGACGAGGCAGCGCGCTCGGCGGCGGTCGATCGCGCCGCGGCGGAGATCGAGCCGCGGTTCCTGACGGGCATCGAGCGCCAGATCCTCGAGGAGCGGCTCGCCGCCGACCGCGCGGCGGCGATCCATTCCGCGGAGGCCGAGCGCGCGGCGGCGGAGGCGGCCGTGGCGGAGCGCGAGCGGGCGGAGGCGGACCTGGCCGCCGCCGCCGCGCAGCCGGTCGTGGAGCCGTCCCGTCCTCGGCGCCGCTGGCCGGGGCGACGGGCGGCAGAGCGGGCCACGGTCGCCGTCACCGTTCCCGACACCACTCCGGTCGCCGCTCCCGAGGCGCGCCCCACGGCGCCGCCGATCAGCCACCGGCGACGGCGCCGGACGACGATGACCGCGCCGCCCGGGACGGGCACGCTCATCGTCCTGTCGCTGGCGCCCACGATCGTGGCGGCCGCCACCTGGGTCCTCGTCGTCATCGTCGGCGGCGACCACGGGCCGCAGGCGGCGGGCCTGTCGGCCGGCCTGCTGACGATGGGCCCGCTGGGGTCGAGCGGCGTGCTCGTGGCCCGCGCCTGGTGGCCACGCCTGGCGCCGCTCGTCGCCCTCACCGCCATCCTGGCCCTCCTGCTCCTCGGTTGGTCGCTCGTGCCGACGCCGAATTGACAAGGCCGGCGCCGCGCTGCGACGATCGACCGGCACAACTGACGCAGGCGATGACGGAGCCACGATCGAGCGTCACCATCGCGCACTGAGCGAGCCCGGAGGGTGCGAGCGGGCAGCGGCGAGACGATCGACCATCCCTCCCGAGCCGGAGGCGCCAACCGCCACGCGGCGGGCGTAACGCCTCCCGGGTCCGCCACCCGATACCAGCGGCGACGCCATGGGCGCGAGGCGCCCGTGGCGAATCGAGCGGATCGAGGCGCGCCGCGCGGCGGCGACATCGGTCAAGCGCGGGTGGTACCGCGGGAGGCAGAGGCTGCAACCCGTCCCGGCGATCGGGGCGGGTTTTTGTGTGGCCACCGCAGGGCAGGGAGAAGGACGAGGCGTGTTCACAGCGGTTTCGAAGGAGCTCGACGTGCCGGCGCTGGAGCGTGCGCAGATCGAGCGCTGGCGCGCCCGCGACACGATGGCCCGCTATCTCGCACGCAATGCCGGGTCCGACCGTCGCTACAGCTTCCTGGACGGACCGATCACCGCCAACAACCCGATGGGCGTGCATCACGCGTGGGGCCGGACGTACAAGGACCTCTTCCAGCGCTACCACACGATGCTCGGCGAGCGGCAGCGCTTCCAGAACGGCTTCGACTGCCAGGGCCTGTGGATCGAGGTCGAGGTCGAGAAGCAGCTCGGCTTCAACAACAAGCGCCAGATCGAGGAGTACGGGATCGACCGTTTCGTCGAGCTCTGCAAGGCACGCGTCGACACGTTCGCCGGCATCCAGACGGAGCAGAGCAAGCGCCTCGGCTACTGGATGGACTGGGAGCACAGCTACTACACGAACTCGGAGGCCAACAACTACACGATCTGGGCGTTCCTCGCCGAGTGCCACCGCCGCGGGCTCGTCTACCGCGGCCACGACGTCATGCCGTGGTGCCCGCGCTGCGGGACCGGCCTGTCGAACATGGAGATCGCGACCGAGGGCTACCGTGAGATCCGGCACCTGTCGCTGACCGTCCGCTTCCCGATCACGACCGCGGGACGCGAGGGCGAGGACCTGCTCGTCTGGACGACGACGCCGTGGACCCTCTCCTCGAACGTCGCCGCCGCGGTGAACCCCGCCCTCACCTACGTCCTCGTCGAGGGGCGCGACGGGCGGCGGTGGTGGGTCAGCCACGGGTCGCGTGCGCGGGTCGCTCCCGACGCGACGGTGATCCGCGAGGCGGCCGGCAGCGAGCTCATCGGTCTCACCTACGCGGGACCCTTCGACGAGCTGCCGGTGGCGTCCGGGGTGGCGCACGCGGTCATCGCCTGGGAGGAGGTGTCGGACGAGGAGGGGACCGGCATCGTCCACATCGCGCCGGGCTGCGGGCAGGAGGACTTCGCGCTGTCGAAGGTGAACGGCCTGGCCGTGCTGGATCCGATCGACGAGTTCGGTGTCTTCCGCGAAGGCTACGGCTGGCAGACGGGCCGCTTCGCCGGCGCGACCCCCGACCCGAAGGACGACATCGCGCTCGACGTCGCCGCCGACCTCGAACGGAAGGGCCTGGTCGTGGGGCGCGAGCAGTACGCGCACCACTACCCGGTCTGCTGGCGCTGCGGCACACAGCTCCTCTTCCGCCTCGTCGACGAGTGGTTCATCGCGATGGACCCGCTCCGCGCGCCGCTGAGCGCCGCGACGCGTGAGATGACGTGGCTGCCGGAGGGGATCGGCCTCCAGGAGCGCGAGCTCGACTGGCTCCGGAACATGGGCGACTGGATGATCAGCAAGAAGCGCTACTACGGCCTTGCGCTGCCGATCTGGGAGTGCGGCGACTGCGACGCCTGGGAGATGATCGGGTCGCGTGACGAGCTGCGCGAGCGCGCGGTCGCGGGCTGGGAGGAGTTCGACGGCCACACGCCGCACCGGCCGTGGATCGACGCGGTCGAGATCGCCTGCGCGGCGTGCGGCGGACGGGCGCGGCGCACGACCGACGTGGGCAATCCGTGGCTCGACGCCGGCATCGTGGCGCTGTCGACGATGGGCTGGATCGACGATCGCGAGGAATGGGCGCGCTGGTACCCGGCGGACTTCATCACTGAGTCGTTCCCGGGCCAGTTCCGCAACTGGTTCTACGCGCTCATCGCCGAGTCGACGGTGATGACGGGCCGCGCCCCGGCCCGGACGCTGTTCGGCTATGCGCTCATGCGCGACGAGCACGGCGAGGAGATGCACAAGAGCAAGGGCAACTCGATCCCGTTCGACGAAGCGGCCGAGGAGATCGGCGCCGACGTGATGCGCTGGCTGTTCTGCTCCACCAACCCGGCGACGAACCTCAACTTCGGCTACGGCCCGGCGCACGAGGTGGTGCGGCGCTTCCTCCTCCCGCTGTGGAACACGTACGCCTTCTTCGTCTCCTACGCCCGCCTCGACGGCTGGACGCCGGACCAGGCCGATGGCGCCGAGGGCGCCAGCTCCCTGCTGGACCGATGGCTCCGCTCGCGGCTGGCGTCACTCGTGGCGGAGGTGCGCGCCGCGTTCGACGGCTATGACGCGGCGCGGGCGGCGCGGGCGATCGAGGCGTTCGTCGTCGACGACCTCTCTGGCTGGTATGTCCGGCTGAACCGACGCCGCTTCTGGAAGGGCGAGCTCGACGCGGACAAGCGCGCCGCGTTCGCCACGCTGCACGGCACGCTGGTCGACGTCGCGCGCCTCCTCGCCCCGATGCTGCCGCACATCGCCGACGCGCTCTGGGAGAACCTCGTGGCGGCGGTCGACGACGCGGCGCCGGACAGCGTCCACCTTGCCGACTTCCCGACCCCGGCAAGCAGGGCGCAGGACGCGGCGCTCGAGGGCGCGATGCGGCTCGCGCAGCGGACGGTGGCGCTCGGACGCGCCGCCCGTGCCGCGGCCGGCGCCCGAACCCGGCAGCCGCTCCCGATGGTCCGGGCCAAGCTGCCCGGCGGCGCGGCAGGCTTCGCCGCCGATCCGGCTGTCACCGCCGAGCTGACGCGGATCGTCCTCGACGAGCTGAACGCGAAGGGGTTGGAGCTGATCCCGGACGACTCGGACCTCGTCGAGCGATCCCTCTACCCGCTGCTTCCCGTCATCGGTCCTCGCCACGGCGCCGACGTGGGGCGGGTCATGGCGGCAGCACGGAGCGGGGACTGGCAGGTGGCCGGGGACGGGACGGTCGTCGCCGGCGGCGTCCCCCTGGCCGCGGACGAGTTCCAGCTCACCGCCCGCGGGCGCCCCGGTCTCGAAGTGGCCGAGGACGGCGACCTGCTCGTGGCGCTCGACACGCAGCTGACGCCGGAGCTCGAGGCGGAGGGCCTCGCCCGCGAGGTCGGGCATCGGCTCCAGAACCTGCGCAAGGCGGCGGGCTACGACCTGGCCGATCGGGTCCGCGTGGCGATCACCGCACCTGCCACGGTCGCCGTCCAGCTGGCGCCGCACCGTGACTGGCTTGCCGGGGAGCTGCTGGCGGCCGAGCTGACGATCGGCTCGGAGGCGTCCCTCGACGCCGCGGACCGCACCGAGACGATGGCGATCGCGGCGGGGAGCATCACCCTGCGAGTGGCGCGCGCCTGACGGCCGCTCGCCGAGCGCGACGTATCATGCCCGACACGATGCGAAGCGAACCGTTGCCGGCCGCCCGGCGCGCCAACCTGCTGACCCTGCTCGCGGTGGCCGCCGTCGTGCTCGTCGCCGACCAGCTGACGAAGGCGATGGTCATCGCGGCGGTCCCGGTTGGTGAACGGGTCCAGGTCCTCGGCGACCTCGTCCAGGTCTGGCATGCCCGGAACACCGGCGCGGCGTTCAGCCTGTTCGAGGGCGGATTCCTGCTCTTCGTCGTCGTCACCGCGGTGGCGCTGGCGATGATCGTCTACTTCCACCGCTCGTTCGTCGGGCGCAGCCGCTGGCTGCAGGTGATCCTCGGCGTGGTGCTCGGTGGGACCCTCGGCAACTTCATCGACCGCGTCCGCTTCGGGTACGTCACCGACTGGATCTCGGTCGGCATCGGCTCGACGCGCTGGCCGACCTTCAACATCGCGGACTCGGGAGTCGTGGTCGGAATCATCCTGCTCGTCGTCGTCCTCACCTTCTTCACCGACCAGCAGCAGCAGGGCCACGCCCCCACGTGACCCCGCCGCCGCCCGACACGCGCGTCGTCGAGGGAGCGGCCGAGCGCGGTCGCGTCGACCTGGCGGTCGCGCGCGTGGCCTCCATCAGCCGTGCTCACGCGCAGCGGCTCATCGGTGACGGGCGCGCCACGGTCGACGGGCGGCGGGCGCGCTCCAGCGACCGGCTCCTCGGCGGCGAACGGATCACGGTGGAGCTCACGCCACACGTGGACCGCACGATCGTCCCGGAGCAGATCCCGCTGACCATCGCCTACGAGGACGCGACGATGCTCATCGTCGACAAGCCGGCCGGGCTCGTCGTGCACCCCAGCGCGGGGCACGCGAGCGGGACGCTCGTCCATGCCCTTCTCGGACGAGCGGAGGCGCGCGGCGAACGGCTCGGGGGGATCGCGGGCGTCGAGCGGCCCGGCATCGTCCATCGGCTCGACAAGGACACCTCGGGGCTCCTCCTGGTGGCGAAGACCGATGCCGCGCAGGCGAGCCTGATGCAGCAGTTCGGCGAGCGCGCGATCGAGAAGGAATACCTCGCCCTCGTCCACGGTGACGCGCCCGCGACCCGCGGCCGGGTCGAGGCGCCCATCGGGCGTGACCCGCGCGACCGGCAGCGGATGGCGGTCGTCGCCGACGGGCGCGACGCGGCGACCGGCTACGAGGTGCTCGCCGCCGGGGAGGGTTACACGCTCCTTGCCCTGCATCCGTTCACCGGGCGCACCCACCAGATCCGCGCGCATCTCGCCTACCTGCGGCTCCCGATCGCGGGCGACCTGCGCTACGGTGGCGGGGTCGGGCCGGGCGGCCTGGGACGCCAGTTCCTGCACGCCGCGCGGCTGGCGCTGGCGCGCCCGTCGGATGGGGCCCGGCTCGAGGCGTGGAGCGAGCTGCCCGGCGACCTTGCCGCCTCGCTCGACATGATCGGCCTGGCGAGCGAGCGGCTGCCGGCCGGCGTGGGGGCGTCGGTGGATGGAGTCGAGGAGAAGGAGGCGCCGTGAGCGACGAGCCGCCGATGGACTCGGACCGCGTGGGACCGCCCGACGCGGCGCCGAGCAAGAAGATGACGTTCCCGAACCCGATGCTCGTCGTCATCAGCGGGCCGTCGGGCGTCGGCAAGAGCACGATCGTGGCGGTCCTGGCCCACGATCACCCGCAGGTCGTGCCGATCGTCACCGCGACCACCCGGGAACGGCGGGAGGACGAGGTTGACAAGGTCCACTACCACTTCCTGCCGGTCAGCGAGTTCGAGGCACTGCGTTCGGCCGACGGCCTGCTGGAGTCCGCTAACGTCCACGGCAACTGGTACGGCACACCGATCTGGCAGGTGCGCGGCATCCTCGCCGCCGGCCGTGACGCGATCCTGACGATCGACCCGCAGGGCGCGCGTGCCGTGCGCGCCCGTGTGCCCGATGCGCTCCTCATCTTCGTCATGCCGCCCTCGATGGAGGACCTCGAGGAGCGCCTCACCGGCCGCGGATCGGAGGATCCGGACAGCCTTGCCCGCCGGAAGCGCGACGCCGAACGCTGGATGGCGCACACCGATGACTACGACTACGTCGTCGTGAACGAGACCGACCATCCCGAAGAGGCGGCCGAGCGGATCTGGGACATCATCCAGGCCGAGGCGCGCCGCGAGCCGCCGCGCGCGATCCGCGTCTGAGCGACCCGGTGACCGGCCGCCCGGTGCGCGTCGCGGTCGACGCCCTCGCCGACCGTCCGGAGCGCACGTTCACCTACCTCCTGCCCGATGCCCTCGGCCCGGCTGCCCCGGGCGCGCTCGTCCTCGTCCCGTACGGCCGCCGCCTCGCGCTTGGCTACCTCCTGCCCGATGCGGGAGCTCCCGACGCCGAGTCCGCCGAGCTGCGCGAGGTCGAGGCGATCGTATCCGAGCCCATGCTCACGCCAGACCTCCTCGCCCTTGCCGAGGAGGTCGCCGCCTATTACCGCGCGCCGGTCGGCACCACGCTGGCCTCGATGCTCCCGCCCGGGCTTGAGTCGCGGGTCCGACGCACATGGCAGGTCACCGACGCCGCCGTCCTTCCGCCCGAGCTCCACGGCCTCGCCGACGCTACGGGCCTGATCGAGGACGCCCCGGTCCTCCGTCACGCCCCTCGTCGCGGGAGGGCGGCGTGGCTCGAGCGCCTGCGTCGATCGGGCGCGGTGCGCGCCGCCTGGACGCTCCGCCCGCCCGAGGTCAACGAGCGGCGGGTGCGCACCCTGCGGAGCGCCGCGGGCGTGGCGCCCGCGGCGCGACGCGCTCCGCTGCAGGCCGCGCTGCTCGCCGCGATCGCGGACGGCGAGCGCACATTCCCGGAGCTTGCCGAGGCGCTGGCCGTCGATGCGGGGCGCCTGCTCGCACCCGCCCGCCGGCTCGTCGAGCGCGGCGCCGCCGAGCTGGGGTGGCGTGCCGAGGAGCGCGACCCGCTCGCCCATCGCGCACGGCACGTGGCGCCGGACCATGATCTCGTCGCCGAGCAGCGGGCGGCGGTCGAGGCGATCGCCGGCATGTCCGCCGGCGGCGAGCTCCTGCTCGAGGGCGTCGCGGCGGCCGGCAAGACCGAGGTCTACCTGGCTGCGCTCGACGCCGTGCTGCGGGACGGCGGGGCCGCGATCCTCCTCGTGCCCGAGCTGTCCGGGGTGGCGCAGCTCGTCGACCGCGTGGCCGCGCTCGTCGGCGACGCGGTGGCGACCCTGCATTCCGGCATGTCGGCGGGGGAGCGCCACGACGCCTGGTGGCGCATCCTGCGCGGCGAGGCGCGGGTCGTGGTCGGCACCCGCTCGGCCGTGATGGCGCCGCTCACAGACCTGCGCCTGGTCGTCATCGACGAGGCGCATGACGGCGCGTACAAATCGGACCGCACGCCGCGCCTCGATGCGCGCTGGGTGGCGCGGCGGCGCGCCGTGCTCACCGGCGCGCGGGTCGTCGAGGGCACCGCGACGCCGGACGTCGTCACCGTGTCCCGTGCTCGGGGCGGCATGGTCGAGCGCGTCCACCTGCGCGAGCGGCGCGTCGGCTCCGCGCCGAGCGTCGAAGTCATCGACCTCCGCGAGGAGCTGGCCGGCGGCAACCGGTCGATCTTCAGCGGACGCCTGGCTGATGCGCTCGCCGACCTGAGCCCCGGCAGTCAGCAGGCAATCCTCCTCATCAACCGCCGCGGCGCGGCGACCTTCGTCCTGTGCCGCGATTGCGGCGAGAGCGTTCGCTGCCCGGATTGCGACCTGCCCTACGTGTTCCACCTGGCCGGCGGCCGGCTGCGATGCCATCACTGCGGCCGCACCGCGGACCCGCCGCAGGCATGCCCGCGCTGCGGCTCCCGCCGCATCCGGTACTTCGGGGCTGGGACCCAACGCGTGGAGGCGGAGCTCCGGGCGCAGTTCCCGCGGCTCCGGGTTGGCAGGCTCGACTCAGACGTCCTGGCCGCCGGGCGCGGCTACGAGACGGTGTACGACGACTTCGCGGCGGGGCGGTTCGACGTCCTCATCGGCACGCAGCTCGCCGCGAAGGGGCTCGACCTGCCGACCGTCGTCCTGTCCGCCGTCATCGCTGCCGACGTGACGCTCAACCTGCCCGACTACCTCGCCCCGGAGCGCACGTTCCAGCTGCTGGCGCAGGTCGCGGGCCGTGCCGGCCGCGGACCGATGCCGGGGCGCGTCATCATCCAGACCTACGCGCCGACCCACTACGCAGTCCGTGCCGCGGCCGCCATGGACGTCGACGCCTTCGCGGACGAGGAGCTGCCGCGCCGCCGCCTCCTCGGCTACCCGCCGGCCAGCGTGCTGGCGCGCCTCGTCGTGGCGGACGCGGACCGCGCACGCGCCGAGTCGCGTGGCCGCGAGGCGGTCGAGGCCGTCTCGCTCCCCGGCGTGGAGGCGCTCGGCCCGCTGCCCGCCTACGTGCCGCGTCGCGCCGGCCGCTGGCGGATGCAGGTCGTCCTGCGAGCCGAGGACGAGGCGCGCCGCGCTGCGGCGCTCGAGCGCGTGCCGCCGGGCGTGGCGATCGACGTGGATCCCGAGTCGCTGCTCTAGGGCGGAGCCATCGGTACAATGCCCGCATGGTCGTCCGCGAGATCCTCACCGCCGAAGCCCCCATCCTGCGCGAGAAGACGAAGAAGGTCTCCTCGTTCGATGCGAGCCTCCATCGCCTGCTCGACGACATGCTCGAGACCATGCGCGACGCCCCGGGCATCGGCCTCGCCGCCAACCAGGTGGGGATCCCGCTCCAGGTCGCGGTGATCGAGCTCGAGGACACCGTCCACGAGCTCATCAACCCGCAGATCGTGAAGGCCTCAGGCGAGGTGGTCGACTGGGAGGGCTGCCTCTCGATCCCGGGCTTCGTCGCCGAGGTGACGCGCCATCAGAAGGTCACCGTCAAGGCCAAGGACCGGCACGGTAAGGAGTTCCGGATCAGGGGCGAGGACCTCCTGGCACGGGCGCTCCAGCACGAGATCGACCACCTGAACGGCGTCCTCTATATCGACTACCTCGAGAGCCTCGAGGAGCTCGTCCGCGTCAGCGAGCACGCCGATGAGGTCAACGAAGAGACCGCCGCCGGCATCTGAGTGCGACCGATGCCGCCCGCCGCGTGAGTCGAATCGGGCGCGTCGCCTTCATCGGGACCGGCGCCTTCGGCGTGCCGCTCCTGGAGCGCCTGCCCGACGTCGCCGACGAGCTGCTCGTCATCAGCCAGCCGGACCGGCCGGCGGGTCGGGGAATGCGCGATCGTCCATCGCCGGTCAGCGCGTGGGCGCGGGACGCCGACGTGCGGCTCGCGACGCCGCACCGCCTGCGCTCCGATGAGGGCCGCGCCGTCCTCCGCGAGTGGCGACCCGACGGCCTGCTGCTCGTGGCGTACGGCCAGCTCGTGCCCGACGACCTGATCGCCCTCGCCCCGCGACCGCCGCTCAACGTCCATCCGTCCCTCCTGCCACGGCACCGCGGGGCTGCGCCCGTGGCGGCCACGATCCTGGCCGGCGACGCGGAGGGCGGTGTGACGCTCATGGTCATGGAGGCGCGGCTCGATGCCGGGCCGATCGTCGCCCAGTGGCCGGTCCAGCTGACCGGGCGCGAGACGACGCCCGAGCTCGAGGGCTCGCTTGCCCGGCTGGCCGCGAACGAGGTGCCGGCCGAGCTGGAGCGCTGGGCGGCCGGCACGCTCGAGCCGCGCGCGCAGGATGAGCGGGCTGCCACCCTCGTGCGCCCCTTCCGGCGCGAGGACGGCCGCCTGGACTGGTCGCGCGACGCCGTGGAGCTCGACCGCCAGGTCCGCGCCCTCCAGCCCTGGCCCGGAGCGTGGACGACCGTCGACGGCAGACGTCTTCACGTGCGCCGCGCTCACCCCCTGCCCGGCTTCGACAACGTCCCGATCGGGGCGCTGCTGCCGGGCGACCCGGTCCGTGTCGCGTGCGGGCGCGGCGCGCTCGGCCTCGACCTCGTCCAGGCGGAGGGGCGAGCTCCGATGGACGCGGTCGCGTGGCGGAACGGCCTCCAGCGCCAGCACGTCCTGCTCGGGGTCGGCTGAGCGCCGGGACGCCCGAAGGGCCACGCTCGGGACCTCGGATATACTCCGGCCATCCCCTCGGAGGTGGGGAACCCAACCATGATCTTCGACCCGAAATACATCTTCTTCGTCCTCCTGCCGACGCTGGCCATCACCGGCTGGGCGGCATGGCGCGTGCGGGCGACGTACGCGAAGTGGGCGAAGGTCGACTCCGGCATCAACCTCAACGCCTTCGACTTCGCCCGTCGCCTCCTCGACCGCCAGGGCCTGACCGGCGTGCGCATCGAGCCGACGCCGGGCCAGCTGACCGATCACTACGACCCCCGCGGCAAGGTCCTCCGCGTCAGCACCCAGGTGGCCGACCCCACGGCGCTGACCAGCGGCGCCGTCGCCGCTGCAAGCCCTCGGCTGTCGGTCGCGGCCGCCGCCGTCATCGCCCACGAGGTCGGCCACGCCGTCCAGGACCACAACGGGGAGCAGGCGATGCGCCTGCGCCAGGCCATCGTGCCGGCCGCCCAGTTCGGCTCGGGCATCGCGCCATGGCTCGTCATCGCCGGCGTCTGGTTCCAGCTCACCGGCCTGGCGATCGTCGGCCTCATCGGCTTCGCGGCGGCCGTGCTCTTCACGTTCGCCACCCTGCCGGTCGAGATCGGCGCGTCGGGCAAGGCGCTCGCGTTCGTCAACACGCTCGGCCTCAGCGGTGAGCGGCAGGACGGGGCGCGCGACGTCCTCAAGGCTGCCGCCTGGACCTACGTCGCCGGGGCGCTGACCGCGCTGCTGACGTTCCTGTACTACGCGTGGCTCGTCTTCGGACGTCGTGACTGAGCTCGCCCTGGCCGGCCCACTGCCGGCGATCAGCGAGATCGACCCGCAAGCGCTCGCCGCGTGGCTCACCGCCCGCGGCGAGCCCGCGTATCGCGTCGACCAGGTCCTCGCGGGTGCCCATCGAGGTGACGCGGGGAGCTTCGACGCGCTGACCGATCTCCCCGCCGGCACGCGCGCCGCCCTGTCCGGCGCGCTGCGCTTCAGCACCATCGAGGCGAGCCACGTCCTCACCGCCGACGCCGGCCTCACCGCCAAGGCGGTCCACGAGCTCCATGACGGCCAGCGGGTCGAATCGGTCCTGATGCGCTACCCGGCCCGCGGGCGCACCTCCGAGCGCACGACGATCTGCATCAGCTCGCAGGCGGGGTGTGCGGTGAACTGCCCGTTCTGCGCCACCGGGCAGGCGGGCTTCGCGCGCCAGCTCACGCCGGGGGAGATCGTCGACCAGGTGCTGCACTGGCATCGCCCGCCCTGGCACGCGCTCGGTCCCGATTGGCGCACGAGCGGGCGGCGCGGGACGTACCACGTCGTGTTCATGGGCATGGGCGAGCCGCTGAACAACGCCGATCGCGTGTTCGCGGCGGTGCGCCTGCTGAACGACCCGCGGCGCCTCGGCATCGGAGCGCGGCGGATCACGGTCAGCACCTCCGGCGTGGTGCCGGGCATCGACCGCATGATCGAGGAGCTGCCGCAGGTGAACCTCGCGATCAGCCTCCATGCCGCGACCGACGAGCTGCGGGACGAGCTGGTGCCGATCAACCGCAAGTGGCCGGTGGCGGCGGTCGTCGAAGCCGGCCGCCGGTTCGCAGCGCGCACGGGGCGCCGGGTCAGCCTCGAGTACGTGATGATCGACGGTGTGAACGACACGCTCGAGCAGGCGACGATGCTTGCCGCCGCCGCGCGCGGCTGGCAGAGCCACGTCAACCTCATCCCGCTCAACCCGACCCCGGGCTCGCGCTGGAGCGGGACGCCCGCGGCGGGCATCGCCCGCTTCGTGGCACGGCTGCGAGAGGGCGGCATCGCGGTCACCGTCCGCGACACCCGCGGTCGCGAGATCGACGCCGCCTGCGGCCAGCTGCATGCCCAGCTCGCCGGCCGGGCGCTGCCGGGCCGCGCCACCTCCACCTCGGACCCCGCGGGCGTATGACCGACCGGGTCGACATCAGCGCAAGCGTGCTGAACGCCGATTTCGCGCGCCTGGGTGACGAGGTCCGGCGCGCCGTGGCGGGCGGGGTGGACTCGGTCCACCTCGACGTGATGGACGGCCACTTCGTCGACAACATCACGCTGGGGCCGGTCGTCGTCGAGGCGCTCCGCCCCCACGCGGCCCTGCCGTTCCACAGCCACCTCATGATCAGCAACCCGCTCGCGTACGTCCATGCCTTCGCCGCGGCGGGGAGCGACGTCGTCGTATTCCACGTGGAGGCGGACGACGAGCCGGAACGCGTGATCGAGGCGATCCGGCGCAGCGGCCGAGCGCCCGGCATCGCGCTCAACCCCGACACGCCGGCCGGATCGGTCATGCCGTACCTCGACCAGGTCGAGCTGCTGCTGGTCATGACCGTGCAGCCGGGCTGGGGCGGCCAGCCGTTTCGCGACGACGTCCTTCCGAAGATGGCAAGGTTGCGCGACGAGATCGAGCGGCGCGGCCTCGTGCTGCCGATCGGCGTCGACGGTGGCGTGAACGCCGACACGATCGGTCCGGCGCGCCGTGCCGGGGGATCGGTGATGGTCGCCGGCTCGGCGCTGTATCGTCATCGCGGCGACCTCGCCCCGGTCGTCGACGACCTCCGCCGCGCCGCCCTCGCGGATGGCTGACAATCCCAAGCGTCCGGCTGCGGTGTGGGCGCACGACGAACAGGTGCCATGCTGACCCGGACCCGATCGATCGCCCTCTTCCTCCTCATCAGCCTCGCCCTCGCCGCGTGCGGCGAGAACGGCCCCCTTCCGATCGGCGGCTCGCCGACACCGATGCCGCCTCGCGACCTGACCGTCTCCGCCGTCGATCGCGGGACCGGCGACCCGGTCGCCGGCACGACACTTGAGCTCGGCGGGACGTCGGTCACGACTGACGCCAACGGCTCCGCCACCCTGACCGCGCTGCCGGGCGCCGCCGTGGCCGCGACTGCCCCCGGCTTCGACCCGGCCAGCGGTACGGTGCCGGCGAGCGGCGACCTGGTGATCAAGCTCCGCAGCAACACCCTCGTCGGGACGGTGACCGACGATGCCGGTGCGCCGCTCGCCGGGGTCGACGTCTTCGTGGACGGCCAGGCGAATGGCTCGGTGGCCACGACCGACGAGGACGGCCACTACACGCTCGCCGGCGTCCCGGAGAGCGGCACGCTCATCTACAAGCGGCCGGGCTACCGCCTCGGCGAGCTGGCGATCCAGCCGGCGATGACGCGTGACGTGGCGATGCAACCGTTCAGCGTCCACGCGCTCTATGCGCCCGCCGCGGTCTTCGAGGCACCGGGCCGCCTCGACTCGTTCCTGGCGCTCATCGACCGAACCGACATCAATGCCATGGTCATCGACGTCAAGGAGACGAACGGGAAGCTGTACTGGAAGACCGATCTGCCGCAGGCGGTCGCGGTGGGAGCCGTGATGGACCATCCGCTCTTCGACCTGGCCGAGCTGCTGCCGAAGCTGAAGGCGCGCGGGATCTACACGATCGCGCGCATGGTCTCGATGAAGGACAACACCACCGCATCCGCCCGTCCCGAGCTGGCGGTCATGAACGCCGCCACCGGAACGCCATGGCAGGACAACATCGGGGGCGAGTGGCTCGATCCCGCCGCGCCGGGGGTGGGGGAGTATCTCGCCGCCGTCGCCGGCGACCTGGCCGATAAGGGCTTCGACGAAGTCCAGCTCGACTACATTCGGTTCTTCAGCGACGGCCCCTATGCACTCGCCGACACGAACCTGCCGAACACGCAATCGTTCCGGCTGCCCGCCATCCAGCGCGTGCTGCGGGTCGTGAGCCAGCGCCTGCACCACACGCGCGCGTTCCTCGGCGCGGATGTCTTCCCGATCAGCTTCATCGTCGCCGACGACCAGGGGATCGGGCAGCGGCCCGAGGTGATCATGCCGTACGTCGACTACTTCTGCCCCATGGTCTACCCGAGCCATTACGGGCCCGGCGTGTTCGGGTTCGCGATCCCGAACGACCACCCCTACGACGTGATCAACAACACGCTGAAGATCATGAATCGCCAGGCAGCCGGGCTCGCCGTCTCCATTCGGCCGTGGATCCAGGACTTCGGCTACGGGCCCTTCGCGCCGTACACGGCAAGCCAGATCCTGGCCGAGAAGAAGGCGGCGTCCGACAACGGCACCTCCGGCTGGATGACCTGGAACGCGCGGGCGGCGTTCACCGAGGCCGCGCTGAGTCCGCCGCGTCCGGGCGAGGATTCCGGTCCGCTGACCGAGGGAAGCTCGCCGGCATCGGTCACGCCGTCGCCCTCCGGCTGACCGACCGATGCGCCTCGTCGTCCAGCGCGTGACGCACGCGACGGTCCGGGTCGCGGGCACGCCGGTCGGCGCAATCGGGCGAGGGGCGGTGGCACTCGTCGGCCTTGAGGCCGGGGATGACGCTGCGACGGTCGACGCCATGGCCGACCGGCTTGTCGCGCTGCGCTACTTCGAGGACGAGGCAGGGCGCACGAACCTGTCGATTCGCGACGTGGGCGGCGCGCTCCTGGTGGTAAGCCAGTTCACGCTCCTCGCCGACACGCGGCGAGGCCGGCGGCCCGGCTTCTCGGCGGCCGCCGCGCCCCAGGTCGCCGAGCCGCTCGTGGAGCGGTTCGCGGACCGTCTGCGCAGCGCCGGCCTCGAGGTCGCGAGCGGTCGCTTCGGCGCGGCGATGGAGGTCGAGCTCGTCAACGACGGGCCGTTCACGCTGGTGATCGACTCGGGAGAGCGGGCCGGACACACGAACGCCCGCGTCGAGTGACGCGGGCGGGCACCGGTCTGCGGGGAAACTAGATCTTCTGGGCGGTCCGGCGGCAGCGGCTGCAGGCGCGCACCTTCGTGACGCGGCCCTCGGTGACGACCGTCATGGGCTGCAGGTTGGGAAGCCACCGGCGCAGCGCGCGCTTCCGGTTCATCCCGACCGATTGCGGGTTCCAGCCGGTGATCGGCTTCTTGCCGCAGATGTCGCAGGTGCGGGCCATGGGACGAGGAGATCTCCAATCACGAAACGACCGGCGCGTGGCGCCGGAGCGATCGGGATCGTAGCACGCTACGATCGGCCCATGCAATCGAGCGCGGCCCGCTGCCGGTGACCGTCGCCGGGCCCGTGGCGCTGCTCGCCGAGGAGCTCGATGCGCCGATCGCCCGCGTGCTGCCCGAGCTGAAGCGGGGAGCGACATCGCTCCGGCGGCTCGGCATCGAGACGCCTCGCCAGGCGCTCTTCCACCTCCCGTTTCGGTACGACGACTTCAGCGAGCTGCGCGCGCTCGGCGAGCTGGTCGAGGACGAGAAGCAGTCCGCCGTGGCGCGCGTGACGGCGGTGAAGGTCGAGGCCGGCTTCGGGCGGCGACCGCAGCGGGTGATCGCGCAGCTCGCCGACGACAGTGGGAGCGCGGAGGCGATCTGGTTCGGGCGGCGCTACGTCGAGCGCCGGCTCAACGTGGGCGACGAGATCGTCGTCAGCGGCAAGGTGACGATGTACGGCTGGCGGCCGCAGTTCACCTCGCCCGACTTCACGCCGGCCGGCCATGAGTCGATCCACACCGCGCGCGTCGTGCCGGTGTACCCCTCGACCGCCGGCCTCACCCAGAAGCGGCTTCGCGAGCTGCTCGCCCGCATCCTCGAGCGCGCCCTCCCCGCCGTCGATGATCCGCTGGCGGCCGACGAGCGCGGCGCACTCCCACCTCTGGCCGATGCGCTCGCCACCGTCCACTTTCCCGACCAGGCAACCGATGTGGCCGCCGCGCTCGACCGGCTCGCCTTCGACGAGCTCCTCGCCCTCCAGCTCACGCTGGGGCAGGCGCGCGTCGCTCGCGCATCGCTCCGCTCGCCGCGGATCGCGGTCGATGCAGCCGAACGCGCCGCCCTCGTCGGCGCGCTGCCGTTCGAGCTCACCGGCGACCAGGCGCGAGCGGTCGACGAAGTGCTCGGCGACCTGGCGGCGGAACGTCCGATGCGCCGCCTGCTCCAGGGCGACGTGGGGAGCGGCAAGACGGCAGTCGCCGCCGTCGCGCTGGCGGCCGCGGTCCGGGCAGGCTGGCAGGCGGCGCTCATGGCACCCACCGAGATCCTGGCGCGGCAGCATCACGCCAGCCTGGCGCCGCTGCTCGAGGCGCTCGGGGTACGGGCCGAGTTCCTGTCCGGATCGCTCGGCATCGCGCGACGACGCGACGTCCACGAGGCCCTGGCCGGCGGGCTGGCCGACGTCGTCATCGGCACGCACGCCGTGATCAGCGACGCCGTCTCCCTGCCGCGGCTGGGGCTCGCGGTCGTGGACGAGCAGCACCGCTTCGGGGTCGCGCAACGGGCCGCGCTCCAGGCGAAGGCAGGCGACCTCGAGCCGCACGTGCTGGCGCTCACCGCCACCCCGATCCCGCGCACGATGGCGCTCACCTTCTACGGCGACCTCGCCATCAGCACGATCCGGGAGCTGCCGCCAGGTCGCAAGCCGATCCGCACCGAGATCCGCGACCGCGGCGCGCTGCCGAAGATCGAGGCCTTCCTGGCCGACGAGGCGGCTGGCGGACGCCAGTCGTTCGTCGTCGTTCCGCTCATCGTGGAGTCGACCGCGCTCGAGGCGGCATCGGCGGAGGCGGAGGCGGAGCGACTGCGCGAGCGGCTGCCGGCGCTGCGCGTCGGCATCGTCCACGGCCAGCAGCGCGCGGACGCGCGCGACGCCACGATGGCCGCCTTCGCTGCCGGGGAGATGGACCTGCTCGTGGCGACCACCGTCATCGAGGTCGGTATCGACGTCCCGAACGCCAGCGTGATGGTCATCGAGGACGCCGAACGGTTCGGCCTGGCGCAGCTCCACCAGCTGCGCGGTCGGGTCGGGCGCGGCACGGCCCGCTCGTTCTGCATCCTCCTCTCGGATGCCACCGACGCGCGCAGCCGGGAGCGGCTCGAGGTCGTGCGCGGGTCGAGCGACGGCTTCGTCATCGCCGAGGCCGACCTCGCCCTCCGCGGCGCCGGCAACCTGCTCGGGACACGCCAGGCGGGATTGCCGCCCCTCCGCGTGGCCAGCCTCTTCGAGCCGCGGCACCTGGCACTCGCCGAGCGTGCGCGCACGCTGGCCACCGAGCTGCTCGACGCCGACCCGATGTTGGCGCAGCGCCCCGCGCTCGCCCGGGAGCAGGCCGCGTTCGTGGCGCGCGAGCGGAGCGGCGACGCCGACGCGGAGGCGTAGGTGCGCGTGATCGCCGGCACCGCGCGCGGGGTGCCGCTCACGGCACCGAAGGACCGTGCCACGCGCCCGATCACCGATCGCGTGAAGGAGACGCTGTTCGGGATCCTTGGCGAACGGGTCGTCGACGCGCACGTGCTCGACCTGTATGCAGGCAGCGGGGCGATCGGGATCGAGGCGCTGTCGCGGGGCGCACGGGCGGCCACGTTCGTCGAGCACGGGCGAGCGGCGGTGGCGGCGCTGCGGGCCAACCTCGAGCGGACGCGGCTCGCCGCGTCCGCATCGGTCCGGCAGGAGGCGGTGGAGCGCTTTCTCGACGCACCGGCGAACGGGTCCTGGGACCTCGTCATCCTCGATCCGCCGTACGAGGAGCGTGCTATCCTCGCGCCGCTCGAGCGGGTGGTGGCTCACCTCGCACCCGGCGGCACGGTCGTCGTCAAGCACTTCTGGCGCACCGATGTGCCGGCACCGCCGGGGCTGACGCCCGCTCGCACGCGACGGTTCGGCGAGACCGCCCTCACCTTCCTCGCCGACGACAGGAGGAGCCGATGACCCGCGTCGCCGTCTTCCCGGGGTCGTTCGACCCGATGACGAATGCCCACCTCGACGTCGCGCGCCGGGCGGCGGAGCTCTTCGATCGGCTCGTGGTCGGGGTCCTGAACAACCCGAAGAAGCAGGCGCTGTTCGACATCGACGAGCGCGTGGCGCTCATCCGCGCCTCGGTCGCGTCGCTGGGCGACCACGTGAGCGTGGAGGCGTTCGACGGGCTGACCGTCGACTTCGCGCGCGTGCACGGGGCGACGTTCATCGTGCGCGGCCTGCGGGCGGTGAGCGACTTCGAGGCGGAGCTCCAGATGGCGCACACGAACCGGAAGTTGGCGCCCGAGGTCGACACCACGTTCCTCATGAGCGCGCTCGAGTACGGCTACCTCTCGTCGTCGCTCACCAAAGAGGTGGCGCTGTTCGGCGGCGACGTGGCCGGGATGGTGCCCGAACCGGTGGGTGCGGCGCTTCGCGATCGGTTCGCGCGCCGCTGAGGTCACGCGCCGCCGGCGCACCGTGGACGGTCGTTTGTGGGCGACGCTATGATCCTCGCCGACACGCCGCCGCGTGTGACCTAGCGGAGGCTTCGGGCAACGGACATCATCTTTCTCGTCGAGCGGCTCGAGTCACTCGTGGCCGCGGCGAAGAAGCTCCCCCTCACGAACAACGTCGTCCTCGACCAGGCGGCGGTGCTCGAGCTGATCGATCAGCTGCGCGTCTCGGTGCCGGACGAGGTGCGGCAGGCGAAGCGGATCACCGAGGAGGCGGCGCGGATCACCGAGCGTGCCCGGGACGAGGGCGACCAGGTCATCGCGCGTGCCCAGGAGCAGGCGGTCCAGATGCTCGAGGAGCGCGAGCTCGTCCAGATGGCGCAGCAGCGGGCGGCGGAGCTCATCGACCAGGCGCGCGCCGAGGCGATCGAGGTGCGGCGCGGGGCCGACGAGTACGCGGCCGACGTGCTCATCCGGCTCGAGGGCGAGTGCATCAAGGCCCTGACGAGCATCAAGCGCGGGCTCGACATGCTCGACGACCGGCAGCGCCCGAGCGACGGCAGCCGGCCGCTCGACGTCGGCGAGGGAGCAGCGGAGCAGGCCGGGGCCGCTCCCCGGGCATGACCTCCTTCCACGTCGGCGGGCTCCTGCGGGAGCCGGCCGGCTCGGTGCGCGACGTCCACCTCCGCGACCACTACGTCGCGCTCGGCCCGGACGTGGAGCTCGCCGGTCCCCTCGACGCCGACCTCCGCCTCCAGCGCACGAACCGCGGAATCATCGCCCGTGGCATGGTGCGCGCGCCGCTGCGCCGCACCTGCTCGCGCTGCCTCGAGCCGTTCGTGGAGGACGCCGAGGCCGCGGTCGAGGAGGAGTTCCTGCCCACCGTGGACCCGGTCAGCGGCGCCCCGCTTGCGATCGAAGCCGCGGACGCCGAGGCACAGCGCATCGACGCCCGCCACGAGATCGACCTGGGGCCGGTGCTGCACGACGAGCTGGCCCTCACCGAGCCGATGCACCCGCTCTGCCGGCCGGACTGCCCGGGGCTCTGCGTGGTGTGCGGCGCCTCCCTCGCCGACGGGCCGCACGATCACGGCGAGCCGGAGATCGATCCGCGCCTCGCCGGCCTGGCCCGCCTGCTCGACGACGGCGGCGCGCGCCGCCAGTAGGCCCCCGGGCGGTCGTTGGCCAGCCCGCCACGCCGCCGCTATACTTCGGCGTCCCCTCATCGGCGCGTCGCCGAACACAATGCTGCTCAGGAGTCACCGTGGGCGTTCCCAAGCGAAAGGTATCCAAGGCCCGGCAGGGCGAGCGTCGCGCTCATCTCGCGATCAGCGCGCCGGCCCTCGTGGAGTGCGACCACTGCCACGAGCTCAAGCGCGCCCACCACGTCTGCCCGACCTGCGGCTACTACGACGGCCGCGAGGCGATGCCGATCGAGCCGGCCTCGCCCGCCGAGGGCCAGCGCTGACGCGGCGATGACGCCTCGCGGCCGCTGAGCGCCATGCGCATCGCCGTTGACGCGATGGGCGGCGACCACGCCCCGCGCGAGGTCGTTCGGGGGGCGATCAACTACGCCGCCGCCCACGCCGACGAGGTGATCCTCGTCGGCGACGTGCCCCGGATGGAGGCCGAGGTGGCGGCCTACGGCCGCGGACGCCCGGCGAGCGTGAGCTTCGTCGACGGACCCGAGATCATCGAGATGGGGGATCATCCCGCCGCCGCACTGCGCACGAAGCGCCGCGCCTCGATCCGGGTCGCGACCGACCTGGTCAAGGACGGTCGCGCCGACGCGGTGATCAGCGCCGGCTCGACCGGCGCCACGATGGCGGCCGCGGTCTTCCGGCTCGGTCGCATCGAGGGCATCGATCGCCCGGCGCTGCCCGCCCACATGGTGACCGCCACCGGACCGATCATGCTGCTCGACGTCGGTGCGAACGTGGACTCCGACGCGTCGAACCTCGTCCAGTTCGCGGCGATGGGCGCGATCTTCGCCGAGCGCGTGCTCCACGTCCCGAACCCGCGCATCGGCCTGCTGAACATCGGTGAGGAGGTCGAGAAGGGGGACGCCCTCGCCCGCGCGACCTACGAGCGCCTGGCCTCCGCCGACCTCAACTTCGTCGGCAACGTCGAGGCGCACGAGATGATCGCCCACCGCGCCGACGTCGTTGTCTGCGACGGCTTCGTCGGCAACGTGATCATCAAGCTCTTCGAAGGGCTGACGAGCTACATCTTCCGCTCGCTGCGCGCCGACCTCCAGCAGGGCCCGATCGCGCCGCTGGCGCTGCTGGCCCTCAAGCCCGGCTTCGAGCGCATGCGGCAGCGCTTCGACTACGAGCAGTACGGCGGCGCGCCGCTCCTCGGCGTGCGCGGGGTGAGCATCGTGACCCACGGCAGGGCGAAGGCGCGGATGATCGAGCATGCCATCCGCGTCGCGTCCGATGCGGCCAGCGCACGGATCCCCGAGGTCATCGCCGAGTGGAGCCGAAGCCACCCCGTCCTCCGCCTCGACGGTGCCGCCGAGACGGCGCCGCTCGCCACCGGCCCGGGGACCCCCACCTGAGCCGCACCGCCACTCGCCATCGCGTGGACGACCGGCCCGGGATGCGGGCGCGGCGACTGGCGCTGCTCGCGCTGTTCGAGGCAGAGTTCGGCGCGACCGCGGCAGACGAGGCGCTGCGCCGCCTCGCCCATGACCGCGGGTCGGAGGTGGAGGTGCGCGACCACGCCCGCCGCATCGTCGACGGCGTGGCGTCCGAGCGTGACGCGATCGACGCGCGGATCGCGGTCCTGGCTCCGGCAATCCCGGTCGCCGAGCTCGGAAATGTCGAGCGCGCGATCCTCCGAAGCGCGATATGGGAGGTGCTATACTCCGCCGCGACTCCGGCTGGGGAGACCATCAATGACGCGGTATCCCTCGCCCGGATCTATGCCGGGGACGCAGCCCGACGGCTCGTGAACGGAGTACTGGGAAGCGTCTCGAGATCATCGGGTGGAGGAGACAGAAAAGCGTGACCGACGGAACCACCTTCGAGAGACTCAAGAAGCTCATCGTCGAGCAGCTCGGCGTTGACGAGGAAGAGGTCACCATGCAGGCCTCGTTCGTCGAGGACCTGAATGCCGATTCGCTGGACCTGGTGGAACTGATCATGAGCCTCGAGGAGGAGTTCGGGATGGAGATCTCGGACGAGGATGCCGAGAAGATCCAGAAGGTCTCCGACGCCGTCGAGTACATCGAGGAGCACCAGCAGTAGGACCGGAGGCCCGATGGCCAGCACGCCGCCGCCGAGCCTCGACGAGCTCGGGACGCAGCTCGGCGTCGAGCTGACCGACCCGGAGGCGATCCGCCAGGCCTTCGTCCACAGCTCCTACTTCAACGAGAACCCCTCCTCCGTCGCGGGCCACAACGAGCGGCTCGAGTTCCTCGGTGATGCCGTGGTGGGTCTCGTCGTCTCACGCCTCCTCTTCGAGCGCTACCCGGACGAGGACGAGGGGTTCCTCACTGCCCGCCGCGCGGCGCTCGTGAACCGCGACGCCCTCGCCGCCCTCGCCCTCCAGCTCGGGATGGACCGATTCCTCCTCCTGGGCCGTGGCGAGGCCGACGCCGGGGGCGCGATGCGACCCTCCCTCCTGGCCGGCACCTTCGAGGCGGTCGCTGGCGCCGTGTTCCTCGGCGAGGGGCTTGAGACGACGCGCGCCTGGCTGCGCCGGCTGTTTGGCGAGCGGCTCGACCTGCGTGGCGACGACGACGAGCCGCCGAAGTCGGCGAAGAGCCGGCTCCAGGAGTGGAGCCAGCGGCATCGGCGCACCCGCCCGCACTACCTCCTCGTCGGGACCTCGGGCCCTCCCCACGACCAGACGTTCACCGTCGCCGCCGTCCTCGCCGGTGAGCAGCTCGCCCTCGGCGAGGGATCGAGCCGCCAGCGCGCAGAGGAGCGGGCCGCCGAAGCCGCGCTCGCGATCCTGGACGACGTCGCGGCACGGCCGGGCGACCCATGAGCCGGCTGAAGGAGCTCCGCCTCCACGGCTTCAAGTCGTTCGCCGATCCGACGCGTTTCGTGTTCGAGTCGGGCGTCAACGCGGTCATCGGGCCGAACGGGTCCGGCAAGAGCAACATGGCCGACGCCGTGCGCTGGGTGCTCGGCGAGCAGTCGAATCGGTACCTGCGGACGCGGCGCGCCGAGGACGTCATCTTCGCCGGCTCCCAGGCCCGCCGCCCGCAGGGGATGGCGGAGGCGATCCTCACGCTCGACAACGCCGACGGCCAACTGCCGATCGACTTCGCGGAGGTGTCGATCGGGCGGCGAGCCTATCGGTCCGGTGAGAGCGAGTACCTGATCAACGGCGCGCGCGCCCGGCTGCGCGACATCGTCGATCTGCTCGGGGCCGGACAGCTCGGCGCCAACGCGCTCGTCGTCGTCGGGCAGGGGACGGTCGACGCTGCCCTCTCCCTGCGCCCCGAGGAGCGGCGCCAGCTGTTCGAGGAGGCGGCCGGCGTCAAGTCGCTCCAGGTCCGGAAGAACGAGGCGCTCGCCAGGCTGGCGAAGTCGACCGACAACCTCGTCCGCGTGGCGGACCTGATCGCGGAGCTCAAGCCGCAGGTTCGGCGCCTCGCGCTCCAGGCCGAGCACCAGCAGGAGCACAGCAGCCTCGGGCGACGCGTGCGCCGCCTCATCGCGGAGTCGCACCGGCGACGTGAGCGCGGCTTGCGGGCGGAGCTCGGCGACGCACGCCGCGCGGCTGCGGCCGCCGAGGCCGCGCTCGAGGGCCACCGCAGCCAGCAGGAGGCCGGCCGTGCCGCGGTCGAAGCTGCCGAGACGGCGTACTGGGAAGCTGAGCAGGCGGCACGCGAGGCGGCCATGGCACGCGCGACGACCCGCGAGGACCTCATTCGGGCGGAGGCGCGGCGCGACGCCGTGGAGCTGCGCCGCTCCGAGCTGGCGACCGCGCGTGACCGAGCGGCAGCGGAGCTTCGCGCCGCGCGTGCCGCGTTTGCCGAGCTCGCCGATGCCGACACCGTCGATGCCGTCGTGGCGCCCGCGATCAGCGAGGCGGCGCGGGCGGAGGAAGTGTGGCGTGGCGCGATCACGCACCTGGCCGACGCGGACGCGCGGCTGCTGGCAGCCGAGGAGGAGCTGGCGGCCGTCCGGCGCAGCGAGTCGACGCAGCTGGCCGAGGCCGCTCGCGACGCCGAGCGGCGGGCGGCAGCCGAGGAGCGCACGGCGCGGCTGGTGGCCGAGCGCGACGCGGCGATGGCGACCCGGGATCGGCTGGCAGCCGAGCGGACGACGCGCGCGCACGCCGCGGCCGACACGACGTCAGAGCTGGCACGCGCCGGCGCAGCGCTCGAGGCGGCACGCGGCGCGATGACGGCCGCGGCCGCCACGCGGGACGCGAGCAGCGAGCGGCTGACGGCGGCGGAACGGCGGACCGCGGCCGTTACCAGCGAGCTCGACGCGCTCCGCGAGCGGAGCGAGCACGGCGATCGCCTCGGCGCGCGGCTCGCCGCCTCGGGCTGGCGGACGCTGCTCGACGCCGTCGACGCCCCCGAGGCCGCGTGGCCGGCGATCGAGGCGGTGATCGGCGGCGAGCTCGACCAGGCGCTCGCGTGGGACGGCCGGCAGCCACCCGACGATGTCGTCGCCGGCGCCGGTGGCGTCGCCCGCCTGGCCGCGATGGGCCAGCCGGCTGGAACCGAGGGGCGCCCCGCGGCGCTCGAGGCCGTGGGCGGACGGCGGACGCTGGCGGAGTGGATCGGCGGCTCTGACCTGCCGGTGGCATTCGGCAGGGTGGCGGTCGCCGCCTCCCGCGCCGCGCTTCTCGCCGGCTGGGAGCGCCTCCCGGCCGGCTGGTCGGCGGTCACCGAGGAGGGCGACCTCGCGGATGGCCATGGCGTGGTCGCGATCCGTGGCCAGCTCGACCGGCACGGGGGAGAATCCGCCCGGATAAACGCCCGTCGCCGCGAGCTCACCGCGGAGCAGGACCGGCTGGCAGACGAGCGCGCGAGCACGGCCGCCGCATTGCGTGCTGCCGAGGCGGACCAGGCGGCCGCGAGCCGGCAGCTCGCCACCGCGACCGCGACCCAGTCGGCAGCCGAGCAGGCCGCACGCGAGGCAGAACGCGAGCTGACCGATCTCGATCGCTGGACGAACGCGGTCGATGGGGAGCTGGAACGCCTTCGCGCCGAGCTGGCAACGCTCGCAGCATCGTCGGCTGCGCCTCCCTCCGAGGCGACGACAGGCACCGCCTCCCGGGTCGAGGCGCTTGCCGCAGCCGCCGCCGTGGCGCTGCAAGCACGGGACGCGGCGGCAGCCTCGCGTGACGCCGCCCGCGAGGCGTGGCAGGCAGCGCGCGGCGCGGCGGAGGCGGCGGAGGCGCGATCGGTTGGGCGGCGGAAGGATCGGTCAGCGGCCGAGGCCCGTATCGCGCAGCTCGCATCCAGCATTCCCGATCACGAGCGGTCGCTCGGCGAGCTCGAGACGACGCTGGCGGAGATCACGTCGGCCGTCGCGGCGGTGTCGGCCGCAGACGCCGCTGCGGCGGCGAGGCTGCGCGCGGCCGAGGAGGTCCGCGAGGAGCGGCGCCGACAGCTCATCGAGCTGGAGCGCGCGACGGGCGGGCGGGGCTCGCAGCTTGGTGACCTGGAGCGCGCCGCCCAGGCGGCCGCGATCGCCGCTTCGCGGGCGGAGGACGGGCTCGCGGCGGTCGGCCGCGAGCGGGAGCTCGCGCTCGAGGGGCTTCCCGAGCTCGTCGACGAGAGCGAACCAGGCGACGAGCCGCCGCAGGCAGAGACCGATCTCGGCGCCCTCGACGATGGGGAGGTGGATGCCGAGCTGCGGCGGGTGCGCCGCACGCTCGGACAGATCGGATCGGTGAACCCGTTCGCGGTCGAGGAGCATCGCGAGCTCGCGGCGCGCCTCGAGGAGCTGACGACCCAGGAGACGGACCTGACGGCCGCGATCGGCTCGACGAACGAGCTCATCGCGACCCTAGAGCGGCGAGATCGCGGGGCAGTTCGATGCCGCGTTCACCCAGATCGCCGCGCGCTTCGACGAGTTCTGCCAGCTCCTGTTCGCCGGCGGCTCGGCATCCCTGCAGCTCTCGGAGGGCGAGGACGGCGAGGCGCCCGGCGGGATCGAGATCGTGGTGCGGCCGCCGGGAAAGCGCTTGCAGCGGCTGGCCATGCTGTCGGGCGGCGAGCGAGCGCTCGCCGGCGTCGCGCTCCTCTTCGCCATGCTGAGCGTCAACCCGGTGCCCTTCTGCATCCTCGACGAGGTCGATGCCGCGCTCGACGAGGCGAACATCGGCCGCTTCGCCGACGCGCTCCGCAAGCTCTCGGAGGCGATCGACTTCGTGGTGATCACGCATAACCGGGCGACGATCGAGGTTGCCGACACGATCTACGGCGTGACGATGACCGATGCCGCGGTGTCACGGGTCCTGTCGCTCCGGCTCGCCGACGTGCCGGTCGAGGTGGGCGCCTGATGTTCCGCCGCCGGCGCGAGGAGCCGGCTGCATCGCCTCCGGAGCAGGACCCCCCGCCGCAGCCCGCCACCGTGGCCCGCCCCGCGCGCGCCGCGACCGGCATGGCGGGGATGGGGCTGCGGGCAGCACCCTCCGGGCTCGGAGCACGCCTCCGCGCGATCCTCGGGAGCGCGGCCGGCGCGAGCCAGGCGACGTGGGACGAGGTCGAGGAGGCGCTCATCGCCGCCGATGTCGGAGCCGAGACGACGCTCGACATCGTCGACGCCGCGCGCGCGAAGCTCGGCGGAGGTGGCGGCCGCTCGGGTGCGGAGATCCGGGCCGCGCTCGCCTCGGAGGTCCGCGCCCGGCTCGAGAAGGCCGGTTCCGGGCGGTTCGAGCTCGGCCCTGCGCCGGCGATCATCCTGTTCGTGGGGGTGAACGGCACAGGCAAGACGACGACGATCGGCAAGCTTGCCGCACGGCTCCGAGCCGAGGGACACAGCCTCGCGCTGGCGGCCGCCGACACGTTCCGCGCCGCCGCCATCGAGCAGCTCCGCATCTGGGGCGAGCTGGTCGGCGTGCCTGTTATCGCGCAGCGCGCCGGCGCCGATCCCGGCGCGGTAGCGTTCGACGCGGTGGCGGCGGCGGAGTCACGCAACCTGGACGCGGTCCTCGTCGACACCGCCGGCCGGCTCCAGAACAAGGTCCAGCTCATGGCCGAGCTGGCCAAGATCAGGACCGTGATCGAGCGCCGACTGCCCGGCCAGCCGCGGCACGTGCTGCTCGTCCTGGATGCGACGACCGGTCAGAACGGCCTCCTCCAGGCCGAGGCGTTCAGCCGAGAGGCGGGCGTGACGGGCATCGTGCTCACCAAGCTCGACGGGTCGGCCAAGGGCGGTGTCGCGGTCGCGGTCGCGGATCGGCTGGGCGTCCCAATCCTCTTCGCGGGCATCGGCGAGGAGATCGATGCGCTCGCACCGTTCGACCCGGGCGCCTATGTGGAGTGGCTGTTCGCCGCGTGACCGTGCGCTAGAATGGGCGACCGTTTGACGCGCCGCTCGACATTGCCGGCGCGCGGCCCGCATCGGTCCATTCATGTTCGAGTCCCTCTCCGCACGCCTGCAGGCGG
Source organism: uncultured Chloroflexia bacterium (assembly GCA_963825905.1). GTDB lineage: Bacteria > Chloroflexota > Limnocylindria > QHBO01 > QHBO01 > JAICQM01. The sequence goes on along the minus strand of CAWGUL010000007.1, from coordinate 492,090 downwards.
TCACCGAGCGCCTGCGCGGCAAGGCCCGCATCACCGAGGCTGACCTCGATGTCGCGCTGCGCGAGATTCGCCTCGCCCTCCTCGAGGCCGATGTCAACTTCCGGGTCGTCAAGGACTTCGTGGCTCGGGTACGCGAGAAGGCGCTCGGACTCGAGGTGCTCTCCGGCCTGAACGCCGGCCAGCAGGTCGTCAAGATCGTCCACAACGAGCTCGTCGCCACGCTCGGCGGGGAGCGGCACCATCTCCAGCTGGGCACGCGGCCGTCCGTCCTCATGCTCGTCGGCCTGCAGGGATCGGGAAAGACCACGACCGCCGCCAAGCTGGCGGTCCGGCTCCGGAAGGACGGCAAGAAGCCGCTCCTCGTGGCTGCCGACGTCTACCGGCCTGCGGCCGTCGACCAGCTCGTCCAGCTCGGCGACCAGGTCGGGGTCGAGGTGCACAGCCGCCCCGTGGGGACGCCGGCGCTCGAGGTGGCACGCTCGGGGCTCGAGGTCGCGCGCCAGAAGGGGATCGACGTCATGATCCTCGACACCGCCGGCAGGCTTCATATCGACGAGCCGATGATGGACGAGCTCGTTCGCATCAGCGGCGCTGTGACGCCGGCCGACACGCTGCTCGTTGTCGACGCCATGACGGGCCAGGAGGCGGTGAAGGTCGCCGAGGCGTTCCACGCCCGGCTGCCGCTCACCGCGCTGGTGCTGACGAAGATGGACGGCGACGCCCGCGGTGGCGCCGCCCTCGGCATCCGGAGCGTCACCGGCCTGCCGGTGGCGTTCATCGGGACCGGCGAGCGCACCGACGGCCTCGAGCCGTTCCACCCCGACCGCCTCGCGCAACGCATCCTCGGCATGGGCGACATCCTCTCGCTCGTCGAGCGCGTCCAGGAGAACGTCGACTCCGAGGAGGCGGAGCGCGTCGCGCAGCGGATGATGGAGCAGCGCTTCAGCCTCGACGACTTCCGCAGCCAGCTGACCCAGATCAAGAAGATGGGACCGATCGGCCAGGTGCTGTCGATGATCCCGGGCGCCGGGCAGATGGCCGGTGCCGCGCAGGCCGCCGTCGACGGCGGCGAGCTCAAGCGCATCGAGGCGATCATCGACTCCATGACGCGCGAGGAGCGCCGCCGCCCGGAGCTCATCAAGGCCAGCCGCCGGCGACGGATCGCGCTGGGGTCGGGCACGACGCCGGCGGACGTGAACCGCCTGCTGAAGCAGTTCGCGGAGATGCAGAAGCTCATGAAGTCGCTCGGCTCGGGCCGCATGCCGGGGCTGCCCGGTGGGATGCGAGGGCTGTTCGGGCGCTAGCCCGGGCCGATGCATCGCCTCGTCATCGGGCTGACCTCGCTCCTCGCGCTGGCGGGGGTGGGCGTGATCGCCGTCTCGGTCTTCCTCGGCGGCGCAACGACCGATCGCGCCGCCACGCTGGCGCCGGCCGACAGCGTCGCGTACGTATCCGTCTACCTCCAGCCGTCGACCGGCCAGCAGGCGCAGCTCGCCAGCGTCCTGTCGCGCCTGCCCGGCTTCGAGGACCGCGCGGCCCTCGACTCGAAGATCGATGAGCTCGCGCAGCGCTTCCTCGGGCAGGCGGGGATCGACTACCGGGCCGATGTCAAGCCGTGGCTCGGAAACCAGGTCGCGGTCGCGGCGTCGGGCATGGACGACGCGGGGCAGCCGACCGGCCTCGTCGTCCTGGCGGACATCAAGGACGAGGCGGCCGCGCTCGCGCGCATCGGCGGCTTGCCGGGAGCGTCCGGCACGACCGAGACCACGTACCAGGGCGTCAGCGTCCGCACCGGGACCGACACAACCTACGCGATCGTCTCCGGGATGATGGTGCTCTCGCAGGACGCGGCGGCGGTCCACCACGTCATCGACACCGCCCAGGGTCGCGGCCAGGCGCTCGCCGGCGTGACGGCGTTCTCCGACGCGATGCGCGCCCTGCCGGCCGACCGGCTTGCCACCGCCTGGTACGACCTGCGACCGACGATCGCGCAGGCGACCAGCTCCGCCACGCCCGACACCGCCGGCTTCTCGACCCTCGCGCTCGCGCTGCGCGCCGAAGAGGCGGGGTTCCGGCTCACCGCCCAGCTGCCCGTCGACGCCGGCTCGGCCGGCGCGGCCGTCCGCGACGCGCTCGCCGCCGGGGCGCAGGTGGCGCAGCTCGCCAATGCGATGCCGGCTGACACGGAGGTGGCGGCCATGCTGTTCAACCTGCGCGCCACCCTGCAACGCGCGGAGAGCGAGGTGAAGGCCCGCGACGAGAACGTCGGCGCCACGATCGACCAGCTGCGCGCGCTTGCCGCCTTCGGCCTCGGCATCAACATCGACAACGACCTGCTGCCGCTCCTCGATGGCGAGGTGGGGGTTGCCGTGAGCGGGGTCGCCGACCAGCCGCACGGCGTGCTCCTCCTTCGCCCAACCGACGCGGGCGCGGCCAAAGCGGCCCTCGACCGCGTCGGTCAGGCCCTCGCGTCGCGGGGGGTCGCGATCGACCGCACCGAGGTGGCCGGCACGACCGTCATCAGCGCCAACATCCCGCAGATCGGGGCGGTGAGCTGGGCCGACGCCGACGGGCTGGTGGCGCTTGGGCTGACCGCCGACGACGTGAAGGCCGCACTCGAGGCACGCGCGGGCTCGCAGACGCTCGACAGCGTGGCGCGCTACCGCGACGCGTTCGCCGACGCCGAGCGGGGCGGCGCCGAGGTCTACATCGACCTCAAATCGCTCATGCCGATGCTCCTCGACGCGGCGGGCGATAGCCTCCCGGCCGAGTCGCGCGATATCCTTGCCCACGTCGAGGCCTTCGGCCTGACTTCCCCGGCCCGCGAAGGGCGATTCGAATTCCACCTCACCGTGACCATCCGCTAGCCGCGCCCGCCGCGGCTCATTGCCCAGCCACCCACCAGAGAGGAAGACTTCCTTGGCAGTTCGCATTCGACTGACGCGCATCGGCGCCACCAAGCGCCCGAGCTATCGCGTCGTCGCCATTGACAGCCGTCGGCCGCGTGACGGTCGCGCCCTCGAGATCCTCGGCTTCTACGATCCGCTGACCGATCCCGCGACGGTCCAGATCGACGGCGACAAGCTCGCGGCCTGGATCGGCAAGGGCGCGCAGCCCTCCGACACCGTGGTCAAGCTCATGAAGCAGGCTGGGATCGGCGCCGCAGCAGTGCCCGCTCCGGCCGCCGCGGCGAAGCCCGCGCCCCGCAAGCGGGCGGCCGCCAAGCCGAAGGCCGCGGCCGAGTCGCAGGCTTCGGCGTGAAGGAGCTGCTGGAGTACATCGCCCGAGGCCTGGTCGAGCATCCAGACGCGGTGAGCGTCGAGATCGAGGAGGAAGACGACGACGAGATCGTCCTCGTCCTGGGGGTCGACGAGCGCGACATGGGGCGTGTCATCGGTCGCGACGGCCGGATCGCGAATGCGATCCGAACCTTGCTCCGCGTCATGGCGACGCGCGACGGCCGCCATGTCGAGCTGGAGATCGTCGGCGACGACGCCTGAGCAGCCGCCGCGGCTGGCGGTCGCGCGCGTCAGCGGCGCGAAGGGGCTCCGCGGCGCGGTCCGGGTCGAGATCCTCACCGATTGGCCGGAGCACCTCGATGAGGGTGCCCGCGTCTTCGTGGAGGGAGAGTCCGAGCCGCGCGAGATCGTCCGCGCCGAAACTGGCGGACGGGTGCTCGCGATGACCCTGTCCGGCATCACCTCGCGCGACGCAGCGGACGCCCTCGTCGGCCGCTACCTCGAGGTGGACGCGAAGCCGCTCGAGGAAGGTCGCTACTACTGGCACCAGCTCGTCGGCCTCGCTGTCAGCGACCCGGCCGGGCGTGAGCTCGGCCACGTGGCGGAGGTATTCCGGGCGGGCGACAGCGAGGTCTATCGGATCGACGGGCCCGACGGCGAGCTGCTCGTCCCGGCGGTGCGTCACGTGGTGACCGAGATCGACCTGGCCGCGGGCCGGATGGTCGTCGACTACGACGCCGAAGAGATTCGCTGACCGAGGCACGCCAGGACCGATGCGCTTCGATGTCGTCACCCTCTTCCCGGAGCTATTCGAGGTCCCGCTGCGGACCTCGATCCTCGGCCGCGCCGCCGAGCGCGGCGTGCTCGAGTTCGTCGTCCACGACCTGCGTGAGCACGGCCTCGGCCGGCATCGGTCCGTCGACGATCAGCCGTACGGCGGCGGAGCCGGGATGGTCATGCGCCCCGAGCCGCTCTTCGCGGCGATCGCGCCGTTGCGAGAGGCCGGCGCCCTCGTCGTGCTCCTCGACCCGGCGGGGGAGCGGCTCACCGATGCGCTCGCGCGCGAGCTGGCCGGCGTCCCGCGCCTGGCGCTCGTCTGCGGCCGCTACGAGGGAATCGACGAGCGCGTGCGCAGCGTCGTCGACCGCGAGGTGAGCATCGGCGACTACGTGCTGACGGGCGGCGAGCTGCCGGCGCTCGTCGTCATCGACGCGGTGTCGCGGCTCGTGCCCGGCGTGATCGAGGAGGCGTCCCAGCTCGGCGACTCGTTCGCGACCGGCCTGCTGGAGTTCCCGCAGTACACGCGCCCCGAGTCATTCGCCGGCCTGGACGTCCCGGCGATCCTCCGGTCGGGCCACCACGCGGCGGTCGAGCGCTGGCGGCGGCGCGAGGCGCTGCGGCGTACCCTCCGGCGACGTCCCGACCTGCTCGACACCGCGCCCCTGTCGGCCGACGACCGCGTCGCCCTCGACGAGCTGCGTGCCGACCCGGAGGCCGAGTAGCGGGGGACCCGCCGCCTTGCCGCGGCCGGAATGCCGCTGCTATACTCCCGCCGTCGCGGCCGCTCTCGCGGTCGCGTTCGCGTGTGCGCACCGGGTGGACGCGCCGCGCTCCAGCACACGAGCCAGTAAGCGGCCGATACGGCCGCGATAACGAGGTCGCCCCACAATGAACGCCATCAAGGAGCTCGAGCGCGAGCAGCTCCGCACCGACGTGCCGGAGATCGCCCCCGGCGACACGGTCCGCGTCTCGGTGAAGGTGGTCGAGGGCAACCGAGAGCGGATCCAGGTCTTCGAGGGGACCGTCATGCGCATGCGCAATGGCGGCCTCAACAAGTCGATCACCGTGCGCCGCATTGCCAGCGGCGTCGGCGTGGAGCGCACCTTCCTGGTGCATGCGCCGCGGGTCGAGAAGATCGAGGTCGTGCGACATGGGGTTGCTCGCCGGGCACAGCTCTACTTCCTGCGCAAGCGCGTCGGCAAGTCCGCGACGCTCCGCGAGCGCCGCCCCAGCTGATCGGCCCAGCGGCCGACCCGCCGTCGTGCGAGCCTCCATCTCACGTCGGCGGCGCCCCGCGCGGCCGCGCGACGCGCAGTTTCGTCACGAGCGCGAGCTCCGGTCGGCCGGCTTCTCGCGGATCGCCGGCATCGACGAGGTCGGGCGCGGCTGCCTTGCCGGACCGGTCGTCGCGGCCGCCGTCATCCTTCCGCCCCGGCCGCGCCTGCGCGGCCTCCGTGACAGCAAGGTGGTGCCGCGACTCCGCCGCGAGCAGCTCTACGAGCTGATCCTCGATCGCGCCGACGCAATCGGCGTGGGTTGCGTGGAGGTCGAGGTCATCGACCGCATCAACATCCTGCAGGCCACGAAGCTGGCGATGCGCCAGGCCGTGGAGCGGCTGTCGACGCCTGCGGATCACCTCCTCATCGACGCGCTGCGGCTGCCGGTCGTCGACCTGCCGCAGCGGGCCATCATCGACGGCGACGCGATCAGCGCCTCCATCGCCGCCGCCAGCATCGTCGCCAAGGTGACCCGCGACCGCATCTGCGACGAGATGGATGCGCGCTATCCGTCGTATGGCTTCGCCCGCAACAAGGGCTACGGGACGCCGCACCACCTGAACGCCCTCGTCGACGACGGCCCGTGCGAGTGGCACCGACGGTCGTTCGCGCCGGTCCGCGGCCTCCTGGCGGGCCGACAGCTGTCGTTCGAGCTCGACCTCGGCCCGCGGCTCGCGATCCCGGTCGGCGATGACGACGAGGTCAGCTTCGCGGTCATGGCCGAGGCCGCGGACGCGGCCGTCCTGATGGGAGAGCTCGACGCCGATGGCTGATCCGCGCCACCGTCTGGGCCTCGAGGCGGAGGCGGCGGTGGCGCGATGGCTTGCCGGGGAGGGATGGGTCGTGCTCGCCGAGCGCTGGCGGGTCGCCGGCGGGGAGCTCGACCTCGTCATGCGCGATCCGGACGGCGTCCTCGTCGGGGTCGAGGTGCGGGCCCGGCGCACCTCGCGAGCCGGCAGCGCAGCGGAATCCGTCGGCAGGAGCCGGGTGGTGCGGCTGCGCCATGCGCTGATGTCGTTCGCTGCTCAGGCCGATGTTCGCGCGCTGCTCCGCGTTGACCTCGTCACCCTCGTGCCGGCCAGGGACCTCGATCCCGCGGTGGAGCGACGCTGGCGCGTGACCCGCGTCCCGGCGATCGACGCCTGGTGAGGCTCGCTCAGCCGCCGAACAGTTGCTCCAGCGCCCGCACCGAGGCGATGTACGGTCGGCTGACCCGATAGATGCCGTGCTCCTCCAGAGCCCGCTGGCCCTGGTAGTAGGCCGCCAGGATGCGATCCCGGTCGCCGTGGTAGCGCACGAAGTAGTGGCGCAGGAGGAGGACGCCGGCGCGGACGTTCTGCCGTGTGTCGTGTGGATCGACCGGGGCGCCGAGCAGCGTCTCACCGATCCACCTCGCCGTCCCCGGCATGAGCTGCATGACGCCGACCGCACCGACGCGGCTCGTCACGTTCTGCCGCCAGCCGGACTCCTGCCAGCCAACCGCCTTGGCGAGCGTGACGGGCACGCGGTAGCGGGCCGCCTCGGCGGCGATGAGCTTGCCGACCGCCGCGCGGCGCGCGACGATGGCGGCCATCGCGGCCGGCATCGCGACCCTGGCCCGGGGGCTCGGCGCGGGTGGGCCGGGGATCTGGAGCCGCTGCCCGACGCGGATGACCGACGCGTTGCGGATGTTGTTGAGCTTCGCGATCGCGGCGACCGTCGTGCCGTAGCGGCGCGCGATGCCGGTGAGGCTCTCTCCGGGAGCGACGCGATGCGTCCGTGGCGGCGCGACCCGCGCCGCGGGATGGGTGGCGGCGCGGGCTGCCGGCCGCGGGGCCGGCGCGGCACCGGGGATCGTCAGTCGCTGCCCGACGCGGATGAACGAGGGGTTGCGGATGCTGTTCAGCTTCGCAATCGCGGCGACCGTCGTGCCGTAGCGCCGCGCGATGCCGGTGAGGTGCTCGCCGGCCGCCACGACATGGCTTCGTGGAGCGGGCGCCGGCGGAGCGGCCGCCGGCGGGTGCGCCGCCGGGGCGGCGATCCGGATCCGCTGGCCCACATAGATGCGATTCGGGTTGGCGAGGTGGTTGAGTCGCACGAGCTGCGCGACGGTCGTCCCGTGCTCGGCGGCGATCGCGGACAGCGTATCGCCGCGACCGACGACGACCTCGTCACTGGCGAAGGCGGTGGCGCTGCTCCCGGTGACGGCCACGAGGACGCTGAGCGCGCCGGTGGCGAGCAGGGCGAGGGGTCGGGATCGCATCGGTCCTCCAGCCAGGAACTGCGTGGTCGCCGCGAGGGGCGTCGTGCCGCCGGGCTCGGACGTGCACGATCGACAGGCTAGGCGTGCGGTGCGGAGCCGCAAGGCACGAACTGGTGGGGTGCGGAGTACTTCGGTACCGGTTCCGGGCCGGCTGGGCCACGCGGCAGGGGAGGCGCGCCTGCGTGGTATACTCGGGAGGTCCCACGGGCTCGGCTCCGCCTTCGCGCGCGCCGTGCGGGACGACCACCCATCACACACGCCTTCCCGATTCCGATCGGTCACGGTGCCGCCGCAGGCGGTCGACCCGGAAGCAGACGGCAGGCGGAGGAACAACCGGAGGTTCTCATCCCCATGGCTGCCACCACCATGAAGCAGCTGCTCGAAGCGGGCGTCCACTTCGGGCACCAGACCCGGCGCTGGAACCCGAAGATGCGCGAGTACATCTTCGCGGAGCGCAACGGGATCCACATCATCGACCTCGCCCAGACGGTGCAGCGTCTCGACGCCGCCCTGGACTTCGTGCGCGAGGTCGTCCGCCGCGGCGACAGCATCCTCTTCGTCGGCACCAAGAAGCAGGCGCAGGAGGCGCTCTCGAGCGAGGCCGAGCGCAGCGGCCAGCACTGGGTCAATAACCGCTGGCTGGGCGGCATGCTCACGAACTTCACGACCATCAAGCGCCGCATCCAGCGCCTCGAGGCGCTCGAGGCGCGTCGTGACGCTGGCGAGTTCGAGCGGCTGACGAAGAAGGAAGCCTCGAAGCTGACCGACGAGATCACGAAGCTGAACGGCACCCTCGGCGGGATTCGCCGCATGCGGCGCCTGCCCGGCGCCGTGTTCATCGTCGACCCGCATCGCGAGGCGATCGCGGTCGCCGAGGCGCGGCGCCTCGAGATCCCGATCATCGCCATCACCGACACGAACTGCGACCCGGACCTCATCGACTGGGTCGTGCCGGCGAACGACGACGCCATCCGCTCCGTCAAGCTCATCTGCTCGACCATCGCGGAGGCGGTCCTGTCCGCCAGCCAGGAGCGCCAGGCCCGCCTCGACGAGGAGTTCGAGCAGGCCGAGGCGATGCCGCCGGTCGACGAGACGGCCCTCACCTCGGAGGCGGACTACTCCGCCGCCCTCGCCGGCGGCGAGGCGCTGGTCTTCGAGCCCGAGCCGGAGGAGGAGGACGACGAGGAGGAGCGGCGTGCACGCGCCCGACGCGCCATCGAGCTCGGCGAGGAGGCCGAGGCCGAGGTCGCCGACCGCGAGCACGAGCGTGCCATCGATCACCGCGAGCGACCGGCCGTCTGAGCCTGCTCCGCATCGGCTGGGCTGCGGCCCGGCGACTCACATTCAACAGCGAAGGACACCAGGGATCCACATGATCAAGCCAGAAGACGTCAAGCAGCTCCGTGACCAGACCGGGGCCGGCATCATGGACTGCAAGCGCGCCCTCGAGGCATCCGACGGGGATGTCGAGAAGGCGACGCAGTGGCTGCGTGCCAAGGGCCTCAGCGCCGCCGCCAAGAAGGCCGGCCGCGTCGCCCGCGAGGGCGTCGTCGCCAGCTACATCCATCATGGCGCGCGGCTCGGCGTGCTGCTCGAGCTCAACTGCGAGACCGACTTCGTCGCCCGGACCGATGACTTCCAGCAGCTCGCGCGCGAGCTCGCGATGCAGGTCGCCGGCCTGAACCCGGCCTACGTCGCGCGCGAGGACGTGCCCGCCGAGATCGTCGAGGCGCAGCGCATGACCTTCGCCCGGGACGCGGAGGCCGAAGGCCGCCCGGCTGATCGGATCGCGATGATCGTCGACGGCAAGCTGAACAAGTGGTACGCGGAGCAATGCCTGCTCGAGCTGCCGTACCGCGACACGGACAAGAAGATCGGCGACCTCGTGACCGAGAAGATCGCGCTCCTGGGCGAGAACATCCGGGTGGCGCGCTTCAGCCGGATGGCCGTCGGCGACGCCGGTGCCGAGGCCACCGATGGCGAGGCGGCCGAGGCCGCCACGGCCGGGGTCGCCTGAGCCTCATGACCAGCGGGCACGCCGCCACCGCGCCGCGCCGGGTGCTGCTGAAGCTCTCGGGCGAGGCGCTGATGGGGGAGCGGCCCTACGGCATCGACCCCAACGTCGTCCGCGAGATCGCCGGGCAGGTCGGCACGGCCCAGCGTGAGGGCGTGCAGATCGCACTCGTCGTCGGCGGTGGCAACATCTTCCGGGGCCTCGCCGCCTCCGAGTCCGGGATGGATCGGGCCACCGGCGACTACATGGGCATGCTCGCCACCGTGATGAACGGGCTCGCGATCCAGGACGCGCTGGAGCAGGCCGGGACGCCGACCCGCGTGCTGTCCGCGATCGCGATGAACGAGATCTGCGAGCCGTACATCCGCCGCCGCGCCGTCCGGCACCTGGAGAAGGGCCGCGTCGTCGTCATGGTGGCCGGGACGGGCAACCCCTACTTCACGACCGATACGGCCGCCACCCTGCGGGCGGTCGAGATCGGCGCCGAGGTGATCCTGAAAGCGACCCGCGTGGACGGCGTCTACGACGCCGACCCGGAGCAGCACCCGAACGCACGGCGCTTCGCGCGCATCGGGTACACCGACATGCTCGCCAACCGCCTCAACGCGCTCGACGCGACAGCCGTGAGCCTGGCGATGGACAATGACCTCCCGATCGTCGTGTTCGACATGACCAAGGAGGGGAACATCGTGCGCGCGGTGCGCGGCGAGCGGATCGGAACGCTCATTTCAGGCGAGGTGACCGAATGACCCACCCGGTGCTTGCCGACATCGAGCCGAAGATGCAGCGCGCCGTCGATGCCATGGAGCGCGACCACGCCGGCATCCGGACCGGCCGCGCGTCCACGGCGCTGGTGGACCGGATCACGGTCGACTACTACGGCACCCAGACGCCGCTGAACCAGATCGCCGGCATCAGCACGCCGGACGCGCATCTCATCGTGATCCAGCCGTGGGATCGGTCCGTGCTCGGCGCGATCGAGAAGGCGCTCACGAAGAGCGATATCGGCCTGGTCCCGAACGTGGACGGCACGGTGGTCCGGCTGAACGTGCCGCCGCTGACCGAAGAGCGGCGGCGCGAGATGGTGAAGCAGGTCCGCAAGCGGGCCGAGGACGCGCGCGTGGAGATCCGCCACCACCGCCGCGAGGCAGCCGACCTGCTGAAGAAGGCACAGCGCGACGGGACGGTGACCGAGGACGAGGAGCGTCGTGAGCTCGACGCGCTGCAGCGCCTCACCGACCGCTACATCGTGGCCATCGACGAGCGCACCGAGCGCAAGGAAGCCGAGGTGATGGAGGTCTGACTCCATCGCCGCCCAGCCACGGCGCGCGCCATGTCGCCATCATCATGGACGGGAACCGGCGCTGGGCGGCAGCGAAGGGGCTGCCGAGCATCGCGGGCCACGTCCAGGGAGTCGAGGCGATCCGCCCGATCGTGCGCATCGCCCCGGACCACGGCATCGAGGTCCTCTCGCTCTACGTCTTCAGCCAGGAGAACTGGAACCGCCCGGAAGACGAGGTGACGGGCCTGTTCGGCCTCATCGACGCCGCGGTTCAGCAGCACACCGCCGAGCTGATCACCGAGGGGATCCGGGTCCGCGTCATCGGCCGGCTCCACGAAGCGCCGGTCGACGTGCAGCGCAGCATTCGCGCGGCCGAGGACCGCACCCGCGGGGGAACGCGGATGGCGCTGAACATCGCGTTCAACTACTCCGGTCGCACCGAGCTCGTCGACGCCCTGCGCGCGCTCATGGCCGCCGACGTGACGCCGACCGACGTCGACGAGGCGCGGATCGCCGAGCACCTCTACACGAATGGCCAGCCGGACGTCGATCTTCTGATCAGGACCGGTGGTGAGCAGCGGATGAGCAACTTCCTGCTGTGGCAGACGAGCTACGCCGAGCTCGTGTTCACGCCCACCCTGTGGCCCGACTTCGCGGAGGCCGATCTCGTCGCGGCCCTCGACGAGTTCGCACGCCGCCAGCGCCGCTTCGGATCCTGACGATGCTGCGCACCCGCCTGCTGACCGCCGCCATCCTCGGCCCGATCGTCGTCGTCGCCGCGCTCCTGGGCGAGCCCTGGCTGGCCCTGATGCTGGGGGTGATCGCGTTTCTGGCCCTGATCGAGGTGATCGCCCTGCTCGACGCGGGCGGATTCGAGCCGCCCCAGGTGCTCGGCCTGGTCGCGGGCCTCGTCGTGACCGCGGCGGGGATCGTGGCGGCGAACTCGGCGCTCGTCGGCGGCCTGCTGTCCGACCTGCTGCGCCAGACCGATCCGCCGGGCCTCGTCACGATCGCCGTCGCCGGCGCCATGATCCTCGTTGCCGCGGTCGCCTTCACGCGCGCCGACGCGCGCGCCGGCTTCCTCTCCTGGGCGATGACCTCGTTCGGGATCCTCTACATCGGGCTGCTGCTCCCGTTCATCGATCTCACCGCCCACCTCGCGCCGTCCGGCGGCTCGGCAACCACCGCGGTCGGCGGACTCGGCCTCCGCTCCGGGACAGCCTGGGTCCTGCTCCTCATTCTTGTGGTGTGGGGGTACGACACCGGCGCGTATCTCACCGGCCGCTGGCTCGGCCGGCGGCGCCTCATCGAGCACCTCAGCCCCTCGAAGACCGCCGAGGGCATGGCCGGCGGGCTGCTGGTTGCGACGCTCGCGGCGGGCATCGGCGCCTGGCTCACCGGCATCGCGCCGTGGCACCCGCTCGTCATCGGTCCGGTCGTCGGTCTCGCGGCCCAGGCGGGCGACCTCGCGGAGTCGATGCTCAAGCGCGCGGCCGGACGCAAGGACTCCGGTGACCTCGTGCCCGGCCACGGCGGCTTTCTCGACCGGGTCGACTCGTTCCTGTTCGCGGCGCCCATCCTCGTTGGGTACGCGCTCCTCGTGGCCGGCCAGTCGGTGTGATCGGGCTCGCCGTCCTCGGCTCGACCGGCTCGATCGGGCGCCAGACGCTCGAGGTCGTCGCCGCGCATCCCGACCGATTCGCTGTCCGTGCGCTGGCGAGCGGGCACGCCTCCCCCGAGCTCGCCGCCCAGCTCGCCGCCCATCCCGGCGCGCGGGCGTGGGCTCCGGATGGGGCGCGCGAGATCGATCCGGCACGCTGGGTGCCGGACGGCCTTCGGGGCATCGCCGGCCTCGACGGGATCGACATCGTCGTCGTCGCCACCACCGGGATGGCCGCGCTGCCGGCGGTGCTCGCCGCGCTTGGTGCCCGACGCCGGGTCGCGCTGGCGAACAAGGAGACGCTCGTCACCGGCGGCCACCTCGTCGCCGCCGCACTCGACCGGCTCGGCGGGGATGCGCTCGACTGGCTGCGGCCGATCGACAGCGAGCACTCGGCCATCTGGCAGTGCCTGGTGGGGGAGTCGCGCGACGCCGTCCGACGGCTCGTGCTGACGGCGAGCGGCGGGCCGTTCCGCGGCCGGTCGCCGGCATCGGTCCATGACGCGCAGCCTGCCGCCGCGCTGGCGCATCCCACCTGGCGCATGGGATCGAAGATCACCATCGACTCCGCCACACTTGTGAACAAGGCGTTCGAGGTCATCGAGGCGAAATGGCTGTACCGCCTGCCCTACGCTAAGATCGATGCCGTGATCCACCCCGAGAGCGTCGTGCACTCGCTGGTCGAGTTCGTCGACGGCTCGTACAAGGCACAGCTCGGCCTGCCCGACATGCGCCTCCCGATCCAGCACGCGCTGACCTACCCCGACCGCCTGCCGGCCCCCTCGTCGCACGGCACGCCGGAGGGCTGGGGCCAGCTGACGTTCGGCCCGCTCGCCACCGGCGCCTATCCGGCGTATGACGCCGTGCGCCACGCGGCGGAGGCCGGAGGGAACCGGGGCGTCATCCTCAACGCTGCCGACGAGGTGGCCGTCGCCGCATTTCTCGACAGCCGGCTGCCGTTCGGCGAGATCGCCGGCGTCATCGGCGAGGCGGTCACGCGCTGGGGTGCTGCCGCGGAGCCTGCGCTCGACGAGGTCGTCGCCCTCGACGACGAGGTGCGCGGGGCGCTGACCGCCGAGCTGGCGGCGTAGCCATGGACATCGTCACCACCATCCTCGCCACCCTGGTCCTCATCGTCCTGCTGGTGGTGGTCCACGAGCTCGGCCACTTCATCGTCGCCAAGGTGTCGGGCATCACCGTGCACGAGTTCGGCGTGGGATTCCCGCCGCGCCTCGCGTCGCTCATCTGGCGCGGCACGCGCTACAGCGTGAACGCCATCCCGCTCGGGGGGTTCGTGAAGATGCTCGGCGAGGACAGCGCGGACGGGGAGAGCGAGGCCGACCGGCTCCGGCAGCGCGGCCTCTCGGAGGCCGCCGTGGAGCGCGAGATGGCTGGCTCGTTCAGCCGCAAGCCGCTCTGGGTGCGGCTCGCCGTGCTCTTCGCCGGGGTGGTCATGAACTTCCTGCTCGCCGTTGGCCTGCTCGCCATCGCCGCCGCGCAGCCGCAGCCGGATCGCGTGGCGCCGATCACCGTCACCGACGTGCAGGCGAACAGCCCGGCGGCCGGCGTGCTCGAGGTCGGGGACCGGATCGCCGCCGCCGACGGCCATACCTTCGAGCGCGCCTCGGACCTCCTTCTCTTCATCCAGAGCCACGCTGGCAGCCCGGTTGCGCTCAGCATCAGCCGTGGCACCGAGGTGCAGACGATCACGGTGACGCCGCGCGTCCTGACCGACGAGCAGCGCAAGGCCGGCATCGGGGCGATCGGGTTCGGCTGGGACTCGGAGATCCGCGACTTTCCACCGCTTGCCGACGGGCCGGTGAAGGCGCTCGGCATGGGTCTCGACCAGACCTGGTCGACCGCGGTCCAGATCCCCGCCGCCCTCGGGCGGACGGTGCTCGGGCTGGTCGGCCTCGCGCCGAACACCGGCGATGCGCGTGGGCCGATCGGAATCGCCCAGATCATCGGCGAGGTCGTGCGCGAGCCGCTCGTCGTGCAGCTCCAGCTCGCCGCGCTGCTGTCGATCAACCTCGCCGTGCTCAACGTGCTGCCATTCCCGCCGCTCGATGGCGGGCGCATCGCGGTGACATTGCTCGAGGGCGCGCGCCGGCGACGGCTGGGGCGAGAGCGCGAGGCGCTCATCTACGCGACCGGCTTCGTCATGCTCCTGCTCCTGGTCGTCCTTATCACGATCCAGGACATCCAGCGCCTCCCCGGCAGCTGACCCCGGAGGTGCCGTCGAGCACCTCGCCGACCCTCGCGCGGACCGGTCCGTGGACCCTTGCGGAGCAAGGCCTTCGATGGCGGGCTGAGCGCTCGGCTGCTATACTCCGGACCGGTTTCGGGTCGCGAGCCGGAAGCCGAATTGATATCGAGTTACGTGGAGACGTGGGTCGGTTCGCCAGCCCACGTTTGTTTTTCGTCCGACGGTGAGCGAGGTGGGGCCGTGAATCGAGATTTCATCGGGGCGCTCCTCCAGCTGAACGCCGAGAAGGGTGTCCCGCAGGAGGTCCTGATCCATACCCTGGAGCAGGCCATCGAGTCGGCTTATCGTCGCAACGCGGACGCGCCCGAGAACGTCGTCGTCGTCGTCGATCCCGAGAGCGGGCAGATCAGCGTCTACCGCGAGTACGAGGTGATGGCCACGGCCGAGGAGGTCGAGGACCCTGACCTCCAGATGACCGTCGCGGATGCCCAGAAGCAGGACCCCACCACGGGCGTCGGCGGCAAGGTTCGCATCCCGGAGAACGTGACCCAGGCGCAGCTGGGGCGAATCGCCGCGCAGACCGCCGGCCAGGTCTACCGTCAGCGACTGCGCGAGGCGGAGCGCGACGTCGTGTACCAGCAGTACGCGTCCCGCGAGGGCGAGATCATGACCGGGGTCGTGCATCGCACCACCGACCAGGCCGTCGTGCTCGACATGGGCAAGGGCGTGGAGGCGGTGCTCGCCGTCAGCGAGCAGCTTCCCGGCGAGGCGTATCGGATCGGCCAGCACCTGAAGGCCTATGTCCTGGAGGTGCGGCGCACGACGCGCGGCCCGGTGATCGTCGCCAGCCGCACCCATCGCGGCTTCCTCCGACGCCTCATGGAGATGGAGATTCCCGAGATCTACAACGGCACCGTCGTCATCCGCGGCATCGCCCGCGAGGCCGGCAGCCGCTCGAAGGTGGCCGTCGAGAGCCGCCAGACCGGCGTCGACGCGAAGGGCGCGGCGGTCGGACAGCGCGGAGCGCGGATCCAGGCGATCGTTGCCGAGCTCAACGGCGAGAAGGTCGACGTCGTCCTCTGGGACGAGGACCCGGCCCGCTTCGTCGCGGAGGCCCTCAGCCCGGCCGAGGTGCTGAGCGTCCGCGTCGACGAGGAGCACAAGATCGCCAACGTCGTCGTCCCGGAGCGCCAGCTCAGCCTGGCCATCGGCAAGGAGGGGCAGAACGCCCGCCTCGCCGCGAAGCTCACCGGCTGGCGGATCGACATCCGCTCCGACGCGGGCGTCGCCGCTGCCGCGGCGGGTGATGCACCGGAGGACGAGGCGCACGCGGCGGAGGCACCGGCCGATGCCGAAGCGACGACCTGACCACATCCCGATGCGCACCTGTGCGGCATGCCGCCAGGTGCGCGCCAAGCGGTCACTGACCCGCATCGTGCGCAGCGCGGACGGATCGGTGGCCATCGACCCGACCGGCAGGCTCGCCGGTCGTGGGACCTACATCTGTGATGCACCAGACTGCCGTGAGCCGACCCGTGCGGCCGAGGCAGTGAACCGGGCGCTCGGTGCCAAGCTGGTACCGGGAGCGCTCAACTTCGAGGAGAACCATGCCGCCACGTAGATACCTTCCGCGCCGAGGACCGCGTCCCGCGCGCCGCCGTCCCGGCCCGCAGACCGGGGCGGCCACGATGGAGGCGCCGGCACCGCAGCGACCGTCCGGACCGATCGAGCTGCCCAGCTCCGTGTCGGTCAAGGACCTGGCCGATGCGCTCTCGGTCAGCCATGCCGACGTCATCAAGGAGCTGATTCGGAACGGGATCTTCGCCACCATCAACCAGACGATCGACTACGACACCGCGTCGCTCGTCGCCGCCGAGCTCGGCTTCGAGACGAGCGAACGCGGCCTCGCCGAGCGTGCCGCCGCCGAGGAGGCTGCCTCGCAGGATCTCGTCGCGCCGGGCAGCGAGGAGGAGAAGTCCACGCGCCCGGCCCTCTGGGACGAGGATGCCGCGGCGGACCTCGTCACCCGCGCGCCGGTCGTGACGATCATGGGCCACGTCGACCACGGCAAGACCAGCCTGCTCGACGCCATCCGCGACACCAAGGTCGCGGCGGGGGAGCGGGGCGGGATCACCCAGCACATCGGGGCCTCCGAGGTCACGCACAACGGGAAGCGGATCGTGTTCCTCGATACGCCCGGTCACGAGGCCTTCACCGCCATGCGCGCCCGCGGGGCGCAGGTGACCGACATCGCGATCATCGTGGTCGCGGCCGACGATGGCGTCATGCCGCAGACGAAGGAGGCGATCGACCACGTCCGCGCCGCGCGCGTGCCGATGATCGTGGCGATCAACAAGATCGACAAGGCCGACGCGCAGCCGGACCGCGTGAAGCAGGAGCTGGCCGACAACAAGGTGCTCATCGAGGAGTACGGCGGCGACGTGATCGCCGTGCCGGTGAGCGCGAAGCAGCGCACCGGCCTCGACGAGCTGATGGAGATGGTGCTCCTCGTCGCCGATTTGCAGGACCTCAAGGCGAACCCGGGGCGCGCCGCGGTTGGCACGATCATCGAGAGCAAGGTGGAGAAGGGCCGCGGCAACGTCGCCACCGTGCTCGTCCAGACCGGCACGCTGAAGATCGGCGACGTCGTGGCGGTGGGGCGCACGTTCGGACGCGTCCGCGCGCTGAACAACGCCGCGGGCAAGCGGATCAAGACGGCCGAGCCGGCGACGGCCGCCGAGATCATCGGCCTCCAGGACCTGCCGGAGGCGGGCGACATCCTGCGCGTCGTGGCGGACGAAAAGACCGCGCGCGACATGGCCGAGAAGGCGGGCGCGGCAGCAGCGGGCGGAGACGGCCGGACGGCATCCACGCTCGAGGAGATCAGCGCGCAGATCGGCCAGGCAGACGTCAAGGAGCTCCGCGTTGTCCTGAAGACCGACGTCCAGGGCTCGCTCGGGGCGATTCGCCATTCGCTCGAGCGGCTGACGAACGACGAGGTCCGGATCAACATCATCCGCGAGAGCGCGGGCGACATCAACGAGTCCGACATCAACCTCGCCTCGGCCTCGGACGCGGTCGTGATCGGCTTCAACACGAAGCTCGATCCCGGCGCGACCCGCTCGGTCGATGCGACCGGCGTCGACGTCCGGCTGTACGACGTCATCTACAAGCTGACCGATGACGTGACCCAGGCTCTGTCCGGCATGCTCACCCCGAAGCTGGTCGAGCAGGTCGAGGGCCACGCCGAGGTGCGGATGATCATCAAGGCCGGCCGGGCCGGCAACATTGCCGGCTCCTACGTGACCGACGGCCGGATCGTCCGCGGCGGGCAGGTGCGCCTGTTCCGCGGCGGCAAGCAGATCGCCGAGACGCGCATCACCTCGCTGAAGCGGTTCAAGGACGACGTGCGCGAGGTGGCGACCGGATTCGAGTGCGGCATCGGGCTGGACGTCGATGATCTCGCCGAGGGCGACGTCATCGAGTGCTTCCAGATGATCGCCGAGGCGCAGACGCTCTAGCGGAGCCGACGCGGACCGATGAGCCAGCGGACCGATCGGCTCGACAGCCAGATCCAGCAGGAGCTGATGCAGCTCCTGCAGCGCGAGATGAAGGACCCGCGGCTGGGGTTCGCCACGATCACCCGCGTCGAGACGGCACGCGACCTCGGCCATGCCCGGGTGTTCGTGAGCGTCTACGGCAGCGAGGAGGAGCGCGAGCGTTCGATGACGGCGCTCCGCGATGCGGCGCCCTGGCTGCGACGGCAGCTCGCCGCGCGCCTCACGCTGCGCACCGTCCCGGAGCTCAGCCTGCGCCGTGACGACTCGATCGAGGCGGGGGACCGGGTCCTGAAGCTCCTGCGCGAGATCGAGGACGAGCGGGCGACGCAGCCCGACCACGCGGCGCCGGCGTCCGAGGAGCCATCCTGATGGGCGCCACGGAGGTCATCGCCGCCTTCCGCGCCGCGGAGCGCGTGACGACGATCTGCCACGAGAATCCCGACGCCGACACGCTCGGCGCCGCGACCGCACTTCGCATTGCGGCCGAGCGGCTCGGCAAGGAGGGCGAGGTGGTGAGCTCGGACGTGCCTCCGCCGTTCCTGGGGTTCATGCCGCGCGTTGACGAGGTGCGCCGCGCGCCGCAGCTCGAGCCCGGATTGGCGCTCGTCGTGGACGCTGCCCTCTCCCGCACTGGCGCCGTGGCGCGCGACTGTGGGCCGTGGCTCGCGCGGGCGACGCTCGCGAACATCGACCACCACGTCTCGAATGACGGCGCCGGGGCGATCGCCCTCATCGACCCGGGCGCGGCGGCCACGTGCGAGATGGTGGCGCTCCTGCTGCCCGATCTCGGGGTGGAGATCGACGCTGAGATCGCCACCTGCCTGCTCGCCGGGATCGTCCAGGACACGCACACGTTCGTCCATCCGAACGCGACGCCACGCACGCTGCGCGTCGCTGCGAGCCTGCTGGAGGCGGGCGCCGACCTCTATCGCATCAACCGCGCCATCTACGCCGACAAGCCGTTCGCCAGCGTCGCCCTCTGGGGCCGGATGCTGGCGAGCATCGGCCAGCGACGCGACGGCGCGATCGTCCATGCCGCCATGACGCTCACCATGCTCCGCGACACCGGCGCCGACGCCACCGCGTCGGAGGGCTTCGTCGACCTCCTCGGCCTCACGCGGGACGCGGCGATCAACGTGCTCTTCAAGGAGCAGTCGGCGACCCGGGTGCGGATCAGCGTCCGCACCACCGAGCGCGCCGACGCGGTCGCGATCACCGGCGCCTTCGGCGGCGGCGGGCACGCTCGTGCGGCCGGCTGCACGATCGAAGCGCCGCTCGAGGAGGCGGAGCGGCGGATGCTCGACGCGTGCGAGCGGGAGCTCGATCGGGCCGATGCTGGGCGTCGTTAACCTCGACAAGCCGGTCGGCGTCACCAGCCACGACATGGTGGGCCTGCTGCGGCGGCTGACCGGCCTGCGACGCATCGGGCACGCCGGGACGCTCGATCCGCTCGCATCCGGCGTGCTGCCCATCCTCGTCGGACCGGCGACCCGCTTCAGCGAGGAGCTCACCGGCGGCCGCAAGCGCTACGACGCGGTCGTCCGACTCGGGATCAGCTCGGCCACCGACGATGCGGAGGGACCGCTCCTCCCCGGCGGCGGGCCGGTGCCACCCAGACCGGCCATCGAGGCGGCCCTGGCGCCGTTCCGCGGCGAGTTCGCGCAGCGTCCGCCGGCCTTCTCGGCGCGCAAGCTCGGCGGTGAGACCGCGCATCGGGCGGCCCGCGCCGGACGACCGCTCGAGCTCGCGCCCCGCATGGTCACCGTCGAACGCCTCGAGCTGACCGATCTCGTCCCCGGCGACGGCTGGGTCGATGCATCGCTCGAGCTCATCTGCGGACCGGGCACCTACGTGCGCTCCATTGCCCGCGATCTCGGTGCCGCGCTCGGCTGCGGCGGCCACCTCCACGCACTCCGGCGGCGCGAGGCGGCCGGCCTGCTCGTGGAGGACGCCGTGCGCCCGGAGCAGCTTGAGGAGCTGGCGCGCGCGGGGCGCCTCGCCGACGTCGTCATGCCGATCGCCGGCCTGCTGCCGCTGCCGCGGCTCACGCTCGCCCCCGAGGCCGCGACCCGGTTCCGCAACGGCTCGCCGCTCGACGCCACCGACGCGAGTGACGGGCGGCGGGTCGTCCTCGACGACGCCGGCGCCCTCCTCGGCATCGGGAACGTCACGAACCACGTCCTCCACCCCGACAAAGTGGTCGCCCACGACACCGGCGCCGCGGTCGGATGAGGACCGCCGACACTGGCCACCTCCTGGGCGGCGTGGCGTCCACCGGCCCCGCCGCGGTGTGCATGGGCGTCTTCGACGGCGTCCACCTCGGCCACCAGGCCCTGGTCGCAGCCACGCGTCGCGCCGCCGACGAGCGCGGCGCGATGGCGGTCGCGCTCCTCTTCGACCCACCGCCGGTCGAGGTCATCCATCCCGCGCAGCGCGTGCCGCGCCTCGCGCCGGTGGTCGAGAACCTCCGCCGCCTGCGGGAGGCGGGGGCCGACGTCGCCGTGGCGCTCGACTTCACGCCGCGGGTCCGCGACCTGGCGCCCGAGACGTTCCTTGCCGCCCTCGCCCCGGTGGTCGACCTCCGGGCGCTCGTCATGACGCCCGACAGCGCGTTCGGCCGCGCGCGCTCCGGGACGCCCGATCGCATGCGCGGCCACGCCCAGGCGGCGGGATTCGACCTCGTCGTCCTCGAGCCGCTGCGCGGCGACGAGGGCGGCCCGGTGTCCTCGACGCGCGTGCGCGAGCGCATCGCGGCCGGAGACGTGGCCGCCGCCACCGTCCTGCTCGGTCGCCCGCCATACCTCGCGGGGACGGTGATCCATGGCGATGCGCGCGGCCGCGAGCTCGGCTACCCGACCGCGAACCTGGCGTTCGATTACCTGCCGGCCCTGCCGGCGCTCGGCATCTACGCGGGCCGCGCCACCGCGCCGGGGACGCGGATCGGACATCCGGCCCTGGTGAGCGTGGGCGTGCGTCCGACGTTCAAGGAGGCGGCGCCGGTGCTCGTGGAGGCGCACCTGCTCGACTTCGATGGCGATCTCTACGACCTCCGGCTGGAGGTGGAGCTGGTGGCACGCATCCGCGACGAGCAGCGGTTCGCATCGGTCGAATCGCTGGTCGCGCAGATGCACGACGACGAGCGTCGAGCGCGGGCGATCCTCGGGGCCTGAGGAGCGGGGATCGGCCCCCTCTGCTAGACTTCGACCGTTACGGAAACGAATGTGGAGGAATCTGTGCCGCTCGCCAAGGACGCGAAGAGCGCGATCGTCGATGACTACGCCACGCACGATGGCGATACGGGCTCACCCGAGGTGCAGATCGCGCTCCTCACCGAGCGGATCAAGTCGCTGACGGACCACCTGCGCACCTACCAGAACGACAACCACTCGCGCCGGGGTCTGCTCAAGCTCGTCGGCCAGCGGCGCCGGCTGCTCGCCTACCTCGTCCGCAACGACGTGGACCGGTATCGGGCCGTCATCGGCCGGCTGGGCCTTCGCCGCTAGGACACCCATCCGACCCGGGCCACTCGCCCGGGTCGCGTCACATCCGCGGTCGTCGGCATGCCGGCGGCCCGCATCGATCACCTGATCACACCACCCTCTCGACCGCGCCGTGGAGCGCCGCCGCAACCATGCGCACCCGAATGTGCACGAGCTGAGCGCCCGGTATCGGTGGGAGGCACAACACTGGAGGCATCACTTGTCAACCAAGGTTGAGGCGCCGATCGGCGACCAGACCTTCTCGCTCGAGGCGGGGAAGCTCGCCGAGCAGGCCGACGGGGCCGTTCTCGTCCGATACGGCGACAGCGTCGTCCTCGCCACCGCGGTTGCCGCGAAGGAGCCGCGCGAGGGCGCCGACTTCTTCCCGCTGACCGTCGACTACGAGGAGCGCATGTACGCGGCCGGGAAGATCCCGGGCGGCTTCATCAAGCGCGAGTCACGCCCGTCCGAGGCGGCGATCCTCGCCATGCGCCTCACCGACCGGCCGATCCGGCCGCTCTTCCCGAAGGGCTACTACAACGACGTCCAGGTCGTGCTGACCGTCCTCTCGGCGGACCAGGAGAACGACCCCGACATCCTCGCGCTCAACGGCGCGTCCGCGGCCCTGTCGATCAGCCACATCCCGTTCCATGGCCCGGTGGGCGCGGTCCGGGTGGGCCGCATCGACGGCGCGTTCGTCACGAACCCGACCACCTCGCAGCTCGCGGAGAGCGACCTCGACCTCGTCGTGGCCGGCACCCGCGAGGCGGTGATGATGGTCGAGGCCGGTGCGAACATCGTGCCGGAGTCGGTCATGGCCGACGCCATCGCCTACGGCCACGCCGAGGCGCAGAAGAGCATCGACCTGCAGGAGAAGCTGGTCGAAGCGGTCGGCAAGCCGAAGCGGCAGCCGTTCATCGGTCCGAAGGCTGACAGCATCGCCAAGATCGGTGCGCGCCTCGCCGGCGGTGACACCGAGTTCGTCGTGCTCGACCTCGAGACGACGTCGATGAAGCCCGATGCGGGTGCCATCGT
Organism: uncultured Chloroflexia bacterium; assembly: GCA_963825905.1. Taxonomy (GTDB): domain Bacteria; phylum Chloroflexota; class Limnocylindria; order QHBO01; family QHBO01; genus JAICQM01. Next base: position 469,316 of record CAWGUL010000007.1, on the reverse strand, counting down.
CGACGTCGCTGCGCTGCGCGTCCGCGACGGCCAGGTCGTCGATCGCTTCGAGTCGCTCGTCAACCCCGGCCGCTCGATCGTCGGCCACCAGATTCACGGCATCTCGGATGCCGATGTTTCCGGTGCCCCGGCCGTCGGTGACGTGATCGGCGAAGCTGGTCGAGTTCATCGGCCAGGCGCCGGTCGTCGCGCACAACGTGGCGTTCGACCTGCCGTTCATCACCGCGCAACCTCCCCGCCGGGTCGTCGTGGGAGCCGTCCGCGGTGTTCGACACGCTCGAGCTCGCGTACCAGCTCTATCCGGATGCGGGCAGCTACAAGCTCGCGGACCTCGTGCGCTTCGTCTTCGGCCGGGACCACGGCGCCGCCCACCGCGCCATGCCCGACGCGGAGGCGACCGCCGAGCTGTTCATCAACCTGACCGACGGCCTCGCCGACCGGCTCCAGGCCGTGCGGAACGACATCGCCGACGAGGTCCGGCGCGCGCGCGATCACTACGATCGCAGCGAGCAGGGCGAGCGCTTCGACGAGATCAAGCGGCACCACGGCATCGGGTCCGCGCTGATGGACGTCCTCACCAAGGCGACCGTCCGCGAGACTGTCCTGTCGGAGAACATCCGCATCGACGGCCGCGACACGGCCACCATCCGCCCGATCAACGTGGAGGTCGGCGTCCTGCCGCGCACCCACGGATCCGGCCTCTTCCAGCGTGGTCAGACCCAGGCGCTCAGCATCGCGACCCTCGGGCCGTCGAGCGACAAGCAGCGCATGGACACGATCTCCCCGGAGACTGAGAAGCGCTACCTGCACCACTACAACATGCCGCCGTACTCGGTCGGCGAGGCGAAGTTCATGCGCGGCCCCGGCCGGCGTGAGATCGGCCACGGTGCGCTCGCCGAGCGGGCCTTGCTGCCCGTGCTGCCGACCGAGGCGGAGTTCCCGTACGTCATCCGCGTCGTGAGCGAGGTGGTGAGCAGCAACGGCTCCACCAGCATGGCGTCTACCTGCGGCTCGACACTGGCGCTCATGGATGCCGGCGTACCGATCAAGGCGCCGGTCGCCGGCGCCGCGATGGGCCTGATCAGTGACAAGGCGACAGGCCGCTACGCGGTCCTCACCGACATCACCGGCAAGGAGGACGCGTACGGCGACATGGACTTCAAGGTGACCGGCACGGCCGAGGGTGTCACTGCGCTGCAGATGGACATCAAGGTCGCCGGCATCACCGTCGAGATCATGCGCGACGCACTCGAGCAGGCGCGCGTGGCGCGGCTCTTCATCCTCGACAAGATGACCTCGGTCATCGCTGCCAGCCGCGAGGAGCTGTCGCCCTTCGCGCCGCGCATCACGACGATCAAGATCCCGGTCGACAAGATCCGGGACGTGATCGGCGCGGGCGGCAAGATCATCCGCCAGATCACGGCCGAGACCGGTACCGAGATCAACATCGAGGACGACGGCACGATCCAGATCGCCGCCACGAGCGGCGAGGCCGCCCAGAAGGCGATCGCGTGGATCGAGGGCCTCACCAAGGACGTCGAGGTCGGCAAGGAGTACCTGGGCAAGGTCGTCCGGATCATGAACTTCGGCGCCTTCGTCGAGATCCTGCCCGGCAAGGACGGCCTCGTCCACATCAGCGAGCTGTCCGATCAGCGCGTCGGCCGGGTCGAGGACGTGGTGAGCATCGGCGACGAGCTCATCGTGGTCGTGACCGAGATCGACCGCATGGGTCGCGTCAATCTCTCGCGCAAGGCGGCCATGGAGCGCCACATGGCGCGCAACGGCGACGGCGAGGGGAGCGACAACGGTCAGCCCGACCTCGCGGCGGCCGAGCGCTTCGACTCCCGCGGGGATCGGGGCGATCGACCGGCGCCACGCGGCGACCGGCCGCGCTTCGGCGATCGGAACCGGGACCGGCCACCGCGCCGTCGCTAGGCACCAGGTGCGAGGCGGGTCGGCGACGGCCCGCCTCGTTCGTGCATCGGGGGGACATCCGGAGGGGCAACGGGACGGATGGGAACCGATGCCGAGCTGGCGGCGATCGCCGCCGAGGTCCGCGGATGCACCCGCTGCCCGCTGGCCCGCGGTCGCATGCTGGCCGTCGCCGGCGAGGGCAATCCGCTGACCGACGTACTCCTCGTGGGCGAAGGCCCGGGTGCCCGGGAGGACGCCACCGGGCGACCCTTCGTCGGTCCCGCCGGGCAGCTGCTCGACGAGCTGATCCACAGCATCGGCTGGCAGCGTGGCGACGTGTTCATCGCGAACGTCGTGAAATGCCGGCCGCCGGGCAATCGCGATCCGGAGCCGGACGAGATCGCGGCCTGTGCGAGCTACCTGGATCGGCAGGAGGAGGCGCTCGATCCGGCGGTCGTGGTGACCCTTGGCCGGCACTCCCTGCAGCGCTACCTGCCCGGCGCGCGCATCGGCGCCGTGCACGGCACGCTCCGGCAGGCGCGCGGCCGCCACGTCTTCCCGATGTACCATCCCGCTGCGGCGCTGCACCAGGCCTCGCTGCGGGAGACCCTCTTCCGGGACATCCGCGGACTGCCCGCGGCGCTGCTCGCGGCCCGCGATGCGATCGCGGTCGAGCGGGTCGCATCGGTCCAGGACGAACACGACGAGCGGCTGCCGACGACCATCGGTGAGCCGGACGCCCAGGACGTGGATCGCGAAGGCGCCGCGGACGAGGCACAGCAGATGACCCTCTTCTAGGAGCCTTCATGCCAGATACCCTGCGCATCATCCCGCTTGGCGGGGTGGGCGAGGTCGGAAAGAACATCACCGCCATCGAGTCCGGTGGCGACATCGTCGTCGTGGACTGCGGCCTCGCGTTCCCGGAGCCGGAGATGCTCGGGATCGACCTCGTCATCCCCGACGTGACGTACCTCGAGGAGAACCGCGACCGCGTGCGCGCGATCCTGCTCACCCACGGGCACGAGGATCACACCGGCGCGCTCCCGTACGTCCTGCCCCGCATTCCGGGCACGCCGATCTACGCGACAGCCCTCACCATGGGCCTCGTCCAGGTCAAGCTGCGCGAGCACAAGCTGACCGAGATGACGGAGCTCCACACGGTGGAGCCGGGGCGCGGCTTCGCGATCAGCTCATTCACGATCATCCCGTTCCGGGTGAACCACTCGATCCCCGACGGCGTCGGCTACGGCATCCGGACGCCGGGCGGCACCGTCGTGCACACCGGCGATTTCAAGTTCGACATGACGCCGCCCGACGGGGTTCGTGCCGACCTCGGCCTGATCGCGGAGATCGGCAACGCGGGCGTGGACTTCCTCCTGTCCGATTCGACCCGCGCCGAGCGCGAGGGATACACGCTGTCGGAGATGACGGTGGGGGAGTCGCTCCACCAGCTCATCGGCGAGGCGAGCGGCCGCGTGATCGTCGCGACCTTCGCAAGCAACATCGGCCGCGTGCAGCAGGTCATCGACGCGGCCGCCGACAATGGGCGGAAGATGGTCGCGCTCGGCCGGAGCATGGAGCAGAACACCGCCATCGCGGTCGAGCTCGGCTACCTGAACCCGCGCAACGGGACGCTCATCAAGAAGGACCAGCTCCAGCGCATCCCGAAGGACGAGCTCGTGGTCATGACGACCGGCTCCCAGGGCGAGCCGATGTCGGGGCTCACGCGGATGAGCAACCGCGACCATCGCAACGTCACCATCGAGCCCGGCGACACGGTCATCGTGTCCGCCTCGCCCATCCCGGGCAACGAGGAGGCGGTCGCCAAGACGATCGACAACCTCTTCAAGGAGGGGGCGATGGTTCACTACGAGCCGCTGAAGCACTGCCACGTCTCGGGCCACGGGTCGCGGGAGGAGCTGAAGCTCATGCTCGGGCTCGTCAAGCCGCGCCACTTCATCCCGGTTCACGGCGAGTACCGGATGCTCGTCCAGCACGCCCTGCTGGCCGAGGGCGCCGGGGTCGAGGTGGATCACATCTTCGTCCTCGAGAACGGCCAGGTGGTCGAGTTCGACGGCACGCGCGCCCGGCTCGCCGGCAGCGTGACGGCCGGCGCGGTGCTCGTGGACGGCATCGCCTCGATCGACGGGCAGGACGGCGTGATCCTCCGCGACCGCCGGATGCTCGCCAGCGACGGGGTGGTCATGGTCGCCCTGACGGTCGACGCCGCGACCGGGCGCGCCGTGTCCGGGCCGGACATCGTGAGCCGCGGCTTCCTGTCCGACCCGGACGACCCGCTCATGGCCTCGGCGCGCGACCACCTCGCCGCGGCGCTGCGCCAGCCGGCATCGGACGATCACGCTGCCGAGACCGGATACCTGAAGTCGAAGATCCGCGACACCCTGTCGCGCTACTTCTTCCAGCAGACCAAGCGCCGGCCGATGATCCTGCCGATCGTGCTCGAGGTCTAGGACCGATGACCACGCGGCGCACGACCCGCCGCCGCCGCCCGAGCCGGCGCCGTCGCACGACGACGTCGAGCATCAGCCCGCGCTTCGTGCGCGAGGCGCTCGCCCTCGTGCTCGTCTTCCTCGCCCTCATCAGCGTCATCGCCCTCTTCGCGCCGAATGCCGGGGCGATCGTGCGGCCGTGGCACGACTTCCTCTCCACGCTGCTTGGCTGGGGGATCGCGTTCGCGCCGCCGCTGCTCGCCGGCTTCGCGGTCATGCTGTGGATGAAGACGATGCCTGCCGAGCGCTGGATGGCCGCCACCGGCGCCGCGCTCGTGGCGATCGGCCTGCTGGCGATGTTCCACCTCGGGATCGGCGGCGGCACCGCGGCGATCGCGCGCGGCGATGGGGGCGGCGTCATCGGCTACGGCGTCAGCGCCTTCGTGAGCGGAGCAGTGGGCGCGGCAGGGGCGTGGATCGTCCTCGTCCTCATCGTCCTGGTCGGGCTGCTGCTGTACTTCAACATGACGATCGGCGACATCGTCGCCGCATGGCTCCAGGAGCGCGACGAGCGCCGCGAGCTGGCCGAGGCTGACGCGCGACGCGGCGCCGCCGCGGGGCGCACCGCCCGCCAGCCGGCGCCCGAGCCGCAGCCGGAGCCGCGGGCCGGGCTCATCGACCGCATGCGCGGCGCGCTCGCCGGCGGCAACGACGCCAACGAGGACGAGCCGCCGCTCATCGTGCGCCGCCAGCGGCCCGAGACGAACGGCCGGCCCGACGGACGCCTCGCCCGACCGGTCGTGCCGCCGCCGCCCGCCGCGATCCCGGTCGGCGACCTCGGTGGCGACGCTGCCGCCACCGCGGATCTCGACGTCGAGGAGCGCGCGCACCTGGCAGGGGCCGAGCCACCGGTGGCGGTCGATGCGGATGCCGCGCTCGACGAGACGGAGCGGATCTGGGACCTGCCCGCGCTCGACGTCCTCGCCGACGCGCCCCCGTCGGCGGCCGCCCAGATGGACCTCCACGCCAAGGGCCAGCGCATTCGCGACACGCTCCGCCACTTCGGGATCGGCGTGAAGATCGCCCGCATCCAGGAGGGGCCGGTCGTGACCCAGTACGCCCTCGAGGTGGAGCCGGGGATCAAGCTCTCGCGCATCGAGGGTCTCGCCGACAACCTCGCCCTGGCGCTGGCGGCGCGCTCGATCCGCATCCAGGCGCCGATCCCCGGCGAGGGCTTCGTGGGGATCGAGATCCCGAACAACGCGTTCGACCTCGTCACGCTCAAGGAGGTGCTCGCGAGCCATAACTTCGACGACCTGGCCGCGAAGAGCAGCCTCGCCTTTGCCCTCGGCCAGGATGTCGCCGGCCAGCCATTCAGCGCCGATCTCGGCAAGATGCCGCACGTCCTCATCGCCGGCGCCACCGGCTCGGGCAAGAGCGTCTGCGTCAACGCCCTCGTCTGCTCCCTGCTCATGAAGGCAACGCCGCGCGACGTGAAGTTCATCATGATCGACCCGAAGCGGGTCGAGATGGCGCAGTACCGTGGGATCCCGCACCTGCTGTGCGAGGTGATCGTCGAGCCCGAGCAGGCGGTCAACGCGCTGAAGTGGACCGTCGGCACCATGGAGAGCCGCTACCACGAGTTCGCGCAGCGCGGCGTGCGCAACATCGCCGCCTACAACGAGGCGCTCCGCACCGGACAGCCGCGGATGCCGTACATCGTCGTCGTCATCGACGAGCTGGCGGACCTGATGATGGTGAGCGCCTACGAGGTGGAGGCGACGATCACCCGCATCGCGCAGCTTGCGCGGGCGACTGGCATCCACCTCGTGGTGGCGACCCAGCGGCCGAGCGTCCAGGTCATCACCGGCCTCATCAAGGCGAACATCCCGAGCCGCATTGCCTTCGCCATGACGAGCGGCGTCGACTCGCGCACCATCCTCGACACGGTCGGTGCCGAGGATCTGCTCGGCCGCGGCGACATGCTGTACCAGCCGATCGACGCGCCGCGCGCGGTGCGGCTGCAGGGCGTGCTGGTCACCGACCCGGAGATCGAGCAGCTCGCCGCGCACTGGAAGGCGCAGGGCGGCCCGCAGTACCGACCGGAGATCACTGCCCCGCGACGCGACGGCAAGGCGGGCGGACGGCCCGGCGAGGACGACGGCGACGCAGATGCCGATCCGCTCCTCAGCCAGGCGATCGACATCGTCCGGCGCTCCGACAAGGCGTCCGCCAGCCTGCTGCAGCGCCGCCTGCGGATCGGCTATGCGCGGGCAGCCCGGGTGCTCGACCAGATGGAGGACCGCGGGATCGTGGGCCCCGCCGACGGGAGCCGCTTCCGCGAGGTGCTCGTCACACCCGATGGCTGGGGCGGCGACGTGGCGCCGGACGAGGACGACGCGTGACCGATGGCGCGGGCCACAAGCTGGGCGAGGTGCTCCGCACGGCCCGCGAGGCGAAGGGCGTCGACCTCAACCGCGTGGAGCGCGACACGAAGATCCGGAGCCGCTACCTCGCCGCCCTCGAGACGGGGGAGTACCGGGACCTGCCGGGTGCCGTCTACACGAAGGGCTTCCTCCGCAACTACGGCGTCTACCTGGGGCTCGACCCGGAGTACCTCATCGACCTCTACCGGTTGGAGACGACGGTGCGCGGCAGCGAGCGCCCGACGCTGGCCTCGCCCCCGCGTCCGATGGCGGTCCGCGGCCGGCGCAGTTTCGTCATCACCCAGAGCACCGTCGCGGCCGTGCTGCTCACCGTGCTCGTGCTCGCGATCTTCGCCTACATCGGCGGGCAGCTCCTCGTCTTCGCCGGCACGCCGCAGCTCGTCATCGTCGACCCGGCCGGATCGGTGGCGGCGTATGACGGGACGAGCTACACGGTTCGAGGCGTGACGGCACCCGGCTCGCGCATCACCGTGAGCGGGCTGACCGAGAACCCGATCGTCACCGCCGACGGCTAGCGGCACGTTCGCCGTCACCGTCGCCCTCCGGCCCGGCGCGAACGTCGTGGGCCTCCAGGCGTTCGACCCGAAGACCGGCCGCACCAGCACGAAGGTGCAGCGCGAGATCACCGTCGTCACCGGCGGCCCCTCGCCGAGCACGGGCGCGACCGGGATCGCGGTCAGCGCGCCGGCCGAGGGGGCGTCGGTGAGCGGCGCGATCGCGATCGCCGGCACGGCGGCGCCGAACACCGCCCTGACGGTCACCGCGACCCCCACCGCCGCGCCACCGGTGAGCTTCACGATCGCCCGCGCCGGCAAGAACGTCCCCGTCAAGGCAGCGCTGCCGTCGGCACCCAAACCGCTCAGCCTGGCGGCGGACGCGAGCGGCGCCTTCGCCGGCACGATGAGCCTTGGACCGGGGTCGTGGAGCCTCGTCTTCGCGGCCGGCGGCGGCGCCAGCCCGGTCACCCGGACCGTCATCGTGCCGCCGCCGAGCGGGCTGGCCGCCTCGCTGGTCATTGCCGGCGCACCGTCATACCTCGAGGCGGAGGAGGATGGAACGCCGAAGGCCGGCATCTCGGGCGGCATCAGCCGCCCGGGTGACCGGGTGACGCTGACGGCGAAGCGCACCCTGCGCGTGCGTGCCGGAAACGCGGGCGCGGTGACGGTCGCGATCAACGGCATCCGCATGGGGACGATGGGCGGCTCCGGCGCGGTCGTCGAATGGCAGATCACGCGCCGCTGACGGCGCACCAATCGGTCCGCAGGAAGGTCAAGGGAGAGGCATGGCAGATTCCTCGTTCGACGTCGTGAGCGAGTTCGACCAGCAGGAGCTGGTGAACGCCCTCGACCAGGTGCGCCGCGAGGTGGCGACCCGATTCGATTTCAAGGGCAGCAAGGTCGAGATCGAGCTGGGAAAGGACGCGATCACGCTGCACGCCGACGACGAGTACCGCGCGGGCTCGGTGAAGGACCTCATCCAGTCGAAGGCGGTGCGCCGCAACCTGAGCCTGAAGATCTTCGAGTGGGGCAAGCTCGAGCCGGCGGCGGGCGGGACGGTGCGCCAGGAGATCGCCCTGAAGCGCGGCCTCACAAGCGAGCAGGCCAAGGAGATCAGCAAGATCGTCCGCGACCGCTTCCCGAAGACGAAGCCCAACATCCAGGGCGACGCGGTGCGCGTGTCGGCGAAGAGCCGCGATGAGCTGCAGGCCGTGATCGGCCACCTGAAGGGCCTCGACTACGCGGTCGCGCTGCAGTTCACGAACTATCGCTAGACCGATGCCCAGCCCGCGCCCGCCGTCCGACCGCGACCTCGAGCGTGCGGCTCGACGCCTGGGTCGCGTCCTCGTCGCGGGCCGGATCCAGATGGCGACCGCCGAGTCGTGCACCGGCGGGCTGCTCGGCCATGTCATCACCGGCATCCCGCGCGCCAGCGACCACTATCTCGGCGGCGTGATCAGCTACTCGAACCTGCTGAAGGAGGAGCTCCTCGGCGTCGATGCGGCGCTGATCGAGCGCGTGGGCGCGGTCTCGGCGGAAGTGGCCGAGGCGATGGCCGACGGGATGCTCGACCGTTTCCGCGTTGCCGGGCTGGCGGTCGCGGTGACCGGCATCGCCGGACCCGACGGCGGTTCGGCCGACAAGCCGGTGGGGCTGGCGTACGTCGCCGCCGTTCGACGGGGTGGGCCGGCGCTCATCGAGCGGGTGGTGTGGCCGCACGACCGCGACGGCAACAAGCGCGCGAGTGCGCTGCTCGCCCTCCAGCTCGCCCACCGGCTCGTGGCGGAGTAGGGGAGTGGTCCGCCGCGGCGAGCGCATCCACGTCATCGGCATCGGCGGCTCGGGTGCGGCCGGGGTCGCCCTCCTCGCCGCGCGTGCCGGCGCCCTCGTCGACGGCTGCGACGCGGACGGGCCGTCGCCCTACACGCCACCCCTCGACGCGGCCGGGATCCACGTCCTCGTGGGCCACGATCCGGCACACCTGGCGGGCGTCGACCGCGTCGCCATCTCGCCGGCAATCCGCGCCGTCCCGGGCCATGCCGAGCTCGCGGCGGCGGAGCAGCGCGGCCTGCCGATCGTCGCCTGGCAGGCGCTGCTCGGCGAGCTGATGGACGCCGGTCACCATGTCGGCATCGCGGTCGCCGGGACGCATGGGAAGTCCACCACCACCGCGCTGCTCGGGCACCTGCTCATCGGCGCCGGGCTCGATCCCACGGTCGAGGTGGGCGCGGTGATCTCCGACTGGGGCGATGCATCGGTCCGGCCGGGGGCCGGTGCCCCATTCGTCGTCGAGGCGGACGAGTTCGGCGACAACTTCCTGCACTACCACCCCGCGGCGGTGATCATCACGAATGTCGAGATGGACCATCCGGACTTCTTCGCCGACCGCGACGCGGTCCTCAACAGCTTCGAGCGCTTCGTGCGCGGCATGCGTCACGACGAGCGCATCAGTCCGCGGCCGATGCTGCTGGCGGTGGCCGGGGACCGTGGCCTCGACGAGCTCCTCGCGCGCCTCCATGACTGGAACGGCGACGTCACGCGGTATGGGCCCGGCGGGACCGTCACGGCCGTCAGCGTCCGGTACGACGCGTCTGGGACGACGTTCACGCTGGGGGGCAGGCCTACGCGATGCAGCTCGCTGGTCCGCATAACGTGCTGAACGCGACCGCCGCGCTCACCCTGGCCGAGCGCCTCGGGGCCGCTCCGGCGACGATGGCGGCTGCGCTCGCGACGTTCCGAGGTGCCGGGCGGCGCATGGAGCGCATCACCGATACTGCCGGCGTGACCGTCTACGACGACTACGGCCATCATCCGACGGAGGTGCGCGCCGCCATCGCCGGCGCGCGCCAGCTCGTCGGCGATCGGCGGCTGTGGGCAGTCTTCGAGCCGCACATGTATTCCCGCACCGCGCTGCTCATGGACGAGTTCGCGGAGAGCTTCCGCGGTGCCGACGAGGTGGTGATCGCCGACATCTTCGCCAGCCGCGACACGCCGGAGGCGATGCGCGCCACCTCGGCCGAGGCGCTCGCCGACGCGATCGAGCGGGTCAGCGCGGTGCCGACCATCGCCGCCGGCTCCGTCGACGAGACGACCGCGTACGTGGCGGCGCATCTCCGCCCCGGGGATGCGGTCCTCGTCATGGGAGCAGGCAAGTCGTACCGCATCGCGCGGGGGCTGCGTGAGGCCCTCCTTGGCGGCGCGCTCGATGCGCGCCGCGGGATCGGCGACGCGTGACCGGGCTGCGCGAGGCGCTGCTCGGCGCCTTCCTGGCACTCGTGGTGACGGTGGCCGAGCAGGGATCGGTGCGGCTCGTCGACGCCTCGGGCGCGCGCGACACGCCGGCCCTCATCCTCGTCCTGCTGCTCGCCGCGTTCCTCGGCGTCCTGACCGCGGTCGCCACCCGCATGCTGCGGCTGCCGGGCGCGACCGCGCCGACGGTGCTCGTGCTCGGCTGGACGCTCGTGCCGGCCGTGCTGGCCGCGATCCCGGCGCCGGCGGCGGCACTCTTCGCATCCGACGCGGCCCTGACCGGCGCCGAGTCGATCGGCCTGGCGGTGGCCTGCATCGCGACTGCCATCACCCTCGGCGTTCCTGCCGATCGCCGCTGAACGCGGGGACGGCGGAGGGATGCCCGAGCTCGTCATCGCCAGCTGGAACCTCCAGGGCCGCGATCCTCGGCACATCGGCATGCCCGCCGCGGTCGCGGCCTGGGATGCGGACGTGCTGCTGCTGCAGGAGGCCGATGGCGACCGCGTGGCGTCGGCGCTGCCCGACGGCTACCCGACGCGGCTCTGGTGGCCGTCGGCCGGCACGCGGCCGGGCATCGTCATCGCCGCGCGCCTCCTCGTCGAGGAGCAGGGCATCCTTGATCCGGTCGACCCGCCGTGGGACCGGCCGCGGGCCGCCTGGGCCCGGCTGCGCAGCCCGGACGGACCGCTCACCGTCGCATCGGTGCACCTCATCGCTCCGCTGTTCCTCGGTCGACGCGCGCGTCGGAACGCGCAGCGCGCGGAGCTCGCCGCGTGGGCGGAGGCATGGGTCGCCGGCGATGCGCCGCTCGTGGTCGCCGGCGACTTCAACGCGCGCGACCCGGCGCTGCCGCGCATGACCGATGCCTGCGCCGCATCACCGCTCGCGACCTGGCGGCCGCTCGCCGGCGCGTGGATGGGACCGCTCCTGCGGCTCGACGCGATCTTCGTGTCGCGCAACCTCCGGGTAGTGGAGGCGGGAATCGGGGCCGCGTGGCGGGGGAGCGACCACCTGCCGGTGATCGCGCGCATCGCAGCGGAGCGCGACCCGATCGCACCCTCAGGCGGTCGTAGCGCACAATAGCCGGCGACCGGCCAGTGCCCGAGACCTGGCGGACCATGCATGCATCGGCGGAGGGACCTTCCCATCGTCCAGGAGAAGCCGCGGACGCGCGCCCGTCGCGCCAAGCCGGATGAGCAGACCGCTGCGCGCGCGCGCATCGAGGAGCTGGAGGCGCGCGCCGCGCAGCACGCCCGCGCCGAGCAGGTGCAGGCGGCCCTCTACCGCATCGCCGAGACCGCGAGCGCGGTCGAGGACATGCCCGCCTTCTACGCCGCGATCCACGAGATCGTCGGTGGGCTGATGTACGCCGAGAACTTCTACATCGCCCTGTACGACGATCGGCGCGCGCTCATCAACTACCCGTACTTCATCGACTCGGTCGACGACGACATCCCCGACGCGAACGAGTGGATTCCCTACGGGATCGGCGACGCGAGCGGCGGCACCGCCTACGTGCTGCGGCACGGCGAATCCGAGCTGGTGACGGTCGACCTGATGCGTCAACGCGCCGAGCAGGGAGAGATGAACCTGGTCGGCGCGCAGTCGGTGGAATGGATGGGCGTGCCGCTCAAGGCGGAGGGCCGCACGATCGGCGTCGTGGCGGTGCAGACGTATCGCGAGGACCGTCGCTACTCGCCCGACGACCTCGAGCTGCTGACGTTCGTCGCCCAGCACATCGCGACCGCCCTTGCGCGTGCCCGCGCGATCGAGGAGACGCGGCAGCGCAACGCGGAGCTCGCCGTCGTCAACGAGGTGGGTGCCGCGCTGGCGGAACAGCTCGACTTCGACTCGGTGATCACGGCCGTGGGCGACCGGATCCGCACGATCTTCCAGGTCTCGACCGGGATGATCGGGCTGTATGACGAGCCGGGGCGGAGGATCAGCTTCCCATATGTCATCGATGCCGACCGCCGGGCGCCAGCCGTCGAGGTGCCATTCGGCAACGGGCTGAGCTCCACGGTCATCGCGGCTCGGCAGCCCCTGCGCCTCAACACGGCGGAGGAGGCGACGGCGCGTGGGGCGGTGTACACCGGCTCATCGAACGCCGAGGAGTCATGGCTCGGGGTGCCGATCCTTGCCGGCGACCGCGTCCTCGGCGTCATCTCGCTGGAACGGCTCGAGCAGTATGGCTTCAGCGAGGCCGACGAGCGGCTGCTCAGCACCCTGGCCTCGAGCCTTGGTCAGGCCCTCGAGAACGCACGGCTCTTCGACGAGACCCGACGCCTCCTCTCGGAGACCGAGCAGCGGAACGCGGAGCTTGCGGTCATCACCGAAATCGGTGCCGCCCTCGCCCGCCAGCTCGACTTCGACGCCATCACGGAGCTGGTGGGGGAGCGAGTGCGTCGCATCTTCACATCGACCTCGCTGTTCATCGGCCTGTACGACCAGCCCGCGAACATGATTCGCTTCCCGTACGAGATCGCGGCGGGCAAGCGCATCCACACCGATCCGATCGAGCTCGGCGCCGGCCTTACGTCCGTCGTCATCAAGACGAAGCAGCCCCTCCGCCTCCTCGACGAGGCGGCCCTGAGCGCCCACGGTGCGATCGACATCGGCGGCGCCCGCAGCCTGAGCTGGCTCGGCGTGCCGATCCTTGCGGGCGAGCGCGTGATCGGCGTCATCGCGCTGGAGAGCGGCGAGCGGAACGCCTACAGCGAGTCGGACGAGCGGCTGCTCTCGACGCTCGCCACCAGCATGGGCGTCGCGCTCGAGAACGCGCGCCTGTTCGACGAGACGAAACGTCTCCTCGCCGAGACCGATGCACGGGCCGCCGAGCTCGGGATCATCAACGAGATCGGCGAGGCGCTCGCCAGCCAGCTGGAGTTCCAGGCCATCGTCGATCACGTCGGCGATCGGATCACCGAGCTGTTCACCTCGCGGCTGGTCGATATCGCCCTGCATGACCCGGCCACCGGCATGCTGAACTTCCCATACTCGGTGGAGAGCGGGAAGCGGACCCGCGCCACCCCGATCCCGCTCGGCAAGGGGCTGACCTCCCGCATCCTGACGAGCCGCCGCCCGCTGCGCCTCGGGACCAGCGCGGAGGCAGACCTGCTCGGCGCGATCTGGCGGGAGGACGAAGAGCGGACGGAGTCCTACCTCGGCGTGCCGATCCTCGCCGGAGATCGCGCCATCGGCACGATCGCGCTCATGGCGCCCGAGCCTCACGCCTACGACGAGGCAGACGAGCGGCTGCTCTCGACGCTCGCCTCGAGCATGGGGGTCGCGCTCGAGAACGCACGCCTGTTCGACGAGACGAAGCGCCTCCTGTCCGAGACCGATGCGCGTGCCGCCGAGCTGGCGATCATCAACAGCGTCCAGGAGGGCCTGGCCGAGAACCTCGACATGCAGGCGATGTACGACCTCGTGGGGGACAAGATCCAGGAGATCTTCGACGCGCAGGTCGTCGACATCGGGATCATCGACCGCGGCTCCGACGCGATTCACTTCCCGTACACGATCGAGCGCGGCAAGCGCTTTCCCGACGAGCCGATCCCGATCGGCGGCATCCGCGGCTACGTCCTCCAGACGCGCGAGCCGCTGCTCGTCAACTCCGACGTGCCGGCCTGGCAGGCCGCCCATGGCTTCGACCCCACCCCGATCATGGGCGAGCCCGCCCTCTCCCTCCTGTTCGCGCCGCTCATCGTCGGCGACGAGGCACGCGGCGTGGTGTCGCTCCAGAACCTCGACCGCGAGAACGTCTTCTCGGACTCCGACGTGCGGCTCCTCACCACGCTCGCCTCGAGCCTCAGCGTGGCCCTCGAGAATGCGCGCCTCTTCGACGAGACGCGCCGTCTCCTGACGGAGACCGATGAGCGCGCCGCCGAGCTGGCGGTGGTGAACAGCGTGCAGCAGGGCCTCGCCGCCAACCTGAACATGCAGTCGATGTACGACCTGGTGGGGGACAAGATCCAGGAGATCTTCGATGCGCAGGTGGTCGACATCGGCATCGTCGATCGCAAGCTCGGCGTGATCTCGCATCCCTACACGATCGAGCGCGGCGTCCGCCTGCCCGACTTCACGATGGGCATCATCGGGCTCCGCAAGCAGGTCCTCGAGAGCCGTGAGACGCTCGTCGTCAACGAGCATGCCGCCGAGGTCGCGCTGGCCTCGGGCCAGCCGGCCGTGCTACAGGGCGACCCGCCGAAGTCGTCGCTCTGGGCGCCCCTCGTCATCGGTGACGAGGCGCGCGGCGTCATCTCGCTCCAGAACCTCGACCGCGAGCACGCGTTCTCGCCGGCCGACGTGCGCCTGCTCAGCACCCTCGCCGCGACCCTGAGCGTGGCGCTCGAGAACGCGCGCCTGTTCGACGAGACGCGACGGCTCCTGATCGAGACCGATGAGCGGGCCGCCGAGCTCGCCGTCGTCAACAGCGTTCAGGAGGGGCTGGCGCAGAACCTCGACATGCAGGCGATGTACGACCTCGTCGGCGACAAGATCGCCGAGGTGTTCGATGCCCAGGCGGTGTCGATCGAGACGTACGACCTCGAAGCGGACCTCGACACGACCCTGTACATGGTGGAGCGCGGCGAGCGCCTCTACCCGCCGCCGATGCCGCTCAGCGGGCTCGGGCGCTTCGTCGCCGGCTCGCGGAATGTCATCGCCGTCGACGAGGACTTCGTCGGCTGGCTGGCGGCCCAGGGCATCGAGGCGACGCAGATCGGTGATGTGCCGCAGTCGGCGCTGTTCGCGCCGCTCGTCAGCGGGAACGCGGTCCGGGGCGTCATCTCGCTCCAGAACATCGACCGCGATCACGCGTTCAGCGAGGCGAACGTCCGCCTGCTCGGCACCCTGGCCGGCAGCCTGAGCGTCGCGCTCGAGAATGCCCGCCTGTTCGACGAGACGAAGCGCCTCCTGACCGAGACCGACGAGCGGGCGGCCGAGCTCGCGGTCGTGAACAGCGTCCAGCAGGGCCTGTCCGCGAACCTCGACATGCAGGCGATGTACGACCTCGTCGGCGACAAGATCCGCGAGATCTTCGACGCGCAGGTCGTCGACATCGGCATCTTCGACTTCGACGCGGACGTCGTGCGCTACCCCTACACGATCGAGCGCGGGGTGCGCTTCCCCGACGAGCCGACGCCGATCGCCAACTCGCCGATGTCCAAGTCCATCATCGCCAGCCGTGAGCCGATGCTCATTCCTGACGTCGAGGCCTGGTACGACGAAGCCGGCAAGTCGCTCGTCCCGATCCAGGGCGAGCCGTCGCTCTCCGCCCTCGTCGCGCCGCTCATCGTCGGCGATGCGATCAAGGGCCGCATCTCGCTTCAGAACCTCGACCGCAAGAACGCCTTCAACGAGGCAGACCTCCGGCTGCTGACGACGCTCGCCGCCAGCCTGAGCGTGGCGCTCGAGAGCGCGCGGCTGTTCGACGAGACGAAGCGCCTGCTGACCGAGACGGACCGGCGCGCCGCCGAGCTCGCCATCGTGAACAGCGTGCAGCGCGGCCTCGCCGCCGAGCTCGACGTGCAGGCGATGTACGAGCTGGTGGGGGAGCGGGCCAGCGACGTATTCGACACCCAGGTCGTGGACATCGCGATCTACGATCCGGCGAGCGGCATCATGACCTTCCCATTCACGCTCGAGCGTGGCCAGAGCTTCCCGATCGAGAGCCGGCCGCTGATGGGCTTCCGAGAGCACGTCATCACGACCCGCGAGCCGCTGCTGATCACACACGACCTTCGTGCCCGGGGTCACGAGATGGGACAGCCGGTACAGCTCGTTGGCGAGCCCGCGCTGTCGGCGATCTTCGCGCCCCTCGTGGTGGGCGAGGAGACGCTCGGCGTCATCTCCCTGCAGAACCTCGATCGCGAATACGCGTTCGGCGAGCGTGACGTCTCGCTGCTCACCACCCTCGCGGCGAGCCTGAGTGTCGCGCTCCGCACGGGTCGCCTGATCGACGAGACCCGACGCCGCGTTGCCGACCTGGCGACGATCAACACCGTGGGCGAGGCGATCACCGCGGAGCTCGAGGTTGGGCCGCTCCTCGCTTTGGTCGGAGAGAAGACCCGCGACGCCTTCGAGGCGGACATTGCCTTCGTGGCGCTGCTCGACGCCGAGACGAACCTCATCGAGTTCCCGTACCACGTCGAGGACGGACGCTCGGAGCCTCAGCCGCCGCTGCCGCTGGGTGAGGGATTGACGTCCCGCGTCATGGAGCGCCGCGAGCCGCTCCTCCTCAATCGAGCCAGCGACTGGGAGGCGATCGGCGGCGACCATGGGGTCGGCACGGTCGCCCTCTCGTGGCTCGGGGTTCCCATCATGGCGGGCGACCGCGCCCTCGGGGTCATCAGCGTCCAGAGCACGGTGCGGGAGGACCATTTCAGCGCGGGGGATGCGCGCCTGCTCACGACCATCGCCGCCAACGTGGGGGTCGCGGTGGAGAACGCGCGCCTCTACGCCGAGACTCGGCGTCGCGCCGATGAGATGGCTGCGCTGGCCGAGGTCGGACGCGAGATGTCGGCGACGCTCGACCCAGCGGCGACCCTCGAACTCATCGCCGAGCGGGCACGACGCCTTCTCGACTCCGACACGAGCGCGGTCTTCCTGCCCGATGCGGACGGGGAAACGTTCCGCGCGACGGTGGCGATCGGTGAGATCGCGGACAGCATTCGGGCCGACGCGATCACGCGCGGCGAGGGCATCATCGGCGACATCGCGGTCACCGGCACGGCGGAGGTCGTGAACCATCCGTGGCAGGACCCACGCGCGGTCACGATCGAGGGGACCGATGACGACGAGAGCGACCGGCTGATGGCCGCGCCGCTCACGATCCGCGGCAAGGTGGCCGGCATCCTGGCCGTGTGGCGCGGCGAGGGCAGCGCCGCCTTCACCAGCGGCGACCTGAGCTTCCTCGAGCGGATGTCGCAGCAGGCCGCGATCGCGCTCCAGAACGCGCGTCTCTTCGCCGACGCCCAGGAGTCGCGCGACGCGGCCGAGCAGGCGAACGAGGCGAAGAGCAGCTTCCTGGCGGCGATGAGCCACGAGATCCGGACGCCGCTCAACGCGGTCATCGGCATGAGCGGCCTCCTCCTCGACACGCCGCTCGAGGACGAGCAGCGCGAGTTCGCCGAGACGATCCGCACCTCGGGTGACGCGCTGCTGACGATCATCAACGACGTGCTCGACTTCTCGAAGATCGAGGCCGGGCGCGTCGAGCTCGACGCGTCACCGTTCATCCTGCGCGAGGCGATCGAGGCGTCGCTCGACATCCTCGCCCCGACGGCCTCGAAGAAGGGCCTCGAGCTCGTCTACGCGGTCGACGAGGACCTGCCGGTCGCCCTCGTCGGCGACGCCGGCCGGCTGCGCCAGATGCTCCTCAACCTCCTCTCGAACGCGGTGAAGTTCACCGAGCGCGGCGAGGTCGTCGTCACGGTGGGCGGGACGCAGCTCGAGGGCCGCTCCCGGCGCGGGCCCGGGCAGTGGGAGATCCGGATCGACGTCCGCGACACCGGCATCGGCATCCCACCGGCCGCGATGAGCAAGCTGTTCCAGTCGTTCAGCCAGGTCGACGCCTCGATCGCGCGCCGCTACGGCGGCACGGGGCTGGGGCTCGCCATCAGCCGGCGCCTGGCGGAGCTCATGGACGGCTCGCTCGAGGCGGAGAGCAGCGGCGCGGCGGGGGAGGGGAGCACCTTCCACCTCGTCGTCCGGATGCCCGTGGCGGCCGCGGGCTCGGTGGCGCCGTCGCGCCCCCAGCGCATCGAGGCCGACCTCAGTGGGCGCTCGGTGCTCATCGTCGACGACAACGCCACGAATCGGCGCATCCTCGTCGCCCAGACCGCCCGGTGGGGGATGGTCCCGCGCGAGACCGGCTCCCCGCTCGAGGCGCTCGACTGGGTGCGGCGCGGCGAGCGGTTCGAGATCGCCCTCTTCGATCTGCTCATGCCCGACCTCGACGGCCTCGAGTTGGCCGAGAAGATCGGCGAGCTCGGGTCGAACGGCAAGAAGCGCGACATGCCGATCGTCATCCTGTCGTCGATCGGTCTGCGCGAGCGCGAGGGCGCCAGCGTGGCGGCGTGGCTGGCGAAGCCGGTCAAGCCATCCGCGCTGCACGACACCGTCGCCACCGTCCTGCTCGGCGGCAGCGTGACGCGGCCGCTGCTCGCGGGCGAGGCGGCCCGCAACGGTGACGAGCGCCCGCTCGGCGAACGCCACCCCCTGAAGATCCTGCTGGCGGAGGACAACCCGGTGAACCAGAAGCTCGCCGTCCGCCTCCTCGCCCAGCTGTCCTACACGGCTGACCTCGCGACCGACGGCCGTGAGGCGGTCGAGGCGGTCGAGCGTGAGCCGTACGACGTCGTTCTCATGGACGTGCAGATGCCGGCGCTCGACGGACTGGGTGCCACGCGCGAGATTCGCGCACGCTGGCCCGATCGGCCGCTGTGGATCGTGGCGATGACCGCGAACGCGATGGCCGGCGACCGGGAGGCCTGCATCGCGGCGGGGATGAACGACTACATCAGCAAGCCGATCCGGCCGGCGGAGCTCTCCGGTGCCCTCGAGCGGACGCCGAGTGCGGCGGCCAGGAGCGGGACGGGGGCACCAGCCAGGCGGAAGGGAGCACGACGTGCGCGACGCTGACCTCGCAACCCTCGATCCGGTGGTCATGGACGAGCTGCTGACCTCGGTCGGCGGCGACCACGCGTTCGTGGCCGAGCTCGTCGATGCCTATCTGACCGATGCGCCGATCCAGCTCGGCGCCATCGACGAGGCGGCCGCGGCAGGGGATGCGAATGCCATGGTTCGCCCGGCCCACACGCTGAAGTCGAGCAGCGCGACGCTCGGGCTGCAGCGGCTGGCGGCCGCGGCGCGCGAGCTCGAGATGGCCGGTCGCTCCGGCGCCCTCGACGGCTCGGTGAACGAGGCGGTGGCGACACTGCACGCCGATTGGGAGACGGGCACCGCCGCGCTGCGCGCCTGGGTGGCGGGAGATACGGAGGGATGAACGGCCCCGGCCGGGCGCTCGTCGTCGACGACAGCCTCGTCAACCGGCTCGTCCTCGTCCGTCAGCTCGCGGCCCTCGGGATCGAGGCGCTGGAGGCCGAGAACGGCCTGCTCGCGCTGGAACTCCTGCGCACGCGCCCGAGCGCGATCGACCTCGTCCTGCTCGACGTGATGATGCCGGAGATGGACGGCTACGAGACGCTCGCCGCCATGAAGGCCGACGAGGCGATCCGCCGCATCCCGGTGATCATCGTGTCCGGCGTCGAGGAGCTCGACAGCGTGGTGCGCTGCATCGAGCTGGGCGCGACCGACTACCTCACGAAGCCGATCAACCCCCGCATCCTCGACGCGCGGATCAGCGCCTCGCTGGCGGCGAAGCACCTGGCCGACCTCGAGCGCGAGTACCTGGAACGCCAGCGGGCGCTCACGGAGACCATCGAGCGGCAGAAGACCGAGCTCAGCCGCTTCCTCTCACCCCAGATCGCGACGCTCATCTCGTCGGACGAGGGCGAGGGGCTGCTGGCCGGCCACCGGCGGCAGATCACGGTCGCGTTCTGCGACCTTCGCGGCTTCACGGCCTTCGCCGAGGCTGCCGATCCGGAGGAGATGCTGGGCGTGCTCGGCGAGTACCACCGCATGATGGGCGCCGCGATCATCGAGTACGGCGGCACGCTCGAGCACTTCGCCGGTGACGGCGTGATGATCTTCTTCAACGACCCCGTGCTCCAGGACGATCACGTGGAGCGCGCCGTGCGCATGGCGACCGCCATGCGCGAGCGATTCGAGCCGCTGTCGGGCTCGTGGCGCAAGCGCGGCTACGAGCTCGGTTTCGGCGTCGGGATCGCGGTCGGGTACGCGACGCTCGGCCGCATCGGTTTCGAGGGCCGCTACGACTACGGGGCCATCGGCAACGTCGTGATCCTGGCCTCGCGCCTGAGCAGCAAGGCCGAGGCGAACCAGATCCTGCTCAGCCAGCGCGCGCATGCCATGATCGAGCACCTCGTCGAGGTCGAGTCGCTCGGCGAGCTCGAGCTCAAGGGCATCAGCCGCCCGGTGCCGGCCACGAACGTCGTCGCCGTGAAGCCGGCCGTCGGGGCCGCGGAGCCTGCCCGAACCTAGCGGCTCAGGCGATATTCACCTCGGTCGGGCCATCGTCGACCGTCACACGGGCGCTCGGGTCGTCAACGGTCGTGCCGGCCTCCGGCGGGACGTTGATGTTCACGCTGGTCGGGCTCGGCGGCGGCGCGGGCTCGGTGGCCGGCGTCTCGACGACCTGTTCGGTCGTCACGGTTTCACGTCGGTAGGTCATGGCGGCGTGCCTCCTGTGGGGAACCGGGCCGGTTCTGCGGCCTGCTGTCGAGCGTCGCTATCGCATCCCCGGTGCCAATCGGGGTCCCCGGGTCGCATCGTCCACATCACATAACATATCTTTGCGGAAGCGACCGTCTGAGTAGCCGGACTCGCGAGACGACATGACCATCGGTGCGCCAGGCGCACCCCGAAGTCGGATGGCCACCACCGCCGGGGTGCCGCAGCATGGCGGCATGCGACCACGAACCGGACTCGCGCGCCTCGGTGCCGTAGGCGTGGCGCTCGCCGCCGCCGCACTCGCCGGCGGCATCCTCGTGCCTGGCGAGGTCGGCGCGCTCCTGCGCGGCTACGGCGCGATGCTCGTGCCGGCGGTTGCCTGGCTCTACGCCGGCATCGGCCTGCGCGCCGTCCTGCCGCGCCGCGGTGCGGCGGCAACGCGCGGCAAGGTCGTCATCTCAGCTCGGGACGGATCGCTCCGCGTCTGAGCGTCGCCCCGCGGCGCTCGCGGCGGTGAGCTCGCCGGCGATGGACGCCGGCAGGTGCCCGGAGACCCGGATCCCGCCCTCCGTGTAGCCCTCGGTCACGTCCCCCGCCGTGCGCGCCCGGGCCACCAGCTCGCCGCGCTCGTACGGCACGACCTCGTCGACGGGCACCATGGCGCCTCGCAGCGCGTCCGCGATTCGCTGCAGCAGCTCGTCCGTCCCCTCGCCAGTTCGGGCGCTCACGAACGCCACGCGGTCGTCGTAAGGCAGCTGCGCGTCGGCCCGCAGGTCGGCGTCGAGCAGGTCGACCTTGTTGTAGACGGTGATCCGTGGCGTGGCGCCGGCGCCGAGCTCGTCGAGCACCGTCTGCACCGCCGCCTGCTGGCCGACGAAGCTGGGATCGGCCGCGTCGACGACCTCGAGCAGGAGATCGGCGCGCAGGACCTCCTCCAGGGTTGCCCGGAAGGCGTCGACGAGGTGGTGTGGCAGCTTGTTGATGAAGCCCACCGTGTCGGACACGACGATCCTCTGGCCGGTCGGCAGCGTCACCTGGCGGCTCGTCGGGTCGAGGGTCGCGAACAGCTGGTTGGCGGCATACAGATCCGCCGCGGCAAGCTGGTTCAGGAGCGTGGACTTGCCGGCGTTCGTGTAGCCGACGAGCGCCACGCTGGCGATCTCCGACGCATCGCGGCGGCGCGACGCGGTGGCGCGATGGCGCTTGACGTCGCCCAGCTCGCGCTTGAGGCGCTGGATCCGCTCGCCGATGAGGCGGCGGTCGGTCTCGAGCTGCGTCTCGCCGGGACCGCCGCGCGTGCCGATTCCGCCGCGCGTGCGCGACAGGTGCGTCCACATCCTGGTGAGGCGCGGCAGGTGGTATTCGAGCCCCGCCAGCTCGACCTGGAGCCGCCCCTCCTTGGTCCGGGCGCGCTGCGCGAAGATATCGATGATCAGCGCCGACCGATCCAGCACCTTGCAGTCGAGCAGACGCTCCAGGTTCCGCTGCTGGTTCGGGCTCAGCTCGTCGTCGACGACAAGGGTGTTGAAGTCGCTCGCCGCCTTCTCGTCGACGAGCTCGGCCGCGCGACCCTTGCCGAAGTACCAGAGCGGGTCCGGCGACGGCCGGCGCTGGAAGGCGCTACCCACCACCGCGGCCCCGGCGGTCTCGGCCAGCGCCTCGAGCTCGGCCAAGCTGCGGCGCACCGGCCAGCGCTCGTCGCCGGGCCGGTCGAGGCCGATCAGGAAGGCGCGCTCATCGGGCGTGGTGAGATCGATGGTCGTGCTGCGTTCGGACATGTGTTCGGTTCATGGTAGCGGGAGCGGTACCTTTCGCCTACTGCGCCGGGGTGGTCTGCTGTGGTTCGCTGTCCGCATCAGCCCCGGGGGTCACGGCCTGAAGGTGCCACATTGCAGGACGAAGCAAGCGATCCCGGAGCGCGACCCCACCTTCCGCTGACGCTCCGCGTCGCGGGCGCGGTGGCCGTCGCGGTCGTCGCCGGCCTTTCGAGCCGGGTGGCCGGCGCTGCGTTCCTCCCTGATCGGCCGATGCTCGCCGATGGCCTGGCGCTCGTCATGGCGATGGCGATCGGGGTCGGGCTCGTCCACCTCGCGATCGCCCCACTGAAGCGCTCGCGCGAAGAGCTCCAGGTCGCGTACGAGGTCGCCGTCGCCGAGGCCCTCCAGGATCCGCTCACGAAGCTCGGCAACCATCGGTCCTTCCAGGAGGAGCTCGATCGGCTGTCCGAGGCGTCGCAGCGCTACGAGGTGCCGCTCTCGCTCGTCCTCATCGACCTCGACGGCTTCAAGGCCGTGAACGACACCCACGGCCACGCTGCCGGCGACAAGGTGCTCGCCCGCTTCGGGCGGCTGCTCGAGCTCTCGGTCCGCCGTCCCGACCGATCCTTCCGCATCGGTGGCGACGAGTTCGCCATCCTCCTTCCGCACACCGATGCCGAGGGCGCCTGGGTGGTCGCGCGCCGGCTGCTCGTGAGCGCGCTCCAGCCCGTCCTGCGTGAGCTCGGCGACGAGCCGATCTCGTTCTCGGCCGGCGTGTCGGCGATGCCCGCCCTGGCGGCGAACCGCGAGCAGCTGTACCTGCAGGCCGACGCCGCGCTGTACGAGGCGAAGCGCGCCGGGCGGACCGAGGTGGTGCGGTACGCGCCGGGTGAAGGCAGCGTTGCCCCGACGCTCCCCGCCGAGCAGCTCGCCTCCATCGCCGAGGTGATCAGCCGGCATCAGCTGCGCCCCGTGTACCAGCCGGTGGTGGAGCTGGCCACCTCGACGATCCTCGGCTACGAGGGGCTCATCCGGCCGGCGGAGGGGATCCCATTCACCGGGCCTGGCGACCTGTTCGGGGCGGCCGACGCCACTGGCCACATCGTCGACCTCGATCTCGCCTGCCTCGACGTGATCATCGGCGGCGCCCGCGACCTGCCCGATGCGTACTTCCTCAGCGTCAACGTGTCGGCCCAGACCGTCGAGGCGCCGGAGTTCGGGACGGGCACGGTCCTCTCGATCCTCCAGCGCCACGGCTTCCCGGCCGATCACCTCGTCATCGAGCTCACCGAGCACCGTCCGCTGCACGACCCCGACGCGGCGCGGGTGAAGTTCGACGCCTTCCGGCGGCACGGCATCCGCTTCGCCGCCGACGACCTCGGCGCGGGCAACGCCGGCCTCCGCCTGTTGGCACAGGTGCGCTTCGACGTCCTGAAGGTCGACCTCAGCCTCGTCCAGCGCAGCGGGCCGGGCGCGCCCTCGAATGCCGTCATCGGCTCGGTGGTGGGCCTCGCGACCCAGACCGACGCGCTCGTCATCGCCGAGGGTCTCGAGCACCCCGAGCAGGTCGCCCAGGTGGCGACGCTCGGCGTCCGCGCCGGGCAGGGCTACCTGCTCGGACGGCCCGCGCCGCTGCCCGCCTTCCCGGTCCGCGGCCGCAACGGGGAGCTCCCACGGCCGCGCCGCGGGGACGAGGAGCTCGTAGGGGTCGCGGCCTGGCGGCAGTCGATCGGGCTGTCGGTCGGCTGAATCACTCCCCCGCCGCGATGGCGAGCGCGGCGGCGACCAGCGCCGGGTCGTCCGCAGCGCCATCCCCGGCGTCGAGCCACCGGACGCGCGGGTCGCGGCGCCACCACGCCACCTGGCGCCGTGCGTAGCGGCGCGTGCGCAGGATGGTCGAGGCGAGCGCCTCCTCCGGTCCCCACTCCCCCGCCAGCAGGCGGACGGCCTCCCGGTAGCCATGCGAGTCGAGCGACCGCATGCCGGCCCCGTACCCGCCCTCCCGGAGCGCGGCTACCTCCCGCAGCAGCCCATCGTCGAACATCGCAGTCGCGCGAGCTGCGATCCGCGCTGCCAGCACCGCCGGCTGCCGCCGCAGCCCGATGATCGTCACCCGGCCGGGGTACGGCCGCGCCGCACCTCGGCTGGTGCCGAGCAGCACGCGCTCGAGGGCGGGCACCACGCGGCGCGGGTTGCGGAGGTCGATCGCGGCGGCGTGCTGCGGGTCGCCGTGCGCCAGATCGGCCGCCAGTGCTGGCAGCCCCTCGCGGGCGAGGCGCGCGTCGAGCTGGGCCCGAAGCGCGGGGTCATGGCCGCCGGGTGCGAGCTGGTAGCCGTCGATCAGGGCGGTGACATAGAGCCCGGTGCCGCCGACCAGCAGCGGCAGCCGGCCCCGCTCCCCCACCGCCGTCACGACCGGGCGTGCGGCGGCCAGCCAGTCGGCGACGGTGAAGCGCGCATCGGGAGCCACGAGGTCGAGCAGATGGTGCGGGACGGCGGCGCGCGCCGCCGCATCGGGCTTGGCAGTTCCGATATCCAGGCCCCGATACACCTGCCGCGAGTCGGCGACGAGGATCTCGACGGGCAGCTCCCGCGCGACGGCGAGAGCGAGATCGGTCTTGCCCACCGCGGTCGGACCGACGATGGCGAGGATCGGCGGCGCCGGCGGCGGCGTCCGCATCGGTCTAGTCGACCTCGACGAGCCGCTGGACCTGCGTGATGCCGAGGGCCCTGCCGGTGGCGCGATCGGCCTCGATCAGCACGGCGTTCAGGCTCACCGGCCCGGTGCCGACCTGGAAGCGGGTCGGCAGGTGCTGGGTAAAGCGTGGCAGCACCGTCTCGATCGCGAAGCCGATGATCGAGTCCCGCGGCCCGGTCATGCCGATGTCGCTGATGTAGGCCGTCCCCTTCGGCAGCAGCCGTGCATCTGCGGTGGGGACGTGGGTGTGGGTGCCGACGACCCCGGTCACCCGGCCGTCGAGGTACCAGCCCATCGCGTTCTTCTCGGAGGTGATCTCGCAGTGGAAGTCGACGATGCGAACCGGCGGCAGCGGCTCGGCGGCCTCGTCGAGCAGGGTGTCCATGGCCGCGAACGGCGAGTCGAGCTGGTTCATGAACACCCGGCCCATGACATTGATCACCGCCACCTCGGTCCCGTCGGCGGCGTGCGCGACGGTCCAGCCGCGACCGGGCGCGTCGTGAGGGTAGTTCAGCGGACGCAGGACGGGGCGATCCCCGTCCAGGTAGTCGTAGATCTCGCGCTTGTCCCAGATGTGGTTGCCGCTCGTGATGACATCGATCCCGCTTCGCAGCAGCTCCTCGGCGAGGGATGGGGTGAGGCCCATGCCGGCGGCCACGTTCTCGCCGTTGGCGACGACGAGGTCGACCTCCAGCTCAGCGCGCAGGTCCGGCAGGGCGTGGGCAACGGCCACCCGCCCCGGCTTGCCGATGATGTCGCCGATCAGCAGGACGCGCAGCCCCGCCGGGGTGCGGCTCACCTGGCGTAGTCGACCGCGCGCGTCTCGCGGATGACCGTCACCTTGATCTGGCCGGGGTACTGGAGCTCATCCTCGATCTTGCGCACGACGTCGCGCGCCAGGCGGCTGGACGCGAGATCGTCGATATCCTCCGGGCGGACCAGGATCCGGATCTCGCGCCCCGCCTGGATCGCGTAGCAGCGCTCGACCCCCGGGAAGCTGAGCGCGATCTGCTGCAGGTCGTCGAGGCGCTTCACGTAGTTGTCGAGGCTCTCCCCCCGCGCGCCGGGTCGCGAGGCGCTGATGGCATCGGCGATCTGGACGACCGTCGCCTCCGTGCTCTCCTGCTCCACCTCCTGGTGGTGCGCGGCGATCGCGTTGCAGACCACGGCATTGACCCCGTAGCGGCGGGCGATGTCGCCGCCGATCGCGGCATGCGGTCCCTCCACCTCGTGGTCGACCGCCTTGCCGATGTCGTGGAGCAGGCCGCCCTTCTTGCTCTCGTTGATGTTCGCCCCGATCTCGGCGGCCAGCAGGCCGGAGAGGCGCGCGGTCTCGATGCAGTGGTCGAGCACGTTCTGGCCGTAGCTGGTGCGGTACTTCAGCCGGCCGAGGAGCTTGATCAGCTCCGGGTGCAGGCCCGGCACGCCCGCGTCGTACGCGGCCTGCTCGCCGGCCTGGCGCATGACGACCTCGATCTCGGCCCGGCACTTGGCGACCGTCTCCTCGATCCGACCCGGGTGGATGCGGCCGTCGCTCATGAGCTTGGTGAGCGTCATGCGGGCCACCTCGCGGCGAACCGGGTCGAAGCCGGAGAGGACGACGGCTTCCGGCGTGTCGTCGATGATCAGGTCGACGCCGGTCGCCTGCTCCAGCGCCCGGATGTTGCGCCCCTCGCGCCCGATGATCCGGCCCTTCATCTCCTCGTTCGGGAGCTGAACGACGGTGACCGTCGCCTCGGAGGTGTGCTCGGAGGCGATGCGCTGCATGACCGTGGTCAGCACGCGGCGGGCGCGCTCCTCCCCCTCCTCGGTCGCATGGCGCTCGATCTCGCGCACACGGTGCGCGGCCTCTGCCTGCGCCTCGTCGACGATCTGGCCGATGAGGCGCTCGCGTGCCTCTGCCACCGACAGGCCGCCGACGCGCTCGAGCTCCGCGAGCTGCCGCTCCTGGAGCTCGGCGAGGCGCGCGCGCTCCGCCTCGACGTCCCGCTGCCGCAGCTCGAACGCCTCCTCGCGGCGCTCGAGGCCCTCGAGCTTGCGGTCGAGCGACTCGGCCCGGTCGAGGAGGAGCCGCTCCTGGCGCTGGAGATCGGCGCGCTTCGCGCGTGCCTCTTCCTCCGCGGTGCGCTGGATGGTGAGCGCCTCGTCCTTCCCCTCGAGGACGATCTCCTTCTGCTTGGCCCGCGCCTCGGCCACGATGCGGGCGGCGTACGAGTCAGCGTGCTTGACCGCGTTCGAGGCGACGATGCGACGCCCCACGTACCCCAGCGTCACGCCGGCGAGCAGCGCGATGATCGCCACGATGGCGACGAGCGGATCAGGCATCGGCTCCCTCCCGTCGATGGAGCCCCGGATGGGCAGTGTCTGCGCGCCGCGAGCGGCGCATCGGTCAGGTCGGCGTTGCGTGGGCTCCGGTCGGGCCGGACCCCGAAGGTCGGAGTGTAGCGCAGATCGACGGGCGCGCCCGCCGGGCGACTAGCCGGCCACGATCCGCCCGATGTCGGCCACCAGGTCGAGGTCGCGCGGCAGGAAATCCTGGAGCATGAGGCGCTCGACGCCAGCCTCGGCGAGCAGCTCGATGCGCGCGCGCGCCTCGTCCGGCGTACCGATCACCCACCGCGTTCGGCGCTCCGCCAGCCACGCTTCCGCGTCGGTCGCGCCGTCCGACGCACCCTCCGCGGTGAACGCGATCTGGTCCCGGATGCGCTGCGCGAGGTCGGCCTCGGTCGCGGCCACCAGGAAGCCGGTCATCGCGGAGTAGGTCAGCTCGCCCGGGTCGCGCCCGATCTCGGCGCAGGCCTCCCGAACGCGCGCGTAGGCACGCCGCACGCGCTCCGGGGTGGCCGACACGATGTTCACCTCGTCCGCGTAACGAGCTGCGAGTGCGGCGAAGCGCGGACCCCCCTCGCCGCCGAGGATGAGCGGTGGGTGCGGGCGCCCGGGTCCGCCCTCCGGGCGCGCTCGAAACGCGGCATCGCGGACCTGCCAGTAGGCGCCGTCAAAGGACCATCCATCCGGCTCGCGCCATAGCCCGTGGACGATGGCGAGCGTCTCCTCGAGCATGTCGTAGCGCTCAGGGAGCGGCGGGAACGCGAAGCCGTGAGCGGCGTGCTCCCGCTCGTGCCAGCCGGCGCCGAGCCCCAGCTCGACCCGGCCGCCGCTCATCTCGTCGACCGTCGCAACGACCTTCGCCAGGTTGCCGGGCAGGCGGTAGGTGACCGGGCTCACCAAGGTCCCGAGACCGATCCGCGACGTCTCACGGGCAAGGCCGGCGAGCGTCGCCCATGCGTCGGTCGTGGGCTGGTCGCCGGGCCCCGGGAACGACCCGTAGTGGTCAGAGCGAAAGTACGCGCCGAGGGCCGGCGCGGCTTCAACGGCCCGGGCGAGGGCCAGGATCTCGGCGTAGGCGAGCCCCTGCTGGGGCTCCGACATGAGGGCGTAGCGCATGGCGGCTAGCCTAGCGGGTCTCCGGCCTCAGCCGTAGGGCGCGGCTTGGTCCTCGGCATCTGGCAGCTCGTCGACCTCGCCCTCGGCGATGATGCGGGCCCGGATCGCGGAGCGCGCGACCGCCGGGTCGAAGCCCCGGCGCATGAGGAACATGCCGACCCGCTGCAGCGCCTTCGGGTCCATCGGCAGTGGTCGTCCACGCAGGTGCGCCTCGAGCGCGACCGCAGCACGCTCGTCCTCGGTCGCCGGGAGCGCCGCGTCATCCGGTCCGCGGTCCGGCTCGGCGTCGCGCAGCAGCTCGATCACCTCGCGCGGCACGCCCTTCGCCCGCAGCTCCGCCTCCAGCATCCGGCGCCCGCGGGGGCTGTGCCGGTCACGCTGTCCGTGCCACCAGCGCGCGAAGTCGGCATCGTCCACCAGCCCGAGCTTTGCAAGCCGCTCGAGCGTCGTCTCGGTCACCTCTCCGCTGGCACCGGCGCGGGCGAGTCGGCGCGCGACCTCCCATCGCGTCCGTGGCCGGGTGCCGAGGAAACGAGCCGCGATCTCGAGCGCCTGCGTGGGCCGGGAGCCTCCTTCGGAGCCCGAGGCGGCCGGTCAGGCATCGCCGGCCGCGCCCCAGTCACGGGCGCGGTGGCCACGCAGGACGGCGGGCGGCGCCGTCCAGCCGAGCAGGGTCGGCGCCGACCAGCCGGAGCGCGGGCTGAGGCGCTCGACCGCGACGGCGTCGTCGATGCGCACCCGATCCCAGGCGTGGATGACGCGCCCGTCTCCACAGGCGAGACCCACGTGGCCCCAGCTCACCACCGTGCCGTTCGCGCGGCCGGCGCAGGCGTAGAAGACGAGCGCGCCGGCGGGCGGCGGCGAGGACGGGTCGTAGGCGTGCGTCCCGTACTGCGCGGCGGATTCGGCGGCCGACGATCCGCCGGAGACCTCGATCCCGTTCGGCTGCTCGTAGGCGTCCTCGACGAAGGCAAGGCAGCGCATCGCATACGACGCGTCGCCCACGCGCGCCGCCGCCCACTCGACTGCGCGGCGCGCGAGCCGCTCGGGCTCGCCGGCCGGGGTCACTCCGCCTCGCTGATGCCCTCGACGCCGACGTCGATGCTCGCCACCTTGCCGCGGATCTCGTCCTCGATCCTGTTGGCGATCTCGGGGTTCGTCTTCAGGAAGTCGCGCGCGTTCTCACGGCCCTGGCCAAGGCGCGTGTCGCCGTAGTTGAACCAGGCTCCCGTCTTGGCGAGCACGCCGGCCGCGATCCCGACGTCGAGCAGGCCGCCCTCGCGGCTGATGCCCTCGTTGTACATGATGTCGAACTCGGCGATCCGGAACGGCGAGGCGACCTTGTTCTTGACGACCTTGACGCGCGTCCGCGAGCCGATCGCATCGGTCCCGGTCTTCAGCGTCTCGATGCGGCGGATGTCCATCCGCACGCTGGCGTAGAACTTCAGGGCCTTCCCGCCCGGCGTCGTCTCGGGGTTGCCGAACATGACGCCGATCTTCTCGCGCAGCTGGTTCGTGAAGACGAGGGCCGTCTTCGAGCGGTTGACAGCTCCCGTCAGCTTGCGCAGCGCCTGGCTCATGAGCCGTGCCTGCAGCCCGACGAAGCTGTCCCCCATCTCGCCCTCGATCTCCGCCCGCGGCACGAGCGCGGCCACCGAGTCGATGACGACGACGTCGACGCCGCCGGAGCGGATCAGCGTCTCGGCGATCTCCAGCGCCTGCTCCCCGGTGTCCGGCTGGCTGACGAGCAGGTCGTCCACGTTGACGCCGACGTTCTTGGCGTAGCCCGGGTCGAGGGCATGCTCGGCGTCGATGAAGGCGGCCACGCCGCCGTGCGCCTGGGCGTTGCCGATGACGTGGTAGCAGAGCGTCGTCTTGCCGCTGGACTCCGGGCCGTAGATCTCCGTGATCCGGCCGCGCGGCACCCCGCCGACGCCGAGCGCCAGGTCGAGCGCCACCGAGCCGGTCGAGATCGCCTCGACGTTCTGGGCGTCACGGTCCCCGAGGCGCATGATCGCGCCACGGCCGAACTGCTTCTCGATCTGCAGGATGGCCGCGTCGACGGCGCGACTGCGCTCGCCGCTCTTCTCACCGTTCTTCTGGGCCGGGGTGGGGGCCTGGGCGGTGGCCGCCGGGGCGTCCATGGGTCAGTTGGCTCCTTCCATCGTCTGCGCCGGCGGCGAGGGGGTCACTCCTCCGCGTCCGGCTCCTCGCTGCGCGGCTTGCGCCGGGGCTTGATCACCTCGACGGACATCGGCGGTTCGTACGCCGGGGCTGCCGGTGGCTGCTTCGCCGCCTTGACGCCGCCCTTCGGCTTGCGCTTCTCCTGGTGGCGAGGTCGATTTCGGCTCCCCATCTGGCTCGATCCTCCATCTGCCGGTGGCCGGCCGAGGCCTCCGCATCCTGCGCCGGGGGCCTTATCGGGCCGTTACCGGCGGCTTAGCGAACCGCCCGGTTCGCGCTGATAGTGAGCGGCGACGTCGTCGCGCAGCGAGTCGAACGATCCGTCGGCCAACACCGAACGGATGTTCGCCATCAGCGACAGAGTATAGGTGACGTTGTGGACCGATGCGAGGCGATACGCGAGCAGCTCGTCGGCCCGGAAGAGGTGCGCCAGGTAGGCGCGCGAGTGGTTCGTGCAGGCCTCGCAGCGACAGGTCGGGTCGACCGGTCCCGGGTCGTCCTGGAACCGCGCGTTCCGCAGATTGAGGCGCCCCTCGGTCGTCCACAGCTGCCCGTTGCGGGCGACCCGGGTCGGCAGCACGGAGTCGAACAGGTCGATGCCCCGCTCAACCGCGACGAAGAAGTCGAGGGGCGATCCGACGCCCATCAGGTACCGCGGCCGTGCGTCGTCGCCCAGCGCCTCGGCCACGATGTCGAGGGTCGCGGCCATCTCCGCCTTCGACTCCCCCACCGACAGCCCGCCGATGCCCAGGCCGTCGAACGGCATCTCGGCGACGGCACGCGCCGACGCTGCCCGCAGGGCCGGGTCGACACCGCCCTGCACGATGCCGAACAGCGCCATCTCGGGCCGCGTGCGCGCTGCCAGGCAGCGTGCGGCCCAGCGGTGCGTCCGCTGCATGGCCACCTGGACCCCCGGTGCCGGAAGCGCCGGGTCGACGAGCTCGTCGAGGACCATCGCGATGTCGCTGCCCAGCAGCTCCTGGATCTCGATCGCCCGCTCCGGCGTCAGCCGATGCTCGGTCCCGTCGAGGTGGCTCGCGAACGTGACGCCGTCGTCGTCGACGCGGCGCCGGTCGGCGAGGCTGAAGACCTGGAAGCCGCCTGAATCGGTCAGGATCGGTCCGTCCCAGCCCATGAAGGCGTGGAGGCCGCCGAGGCGCGCGATGCGCTCCGCGGTCGGCCGCAGGCTGAGGTGGTAGGTGTTGCCGAGGACGATCTGCGCGCCGGCGCGACGAAGGTCGCCGGGCGTCAACGCCTTGACCGTGGCCTGCGTCCCGACCGGCATGAACTGCGGCGTGTCGATGACGCCGTGGGCGGTCTCCAGGCGTCCCAGGCGAGCCCGCCCCACGGCGGTCGGGCGAGAGCTGAAGCGGATCGGCGCACGGGGCGCATCCGCGAAATTGGGGGGATGCGCAGTCATCGGCGAGAGGATAGGCTTTCCCATCTCGCACGAGGTACGGTCGTGGTACGGATGGCCGAATGGCCGCGGATGCCCTACCTGAACGACGAGCTCCGGGAATGGATCGTGGCGCAGCTCGCGACGCTTGGCGTCGACGAGATCGCGCTCTACGCGGTCGACCCGCAGCGCGGGCAGGATGAGGAGCGCCGCGTGCTGGTCGCGACCGAGGTCGGCCTCATCGACGGCTGGTACGCGCCCCGTGGCGGATCGTCCGCGCGCTACGGCTTCACCGCCCGCCTCTGGCCGTGGCAGGCGGTCCGCGGCGTCGACCTGCGAAGCGAGACGTATCGCGTCTGGGCGCTCGAGCACCGCACGCGGTGGTGGCTGCGGCTCGCCCGACCCGGCTTCGAGGCGGAGACCGATGCGCCCGAGCTGGGCGCGGCACTCTGCGACATCGCCAAGGTGTGCGCGGTGATGGCCGAGCCGGCCGGCTGGCAGGCCGCGCAGGAGGAGGTTCCCGTCCGACGCGAGCCGCTCAGGGTGGTCCCGGCGGTCACCCCGCCCGTCCCGCCCGAGGCCGGCACCGACGTCGAGATGGTCGCGCCGACCGGGCGTCCCGCGGTGCCGCCCCCGATGGCAGTCACGCCCGCGCCTTCTCCCGAGCCGCGGGCGCTGCGGCCGATGCCGCCGACACCCGCCTTCGAGGTCGAGCGCGACGTGCCAGCCGCCTCGGCTGCAGAGCCGGCATCGATGGCCGAGCGTGCGACCGACACGAGCGGCGACGCGCAGCGTCCCGAGACGACAACGCCGGATGAACAGGATGAGCCGCCCGGGGACGACGCGGCGGTGACGACGGCGGCCGACGGCATGGATGACGCCGCGCCTGTCGACGACGAGGCCGCAAACGCGCCGGAGCCGATCTGGAACGCCACATCTGATTCGGGTGCGGACGAGCAGCAGGAAGGGGTCGACGAGCAGTCAGCGGCCGACGACACGCCGGCGAGCGATGACGCTCCCGCGGCAGAGGCCCCGGCGCACGAGGACGCCCCGCTCCGTGATGACGCGCCAGCTGCCGCCGCCGTGGCCGCCTCGCCCGCGGCCGACGGATCCAACGGGGTCGAGCCGCCACGGCCCCGCGAGCGCGGCATCGGGCTGCCCATCGGCCCGTTCCGCCGACCGACCGCACCGCCGAGCGCCGTCAACGGCTCCGGTGGCGAGGACGAGGAGGAGGTCCTGAACCTCGGGGAGCTGGGCGGAGGCGAGGAGGCCGGCGCGGCCGATCCGCGCGACGGCGATCCGCTCGGCCTGCGGGGCCCGCTTCACCGCTGACCGCGCTCACCGGATGAGCATCGCGTCCCCGAAGCTGAAGAACCGATACCCGGTCGCCAGCGCCTCGCGGTAGGCCGCGACGAGCGTGTCGCGTGCCTGGAGGGCCTCCGTCCCGATGGGCATCCCGTGCTGGACGAAGGCGGTCACGAGGAGCAGCAGCGAGCTCCGCGGCAGGTGGAAGTTCGTGACCAGCGCACCGACCGCAGCGAAGGCGAACGGCGGCGTGATGTACAGGTCGCTCCAGCCCGCTGGGGCAGCGTCGCGGGCCGCGGTCTCCAGGACCCGTGTGCTCGTCGTGCCGATCGCGACCACCCGGCGACCGGCCGCGCGCGTCGCCGCCACGGCCTGCGCAGTCACGGCAGACACCTCGTACCACTCGCGATGGATGGCGTGCTCGTCCACGAACGCTCCCTCCAGGGGCCGGAACGTGTCGAGCCCGACGTGGAGTGTCACCGCCGCGCGCCCGATTCCCGCGTCCGCCAGCGACCCGAGCAGCTCCGGCGTGAAGTGCAGTCCGGCGGTGGGCGCGGCCGCCGAGCCGGGCGGCTCTGCGTAGACGGTCTGGTACCGATCAGCAGGTGAGGAGCGGTCGCGGATGTACGGGGGGAGCGGCATCTCGCCCGCCGCTGCCATCACGGCCAGCGGGTCGCGCTGGAAGCTCACCACCCGGGTGCCGTCCATGCGGCGCGAACCGATGATGATGCGATCACCGCTGCCGACCTCGACGACGGCGCCGACCGACAGCCGGCGCGATGGCCGGACGAGCGCCAGCCAGGCCAGCGGATCATCGTCGGTCGGCCGCAGCGCAAGCACCTCGGCCGCGCCACCGCCGGCGCGCGTCCCCCGGAGGCGGGCCGGGATGACGCGGCTGTCATTCACGACGAGGAGATCGCCAGCGTCGAGCCACGCCCCGAGGTCGCGGAACGTTGCGTGGCTGAGGGCCGGCCGGCCGGGCCGCGACGCGGCCCGATCGAGAACGAGGAGGCGGGAGGCGTCCCTTGGCTGGGCCGGCGCCTGGGCGATCGCCGACGGGGGCAGCTCATAGTCGAAGTCGTCGACGCGGAGGCGCGACGAGGCGGTTGGATCGGCCATCGGTCCGGACAGCGTAGCGCCCGGCCGGATGGCCCGGCCGGGCGCCATCGGTCTGCGCTCGGCGGATCAGCCGATGAGCTTGGTGATCCAGTCCTGGGCGAAGAAGACGAGGAAGGCGATCGCGACGATCCACATGAGCCAATGGATCTCGCTCGTCTTGCCACGGACGAGCTTGATGAGCACCCAGCTGATGAAGCCGGCACCGATGCCGACCGTGATGTCGTACGTGAGCGGCATGAGGATCATCGTGAGGAGCGCCGGCAGGCCCTCCTCCACGTCCGCCACCGGGATGTCCTTGATGAGCGTGAACATCAGGTAGCCGACGAGGACGAGCGCCGGCGCGGTGGCCGCCGAGGGCACGATGAGCGCGATCGGCGACAGCAGGATGGCGAGCAGGAACAGCACTCCCGTGGTCACCGAGGTGAGGCCTGTCCTGCCGCCGTCGGCGACGCCCGCCGCCGACTCGATGTACGTGGTGTTCGAGCTCACGCCCGCAGCCCCACCCGCAACCGCGGCGAGGGAGTCGACCAGGAGTGCGCGCCCGACGCCCGGCACGGACCCATCCGGGCGGGCGAGCCCCGCCTCGGCGGCGACGCCGGTGACCGTTCCCATCGTGTCGAAGAAGTCGGTGAGCATGATCGCGAAGATCACGAGCAGGGCGGTGACGATCGGCAGCGCGCTGAATACCTGGCCGAGGTCGAACTGGCCGAGGGTGTCGAACTTCGGGGTGGCGATGAGGTCGCTCGCCGCGGGGATCTTCGCCACTCCCACGAGGAGGGCCAGGATCGTGGTGAGCAGGATGCTGATGACGAGCGCGGCCTTGATCCGCATCACGTAGAGCACGATGGTGATCAGCAGGCCGGCGAGGAAGACCCACTGCGCGGGCTCGGTCGGGAACGACACGGTGACCAGGGTCGCCGGCGCGTTCGACTTGATCAGCCCGCCGTTGGCGAAGCCGATGAACAGGATGAACAGGCCAATGCCGACGCCGATCGCCCGCTTCAGCGAGACCGGGACGGCGTTCATGATCGCCTCCCGCAGGCCGGCGAGGACGGCGATCGTGACGAGGAGACCCTCGATGACGATGACGCCCATGGCGCCGGCCGCCGAGAGTCCGCGGCCGGTCAGCGAGAAGGCGACGATGGCATTGATGCCGAGGCCCGCGGCGAGCGCGAACGGGTAGTTCGCGACGACGCCCATGACGATCGTCATCACGCCGGCCACGAGCGCCGTACCTGCCGCGATCGTGGCGAGGTTCCAGTGCGCATCCGCCTTCCCCATCGCGTCGAATCCCGAGGTCAGGATCGCGCCGTTGAGGAAGAGGATGTA
The DNA here is from genome assembly GCA_963825905.1 of uncultured Chloroflexia bacterium. Taxonomy (GTDB): domain Bacteria; phylum Chloroflexota; class Limnocylindria; order QHBO01; family QHBO01; genus JAICQM01. The sequence continues at coordinate 433,207 of CAWGUL010000007.1, read as the reverse complement.
CGCCATGACCATGAACGTGGTCAGGCCGGCGCGCACCTCGGTCCCGAAGTCGGTCCCCCGCTCCCGGAAGTGGAAGAATCCCGCGAGCCCGGACTCGGCCGGCTCCTCGTTGCGGGCACTGGGCTGGGCGGTCGTGTCCACCACTCGTGAACCTCCTCCGTGCGGCCCGCCGGGCGATCCCGGTGGCGCCAGCGCGGATCGTAGACCGCGATCTGGCGCCGTGACGGAGTTTTTCGCGCGGCCCGGCTACGCGTCGAAGAGGCCGGGCTGGACCGATGCCGGCGCGCCCGACGGTGGCGTGAGGCCGAGGTGCTCCCAGCCCCCCGGCGTGAGCTGCCGGCCGCGCGGCGTCCGCGCCAGCAGGCCGATCTGCATGAGGTACGGCTCGACCACATCTTCGATCGTCTCGATCGGCTCGGACACGGTCGCGGCCATCGTCGCGAGGCCGACCGGCCCGCCGCCGTGGTGGTCGGCCATCGCACGCAGCAGCTGGCGATCCATCGCGTCCAGGCCGCGGTCGTCGATCTCGAGCAGGCCGAGCGCGTCGCCAGCCAGGTCGGCGGTGACCGCTCCGTCGCCGCCGCCGCGCACCTGCGCGTAGTCACGGACCCGCTTGAGAAGGCGGTTCGCGATGCGCGGCGTGCCGCGCGAGCGGCGCGCGACGAGCGCGGCCGCGTCATCGGCAAGCGACACGTCGAGCAGTCCAGCCGACCGGCGGAGGATGCGCTCGAGCTCCGGCTGCGTGTAGTAGTCGAGCCGGTACGTCACGCCGAAGCGGTCGCGGAGCGGGCCGGTGATGCTCCCCACCCGGGTGGTGGCGCCGATCACGGTCACGTGCTCGATCTGGAGCCGCACCGTGCGCGCGCCGGGTCCCTTGCCGAGCACGAGGTCGAGGGCGTAGTCCTCCATCGCCGGGTAGAGGATCTCCTCCACCGCATGGCTCAGGCGGTGGATCTCGTCGATGAACAGGACATCGCCCTTCCCGAGGCCGGTGAGGATGGCGGCGAGGTCGCCGGCGCGCTCGATTGCGGGACCGGAGGTGGTGCGGATCTGGGCGCCCATCTCGGCCGCCACGATATTCGCGAGCGTCGTCTTGCCGAGCCCCGGCGGCCCGTAGAGGAGGACGTGGTCGACCGGCTCGTCGCGGTGCCGGGCGGCATCGATGAGGATCGCGAGGTTCTCCTTCACGCGGTCCTGGCCGGCGAACTCGTCGAGCCGGCGCGGGCGCACCGTGGATTCGAGCGCTCGCTCGTCCTCGGCCACGTCGGCGGCCGTCACGCGCTCGATCGTCATCGGGCGCTCGTGGGCCGGCCGGAATGGAACATGTGACCGATTCTAGCGGTCGCGGAGCGCGTCGAGGTCGGCTGGCGTGTCCACGTCGAGCGCCGGGTCGGCGATGGCCACGTGCCGGACCCACTCCGGGTGCGCGCCCAGCAGGCTCCGCAGGCCCTCGTCCCCGTCCGGCTGCCCGGACGATGTCGAAGTGGCTCGCCTCCACGAGCACGGGCGGCGCTGCGTGGCCGTCAACGCGGGTCGCGACGAGCGGGCGATCTCCGCGCGCCGCGATCACCGCGGCGATGTGCGCACCCGGCATCGTCGGCTGGTCGCCAAGCAGGATGACGGCTGCCCCAACCGTCGCCGGCAGGGCCGCGAAGCCGAGGCGCAGGGAGTGGCTCATGCCGCGCTCCGGGTACGGGTTGCGCACCCAGCCGATCCGCGAGTCGGCCATCCGCGCCGGACGCGTCAGCCAGACTGGCACCACCGCGACGACCGGGTCGAGCCCCGCCTCGGTGGCACGCTCGATCACGTGCTCGAGCATCGACCGGCCGTCGATCTCGGCGAGCTGCTTCCGCCCGCCGAAGCGCCGGCCCTCGCCGGCCGCAAGGATCACCGCCCCGATCGTGCCGCTCATTTCGGCCTGAGCGTACTGCGCACCGGGTAGCATCGCCGCATGTCGGCCACGCCGCCCCTCCCCGCCGAGGGCCCCTTCGCGCTCCGCGCGCGCCTGCTGACCCCGCTCTCGGGCGGCGGCCACCGCTGGGAGCCGGATGCCCGCGTCGCGGTGGACGCCGGCGGCCGCATCACCGCCGTCGAGCGATGGTCGGACCGCGCCGAGCCGGCGAGCGGCCCGCGCGAAGTCGACATCAGGCCCTGGGTCCTCATGCCGGGCCTGGTCGACCTGCATGCCCACCTCCCGCAGCTGCCGAACGCCGGCCGTGGCGCCGGCCTCCACCTCCTCACCTGGCTCGAGCGCTACATCTTCCCGCTCGAGCGCGCCTTCGACCGATCAGCGGCCGAGCGCCTGGCACCGCTCGCCTACCGCGCGTTCGCGGCGGCGGGGACGACGACCGCGGTCCTCTATGGCGCCGTGTACGAGGACAGCGTCGACGCGGCCTTCGCGGCCGCCGAGGACCACGGCATCCGGATGGTGCTCGGCAAGGTGATGATGGATCGCCTCCGCTACGACCCGTCGCTCGGTGATGCCGAGGTGCTCGACGCGTCGCTGCACCAGGCGGCCGACCTCATCGCGCGCTGGCACGGCCGCGACGGCGGACGGCTGCGGTACGCGGTCACGCCTCGCTTCGCCGTCTCGTGCACGCCGGAGATGCTGCGCCGCTCCGCCGACCTGGCGCACGAAACCGGCACCTACTGGCAGACGCACATCGCCGAGGACCGCGCCGAGATCGACGAGGTGGCGCGTCTCTTCCCCGATGCCCTCGACTACACCGATGTCTACGACCGCGCCGGCGGCCTCGGGCCGCACACGCTCCTCGCCCACGCGATCCACCTCTCCGACCGTGAGGTCGCGCGCCTCGCGGAGGCGGGCGTCAACCTTGCGCATTGCCCGGCGTCGAACCTGTTTCTCGCGTCGGGTGCCATGCCGCTCGGCCGCTACCTCGCCGCGGGCCTCTCGATCGGCCTCGGCTCGGACGTCGCCGCAGGCCCCGACGTCTCGCTGTTCGCGACGATGCGTGCCGGCGCCTACACGCAGAACGGCCGTCGCGCGATGCTCTTCGACCCGGAGCCGCCCTGCACACCGATCGAGTGGCTGGCGCTCGGCAGCCTGGGTGGCGCACGGGCGCTTGGGCTCGACGACCTGATCGGCTCAATCGAGGTCGGCAAGGAGGCGGACCTCATCATCGTCGACCCGTCGCTCACCGAGCCGCTGCCCGGCGTCCCGCTGCCGCCGGCCGACCCCGGGGACGAGGCGCAGGACATCGCGTCGCGCCTCATCTTCCGCACGCATCGTGAGCAGGTCCGTGCCGCGTGGGTGCGGGGGCGACGTCTCGGCGGGCCGCCGCTGGCATGAGCGAGATTGCAGACCTCCTCGTCGCCGGCGGTCGGATCGTCGACGGGACCGGCGCACCGGCCCGCGGCGGGAGCGTCGCGATCCGCGACGGCGCTGCTGCGCGCCATCGAACCGGGTGACCGCAATGCCGAAGGCGAGGCGGACGATCGATGCCGCCGGGCTCGTGGTCGCGCCCGGGTTCATCGACCTCCACTCCCACGGCGGCCTCGCCATCCTCGCCGACCCGCGCCACGAGCCGAAGGTCCACCAGGGAGTGACGAGCGAGATCGTGGGCGTGGATGGCAACGGCTACGCGCCGTTCGCGCGGCGCGAGGACCTGGCCGCGTTCGTGGAGCTCAACGCGGGCCTCGACGGGCGACCGGAGATCGACTACGACTGGGACTCGGTAGCGTCCTACCTGGACCGCTACGACCGTGGCCAGGCGGTGAACATCGGCATCCTCGTCGGCAACAGCGCGCTGCGCATCGGCACCGTCGGCTGGGGCGACCGCGCCGCGACCGCGGGCGAGATGAGGTCGATGCGCGCCGCGCTTCGCGAGGCGATCGAGGCCGGCGCCTTCGGCGTCTCGTCCGGCCTCGACTACCCGCCCGGATCGTTCGCCTCGACCGACGAGCTGGCAGAGCTCACCAACGAGGCGGCACGTGCCGGCGGGATCTACCACACCCACGTCCGTTACCCGCTGGGCGACCGCTTCCTCGACCCGTTCCGGGAGGCGATCGAGATCGGCCGCCGCGGTGAGGGGCCGTCGCACATCACCCACTTCTATCACCGCGCGACGTATCCCGGGCCGCCGGAGCGGCTCCTCGCCCTCGTCGACGAGGCGCGCGCCGAGGGCCTCGACGTCACGTTCGACATGTATCCATCCGAGTGGAGCTCCACGCGCCTGCTCATCCAGCTGCCACCCTGGGTCCAGGCGGACGGTCCGCGTGCCCTCAAGGAGCGTCTCGCCGATCCCGGCGTCCGCGCCCGCCTCCGTGCCGAGCTGCGCGCGCGCGGTGCCGCCTACGCCTCGACCGAGGGCTGGGCCGACGTGCGCCTTGGCGCCTTCACCGATCCCGCGCACCAGCGCTGGGAGGCGCGAACCGTCGCCGACGTCATGCGCGATACGGGCCACGACGCGGTCGATGTGCTCTGCGACCTCCTGCTGGCGGAGCACCTCGGCGTCATGCAGGTTGCCTCCGGCCCGTGGACCGACGGCATCCGCCGTTTCCTGCGCCACTCCCGGCGCGATGATCGGCACCGACTCGACCTTCTTCGGTGCCAAGCCGGCACCCCGCACCTACGGCTCCTACCCGCGCGTGCTCGGCCAGTTCGTTCGCGACGAGGGCCTCCTCAGCCTTGAGGCGGCGGTGCACCGGATGACCGGCGCTCCGGCGGCACGCCTTGGCCTCACCCGGCGCGGGACGATCGCCGATGGCCTCGTCGCCGACCTCGTCATCTTCGACCCGGCCCGGGTCCGCGCCAACGCGACCCACGACGAGCCGCGCCGCCTGCCGACCGGGATCGAGTTCGTCGTCGTCAACGGCACGCTGGTGGTCGACGGCGGACGGCACACCGGCGCACGGCCCGGTCGCGCGCTACGCCTCGGGCGAGACTGACCGCCGCAGCGAGCCGGGACACTCGACCGCTGGCGGTGGGCGCTAGGATGCACCGATGGACCGCCCCGGGCTCACCACGCGCACGCTGCCGCCCGGCACGGCCACCCCGAGCAGCGCACCGTCCGAGACGACGCCCGTCGTCGTCCCGCCGCACGTGCAGGTGCCAGGTCGCGCCCGCGGCGCGAACCCGCTCCGGCGCGAGGGGCCGGACAAGCTCACCGGGACGGCGAAGTACGCCGATGATCTCGTCGTCCCCGGCGCGTGGTTCGGCGCCACGATCCGCTCCACCGAGCCGCATGCCCGCCTGATCGGTGTCGAGCTCGAAGACGCCTTCGACTGGAAGCGCGTGGTGGTCGTCACTGCCGAGGACATCCCCGGCGAGAACGTCGTCAGCCTGATCGACGACGACCAGCCGGTCCTGGTGCCGATCGGCGGCGAGATTCGCCACCAGGCGGAGCCGTGCGCGCTCATCGCCGCCCCGGACCGCGCCACGCTGCGCGAGGCGAAGCGCCACGCCCGCCTCTCCACGGAGCGCCTGCCCGCGGTCTTCGACCCGCTCGCCAGCGACCGGCAGTTCGCCGAGTACACGGTCGCGCGCGGCGATGCGGCCGGCGCGATGGCGACGGCCGACCTGGTGATCGAGGGCACCTATCGCGTCGGCCACCAGGAGCAGCTCTACATCGAGAACCAGGCGATGATCGCCACTCCGCGCGAGGACGGCGGCGTGACGATCCACGGCTCGCTGCAGTGCCCGTACTACATCCACAAGGCGATGAAACGCGCGCTCGCGATGGGTGACGAGCTCGCCGTCGTGGTCCAGGCCGAGACCGGCGGCGGGTTCGGCGGCAAGGAGGAGTACCCGTCGATCATCGCGCTCCACGCGGCGCTGCTGGCGCTGAAGTGCCATCGCCCGGTGCGGATGATCTACGACCGCCACGAGGACATCAGCGCCACCACGAAGCGTCATCCGGCGATCGTGCGCTACCGCACCGGGGTCAGCGGCAGCGGCGAGCTGGTGGCCCAGGAGATCGAGGTGATCATGGACGGGGGGGCGTATTGCACCCTCACCCCGGTCGTCCTGTCGCGCGGCGTCCTGCATGCGGGCGGCCCATATCGGTGCGAGAACGTGCGGATCACCGGGCGCGCGATGGCGACCAACACCCCGCCGAACGGTGCGTTCCGCGGCTTCGGCGCGCCGCAGACCGAGTTCGCTGCCGAGATGCAGGTCAACCGCGTGGCGGAGGCGCTCGACAGCTCGCCGCTCGACCTGCGGCGGCGCTGGGTGTACCGCGAGGGCGACACGACCCCGACCGGCCAGGTGCTGCGCGAGTCGGTTGCCGGCATCGAGGTCCTGGAGGCGGCGGCGCAGGCATCGGTCTTCGATCGTGCGCAGGCGCAGACGCGCGCCATGCGCGAGGCACGGACCGATGGGGCCCGGCTCGCGTCTGGCGTCGGCATGGCGCTCGCCTGGCACGGGGCAGGCTTCACCGGCAGCGGCGAGGCGCGGATGAGGTCGGTCGCCTCGGTCGAGCTGACCGAAGACGGTCGGATCCGCGTGCTCACCGCCCAGACGGAGATGGGCCAGGGGACGAAGACGATCTTCCCGCAGCTGGTGGCCGAGGCGCTCGGCGTAGAGCTCGAGGAGGTGGAGCTGGCGCCGCAGGACACCTCGATCGTCCCCGACAGCGGGCCGACCGTCGCGTCGCGCACCGCGATGGTCGTCGGCGGGCTCATCATCCGTGCCGCCGAGCGGCTGCGGGCGACGGTCGAGGAGCAGTCCGGCGTGTCGTTCGCGGCGGCCTACCGCACCGCCGGGCCGCTGCGCGTCGACGAGCGCTTCACGCCGTATCCGGGAGAGCCGTTCGACGACAAGGCCTACACCGGCGACGCGTACCCGGCATTCGGCTGGGCGGCATGCGTCGTGCGCGTCGACGTCGACCTCGACACCGGGGAGGTGGCGGTCCGCGACTGTGTCGCGGCTGACGACGCCGGCCGGATCATCCATCCCGTCCTTGCCGAAGGCCAGGTCGAGGGGGGCACGCTGCAGGCGATCGGATACGCGACGATCGAGGAGATGAAGCTCGTCGACGGCCGCTACCTCAACGACCGGCTCGCGACCTACCTCATCCCCACCGCGCTCGACGCGCCGCGCATCCAGTCGATCCTCGTCGAGAAGCCGTTCGCCGGCGTGCCGCACGGCGCCAAGGGAATCGGCGAGCTGCCGATGGACGTCGGCGCACCGGCGGTGGTGGCCGCGATCCACGACGCGACCGGGGTGTGGATCCACGACCTGCCCGCCACTCCGGAACGGATCATCGCGGCCCTCACCGGCGGCTCGCCGCCGCCGCCGCCGGGGATCTCGGCCGACGCGCCCGTCCCCGCCGCGCCACCGCTCGAGAACCTGCCGCCCGGAGGCGACGAGATCCCGCTGCGCGCCCCCGCCCCGGAGGGCGAGTCGTGAGCTTCGCCTTCACGGTCAACGGCACCCCGGTCGAGGTGGAGGCGAACGGCTCCCGCCGCCTGCTCGACGTCCTGCGCGAGGATCTCGGCCTGACGGGTACGAAGGAAGGATGCGGCGAGGGCGAGTGCGGCGCGTGCTCCGTCCTGCTCGACGGGGCGGTCGTGGACGCCTGCCTCGTGCCGCTCAGCCAGGCCAGCGGCGCGGACGTGGCCACAGTGGAGGGGCTCGCCACCGGCGGCGCCCTCGACGTCCTCCAGGCCGCGTTCCTCGAGACCGGCGGCGCCCAGTGCGGGATCTGCACGCCCGGCATGCTGATGGCGGCGCGCGCCTTCCTCACCACCGGGGCCGAGGCGAGCGATGACAACATCCGCGAGGCGATCGCCGGCAACCTGTGCCGCTGCACCGGGTACACGAAGATCGTCGATGCCATTGCCCTGGCCGCGCAACGTCGACGGACGGCCTGACCGATGCCGAACGCGGTCGAGCCACCGCTCGCCTCCCCCACCAGCCTGCGCGAGGCCTACGCGATGCTGGCCGCGGAGCACTGGCGGCCCATCGCCGGCGGCACGGACCTCATGGTCCAGCTGACCGGTGAGCTGGGCGAGCCGCCGGACCGGGTCCTCGACCTGTGGTCGATCGACGAGCTGCGCGGCATCCGCCAGGAGTCTGATGCGCTCGTGATCGGCGCCCTGACGACGTACGCCGAGCTGCGCCGTTCCCCCATCGTGGCGGAGTTCCTGCCGGCCCTCACCGCGGCCGCGGCGACGATCGGCGCGGCCCAGATCCAGAATCGCGGCACGGTGGGCGGGAACATCGCCAACGCCTCGCCAGCCGGCGACACCCTGCCGATCTGGCTCGCCGCCGACGCCGAGATCGTCGTCGGCTCGGCACGAGGCGAGCGGCCCGTGGCCGCCACTGACTTCTGGCCAGCGTACCGCCAGACCGCGTGCGCGGCGGACGAGCTCGTGCTCGCCGTCCGCGTCCCGCTCGTTGCGGATCGCCAGCTGCGATTCCGGAAGGTCGGCACGCGCCGCGCACAGGCCATCAGCAAGGTCGTGATCGCGCTGGCCTGGCGGGCGACGGACGACGGACCGGGCAGCCCGTGGCACGACGTGCGGCTCGCGCTCGGCTCGGTGGCCGCGACGCCGATCCGCGCCGGCCGCACCGAGGCGACGCTCGAGGGCGCTATCCCGGACGCGGCGACGGCCGAGCGCGCGGTGGCGGCGCTCGAGGAGGAGATCCATCCCATCGACGACGTCCGCTCCACCGCCGCCTATCGGCGCACCGTGGCCGGCCGCGTGCTCCGGCGGCTGGTTCGCGACGAGGGCCGCTGGTGATGTCCATCGCGCTGCCGAGCGGCACCGTCACGCTCCTGTTCACCGACATCGAGGGCTCGACCCGGCTGCTCCAGGAGCTCGGCGACGCCTACGCCACGCTCCTCGCCGACCACCACCGGATCGTCAGCACGGCGGCCGAGGCGCACGACGGCCAGCGGGTCGATGCCGCCGGGGACGGGCTGTTCTTCTCGTTCCCCACCGTCCGCGGCGCGGTGGCGGCCGCGGTCGAGGCGCAGCGGGCGCTCGGCGAGCACACGTGGCCGGGCGGCGCCGATGTCCGCGTCCGGATGGGCATCCACAGCGGCGAGCCGCTCAGCGCCGTGGCCGGCTACGTCGGCCTCGACGTCCACCGCGCGGCGCGGATCTGCTCGGCCGGCCACGGGGGCCAGATCCTCGTCTCCGAGACGGCGCGGGTGCTCCTGGGCGCCAACCAGCCGCCCGGCGTCGCGCTCCAGGACCTCGGGGAGCACCGGCTGCGGGGCCTCGAATCCCCGGAGCGCCTCTACCAGCTCATCGGCCCCGGGCTGCACACCGACTTCCCGCCGATCCGGTCGCTCGAGACGCTGCCGAACAACCTCCCGCGCCAGCTGTCGAGCTTCGTCGGGCGCGACCACGAGATCCTCGAGGGCGAGGAGCGGCTGCGCGAGGCGACGACGCTCACCCTGACCGGCCCGGGCGGCGTCGGCAAGACACGGCTGGCGCTCGAGATCGGAGCCCACCTGGTGACCGATTTCGAGGGCGGCGTCTGGATGGTGGAGCTGGCATCGGTGGACGAGGGCGAGCTGGTGCCGGACGCGGTCGCGTCGGCTCTCCGCGTCAAGCAACGGCCCGGAACCGAGCTCACCTCGACCCTGATCGAGACGATCGGCGACAAGTCGATGCTCCTCATCCTCGACAACTGCGAGCACCTGCTCGACGCCGTCGTCGATCTCGCCGACGAGCTGCTGCGTCACTGCGCGCACCTCCAGCTGCTCGCCACGAGCCGCGAGGCCCTCGGGATCCCCGGCGAGAGCCTCATGCCGGTGCCCTCGATGTCGTTGCCCCTCGCATCGGTCGCCGACGACGACCTGCCCGGCCTGGCGCAATGCGACGCCGTGCGCCTCTTCGTCGATCGCGCGCGCGCGGTGACGCCATCGTTCGCCCTCGCGCCCGAGAACGCGGCCGCGATCGCGCAGATCTGCCGTCGCCTGGACGGCATCCCGCTGGCGGTGGAGCTCGCGGCGGCACGCATCCGTTCCCTCCCACCGCAGCAGATCGCAGCGCGCCTCGACGACCGGTTCCGGCTCCTCACGGGCGGCACCCGCACCGCGCTGCCCCGCCACCGGACACTGCGGGCAGCCTTCGACTGGAGCTTCGACCTCCTCTCGCCTGCCGAGCAGGCGCTCGTGCCCCGGCTCGCGGTCTTCGGCGGCAGCTTCTCCCTGGAGGCGGCGGAGGCGATCTGCAGCGGCGGACCGGTGGCGGCGCGCGACATGCTCGACCTCCTGGGGCGGCTCATCGACCGCTCGCTGCTCATGGGCGAGGACGAGGGCGCCGAGGCGCGCTACCGCATGCTCGAGACGATCCGCGACTACGGGCAGGAGCGGCTCGCCGATTCGGGTGAGGCATCGAGTCTGCACGCCCGCCATCGGGACTGGTTCGTGGCGCTCGTCGACGAGGCGCGGCCCGCCTTCTTCTCCGGCCCGGTGCAGGCGCAATGGGTCAGCCGCCTGGCCCGCGAGCACGACAACCTGCGTGCCGCGCTGCGCTGGGCCGACGACGACCCGGAGGGTGCCGATGCCGAGCTGAGCCTCGCGTCGGGCCTGTGGCGCTTCTGGGAGATTCGCGGCGACCTGGCGGAGGGGACCGCGTGGCTGACACGAGCGCTGGCGCGGGTGGGTGGCGAGGTCTCGCCGCGACGCGCCAGCGCCCTCACCGGTGCCGGCGTCCTCGCCGCGCAGCAGGGCGACTACGCGGCCGCGGCGGCGTTCCACGACGCCAGCCTCCTCCTCCACCGCGAGCTCGGCAACCCGATCGCCGTTGCGGCTGCCTGCAGCAACAGCGCCAACGTGGCCGTCGAGCGCGGCGACCTCGACCGCGCGCGCCAGCTCTTCGGCGAGGCGATCCGGCTGGCGCTCGAGGCGGGCGATCCGCAGGGCGCCTCGTTCTCCCGCATCAACCTCGCCGACGTGGCGGCGCGGCAGGGTGACGCGGAGGAGGCCGACCGCCTGTACGAGGAGAGCATCGCCACCTTCCGCGAGCTCGGCGACGACTTCGGCGTCGCCCACGTCACCGCCAAGCTCGCGCAGTCGGCCCGTCGGCGCGGCGATCGGGCCAGCGCGCGCGCTCGCTACGCGGACGCGATCGCGATCCACGAGCGCACCGGCGACCGGCAGGCGGAGGCGCGGATGAGCGCCAGCCTCGGCGACCTCGCGGCGGAGGAGGGCGACTTCGGCGAGGCGCAGCGCCTCTACCAGGCAAGCGTGGCGATCCGCGGCGCGCTCGGCGACCAGGTCGGGCTCGCGGCGGCCCTCGAGCGCCTCGCCGGCGTCGCGGAAGATCGGCCGCTGCGCGCCGCCAGCCTGCTCGGCGGAGCGCAGGCAATTCGCGATCGCATCGGCGCCCCACTCTCCCCGGCCAACATCACGCGCGTCGAGCGCTTCCTGGCGGACCTCGCCGACAGCGCGGGCAATGACGCCGTGCGCGCGGCGTTCAGCGAAGGGCGAGCCTCGTCATGGCAGTCGATGCTCGAGCGCGCGGCCCGGAGCGACTAGGGCCGCGGAACGACCAGGGCCGCGCAATCAGCGGTGCCGGATGACCCGTCAGCCGCCCTCGGTGACTGCGACCAGCCGGTCTGCGACGAGGCCGTGTGCCTCGCGATGGACCTCGTTGGCAGCGTCCTGCGTCGGCGCATCGACGAGGCAGAAGACCTTGCCGGTCGCCTCGTCGTACCAGTAGCGCAGGTACGTGACGCCATGCTTGGGGCCGACCTCCACGTCGCGGGCATGCGCCTGCGCGAGGCCATCGGCGGTGAGGCCCGGGATGAATTCGTGTTCGTCAAGGAAGAGCGGCATCTGGAGGTCCTCTCCATGGGTCGATGGGCGGTGTCGGCACGCATCTTAGAGGGCCGATGCAAGCGGCGGCTGTCGCGTCGGCGACATCGCGCCTGTCAACCGTCTGCGACGATTCGATCGTGCCGGACCGTCGCGACCCGCCCGACTACGTCATGTTCCCGACCGTGGCAGCGTTCGGGGCGTGGCTCGCCGAGCACCACGCGACCTCGAGCGAGCTGTGGGTCGGCTACTACAAGAAGGGCGTCGCCCGCACCGCGATGACCTATCCGGAGGCAGTCGAGGAGGCGCTGTGCCACGGTTGGATCGACGGCCAGGTGCGCCGGATCGACGACGAGATCGTCGCCAACCGCTACACCCCGCGCCGCCCCACCTCGAACTGGAGCGCGATCAACATCGCGAAGGTCGCCGAGCTGACCGCCGCCGGCCGGATGCGCCCCGCCGGCCTGCGCGCCTTCGAGACCCGCGACCGGCGTCGAGATGCCACGTACTCGTACGAGCGCCCGGCGGAAGCGCTGGCGCCCGAGTACGCCGCCGCCCTCGCTGCCGATCCCGCGGCCGCGTCGCACTGGGAGGCGGCGGCCCCGTCGTATCGGCGGCAGGCCGCCGACTGGGTGATGTCGGCCAAGCGCGCCGAGACGCGTGAGCGCCGGTTCGCCGAGCTCGTGGCCGCGACCCGGGCCGGAAGCCGGCCGCGTCCCTTCCTCGTCAGACGTGGGGAACGCCGCTGACCGGGGCCGGGCGCGCGGCCGCTCCAGCCTGCCGGCGGCACGCTATCGTGAGCCGGTGACCGCCATCATCACCCGCACCGACGTCCCGCATCTCGACGACGTCCTCACCCCCGGCGCCATCGCGTTCGTCGAGCAGCTGCATCGCCATTTCGATCCCGAACGCCGACGCCTGCTCGCGGATCGCGCGGCGCGCCAGCGACGCATCGACGGCGGCGAGATGCCCGACTTCCTGCCGAACCCGATCGAGAGTCGTGCTCCCGAATGGCGCGTTGCCCCGGCACCGGCCGACTTCGACGACCGTCGCGTCGAGATCACCGGGCCGGCCGAGCCGAAGATGATGATCAACGCGCTCAACTCCGGTGCATCGGTCTTCATGGCCGACTTCGAGGACGCCCTCTCCCCCACCTGGGCGAACGTGATCACGGGCCACTGGGCGGTGACGCGGGCGGTGCGGCGCACCCTCACGTTCGAGACCGATGAGCGGGTCTACGCGCTCGCGCACCGCATCGCGACGCTCTGCATCCGCCCTCGGGGCTGGCATCTGGACGAGGTGCACCTGCTCGTCGACGGCGGGCCGGTAAGTGCCAGCATCTTCGACTTCGGGGTCTGGTTCTTCCACAACGCGCAGGAGCTCGTGGCGCGCGGCAGCGGCCCGTACCTCTACCTGCCGAAGCTCGAGAGCCACCTGGAGGCAGCGCTGTGGAACGAGATCTTCGTCGCCGCCCAGCGCGCCCTCGACATCCCGCGCGGCTCGATCCGCGCCACCGTCCTGGTCGAGACGGTGCTCGCGGCCTTCGAGATGGAGGAGATCCTCTTCGAGCTGCGCGAGCACGCCGCGGGTCTCAACGCCGGCCGCTGGGACTACATCTTCAGCGTCATCAAGAAGTTCCGCGACCGGGAGGAGATGGTGCTTCCGGACCGGCGCCAGGTCACGATGACCGTCCCCTTCATGCGCGCCTACACCGAGCTGCTCGTCCAGACCTGCCATCGTCGCGGGGCGCACGCCATCGGCGGCATGGCGGCCTTCATCCCATCCCGCCGCGATGCCGAGGTCAACGAGCGTGCCCTCGCCGCCGTTCGAGCCGACAAGGAGCGCGAGTCGGGCGACGGGTTTGACGGCACCTGGGTGGCCCATCCCGACCTCGTGCCGGTCGCGCGCGAGGTGTTCGACGGCGTCCTGGGCGACCGTCCGCACCAGAAGGACCGGTTGCGCCCCGAGGTCACGGCCCCGGCCCGCGACCTGCTCGACGTTCGGGTCCCGGGCGGTCACGTCACCGAGGCCGGCGTGCGGGCGAACATCTCGGTCGGGCTCGCCTACCTCGCCTCGTGGCTCGGCGGCAACGGCGCCGCCGCGATCAACAACCTGATGGAGGACGCCGCCACCGCCGAGATCAGCCGCTCGCAGCTGTGGCAGTGGCGCGTCCACGCCATCCCACTCGACGACGGCCAGCCGTTGACCGCGGAGCGCTACGGCCGCCTCCGCGGGGAGGAGCTGGATCGGCTGCGCGCCGGCGCCCCCAACGCGCCGTGGCCAGACGCGGCGGCTCTGCTCGACGAGCTCGTGCTCACTGACGACTTCGTCGAGTTCCTCACCCTCCCGGCCTATCCGGGGCTCGTGCGGAGATCGGACGGTGCGCAGGCCGGCTGAGAGGCTGCGCGGACGCCTACAGCGGATCGCGCTACGATAGTTGCGGACGCAACTGTATACCGAGGTACCCATGTCGACCCGCGATGCCACATCGTTCGAGGACGCGCTGATCGAGGACATGCGCGCGCACGGCGGTGCGGTCACCAGCGGACCGTTGGCCGGCCACCCGCTTCTCGTGCTTTCGAACATCGGCGCGCGCACGGGCGCCGCCCGACGCGCGATCCTGACTTACAGCCGTGACGCGGGCGACTACGTCGTCGCCGGCACCGCCGGTGGGTCGCCGCGTATCCCCGCCTGGGTGGTCAATGTGCGCCGCCATCCAGAGGTCCAGATCGAGGCGGCGACTCGAACGTTCCGCGCGACCGCGACGGTGCTCGCAGAAGGCCCTGAACGCGATCGCCTGTGGAGTCAGCACGTCGCCCTGCTCCCGCACTTCGCCGCCTATCCCGCGAAGGCGCGGCGCATCATTCCGATCGTGCGCCTCACGCCTTTCGGTCGCGACGCGGAGCAATGAGCTCGAACCGCGGGCCGCGTCCTACGTCGTGAAACCTCGCCATGCCGCATCCTTCGAGGAGGTAATCCGACATGCTCACCTGCACCGGCGCGTTCTCCGGCTTCTCGGCGACCGATGTCGAGGCCGAGCGCGCGTTCTACGCCGACCGGCTGGGCCTGACCGCCGCCATCGACAGCGGCATCCTGAACCTCGAGCTGCCCGGCGGGCAGCGGGTGATCGTGTATCCCAAGGACGAGCACCGGCCCGCCACCTTCACGGTTCTCAACCTCGAGGTCGCCGACATCGAGGCCGCCGTCGACGAGCTGACCGACGCGGGCGTCATCTTCGAACGCTACGACGGTGTCGCCCAGGACGCGCGCGGCATCCAGCGCGAATACGGTCCCCCAATTGCCTGGTTCAAGGATCCGGCCGGCAACATCCTGTCGGTCATCCAGACCTCGTGAGCGCACCGAATCGGCTGCTCGCGGAGCAGCAGGAGCTCCTCGCCGACACCCAGTCCTTCCGGCCCCAGCTCCTCGCGCTGCTCAGCGACGATGACCTGCGCTATGCGTTGCCCGGCAACATGACGCTCGGTGAGCTGTGCCGCGAGATGGGCGAGATCGAGCAGGGCTACATCGACTCGTTCCGGGAGTTCAAGCATCGGTGGGGCTACCGTCACCCCGACGCGACGGTGACGACGAGCATCGCCGCGCTCACCGCCTGGTATGCGTCGCTCGATGCCGCTCTCCTCGCTGCCCTCGGGGCCGTCACCGACGACGACCTCGCCACCCGGCGGGTGCGCGGCGACTGGGCGTCGATCGAGAAGGAGCTCTCGCTCTACCGCGAGGCGCTGCTGATGTTCTATGCCAAGGCCGGCGTCTACCTCCGTGCGCTCGGCAAGCCACTGTCGGAGGAGTGGCTCGACTGGATGGGGTGACGCGACCCATCACGCCCGTTGGTCCAAGGCTTGCGAAGGGAGCAACGACCACTTCGCATGAACGGGTACGCATCACCATGACCGATACCACCGCTCCATCCTCCGATGTCGCCGCCGTGGCGCAGCTCCTCCGCAAGCTCGACATCTGCATGCTCACGACGCGCGGCGCCGACGGCACGCTGCATGGCCGACCGATGTCGAACAACGGCCAGGTCGAATTCGACGGCGACAGCTGGTTCTTCGCCCAGGACGGCAGCCGCAAGGTGACCGATATCGACGCCGATCCAAGCGTCGAGCTGGCCTTCATCGACACCCCGCACGGCACCTGGGTGAACGTCGAGGGCCATGCCCAGATCGTCCGTGACGACACCGAGCTGAAGCGCCGGCTCTGGCTGAAGGATCTCGAGCGCTGGTTCGAGAACGGTCCGGCGGACCCCGAGGTCGTCCTCATCAAGGTCAGCGCGCGCCGCGTCGACGCGTGGGGCGGCGCCGAGGATCGGTCCTTCGACCTGCCGCCAAGCTGATCGTTGCCGGGGGCGGCCCAGACCCTCAGGGAGCGGTGTCCGCCCCCATCTCAGCGGGACGCGCGCGCGCTCTCCTCCAGGCGGCGGAGACGCTCGCCCACGTGGCCGAGCACGGCCGCCCGGACGCTCGGGAACTCGTCCATCAGGGCGTGGAACTCGCGGTGAGCGACCACCAGGACGGTCGTCGGCACGGTGGCACGGACCGTGGCCGTCCGGCGGCGCCCGTCGAGCAGGGAGATCTCGCCGAAGAAGCCGCCCGGGCCGAGGGTGTCGATCTGGCGGGTGCCATCGCTCACCGACACCTCGCCGTCCATGACGACGAAGAACTCCTGGCCGATACGGCCCTTCGTGGTGAGCCGCTTGCCGACCTCCACCGTCACCTCGTCCGCGAGCTGGGCGAGCCGACGCAGCTCGCGCCGCGTCATATTGGCGAAGAGTGGGACGCGAGCCAGATGAGCGACCTTGTCATCACGTGCCATGGCGGCAGTCTAAAGGGCCGAGCAAGCGGTCGCCAGATGTCAGGGGGCGACATCCTCGGTTGGGTGTGCTACGCTGCGCTGACAACGCCCGGACACAGGGCCACAGCAACGCGGCACAACGACACTCCTCTCAGGCTTCGGCGAGACAGGATCGCTGGAGCCGCACGAGAAGGAGTTTTTTCTTTGTACACCTATACGGACAAGACGCTGACCTGCGTCGACTGCGGGACGGAGTTTACCTTCACCGCGACCGACCAGCAGTTCTACGCTGATCGCCAGTTCAGCGAGCCGCGTCGCTGTCCCGCCTGCCGCGCCGCCAAGAAGGCCGCGCGTGGCGAGACCGGCGGCAGCAGCTACGGCAACGGCGGCGGCGGCTACCGCAGCGGCGGTGGTGCCGGCTACGGCGGGCAGCGCGAGATGTTCTCCGCGACCTGCGACAACTGCGGCCGCGAGGCCCAGGTGCCGTTCCGCCCGAGCGGCTCCAAGCCGGTCTACTGCGCGGACTGCTTCGCCACCCGGCGCTAGTCCCCCGTCACCTTTCGAGGCCGATGGCATCCTGCCATCGGCCTCGTTTCATGTCCGGGAGGTCGGGCGGCTCGGCGCCGTCTCGGCGGTCGCTCCGGGCACCGCCCACGGATAGCGCTCGCTCGTGGCGGCGATCGCCCGCAGCAGGTCGGTGCGCGCGGCGTCGAGCGCAGCCTGGACTCGCCCGAGGGCGTCGGCGTCGGCGCTGTCGGGCCGTGCGGCCTCCGACTTGAGCGCGCCGACGACGCGTCGATAGGCCTGGATGCCGTCGTTGGCGGCGCGTGTGATCTGGTTCGTGGCCTCGCGCAGGAGCCGCATGCGCTCGCTCTCGGAGGTCTCCACGGCAAGCGCGCCGTCGAGGCGCGCGTTCAGCTCGTCGATGTGAAGTGTCGCGCGCTGGACGACGCGCAGGTCACTCGTGCGTCGGCCGAGCCGGCTGGCAGAAAGGGTCACTCAGCTCTCCTGGTGCCGCGATGCGGGCGCGGGCGGCGTGGGGTCCCTAAGGGTACTCCGATCCGCCGGTTGGCGACGGTCGGCAGTCAGGAAGGACCCGGTTCACGCTCAGTCGAGTGCGTCGCCGCGCCGCGCTGCGGCCGGAGAGGCAGCGTCGGTGCTCCCTGCATCGGCGGCACGGTAGACGAGGCCGCGACCGTTCGGACCCTCCACCACGAGCCGATCCTGCTCGACGTGGGCCGTCGCGCCGGACCCCATCGTCGCGAGGACCGCCTGCTCGATCTCGCCGAAGGGCCCGCCGCAGCCGTTCGTGGCGGGGCGCACGGGCTGGATCGACGCGGATGCAGCCGCGCCGCTGAACGCGGTCACGAAGTCGTGGCAGGCGGTCGATCCGCGCACCTGGCCGTCGTCGCCGAACTGCAGGGTCGCCCGGTCGCTGCCGGCCGTGCTCATCGCCGTATCCCCGTCGACGATCGTGTCGAGACGCCAGAGGACACCGATGAGCGGGCTGTCCGGGGTCGGGACGATCGGCGCGAAGGCGAGGTCCACGCCCTGTCCGCTCAGTCTCAGGCGCGCCCCGTCCCGGGTGCCGCGCTCGACCCGCTCGAGGGCGGACATGAACAGGCGCTCGGCGGTGGCGAGCGGCTCCTGGCAGCCGATATCGGTCTGGCTCAGGCTGTCGAACGAGATGCGGTCGCCGTTCAACCGCATGCTGCCGCCGTAGCTGTTGCAGCCGCTGCTGCCCGACACGTCGGTGCCGGCGAGCTTCAGGCTGATCGAGACGAGCGCCGGCAGTGGGATGGCCTGGCCGTCGACCGTCCCCGACGTCAGGCGCCAGGCCCCCTCGAGGGCGCCGCCGGGCAGCAGCGAGCAGGCGGCGAGGACGAGCGCGCAGGCGGCGGGCAGAAGGCGATGGCTCATGCCCGCGGGACGCGTCAGGAGGGCTTCGAGTTCCGCCTCAGCCGCGGCCATGGGTGTCCCGCAGCCAGGCGATATGCGAGCGATGCTCGGCCTCGTGCTGGAGCAGGTGGTGGAGCACCCATGCCGGCGACACGTCGTAACGCGCACGTCGCCGCGGGGCGTGGAGCTCGTCCGCGGTCATCCCGCGCAGCTCGTCGATGAGGAACGCACGAATCCGGGCCAGCCGATCGAGGTGCACGGCCAGCGGCTGACCGTCGACCCGGGTCAGGCGTCCGTCGTCATCGCGGTCGGTGAACGGCAGGAGCTCGGCCATCCAGGCCGGGAGCTCGTCGCGACCCTCGATGTCGTCGAGCAGCCAGTCCGCCTCGATGAGCGCGATGTGATAGAGCAGCGCGCCGATGCTGTTGAGCGGTGCATCGGGGCGCCAGTCCACCATCTCCGGGGTGACCGACTCGAGCTCCCGCAGGGTATCGCGCCGCGCGTCCTCCATCGCCGCCAGCCAGCGGCCGACCTCCGGCTCCGGACCGATGGGATCGAGGACGAGCCGTTCGCGGTCGGTCACGCGGCCAGCCGCCGCTCGACGAAGTGCCCGATCGGCGCCCGCTCGCCGGTGCCGAGCTCGTGGCCGCGCAGGAAGACGCGCCGCGCGGCCCCACGGACGCCCAGCCCCTCGAACGGCGTGTAGTCGCTCGCATGGTGCAGGTCAGCCTGGCGGATGCTGCGTTCGGCGGCCGGATCCCACAGGACCAGGTCCGCGTCACGCCCAACCTCGACACCACCCTTGGTGGCGAGGCCGAAGAGGCGCGCCGGCGTCGCCGCCAGGACGTCGACGAGCCGCTCCGCGCTGATCCTGCCGCGCGCCACGCCCTCCGACCAGGCGACCGCGAGGAGCGTCTCGATCCCGGGCCCGCCGTTGCTGACCTGCGGGAAGGGCGGTGCCGGTACGCGCTTCTCGACCGCCAGCCGATCCGGGACGTGGTCCGAGGCGATGACGTCGAGAATGCCATCCCGCAGACCGGCCCACAGGGCGTCGACATCGGTCCGGTCGCGGAGCGGCGGCGAGATGACGCGCTTGATCGCCTCCGCCTCGTCCGGGTCGTCATAGAGCTCCCGCGTCAGCGTCAGGTAGTGCGGGCAGGTCTCGGCGTAGACCGGCTCGCCGCGTGCCTTGGCCACGGCGACCGCCTCGAGTGCCTCCTCGCAGCTGAGGTGGACGATGTAGAGCGGCGCCTCCGCGCGCCGCGCCATCTCGATCGCCTTGCGCGTGGCGGCGGCCTCCGCCCGCGGCGGGCGGGTCAGCATGTGGTGCCGGCAGCTGACCTCGCCACGGGCGATCGCCGCGGCCACGAGCGGGTCGATGATCGACGGCTCCTCGCAGTGCACCTGCAGCATCCCCCCATTCCGGGCCGCGATCCGCATCGCGGCCTCGAGCCGCTCGTCGGGGAGGCGGAAGTCGTAGACCATGAACGCCTTGAAGGTGGGCACCCCGGCGGCGATGAGGGCGGGAAGCTCGGCGAGCGCATCGCCCTGCTGGCCCGTCAGCACCGCGTTCAGGCCGATGTCGACCGCCGCCTGGCCCGTGGTCCTGGCTCGGAACTCGTCAAGCCCGACGAGCAGCGAGGACGCCCCCTGCTCGCTGATGCCGGTGCCCGGGTTGTCGAAGCTCAGCACCGTCGTCGTCCCCCCGTGGGCGGCGGCCACGGTATCGGTCAGGAAGCGGCGTGGCTCGTCGGGGACCGGCAAGCGCAGGTGGGTGTGGACGTCGATGACGCCGGGCAGGACGAGCAGCCCGGTCGCGTCGACGGAGCGTCGCGCCGGTCCCAGGTCGGGGCCGACCGCCACGATGCGGCCATCCAGGATGCCCACGTCCATGCCCTGGCTCCCGGTGGGGCGAACCACCGTGCCGCCGCCGATGACGGTCTCGAACGCGGTCACCGTGCCGCACGGACGTGATCGAGCCGGATGTCGCCGATGCGTGCCGCGCCGACGAGCGTGACGGCGCGTGCCAGCTCATCGGTGAGGATCTCGATGGCCCGGTCCACGCCGGCCTCGCCGGCGCTGGCGAGGGCGTAGACGAACGGTCGCCCGATGAAGACGGCCGTGGCGCCGAGGGCGACGGCGGTGACGATGTCGCTCCCCCGTCGTGCGCCCCCGTCTACGAAGAGCTCCACGCGTGCGTTGGCGGCCTCGACCGCCTCCGGCAGCATCTCGATCGCCGTCACCGCGCCGTCCAGCTGTCGGCCGCCGTGGTTCGAGAGCCACACCGCGCGCGCGCCGTGGTCGATGGCGCGGTCGACGTCGCGCGGCGCCAGGATGCCCTTGAGGACGAGCGGGAGCGTGGACCAGCCCGCGATCGTCGCCACGTCCGACCAGCGCAGCTCCGGCCGCGTGTCGGCGGCACCTGGAAACGGCACCTCCTCGGTGAATCCCGCGGGCAGGTGCGCCTCGACCGAGGCGGGCACGGCGAATCCGCTGCGCATGTCGCGCTCCCGGTATCCCGACACGGGCAGGTCGACGGTGAGGACGATCGCGCCGTAGCCGGCGGCCTCGGCACGCTGCACGAGCTCACGTGCGAAGCCCATGTCGTGGTCGACGTAGAGCTGGAACCAGCGCGGCCCGTTGCCAGCCGCCATGCCGGCCGCCGCCACCTCCTCGAGCGAGCGGGTCGACGCGCTGCTCAGCACGCAGAGGACGCCGGCGCGTGCCGCTGCCCGCGCCGTGGCCAGCTCGCCATCCGGGTGCGCCATTCCCTGGAGCGCCGTGGGTGCCATGCCGAACGGCTGGCTGGCGTGGCTGCCGAGCAGCGAGACGCCGAGCTCGGGCTCCCGCGCGCCGACCAGGACGCGCGGCACCAGTCGCCACGTCGTCCAGGAAGCGAGGTTGTCGGCGAGCGTGCGCTCGTCTCCGGCGCCCGACGCGTAGTAGCCGTACGCCTCCGGCGCCAGGCGCGCCCGGGCGATCGCCTCGAAGTCGTGGAGGCCGGTCACACCGGCGAGAGCGGCGGGGGTGGTGGGGATGGCAAAGCCGTAGGGGTTGCGCCGAGTGCGGCTGCGGGTGCTCACGGCGGCGTGGATGCCACCTGGGTCAGCATCTGAACCTACGTCTCGAGGATCTCGATCTGCTGCGCCCCTTCCCACAGCACGCGGCGCCCCAGCTCTGGAAGCTGCTCGAGGCCGCTCGTGAGCGTCGCGAAATGGTTGCCGGCCAGCGGCCCCACCCGCGAGCTGAATGAGCAGGCGCCGTATGGGAAGAGGATCTCGCACTCGCTGATCTCGCCGGTGTAGATGAGCAGCTGGCCGGGGGCCGGGTGGGCGGTGTGATTCTCGAAGCCGAGCGCCGGCCGCTTGTCGCCGAAGGGGATCCAGGTCGACTCGCCGCTCCAGCGACAGTGGATGAGCCGCTCGCGGAGCGGCAGCCACGCTCGGAGTGCCTCGCGCGTGCGCGGCGCGGCTCCTTCCCAGCGCGCGGTGAAGGCGAGGTCGCCAACTCGGATCGTCAGCTCGTCCATGCGGGCGCAGGATACGCCGCCCGTCCGCCGCGGCGATGGAATCGGTGCGTCAGCGGGGCGTCGTCACGTCCGGCACGAAGGCCGGGCCATGCCCGGGAACGATCCGATCCGCGATGGCGAGCACGCGAGCCCGCGACGCCGACAGGGCAGCAGGGTCGGGCGCGTACGGGTCGTCGGCCGGGCCGTCCGCCGCCCACCACAGGTGTGTGAGCACGACGACGCCTTCTGCGGTGCCCACGACGGTCGCGATGTCCTCCGCGGAGTGGCCCGGCACGCGGATGAGGCGGACGGCCGGTGAGAGCTCGGCGCCCTCGGCGTCGCGATCGGTCCAGTCGTCGCCGGTGTAGACCGCCCAGTGGTCGTGGACGCGCGCCGCCGGGAAGAGGCCGGCGTTCAGGGTGTGGTCCGGGTGGTGGTGGCTGAGGATCACGTCGGTCACCGATTCGGGACCGATGCCGAGCGCCGCGAGCGGCTCGAGGATGTCCGCCTGGCGACGGGCCATGCCCGGGTCGACGACCGCCACGACCGCGCTATCGCGGACGAGGGTGCAGGTGCTCACGACGCCCGGGTCGGTCGATCCGGCGAGGAGGACGTCG
Source organism: uncultured Chloroflexia bacterium (assembly GCA_963825905.1). GTDB lineage: Bacteria > Chloroflexota > Limnocylindria > QHBO01 > QHBO01 > JAICQM01. The sequence goes on along the minus strand of CAWGUL010000007.1, from coordinate 410,636 downwards.
ACGCGGGCGGTGCGGGCGAGCGGCTGATCATCCATGCGTCGACCAGCCTACTCGTCGGGATGACGAAGGGGCGAGGCCATCGGCCCCGCCCCTTCGGGTGGTCAGCCCAAGATCCCCGACGGCTCAGCAGCCGGGGAGCTTGAAGCTTGCGATCCGGGTCTGCCAGCCGGCCAAACTGGATGCCTGTCCGGCGGCCGTGTAGTACTCGTTCACGTACCAGAACGTGCAGTCGTCGACGGGGTCGACGTTCATCGAGGTGTAGTCGCCCCAGCGGGAGTTCGTCGTGAGTTGGACGCCCGTCCCGTTGGCGATCGTCCCCTCGCCGAGCGTCATGTCCCCGAGCGTGTCGCCGGCCAGGCGGCCGGTGTACCGGATGCCGGGGAACACGGTTGTGGCATTCACGACGCTGTAGCCGAGCGCCATGTCGCCCTTCTTGTCCTGGGCGATGCTCCCCATCCAGCGATGCACCCCGTCATTCGGCGCGAACGTGCCCTGCTGGAACATCGAGTAGACACCGGTGCTCGGGTTGCGACGGATCTCGTACCAGCGCACGCCGGAAACATTCGGCGCCGCCTCGACCGACTGGTTGGTGACGAGCGTCTCGTAGCCCTTGAAGTTGCGGTAGGCCAGCCGCCAGGTCGGCCGCTGCCGGACAGAGAGGGTGTCGAGGAACCGTGTCGGGTCCGTAACGCCAGGCTGGGGCAGGCAGTCGCGCCCACCGAGCGCTCCGCACGGATAGACCGAGTCGAACGGCGCGGTATGGAGCTGCGCGTTGAGGACGAGCGACGCGGTGGCCTTCGAGTTCCACTTGACCCGCAGGTCCCAGATGTTCACGGCGTCGAATGTCGCGCCGTAGACGAAGCCGTCGTCCTGCGTCCCGACGAGCGGGATCGCGGTGTTGTTCTTCGGCTTCTGCTTGCCGTCGATGTCGGCCGGGAGCAGCCCGTCGCCGACGAGCGGCAACAGCTCCGGGTTGTTCCCGTCGATAAAGAAGCTCGCCACCCGCGCAGCCTGGCCATTGAGCATCTTGTTCTTCTCGAGCGCATACACGCCGATGCCGTACTCGATCGTCGGCCCGAACTCGCGCGTCGTGATGACGTACGAATCGGTCCAGACGCCGTACTTCGGGTAGTCCGGGAAGTTCAGGCCGGTCGTGAACGCGTACCGGTAGTAGCTGCCGGTCGCGTCGCCCGTGGTGGAGATGGCCATGCAGTTGTAGAACGGCAGGCTTGGATCATCGAGCCCGCGGGTCGTGAACTGGGTGAGGATCCAGCGGTCGGCGAGCTGGTCGTACAGCACGACCGGGTCGCCGGAGGGATCGGTGCAGTCCTCGATCGGGAAGCCGTCCCACAGAGCGCCCGTGTCGACAGGGCCGAGCAGGAGGCTACCGGTCTTCGAGTACACCGCGAAGGCAAGGTTCACCATCTCGACGTACTGCGTCGGGCCGACGTCGCCGACCGGGTCCGGCGGGTTCACCCGGAAGCCGAAGAGATTGAAGTTGTCGGTGTTGCTCAGGCCTTCGAAGTTTCGGATCGTGGATCCGACCTGGGCCGCGGGCAGCGCATCCTGGGTGGTCGGATCGCCGGTGAAGCCGTTGTCCGGGTGGTCCGGGACTTCCTCGGCACGGTTCTCGCGCGGGCTGTCCGGGCCGTCGGCAAGGTGCGGGTTGGTGTGGTTCGCGGCGAGGCTGCGCAGCGTCGGCGACGTGTCGTGCGCCGCGGCAGCTGTCCAATGCGGGGTGAACGTGGGCTTCTGAGCCGGCGCCGCGCCGGCCGGCACCGCCGTCGAGGCGATGAGCGTGATCGTCGACGCGGCTGCGATGAGCCAGCGACGGGATCGTGATCTGGGCGTCATGGTCGAGCCCTTCCTCCTGCTGCCCGTGCCGGCGTCGGAGCCCAGCGCTCGCCCGCCGGCAAGAGCACCGTTGTACTCCGCTGGGGTGATCGTCCGCGGTCGAAGCGTGCGGATGGTGCGCCCATGCACCGCACGCGCAGTCGCGCGAACCCGCGCCATGCGGCATCATGCGCGGGGCGACAAGGAGCGAATGCGATGGCCGAACTGCGACCCACGATCAGCACCCACGTCCTGGACACCGAGCGGGGCATCCCCGCCCACGGGGTCGCGGTGGCCATCTTCCGCCTCGACAGCGACGGTGGCTCCGAGCTCATCAACGAGCTGGAGACCGATGCCCAGGGCCGGATCACCGATCTCCTCGATGGTGATGAGCTGCTGCCCGGGGACTACCAGCTCCTCTTCGACGTCGCCTCGTACCGCGGCGAGGACTCGTTCTTTCAGGGTTGCGCGGTGGGGCTGCGGATCGACGACGCCGAGCGCGGCTACCACGTGCCGCTGCTGCTCGCGCCATTCGGCCTGACCACGTACCGCGGCAGCTGACCGATCCGGTGACCGTCTCCGCGCCGCCGATGCGCATCCGCGACCTCCTGCCCGAGGACCGCGAATGGGCGGACCGACTCATCGCCCGGCACCAGGGCACGCGCATGACGGCTCGGCTCGGCGAGGTCCTCGACCCGCTCGCCCAGCCCGGCCTCGTGGCCGAGCTCGACGGGTCGCGGATCGGCCTCGCCACGATCCACGAGACCCCCGAGCGCGGGCTCGAGGTGCTGACGCTCCACGCGGATCGCGGCGGCGCCGGCGCGGGAAGCCAGCTGCTCCAGACGGCGCGCCAGGTTGCCGCCGCGAGCGGCCATCCGCGGCTGTGGCTCGTGACCACGAACGACAACCTGGCGGCGCTCCACTTCTACCTTGCGTCACGGCCTCCACGTGGCGCTCATTCACGCCGGCGCCGTCGACCGCGACCGGGCGAACAAGCCCGAGATCCCGGCCGTGAACCCGGAGAACGGCCTGCCGATCCGTGACCTCGTCGAGCTCGAGATCGACGTTGGCGACCTCGACGCTCCCCTGCCGCGGGTGGCCTTTCCCGAGATCGGCGACCTCGACCGGCTGCCGTCGGAGTCGTTCGCGCACGAGCTGGCGACCGTTGTTCGATGGCGCGCCGCGCTTCCTCGCGCCGGCTCGCCGCCGAACGCCCCTTCGAGACCGATGGCGACCTGCTCGCGGCGGCCGCGCGCCTCGCCCGGGAGCTGCCGGCCGACGAGGCGGTCGAGCTCGTGAACGCGCATCCGCGGATCGGCGCCGAGCCGGCATCGGTCTCCGCGCTCAGCCACGAGGAGCAGGGCTACGCGGAGGACGACCCTTCGGGCGACGCCGAGGCGGCGAGGGTGGCGGAGGAGCTCGAGTGGCTCAACGACGCATACGAGCGTGTGCACGGCTTCCGCTACGCGGTATTCGTGGCGGGGCGGCCGCGTGGCGGCGATCATCCCGCTCATCGAGGTCGGCCTGCGCAACGAGACCGATGCGGAGCTGCGGCGAGGAGTGGATGACTGCGTCGACATCGCCGCGGACCGGCTGGCGCGGCTCCGCGGCCGGCACTGACGGGAGGTATCGGTTCAGGCGATGGAGCACGAGATCCAGTACGGCAAGGCCGACGTCAAGGTCTATCGCACGTATGCCGAGCCGCTCGAGGGCGTCACGCGGATCCCGGAGTCGCCGTTCGGCGGGCGGGAGAACACCCTGACCGCCGCCGCGATCGAGGTGGTCGTCCACGGCGAGGACTTCTGGCCGGCGTACGAGCACGGCGACAACCGGCTGGTCGTGGCGACCGACACGATGAAGAACTTCATCCATGACGCCTCGCTCCGGGCGCGGGCGCGGACGCTGGAGCTGTGGCTGTACGAGGTCGGCTCCGAGTTCCTCACGACCTACCCCCACATGGCGTCGCTGACGATCACCGGTGACGAGCTCCCCTTCCCGGCGGCGGTGGTGCCGGCCGAGGATGGGTTCGCCCAGTCGGATCGCCTCTTCGCGCGGGACCGGGGCGAGCAGGGCACCGCCACGGCTCGAGCTCGAGCGCGACGGCAGCGGCGGGATCCGCGTCGCCGAGCACGCCTGCGGCCGGCGCGGGCTCCAGCTCATCAAGATCACCGGCTCCGCGTTCGCCGACTTCGCGCGCGACGAGCACACCACCCTCCCCGACCGCCGTGACCGCCCGCTCTACATCTGGGCCGACATCGGCTGGCGCTATGCCGATGCCTCGGATGCGCTCGGCCTCGACGCCGCGCGCTACGTCGCCGGCGAGCAGGTCTCCGACCTCGCGGCGGCCGTCTTCCACGAGTTCGTCAGCCTCTCGATCCAGCACCTCGTCCACGAGATCGGCAACCGGATGCTCGAGCGATGGCCCCAGCTCGCCGAGGTGAGCTTCGACACCCAGAATCGGCTGTGGGACGAGGGCGCCGTGTCGGACCGCGATCCGCGGGTGCGGACCTACGCCGATCCGCGGCCGCCGTACGGGCACATCGGCCTCGTCCTGCGGCGCGACTGAGCCTCGGCCCCGACGTGGGCGGGCTCACCTGCCGCGGGCCAGCTCCTGGAGGGCGGCCTTGATCCGGGCGTCGAGGGCCTCGTCGGTGCCCGCCACCGCCGCGGCCGCCTTCCGCGCCTCCGAGGCCGTGTAGCCGAGCGACTCGAGCGCGGCGACGACGTCCGAGTCCGCCGCGCCGCCGGCACCGCCGCCCGCGATCCCCGCCGCGTGGACCTTCTCCTTGAGCTCGAGGATGATCCGCTGCGCCGTCTTGCGCCCCACCCCACTCACCGAGGTGAAGAGGTCGACGTCGTCACCGATGATGCCGAGCTGCAGCTTCGTCACCGGGTGCGCGCTCACGATCGCCAGCGCGAGGCGCGGCCCCACCTGGCTCACCGTCATCAGCAGCTCGAAGAAGGCGAGCTCCTCGGTGCTGGCGAAGCCGAACAGCGCCTGCTGGTCCTCGCGCACCAGGTGGTGGGTGAAGACGCGCGCCTGAGTGCCGGGTCGCAGCTGCGCGAGCAGGGCGGGGCCTGCTACGACCCGGTAGCCGATGCCCCCCACCTCGATGAGTGCGTGGTCCGGCCCCAGATGCATGACCTCGCCGCGCAGCGAGCCGATCACCGCGCCACCGCGCGCGCTGTGCTCATGGACCGATACGCGGCGCCGATCGCCGCCGCCAGGGCATCGGTGGCGTCATCGGGCACGCCGGCCAGGCTCACCTCGAGCAGCCGCTCCACCATCTCCGCCACCTGCCGCTTGTCGGCGTTGCCGCTGCCGCAGACCGCCAGCTTCACCTCGTTCGGGGTCGGCTCGTCGATGGGCAGCCGTGCCTCCGCCGCGACGAGCAGCGCGACGCCGCGCGCCTGGCCGACGGCCATCGCGGTCTGGACGTTGCGCTGGAAGAAGAGGCGCTCGACCGCGACCACGTCGGGCCGGTGCTCGCTGACGAGCGCGCGAAGGGCCCGGTGGAGCTCCACGAGCCGGGTCCCATCGGTCTCGGTCGCTGCCGTCCGGACGACGCCGGCGTCGACCATGCGCAGCCGCCCGCCCTCGAGCGCGACGACGCCGAAGCCGCAGATGGCGGTGCCGGGGTCGATGCCGAGCGCGATCACGCCGCCATCCTAGGCGCTCGCGATCAGACGACCGAGGCTTCCAGGGCCTCCATGAGGTCGGCGGGGATGTCGAAGTTCGCGTACACGTCCTGCACGTCCTCGAGGTCCTCCAGGCGCTCGACGAAGGAGAGCACCGCCCTGGCGGTCTTCTCGTCGCCGAGCTCGACCTTCGTCGTCGGCTCCATCGAGAGCTCGGCCGACTCGGCCTCGTAGCCGGCGCGGGCGAGCGTGGTGCGGACGCGCTCGAGGTCGGCGGGATCGGTGTAGACCACGATCGAGCCCCCGTCGGGCGCCTCGACGTCCGCGGCACCGGCGTCGATCGCGGCCAGGGTGAGGTCGTCGGGGTCGCGGCCGTTGAGCGGGATGCTCACCACGCCGCGGTGCTCGAACTGCCACGCCACCGGCGCCAGCGAGCCGCCGACCTTGTTGAAGGCGCTGCGGATCTCCGAGGCGGTCCGATTCCGGTTGTCCGTCATGGCGGCCACGATCACCGCCACGTTGCTCGGACCGAAGCCCTCGTACGTGATCTCCTCGTACTGCTCCGCGTCGTCACCCGACCCGGTGGCGCGATCGATGGCACGCTTGATGTTGTCGGCCGGCATGCTGTTGGCACGGGCCTTGTCGACCGCCATCCGAAGGCGGTAGTTGCCGTCGACGTCGCCACCGCCCTGTCGGGCGGCCGTGATGATCTCGCGCGTCAGCTTCGTGAACAGCGCGCCGCGCTTGGCGTCGTTCGCGCCCTTCTGGCGCTTGATCTGGGACCACTTGCTGTGGCCGGACATCGCCCCTCCCGGACGTGAATCGTGCTCAGCGGAGCGCTGATTCTACCAACGCCGGTTCGCGGCCGCCGAACCGACGCCCGAGCCAGGCGTCCACGCTCCAGCGCCCGGCGCCGAGCACGACGAGGACCGATGACAGCCCGAACAAGCCGACGTGGGCGAGGATCGGGTCGTCGGGGAGCCCGAACGCCGCCAGGCTGAGGACCGCGAAGCCGACGATGGCGCTGAAGCGCGTCAGCACGCCGAGCAGGATCGCCAGGCCGAGCGTCGACTCCAGGATCCCGGCACCGACGACCCACAGCTCCGGGCCGACCGGCACGATGGCGGTGAGGTGGTACTTCGCGACCGCGTCGAGGCCCTGGGAGTAGGAGAGGAACTTGTCGACGATGCCCGAGGCGAGGAACGCGCCGCCCAGCCCGATACGGACGAGGAGCGGCACGAGGTCGGCGTAGACCCGCTTCGAGGGCGCCTCGGTGGCCGCGGCGCGTCCGGGAGCGCGCGGCAGCGCGTGGCGCAGCAGGTCGTCGACGCTCGGCAGCCCGGGCCCCAGCAGGGCGAGCGCGGCAAGGCCGCCGGCGACGTCCCAGATCTCCACCAGGCCGGGTTGCCACACGAGGGCGCCGAAGTAGATGAGGAGTGCCGCGATCGCCGCCGGCCGCACCGCCAGGCCCAGGAGCAGGAGGAATCCGAGCGCGCTGAGGACGACGTATGGCCATGCCGGCGGCTGGACGTCGGGCGCGAAGAGCACCCGCGTCATCCCCGCCCCGAGCAGAACGAGCCCGAACGAGAGGCGCAGCATCCACGGCACGAAGTCGCGGTAGCTCTCCGCCCGGGCCACGAGGCGCAGCCGGGCGTCCTCCAGCGGTCGCAGCCGCGCCCAGGCGACGAGCAGCGCCAGGATGACGAGTCCCCCGCCGACGAGGATCGCCAGGTTGCCGGGGTTGCCGAGCGCGCGCAGCAGGAAGCCGAGCGGGTCCGGCGCGGGGTCGGGCGGCGTGACGTAGCGCACATGGGGATACATGCCCCGATCCTCCCATCACGGCGGCAGGCGTGCACGATAATGGCCGCCCACCCGACGAGTCTGCACCCTTCGAGGAGACCATGAAGCCCACCTCGCCCGACCGGATCCGCAACATCGCCCTCATCTCCCACGGTGGCGCCGGCAAGACGAGCCTCGCCGAGGCGATGCTCTTCGACGCCGGCGCGATCCAGCGGCTGGGGAGCGTGGACTCGGGCACCTCGACGCTCGACCACGACCCGGACGAGCAGAAGCGGAAGCAGAGCATCAACCTGGCGGTGGCGACCCTGGAGCACGACGGGACCCGGATCACGATCGTCGACTCGCCCGGCTACGCCGACTACGCGAGCGACGTCGTCCAGGCGCTCGCGGCGGTCGATGCCGCGATCGTCGTCGTGGATGCGTCCGCCGGGGTCGAGGTCGGGACCGATGCGGTGTGGCGGATGGCCGACGAGCGGCGCCTGCCGCGCTTCGTGTTCGTCAACAAGATGGACCGCGAGAACGCGAACTACGACGCGGCGCTCGATGGGCTGAAGGCCGCGTTCGGTCCGAAGATCGCCCCGGTGTACCTGCCGATCGGTGCCGCCGACTCGTTCCGCGGCTACGTCGACGTGATCGAGGAGCACGCGACGATCTACGAGAACGGCAAGCCGTCGGAGGTCCCGATTCCCGCCGAGCTCGAGGGAATCGAGCATTCGCGGCGCGATGCGCTGGTCGAGGCCGCGGCCGAGGCGAGCGACGAGCTGATGGAGAAGTATCTCGAGGGCCAGCCGTTCACCGATGCCGAGATCGAGGCCGCGATCCACAAGGGCACGCGGGAGGGATCGGTGGTGCCCGTCTTCGTCGGCAGCGCGATGAAGAACATCGGTGTCCGCGAGCTGCTGAGCATGATCGCGAAGCACATTCCCTCGCCGGCGGAGATCGGCGCGCGCCTGAGCGCGACCGGCGAGCGCGTCGATCCGGACCCGGCCGGCCCGTTCGTGGCGCAGGTCTTCAAGACGACCGCCGACCCGTTCGTCGGCCGCCTCACCTACCTCCGCGTCTTCTCCGGCTCCCTCGCCAGCCAGGGCCATGTCTGGAACGTGACCCGCAAGACGGAGGAGCGCTTCGGCAACCTGCTCGGCCTGATGGGCAAGGAGCAGGTCAACGTGCCAAAGATCGGGCCGGGCGACATCGCGGCGGTGGCGAAGCTGACGAGCACGTTCACCGGCGACACGCTCGTCGCCGACCGCACTTCGGGCATCCAGATGCCGCCCCTCGTCTTCCCGAACCCGACCCTGCAGGTCGCGATCGAGCCGGAGTCGAAGGCCGACCTCGACAAGCTGGGCCAGGCGCTCCATCGGCTCGAAGAGGAGGAGCCGAGCATCCGCATCCATCGCGAGGAGGGCACCGGCGAGACGATCCTGACCGCCATGGGCGACGCGCACGTCGATGTCCTCGTCGACCGCCTGAAGCGCAAGTTCGGTGCGGCGGTGACCACCGGCACGCCGCACGTGCCGTACCGCGAGACGATCCGGCGGTCGGCGCGGATCGACAACAAGTTCAAGCGCCAGACCGGCGGCCACGGCCAGTACGGCCACGTCGTCATCGAGTTCGAGCCCGGCGAGGCCGGCAGCGGCTTCGTGTTCGGCAACCGGATCGTCGGCGGCGTGGTGCCGAAGCAGTACATCCCCGCCGTCGAGAAGGGCCTGGCGGAGGCGATGGGCGAGGGCGTCCTTGCCGGCTACCCGGTGGTCGACCTCCACGCCACGCTCGTCGACGGCTCGTACCACACGGTCGACAGCTCCGAGATGGCGTTCAAGATCGCCGCCTCACAGGCGCTGAAGCGTGCCTTCGAGGCTGCCGACCCGGTCCTGCTCGAGCCGATCCTCGAAGTCGAGGTGGTCGTGCCGGATGAGTTCATGGGCGACGTCATGGGCCAGATCACCGGGAAGCGCGGCCACGTCCTGGGCATGGACTCGGAGGGTGGCTCGCAGCGCCTCCGCGCCCAGGTGCCGCAGGCCGAGATGTTCCACTACGCGACCGAGCTGCGCAGCATCACCCAGGGCCGCGGCCACTTCAGCTGGAAGCTCGACCACTACGCCGAGGTGCCGCACACGATCGCCGAGAAGGTAGTCGCCGAGCACGCCGCGCGCGCCGGGTCCGCCGAGCGGAGCCACTGACCCACTCCGGGGCAAGGCTAGGCGCGCGGGTCGCCGTATGGTTGCGCCGGATCGTCGTCGCCGTGCCCGCGATATGCCCACGGCTCGCCGAGCGTCGAGCTGGCGCGGGTGCGACGATGGGCGACGCGTTCCGCCAGCAGCACGACCAGCCCGACGAGGAAGCCCACGACCGCCATCACGGCCGGCGTGAGGTCGAGCGGCCGCCCGCCGGCGGTGACGACGCCGATCGCCCATAGCACGATCCCGGTGAGGCCGGCGGCGGCGAGGGCCGAGGCGAGCGCGCCGGTCGCGAATGCGCCGATCATCGGCGTCACGCGACCTCGACCGCGGCAAGCGAGCGCTTCCCGCGCCGCAGCACGAGCCAGCGACCGTGGAGGAGCTGGTCGCGCGATGGCACGGCATCCGCAGCCGTCACACGCTCGTTGTTGAGATAAGCACCGCCCTCGCTCACCGTGCGGCGCGCCTGTCCCCGGCTCGCCGCGAGCCCCGTGGCGACGAGCAGGTCGCTCACCGACGGGATCGGGTCGCCGGCCTGCGCAAGCGGCAGGTCCGCCACCGCTGCCGCCAGGGTCGCCGCGTCCAGCTCGCGCAGGTCGCCGGCGCCGAAGAGCGCCTCGCTGGCGGCGATGGCGGCCCGCGCGGCCTCCGGCCCGTGGACGAGGGCGGTGAGCTCCTGGGCGAGGGCGTGCTGCGCCGCGCGCCGCTCGGGGTGGTCGGCGATGTCGTGCTCGAGCGCCTCGATCTCGTTCCGCGCGAACGGAAGCTGAAGGCGCGCAGCAGCGCGCCGACGTCCGCATCGGCCTGGTTGAGGAAGTACTGGTAGAAGGCGTACGGCGAGGTCATCGCCGCGTCCATCCAGACCGATCCCGCGGCCGTCTTGCCGTACTTCGTGCCGTCCGCCTTTGTGATGAGCGGGGTGGCGAGGGCGTGGACCTCCGCCCCCTCCACGCGCCGAATGAGGTCGACGCCGGCGGTGAGGTTCCCCCACTGATCGGAACCGCCGGTCTGGAGCGTCACCCCTTGCCGCCGGTAGAGCTCCAGGAAGTCGTTCGCCTGGAGGATCTGGTAGCTGAACTCGGTGTAGCTGATCCCCGCCTCCAGGCGCGTGGCGACGACCTCCTTGGCGAGCATGCGGCTGATCGTGAAGTGCTTCCCCACGTCGCGGAGGAAGGCGAGCACCGGCATCGGCCCGGTCCATTCGAGGTTGTCCACGATGCGGGCCGGGTTGTCGCCGTCGAAGCGCAGCACGCCCTCGACCTGTCCGCGGATGCGGTCGACCCAGCCGGAGACGACCTCCGCCGGGTTCAGGACCCGCTCCTCCGCCTTGCCGGCCGGGTCGCCGACGAGCCCGGTCGCCCCGCCGACGACCGCGAACACGCGGTGCCCCGCCTCCTGGAAGCGACGCAGCGTGACGAGCTGGACGAGGTTGCCGAAGTGGAGCGACGGCGCGGTCGGGTCGAAGCCGCAGTAGAGGGTCACCGGCCCGGCGGCCATGGCTGCCCCCAGCGCGCCGAGGTCGGTGGCATCCGCGATCATCCCCCGCCAGGCGAGGTCATCGAGCAGGTCGGATCGGCCGGACGGGTCCATCGGCCGATGAGTATACGGCCGGTCGCCCCGCGCTCGGCGCCCGGCGGGAGGCGCTGCGGCCACCCGTGCTACCCTTCGGCCCCGATGGCCCGCCGACCTCCACCTCGCTCCCGGCCGCCCGCACGCGGCCCCGTCGGCCGCGGCCCAGTGGCGCCCGCACGTCGCGCGCCGCGGCGTGGCATCGCCGGCGTGCCGGCGGTCCTGATGGCGATCTTCGCGGTCGCCGGCATCGGTCTGTTCGTGGGCGCGATGTCGGTCTACGCCTCGTACACCCGCGACCTGCCCGACGTCTCGAAGCTCGAGAGCTTCGAGCTCGCCCAGGGCTCGACCGTCGTCTCCGCCGACGGCGTCGACCTCGCCACGTTCGCGGTCGAGGATCGGCGCACGATCCCCTACGAGCAGATCCCCGAGGTGATGCGCAACGCCCAGGTGGCCGCCGAGGATCGCTTCTTCTGGACCAACCCGTGCGTCGATTTTCGCGCCATCGTGCGGGCGTTCGTCCAGAACCTCAGCTCCGGGCGACAGGTTTCCGGCGCGTCGACGATCTGCCAGCAGCTCGTGCGTGCGCGCCTGTTCGACGCGAACCTCATGGCGGACCCGAAGCGCGAGGTGGAGCGGAAGATCAAGGAGGCGATCCTCGCCCTCCGCGTGTCGGATGCCTACCCCGGCGAAGACGGCAAGAAGCAGATCCTCGCCATGTACCTCAACCAGTTCTACTACGGCAACAACGCCTACGGGGTCTGGGCCGCCGCGCACGCCTACTTCGGCAAGGACATCACGAAGGACGACGCCGCGAACCGGCTGACGGTGAGCGAGGCTGCGCTCCTCGCCGGCCTCGTCCGCTCGCCCTCGCGCCTCGATCCGACAAAGGTCGCGATCAAGCAGGACGCACCGGATGGCTCGTCGATCCTCGTCGTCCCCCCGGACGCCGATGCCATCCGGGTGCGCGGCTTTGTGCTCGACAACATGCTGGCCTCGAACTACATCACCCAGGCCCAGTACGACGAGGCGAGCAAGGCGCGCGTGGTCCTGGCCCCACCCTCCGACGACCGCTTCAAGGCGCCGCACTTCGTCTACGCCGTGCGCCGCGCCGCGGCCGACCTGCTCGGTGACGAGCAGCCGCTCGACTCGGACGGCCTGAAGATCGTCACCACCCTCAACTACAAGGGCTACCAGACCGCGGCGGAGAAATGGACGATGGTCGCGTACGACATGGATCGCATGACCAGCGCCCAGCTGGCGGCGAAGTACGGGCAGGACGCGCTGCGCTGGATCGGCCAGCTGCAGGGCCGGAACATCAACAACGCCGCGATGGTGAGCCTCGACTACCGGACCGGCGCGGTCCTCGCCTACGTCGGCAGCGCCAACTACTACGGTGAGGCGACGCCCGCCCATCAGCCGAACTTCGACGTCGTCGGCCAGGGCTACCGGCAGTCGGGCTCGGCGTTCAAGCCGATCACCTACGCCACCGGCTTCGAGCGCGGCGCCCTGACGCCCGCCACGATGCTCATGGACGTCGTCACCGAGATCGTCCCCGGCTCGGGCTTCAGCCCGTCGAACGCCGACCTGCGCGAGCGCGGGCCGGTGCGTGTGCGCGAGGCGCTGAAGTACTCGATGAACGTGCCCGTCGCCAAGGCGCAGCAGCTGATCGGTACCGATGCGGTGGTCGCGCAGGCCGAGCGGCTCGGCATCCACTGGGATCCGTCGCAGGACCCGCACGTCCCATCGTTGACGCTCGGCACGATCGGCGTACACCAGCTCGACCTGGCGGCCGCCTACGGCGCGCTGGCGAACGGCGGCGTCTACCACGCCCCGTACCTCATCGAGCGCATCGAGGACAGTCACGGCAACGTGATCTACGACCACAAGACCGAGGCCGCCGAGCCGGTCCAGGCGATCTCGCCCCAGTCGGCGTATCTCGTGACCGACATCCTGGCCGATAACACCGATCCGGCCGCGAACAGCATCTGGGGGGCGCGCTTCCAGCTCCCCGGCGCGAATGGGGGGCGCCGGCCTGCAACGCTGAAGACCGGCACAACGAACGACTTCCGCGACCTCCAGGCCTTCGGCTACCTCGCGCCTGACGCGGACACCTCGGTCGACGAGGGGGCGATCGTCACCGGCGTGTGGGTCGGGAACAGCGACTTCTCCGCCATCAAGGACGTGTTCGCCGCCGACGGGCCCACGTTCATCTGGCACGACTACATGGCCGAGGTGGCGGCGCTGAACAAGCTGCCGGTGCGCGACTTTCCACGCCCCGACGGGATCGTCGACGCCAAGGTCGACGCGACGAGCGGCCAGCTGCCCGGCGAGTTCACGGTCAACACGGTCGACGAGGTCTTCGCCGCGGGCAACGTGCCGACGGCGAAGGACACCCTGCATGCCAGGCTGCGGATCGAGGCCCAGACCGGGAAGATCTGGCAGGAGGGCTGCGGCGACTTCGCGACCGCACCGCCATCCGGCAGCCCGAACCCGAGCGCGTCGCCGGGCGCACCGCAGCCGGAGGAGAAGGTCTACCTCGACCTCAGCGAGGCCGATGCGTCCGCCGCACCGACATGGGGCCAGGCCGACCACGCCTGGATCGACAAGTGGCGCGGCAAGGAGGGAAGCATCGACCGCCGGCCGCTCGGCAGGCTCGACGCTCCGCTGGCGCCGACGGAGACGTGCACCCCGGGCGAGATCCCGACCTCGACCCCCACCCCGTCCCCCAGCCCGACGCCGTCGCCGACCCCGACCCCGTCACCGACGCCGATCGCGACCCCGACCCCGGTCGAGACCCCGAGCCCATCTGGCTCGGCCTCGCCGAGCGCTTCGGCGACCTAGAGCTCGGCGATCGTCGCCCCGTCTCCGCCCTCCTCGCGCCGCCCGCTGCGCGTCGCGCGGACCCGGGGATGCTCCGCCAGCCGCTCGCGGATCGAGCGGCGCAGCGCGCCGGTCCCCGAGCCGTGGATGATCCGCACCTCGTCCAGCCCGGCGAGCAGCGCCTCGTCGAGATAGGCATCCAGCCGCTCGAGCGCCGCCTCGACGCGCTCCCCGCGCAGGTCGACCTGCGGGCTGATCCGCGCCGCCGCTCTCCGCCGCAGCTCATCGGCTTCGAGGTCACGCGGTGACGGGCCGCTGATCGGCTCGGGCACGATCTCGATGTCCTCCGCCGGCACCACGACCCGCATCCCGCCGGCCTCCAGCGTCACGCGGCCGGTCCGGCCGCTCACGTCGGCGATTCGTCCCTCGGTGCCGAGCGTCCGGCTGCGAGCGTGGAGCCCGACCCGCGCGATCGGCGCGGGCTCGCCCGTTTCTTCGGCAGGCGGCGCCTCGGGTGGGGCCGTCTCCGCCCGCACCCGCTCCGCGCGCCGCTCGAGGGCGGCCAGCTGGCGCGCCGCCGGCGACGTGGTGGCGCCACGGAGATTGCGCTGACGCGTCACCTCGCGCCGCACCTCGGCCACCTCGCGCTCCGCGCGGGTCACGAGCTCGTCCGCCGCCCGGCGCGCGTCGGCGAGCATCTCGGCTGCCTCCTTCCGCGCCCGTGAGACCCCGGAGCGGGCACGCTCGCGCTCCGCCGCGGCCGTCTCTTCGGCCAGGCGCGCCCGTTCGAGTGCCTCGGCCCGCTCGCGCTCCGCCGCCTCGATCCGGGCGAGCGTCGCCTCCATCGAGGCCGCCTCGTCCGACAGGCGCCCACGGGCATCCTCGAGGATGGCGGCTGGCAGGCCGAGCCGCTGGGCAATCGCGAACGCCTGGCTCTTTCCCGGCAGGCCGATGGTGAGCCGATACGTCGGCCGCAGGGTGGCCACGTCGAACTCGACGGCGGCGTTCGTCACGCCGGGGTGCGTCTCGGCGAAGCTCTTCAGCTCCGCGTAGTGGGTCGTCGCGACGATCCATGCGCCGCGCTCGAGAAGGTGGGCGACGACCGCCATCGCGAGCGCCGAGCCCTCGGTCGGATCGGTCCCGGCGCCGACCTCGTCGAGGAGCACGAGCGTGCCGGCATCGGCCTCGGCCACGAACGCGACGACGTTGCGGAGGTGGCTGGAGAACGTCGACAGCGACTGGGCGATGCTCTGCTCGTCACCGATGTCGGCCATGACGCGCCGGTAGACCGGCAGCCGCGCGCCCTCGGCCGTCGGGATTCGCAGGCCGGCCTGGTGCATGAGCGCGAGCAGGCCGAGCGTCTTGAGGCTCACCGTCTTGCCGCCGGTGTTCGGGCCGGTGACGACGATGGCCCGATAGCCAAAGCGGTCGCCGAGCCGCACGTCGATCGGCACCGCTCCGGGTCCGAGCAGCGGATGGCGGGCCGACAGCAGCTCGGCGGCGTCATCCGCGATCGCGGGTCGCACGGCGTCGAGGTCGCGCCCCAGCCGTGCGCGGGCCATCCACAGATCGGCGGTGGCGAGGGCGCCGAGCGCATCCGCGATCGCCTCGCCGCTCGCCTCGACCAGGCGCGAAAGCTCGTCGAGGATCCGCTCCTCCTCGCGTTCCTCGTCGAGCAGGGCCTGGGTCCAGGTGTTGTTGAGCTCCACCACCGAGAGCGGCTCCACGAACAGCGTCGCCCCCGACGCGCTCTGGTCGTGGACGATCCCCTTCACCCGGCCCTTCGCCTCGGCGCGGATCGGGATGACGTAGCGGTTGGCGCGAACGGTCACGATCGGCTCGCCGACGAGGCCGGCCATGTCCGACGAGCGGAGCATCGCGTTCAGGCGCTCGCGCACCCGGTCCTGCGCGGTGCGCAGGCGCTTCCTGATCGCGGCCAGCTCGCTCGACGCCGAATCGAGCACCTCGCCCGCGTCGTCGACGCTGCGCTCGATCCGCTCGCGCAGGGCGGGGATGTCGGCGAGGGACTCGGCCAGCTCGGCGAGGTGGCTGCCGCGCCACCCGGCGAGGCGCTGCCCGAGGCTGCCGGCGGCCCGCAGCGTCTCCCCGATGTCGAGCAGCTCGGCAGCGGCGAGGCGGCCGCCGCGGCGCGCGCGCTCGAGTGGCGCGCGTATGTCGCGCGCGCCGCCGATCCCGGCCTGGGCCTGGTCCTCGATGAGCTTCGTTGCCTCGTCCGTCTGCTCCTGCAGCAGGCCGACGAGGGTGGCGTCGGCCATCGGCAGGATCGCCTCCGCGAGCTCGCGCGAGGGCGCGAACGCGGTCCGCGCCGCGAGCTGCGACGCGATGGCCGCGAACTCCAGCGCCCGCAGCGTGGCGGCGTCCGCGGCTGCGCCAGCGGCCGGCTCAGCGCGAGACATGGGGGTCGCCCTCGATCCAGTACCGATACGGCCGCTCGGCCCACGCGGCCGCGTACGCGACGCCGATGCGCGGCCCGCTGGCGATCCGCGCCGGCCGCGGAGCAGGCTCGACGCGGACGGTCCCGCGGACCAGGTCGGTGCCGTTGTCGCGGCGGTCGAAGCCGAAGGCGCGCCCCAGGTTGCCCGGACCGCGGGCCAGCTGGACGTCGGCCACCGCGCCACGCCGCATCCGAGCGAGCTCGTGCCCCTCGTCGATCTCCGCCGCCCGCAGGAGGACCGCCTCCGGCTTGGCGCCCGGCCCGCAGACGACGTTCGCGCAATGGTGGAGGCCGTAAACGAGGTAGACGTAGAGCGTCCCCGGACGTCCGAACATCACCGCGTTGCGCGCCGTGCGCCCGCGCGACGAGTGTGCCGCCAGGTCTTCCGGCCCCTCGTACGCCTCCACCTCGACGATCCGTCCGCCGACTTGCCCGTCGGGCGAATCATGGACGAGCCGCGCACCGACGAGGTCGCGCGCGACCTCCCGCGCGGGGCGGTCGAACCAGGCGCGGTCGAGGATGGGGGCGGCCGTCGGCGGCGCGGCGCCGGCCCCGGTCATCGGAGCGTGATGAAGCGCGCGATCTCCCCGGGCACGAACGGCCGCACCACGGCTCCCACGGTCGGGATGATCGTGGTCTGGAAGAACTTAACGATGACCGAGTCGTTCATCGCCAGCCAGTAGGCGTGCAGGCCGTCGGTCTGGCCCGGCGGGAGCTGGGCCAGCGGGTCGCGGAACATCGTGTCGAACACGAGCAGCTGAAAGACGATGAACGTCGCCGCGAACAGGATGCCGAGCAGCGCGCCGGCGACCTCGTCGAGCTGGCGCGCGACGGGCAGGCGGGTGGCCTTGTAGAAGGCGCGCACCACGAACCAGCCGGCGATCGTGAAGCCGACGAAGAGGACGATGAAGATCCAGAACTCGCGGACATCGCGCGTGAACGCCTGCCAGAAGGAGAGCAGGTCGGTCATCGGTCCCTTGAGCTGCGCGGCGAGCACGAAGGCGACGACGACGGCGACCCAGCCGAGCAGGTAGCGGATGGCCCCCTGCGTGAAGCCGGCAAAGGCGCCGGCGGCCAGCAGGATGATGATCCCCAGGTCGATGAAGTTCAGCTTGCCGAGGATCTCCACGTGCCGCTCCGTTCCGTGGCGTGCGAGCGCGTCATCGCGTCGCGAGCGCGCGGTAGCGTAACAGGCGCCGAGCGGCGCTCACAAGGCAGTGACGGCGGTCAACGGATCTCGGCGCCGAGGTGATGGCGGAGCGATCCGGCGACCTTGTTCATCGCCTTCTCGACCGCCTTGTCGTCGCCGGCGCGCGCGGGCTGAAATCGGAACGCGAGCGCGTACGAGACGCGCCCCTCCCCGGCCTGCGGGCCACGGTACGCGTCGAACGGCCGGAGGCCGACGAGCGTCGGTCCGGCCGACAGGCGCGCGATGCGCACCACCTCGCCGATCGGCGTCGCCTCGTCCACCACGATCGCCAGGTCGCGGTCGATCGGCTGCGCGGCCGAGACCGGCGCGAGGTCGCGACCGCCCTGCGCCAGCCCGAGCAGCTGCGGCAGGTTCACCGTCGCGATCACCGGCCGCCCCGGCAGGCCCCAGGCCGCGGCGACCGCCGGATGCACCTCGCCGAGGCTGCCATACGGCGTCCCACCGGGGTCGACGAGGTTCGCTGCGCGCCCGGGGTGGAGGTGCGGATGACGCCGATCGTCGGGTTCGGCAGCGTACGAGGGGACGGGCGCGCCGAGCGCGTCGTGGAGCGCCTCGACCAGCCCCTTCAGGTCATCGAGGTCCGCATCGGCTGGCACGGCCCCGATGCTCCGTGCGGCGCGCGGGCCGAGGAGCGCGAGACCGAGGTGCCAGGCCTCGATCCGACCGGTCCCGGCGCTCTCCATCCCCGCTCGCAGCGGCGCGTCCGGCTGGTAGTGGTACGTCTTCCCAACCTCGAACAGCCAGGGGTCCGGCCGGCGCATGCGGACGTTCTCGGCCAGCGCGCCGAGGAGCGACGGCGCGAGGGTCGGGCGCATGATGGCGTGGAGGTCGCTGATCGGGTTGGCGACGCGGACGAGGTGGGCGTCAAGCGGGTCGCAGCCGGTCCGGCGGAGGTCGTCGGCGCTGACGAGCGCATGCGACAGGATCTCGTCGAGGCCGAGACCGGCGGCGATGCGTCGCACCGCGTGGCGGGAGCCGGACGGATCGGGGCGGAACGGCGGCAGCACGGGCGTCGGAAGTCGACCCGGGATGCGCCCATAGCCGTGCGCTCGTGCGATCTCCTCCGCCACGTCCTCCGGACCGACCACGTCGAGCCGGTGGGGCGGCACCGTGACGGCCACCGTGGCGCCCGTGCCGGTCGTGACGAAGCCGAGTGGCGCGAGGAGCTCGGCGACGCGCTCCGCGCGCAGCTCGATGCCGAGCAGGCGCGATGCACGCCCCACGTCGACCTCGACCGTTCTCGGAGGCTTCTCCGTCGGGTCGCTGTCGACGATCCCACGCCCGACGCGGGCGCCGGTGATCTGCGCGATGAGGTGCGCGGCGCGGTCCGCCGCGATCCTCGGCAGCTCGCCGCCGATCCCCTTCTCATGCCGCATGCTCGCCTCCGAGCGGAGCCCGAGGCGACGGGCAGTGTTGCGGATGGTCGGGCCGTGGAAGACGGCCGACTCGAGGATCACCTCGGTCGTGCCCTCCCCCACCTCGGTGGCGGCACCGCCCATGATCCCGGCCAGGCCGATCGCCTGGTCGCGATCGGCGATGACGAGCATCCGTGGGTCGAGGGTCCGGGCGACGTGGTCGAGTGTCTCGAGCGGCTCGCCGTCGCGTGCGCGGCGCACGACGATTCGCCCGCCGGGGATCGCCGCCGCGTCGTAGGCGTGCTGCGGCTGCCCGAGCTCGTGCATCACGTAGTTCGTCACGTCGACGATCGCGCTGATCGGTCGCATGCCGGCGGCCACGAGACGGCGCTGCATCCAGTCGGGCGACGGGCCGTTCGACACCCCCGAGAACCAGCGCGCGGCGAAGCGTGGGCAGAGCTCCGGCTCGTCGATCGCGAGCGTCACGTGGTCGGCGGTCGCCTCGGTCGACTCGCTGACCGAGATGTCCGGCCAGCGCACCTCGCCGCCGGTGAAGGCCGCGATCTCTCGCGCCAGCCCGATCATCGACAGCGCATCGCCGCGGTTCGGCTTCACGTCGACGTCGAGCACCGTCTCCCCGACGATCGCGCCCAGCTCGGTGCCGAGCGGGTGCTCGTCACCCGTGCCGAGGATGTGGATCCCGTCCCCATCGCTCCCCAGGCCGAGCTCAGCGGCGCTGCACAGCATCCCGGCGCTGACGACGCCGCGGATCTTCGAGCGCTCGATCCGTCGCCCGCCGGGCAGGACGGCGCCGACTCGTGCGACCGGGACGAGCTGCCCCACGCTGAGGTTCTGGGCGCCGCACACGATCTCGAGCGGCGCGCCGGAGCCGACATCGACCCGGGTGAGCCACAGCGTGTCCGCGTTGGGATGGCGCGCCACGTCGAGCACCCGCCCGACGACGACATCGGTCCAGTCCGCGCCGCTCACCTCGATCGCGGCGACCTCCATGCCGCGCAGGGTCAGCTCCTCCGCGAGCGCCGCCGGTGCAGGGGGAAGGTCGACGTACTCGGCCAGCCACGAGAGCGGGACGCGCATCGGCTCAGCGCCCGCCCGCGAACTGGTCGAGGACGCGCCGGTCTGCCGACATGAGCAGCCGCAGGTCCGGGATTCCGTGGCGCAGCATCGTGATCCGGTCGAGGCCCATCCCGAACGCGTAGCCCTGGTAGCGCTGCGGGTCGAGGCCGCCGGCCCGGAGGACCGCGGGATGCACCATCCCCGCGCCGAGGATCGTCATCCAGCCGCTCCGCCCGCAGGCCGCGCAGCCGCCGCCACCGCACACCAGGCATGCGACATCGAAGGCGACCGATGGCTCGGTGAACGGGTAGTAGCCGGGCCGGAACCGCGTCCGCGTGTCGCGGCCGTAGAGCGCGCGCGCGAACTCCTCGAGCATGCCCTTCAGGTCGGCGAGCGAGGTCGTCTCGTCGACGACGAGCCCCTCGACCTGGAAGAACTCGAACCCGTGGCTCGCGTCGACCGCCTCGTAACGGAAGCAGCGGCCGGGCGTGATGACCCTGATCGGCGGCTCGAGGGCGAGCATGGCGCGCACCTGGACCGGGCTGGTGTGGGTGCGCAGGATGGTGCCGTCCTCGGCGGGCCGCGGCGCGCCGGCCTCCACGCTGCCGGGCTCGGCCACGTAGATCGTGTCCCACAGGTCGCGCGACGGGTGATCGGGCGGGATGTTGAGCGCCTCGAAGTTCATCGCCTCGGTCTCGATCTCCGGCCCCTCGATGACCTCGAAGCCGAAGGCGTGGAAGATCTCGCGGAAGTCGCGCTCCACCGTCATCAGCGGGTGGAGGTGGCCGATCCGCACCGGGCGGCCCGGCCCGGTCATGTCGATCCGCTCAGCCTCGAGCCGCGCGGCCATGTCCTGCCCGGAGAGCACCTCCAGCCGGGCCGCGATCCCCGCCTCGAGCTCGCGTCGTGCCTCGTTCGCGAGCTGACCGATGGCCGGCCGATCGTCGGGCGCCAGCTCGCCGAGCGTCCGCAACAGGGCGGTCAGGCGGCCGGAGCGGCCGAGCAGCTCGACCCGCAGCCCCTCCACCGCGATGGTGTCGGCGTTCGACAGGCGCGCGCGGGCCTCGGCGCGGAGGCTTGAGATCGCGGAGCGGAGGTCGTCGGTGGTCATCGGTCCATCGTCATCATCGGTCCAATACGAACGGCCCCGCTCCGGAATCCGGAGCAGGGCCGTGGGAGCCGGCGCGCGCGACGCCGGTCAGCCGGTAAAGGAGCCCTTGGCCTGGGTGACGAGCGCCTCGAAGGCGGCCGGCTCGCGGATGGCGAGGTCCGCGAGCATCTTCCGGTCGACCTCGATCCCGGCGGACTTCAGGCCGGCCATGAAGCGCCCATAGGGCAGGCCGTGGCGGCGGGATGCGGCATTGATGCGCTCGATCCACAGGCGGCGCATGTCGCGCTTCCGGTCGCGCCGGTCGCGGTACGCGTAGACCAGGGCGTGGAAGAGCGCCTCACGCGCCGGGCGGATGAGGGTCGAGCGCGTGCCTCGACGGCCCTCGGCCTGCTTGAGGAGGCGCTTGTGGCGCTTGTGGGCGGCGACGCCGCGCTTGACTCGTGCCATCGGTTCGGCTGCCTACTCGTACGGCATGAGGCGCTTGAGCTGCGCCGCATGTGCATGGCTGACGCCGGCCATGCCCGCGTACCGACGCGTCCGGCGGCTGGACTTGATCTGGAGGTGGTGGCCCTTCCAGGCCTTCGGGCGGACCCACTTCCCGGACCCGGTCTTCCGGTAGCGCTTGGCCGTTCCCTTGTGGGTCTTGATCTTCGGCACGTGCTTCCCTATCCCTGCTCTGCCGGCGCCGCGCTCTCCTCGGCGACCGGCTCCGGCGCGACGACCGGTGCCTGCCCCTTGGCGGCGAGCGCCTCGCCGATGGTGTTGTCGATGGGTCCCGCCTCGGACCCCGCGTCGGCGGTGGCCTCGGCTCCGTCGCCGTCCGGCTTCTTCTCGATTCGCTTCTCGAGCGGCGCCATGACGATGTACATGTTCCGGCCCTCCATCAGCGGCTGGCGCTCGATGGTGCCGTGCTCGACGAGGATCTCCGATGCCTTGGTCAGGAGGTCCCTCCCCAGCTGCGGGTGGGTCATCTCCCGCCCCCGGAACTGGACATTTACCTTGACCCGGTCCCCGTCATCGAGGAACTCGGCGGCTCGTCTCGTCTTCGTGCGGAGGTCGTTGACGTCGATTTTGACCCGCAGGCGGATCTCCTTGAACGTCTGGGACTTCTGCTTCTTCTTCTGCTCGCGCTCTCGCTTCTGGAGCTCGTACTTGTACTGGCCGTAGTCGAGGATGCGGCAGACCGGCGGAACCGCGGTGGGCGCGACCTCCACGAGATCGAGCCCCTTCTCCTGGGCCAGGGCGAACGCCTGCACCGTCGGCATGACGCCCAGCTGCTCACCCTGATCATCGATGACCCGTACCTCTCGGATTCGGATCATCTCGTTGATTCGGAGGTCCCGTGCTATTGCTCTACCACTCCTTCAACAAACGAGCCACCGGCCGCAACGGACGGGTGGCCCACACGAGCGCGAAACGCCGGAGGATGGTACCCGATGGGGCCGATCCGGTCAACGCGGCGGCCCGTCAGCGAGGCCAGTCGAAGAAGATCGCGACCTGCCGACCATCGGGGTCCGCCACGCGGAACGAGCGCGTCCCCTCCCAGCGATCACCGGACGGTGGTGCGACGAGCGCAAAGCCGCGCCGCGCCAGCTCCTGGGCCCATGCATCGACCTCGCCCGCGGTCTCCACCTTGAAGCCGATCTGGATCCCGTCGCGGGTCGCCGTCTCGCCGCGCCGGAGCGAGAGCTCGAAGCCGTTGAGCTCCAGGTCAGCGCCCGCCTCGTCGACGGCGAGCGGCTTGAACCCGAAGGCGGCGCTGTAGAACTCCGCGCAGCGGCCAGGGTCGGTCGAGCGCAGGGCCAGCTGGCCGATGGCGCGCATCTTCCTCATCGCGGGAAGCGCAGTCCGTGGCGTACCGCCACCTCGTCCCGCGCGCTCCAATCGGGCGCCGCGTGGAACTCCTCGAGGAACGTCTCCAGGCCGGCAGGGGTGGCGATGATGAGGAGCCGTGCCCGGTCGCCGACGACGTCCCAGTCGTGCTGGACGTCGCGCGGCATGAAGATGAAGTCCCCTGGCCCGGCGCGAAATACCTCGCTGCCGACGTGAGCGACGATCTGGCCGTCGAGGATGTACATCGCCTCGTCCTCCCGCGTGTGGACGTGCGGCGGTGCGCCACCGTCAGTATCCGATTCGACGAGCGTCAGCACGCCGCCCGTGGACGCGTGCGAGGCCTTGAGCGCCGCGTCGCCGCCGATGCCCGTCCCGGCGGGAACGAGGTAGCCGAGCCGCGTCACGCCGGGGTCTCGCTCCCCGACTCGATCGGCCACAGCTCGCGAGCAGCGTTGCGCGCCGCCAGGTCGGCCACGAACGCATCGAGTGGCACGCCCTGCTCCTGCTGGCCGGTCCGCAGGCGTGGCGAGACGGCGCGGCCCTCCTGGTCCCGGTCGCCCACCACGACCATGACCGGCACGCGCTGCTCCTGGGCGTCACGCAGCTTCGCCTGCATGCGCTCCGAGCGATCGTCGACCTCCGCATACAGCCCCGCCGCGCCGAGCGCGTCGCGGACCTGTGCCGCGTAGTCGAGGTGGCGGTCCGCGATCGGCACGATCATGACCTGGGTCGGCGCCAGCCACAGCGGGAAGGCGCCCGCGAAGTGCTCGACGAGGATGCCCGTGAAGCGCTCGAACGAGCCGTAGATCGCGTAGTGGACCACTGCCGGGCGCGCGAAGCCGCCATCGGCCGTGCGGTACTCCAGGTCGAACCGCTGCGGAAGCTGATAGTCGAGCTGGATGGTGGCCATCTGCCACTCCCGACCCAGGGCGTCCTCGATGAAGACGTCGATCTTCGGCGCATAGAACGCGCCGCCACCGGGGTCGAGCGTGTAGTCCGTCGCCGAGGCGCGCATCGCCTCCGCCAGCTTGCGCTCGGCCTCGTCCCAGAACTCATCGCTGCCCAGCCGCTTCTCGGGGCGCGTGGCGAGCTTGAACGTCGGCTCGAACCCGAACGGCGCGTACTGCTTCCGCACGAGCTTGAGGGCGAGGTCGATCTCGCCAATGACCTGGTCGTCGCGGCACAGGACGTGGGCGTCGTCCTGCGTGAGCTGCCGCACGCGGAACATGCCCGCCAGCGCGCCGGTGCGCTCCTTGCGGAAGAGCCACGAGTAGTCCGCGAGGCGCATCGGCAGGTCGCGGTAGGAGCGCGCGCGGCTGCGGTAGATGAGCATCGACTCCGGGCAGTTCATCGGCTTCAGGCCCGAGACATGGTCGGAGTCGTCGAGCACGAACATGTTGTCCTGGTAGTTGCCCCAGTGCCCTGACGTCTCCCAGAGCTCTTTCCTGACCACGGCGGGGGTGCGCACCTCGTCGAATCCACCCGACGCGCGGACTTCGAGGGACCATGCCTCGAGCGCGCGCCACAGCCGCATGCCCTTCGGGTGCCAGAAGGGCGCGGCCGGCGACTCGGGATGGAAGCTGAACAGGTCGAGGTCGCGCCCGAGTCGGCGGTGGTCGCGCTTCTTCGCCTCCTCGACTCGCCACAGGTAGGCATCGAGGCCGGCCTGGTCGTTCCAGGCGGTGCCATAGATCCGCTGCAGCATCGGGCGATGCTCGTCACCGCGCCAGTAGGCGCCGGCCACGTTGAGCAGCTTGAACGCGCCCAGCCCACCCGTGCTGTCGAGGTGCCCGCCGCGGCAGAGGTCCTCGAACGTGCCGTGGCGGTAGAAGGTGACGATGTCACCCTCCGACGGCGGCAGGTCGCGGACGATCTCGACCTTGTACGGCTGGTTGCGGGCCTCGAGCTTCTCGATCGCCTCGGCACGCGTCGCCTCGGAGCGCTCGAAGCGCAGGTCGGCGGACTGCTGGTCGCGCATCCGCCGCTCGATCTCCTCGAGGTCGGACGGGGTCAGCGGACGCGGCAGGTCGAGGTCGTAGTAGAAGCCGTCCCTGATCGGTGGGCCGACACCGAGCTTCGCGTCGGGGAACATCTCCATCACCGCCGCGGCGAGCATGTGCGCCGCGCTGTGCCGCATCGCAGCCAGCGGATCCTGCGGCGCGCCGGCGTTCAGCAGGTCGGTGGCGGCGGATCGGATCTCGTCGGAATCGATGGCCATTGGACCGCGAAGCGTACCGCGTCGCGCTCTGCCGCGGTGGAACGGTGACCCCCGACCCGCGATCTCAGACCGTCTTGAACTGCTCGAACGGCTGCCGGCAGGCGTCGCAGTGATAGATGCTCCGGCAGAGCGTGGGGCCGAAGGGGTTCTCGAGCGTCGTCGCGCGCGACCCGCAGTAGGGGCATGTCGCGCCGGACAGAACGGTGAGCTCGTCGAGACCGTCGACCGCCGACGTCAGCGCCGGCGGCGCGAAGCCGCTCGCTCGCAGCTGTTCGCGGCCGATTGCGCTGATACGGTCACTCGACCACGGCTGGGCGTAGCTCACCCGCACCTCGACCTGCGACGCAATCCCCAGTCGACGGACATGATCGGTCACCTGCTCCTGCATGACCGCCACCGCCGGACAGCCGATGAAGGTCGGCAGCAGCTCGACCCGCACCGCGTCGTCGGTGACGGCCACCGAGCCGATGACCCCGAGGTCGACGACGCTGATGGCCGGGATCTCCGGATCCGCAACGTCCCGCAGCGCCTCCCAGACGCGTGCCTCGGCGGCAGAGGGCCGAATGGCGCTCACCATGTCGCCCCGACCTCCGAGCGCGACACCGTCGTCATCTCGCCGTGGAGCCAATCGAAGTCGGCGCCGTGCTTCAGCCGACCGCCCGGTGCCGGCTCGCCGGCGGGGAGCGGCAGGTCGAGCTCGCTCAGCATCGGCGTCACCCGCCCGAGCCAGCGGCCTCGGATCGCGCGCATCGGCTCCGGCAGGAACCCGGCGGCCAGGAGGATCTCCTCGCGGTCGAGCGGCCCGAGCACGCCCATCGCGTCCGTCCCGAGGCTGCCGATGGCGGACGCCAGCCGCGCGTGGACGTCGCCGCGGGCAGCAGCGAGCCGGCGCAGCCACGCGTCGACGTGGAGCAGGTGGTAGCGCTCCTCGCGCCGCATCTTCGCCGCCAGCTGCGCGAGCGGAGCATACGTCGAGGCGGCGGCGGCCTCGAGGCGTGCGGCGTCCGCGGTCTCGTAGAGGAAGCGACGCGCGATGGTGAAGGCCCAGTCGGTGCGTGGATGGTCGAGCAGCGGGGCGTGACGGAACGCCGACGCCTCACGGCCGTACGCGATCTCGTCGGGGTCGCGACCGGTGAGCTCGCCGAGCATCCCGTAGAGGGCGGCAGCGTGGCCGATCTCGTCCTGGCTGATCGAGCTCATCGCCACGTCCTCCTCGAGCATCGGCGCGATGCCGGTCCACTCGGAGTCCCAGTAGCCGACGACGAGCTCGTCGTCCGCCATGGCGAGGATGAGCTCCGCCAGCGCGTCACGCTGCGCGGCGGGCAGGTCACTCATCGGTCCCCGATCCGGCCCGTGCCTTGGCCGCCTCGAGCTTGTGCTTGATGATGTAGCCACCGGGGCGCTTGAAGGACCGATCGAACGGCGGGTTGAGGAGATCCGGGTCGTCGAGCTCGGTGATCGCGTCGCGCGGCACGACCCACAGGCGGTGGCTCTCCTGGCGCCGTCCGTAG
This sequence comes from uncultured Chloroflexia bacterium, assembly GCA_963825905.1. Taxonomy (GTDB): domain Bacteria; phylum Chloroflexota; class Limnocylindria; order QHBO01; family QHBO01; genus JAICQM01. Next base: position 384,025 of record CAWGUL010000007.1, on the reverse strand, counting down.
AACTCGCGCGCGTAGTGGAGCGCCAGCTCGGCGTCGGGCGCGTTGACGCTGCCGCCGTGGATCATCGGGTCTCCCTCCGCCTCCTGGCGGAAGACCTCCCAGACGCGCTCGCTCGTCACGCCGTCAGGCGGCGGCAGCCGCGCCGCCGGCGATCGCGTCGCGGACCCACTGCGTGTCCGCGAAGCTGACCCGCCGGAAGTCGAGTCGCGCCTGCGACGCCGGCCCGTGGCCGGTCACGACCGCCCGCAGCTCGTCCCAGTCCGGCTCGGTGTACCTCCACCGCCCGGCCGCCGCGTCGTGGCGGAGATTCGGGTCGGGGATGCGGAGACCGAGCTCGCGGATGCGGGGCACGTAGATCGACAGGAACTCCTGGCGCAGCTGCTCGTTGTTCTTCGCCTTGATCCGCCAATGGAGGTCCTTGTCCTTCGCCGGATCCGTGGGCGGACCGTGCATCTGCATCAGCGGCCCCCACCATCGGTCCAGAGCTTCCTGGACGAGCGCGCGCTGCGCATCGGTGCCGTTCATGAGGGTCAGGACGACGTCCCGCCCATGCATGATGTGGACGGACTCCTCCCAGCAGATCTTCTTCATGGTGCGCGCGTACGGGGCGTAGGACGAGTCGCGGAGCGCCTGCTGGCTGACGATCGCGGCCGCATCGACGAGCCACGCGATGATCCCCACGTCACCCCACGATCGCGTCGGGTAGTGGAAGACGTTGTGGAACTTCGTCTTGCCGGCGAGCAGGTCAGCGAGCATCGCCTCGCGCGGCTTGCCGAGGTCCTCCGCCACGCGGTACAGCAGCTGGGCGTGCCCGACCTCGTCCTGGATCTTGCTGGTGAGGGCGAGCTTTCGCTTGAGGGTCGGCGCACGGAGGATCCAGTCGCGCTCGGGGAGGACCCCCATGAGCTCGCTGTTGGCGTGCATCTCGACGAACTTCAGCACCGCGGCGCGGTAGTCATCGGTCATCCAGTCGTCCGCCTCGACCTTGCCGCCGGCACCGACATGGGCGTAGAACGCCGCCTCGTCACCGGGCGCGTAGGTCGCTCGGGTCTGGTGTTCGTCCATTCGTCGTTTCCCCGTGTCGCGGCTGTGCCGGAAGGGTACTGCAACGCTGCCCGGGTGGCACGGCTCGCGGCAGGCGACGCCGTGGCCCCTCCCGGGGCCGAGGTCGCCTCAGTCGTGCGGAGCGCGCTTCAGCGGCCGATGCCAGCGCTCGTACGCCTCGCCGCGCGCGATGGCGACCGACAGCCGGCCGCTGCCGCCCCTCTCGACCTCTGAGCGCGGGACGTAGAGGTCGACCGGCAGCAGGCCGGTTGTGCGGACGAGCAGGTAGTCCGCGAAGACGGCATCCACGACGCCGATCCGCTCACCGCGCGGCCCGACGAGCGCGGCGCCCACGACGACCTCCGAGTCGCTCATCCCGGCACCTTACCCCGGTGCGACCGGCACCGCGACCATGAGGGCGGCGGGCAGCACCTCGAGCCGCAGGGGGAGGCTGCCGAACGGCTCCCCGTCCAGGTGCACGGGCACCTCCGCCTCGACCGGCTCGAGCTCCACGTCGTGGAGGACGGTCATCGAGACCGCCGGGTGCCGGAGGTGGGCGCCCCGGTAGAGGCCGGGCAGCTGGCCGAGGGCGGCGAGGCGCGACAGGTCGCCGACGAGGCACATGGCGAGCTGCCCGTCATCCAGCCGCGCTCCCGGTGCGATGAGCATGCCGCCGCCGTACCAGGCCCCGTTCGCGACCGCGGCGAACAAGATGACCCGCTCGTCCCACGCACCTCCGTCGACCCTGATGCGGACCCGCGCGTTGCGATAGCGGCGCAGCTCGTCGAGGGTGGTGAGCAGGTAACCGGCCCGCCCGCGCTGCCACCGGCTGCGCGGACCGGCCATCCGGGCGGCGATGCCGGCATCGAAGCCGATGCCGGCCGCATCGACGAATGCGCGCGATCCCGCGGCACCGCTCGCCAGTCCCACGTCCATCGGCGCCGGAACGCCGTGGAGCGCAATGGCCAGCGCCGCCAGCGGGTCGCGTGGCAGGCCCAGCGCACGGGCCAGGTCGTTGCCGTTGCCGCCGGGCACGATGCCGAGCGTCACGCGACTGTCGCCACCGATGAGGCCGTTGGCGACCTCCTGCACCGTCCCCTCACCCCCCACCGCGATGACCCGGCGGTAGCCGTCGCGCTGCGCCCGCGCCGCGAGCTCGGTGGCATGGCCGCGCGCGCCCGTCTCGACCAGCGTCGCGCCGGCGGCGCGGGCAGCCGCAACGAGGCGCTCCCCGGCACGACGCGCGCGGCCGTTTCCGGCGACCGGGTTGAGGATCACGAGCGAGCGCGGCGCGGCTGACATGGCGGCACGATTCTGGCGGCTTCGTCAACGCCGCTGCGCGCCCCGGCTATCCTCCTCTCATGCTCCGCTCGCTGCGACGCGCCTTCGGCCTCGTGACGCTCCTCCTCGCCGCCTTCGGCGCGGTGGTGGCGGTCCAGCTGATGCGGCTGCGCCGCGTGACCCTCCTGCCGGGCCACCCGGGCTTCTGGATCAACCACGTCGTCCCGCCGTCGACCGGCGACCCGACCGGACCGCGCCTCCGCCTCACCGTCCTCGGCGACTCGACCACGGTCGGCGTCGGCGTGACGGCGGCCGATCTCTCCCTTCCCTACCGGATCGCCCAGCTGGTCGCCGATGCCCGACAGCGACCGGTCCACGTCGCCACGTGGGGCTACGCCGGCGCACGCATCGAGCACGTCGCCGGCGACCAGATCTTCCAGGCGCTGGAGCCACTCCGGCGCGAGCCACCCGGTTCGCCGGGCTTCCTGCCCACCTCGGAGGTGGTCGTGATCGTCATCGGCGCCAACGACGCCACCCATCGAACGCCGACCGCTGCCTTTCGGCGGGACCTGCGCGCCGTGCTCGAGCTGGTGCGCGAGCGTGCCCCCGATGCGCAGGTCGTCGTGGCCGGCATCCCCCGTCTCCGCGGCATCCTCGTCCATCTCGAGCCCCTCATTGCCATCGCGGACGCGTGGGGAGCTCCGCTGCGGCGCATCCAGCGCCAGGAGGCGCTGCGAGTCGGTGCCGCATACGCCGACCTCGCGCGTCACGTCGTGCCGCGGCTGCGCGGCCGCATCGATCGGGCGGAGGCGCTGGCTGCTGATCGGTTCCACCCCGGCCCGCCGGTGTACGCGGCGTGGGCCGAGGTGATCGTGGAGGCGCTGGAGGCTATGCCCCGCCGGAGCGCAGCACCGGACTCGCCCCACGCGGAGCTGCCGGTCGCACCAGCCCACGGCGACGAGCGCGCCGGCTGAGCTCCACGAGGTCGGTGCGCAGGACCTCCGGCATGCTCACCGGCTCGACGCCCGCGACCGGGTACTCGCCCTGGAAGATCGCTCGCGTGAGATCCGCCGCGGCAACGTCCTGGTCGGGGTCGAACTCGAAAGCGTAGTGGAGCTCGCCGCTTGCCGCCCGCCGCATGGAGCGGACGCTGGCCCACAGCGACACGATGCCGGCGGCCAGCTCGAAGCTGACGAGGTGCCGCTCGCGCGCGACGAGCGGCTCGCGGGTGGCGAGCAGCGCGCCGCCGACCGACACGTCCTGGACGCCCGCGCTCGTCCCGTCGACCGAGCCCGGCACGTCCACCGCAAAGCGGACCCCGGCGCGCCGCTCCCCGGCGAACCGCAGCGAGCGCACCCGGCGAATCGCGAGCCAGACGAGCGCGGCGTTGATCACGAGCCAGCCGAAGGCGCCGACCGCCGCCCAGGCGGACCGATACGTGATCGGCAGGACGTTCAGCAACGCGAGCGCGTAGACCGCGGCCGCGATGAACGACAGGCCCAGGATCGCGGTCAGCGGCGGTGGGGCGTGCACGCGACCGCGCGCGTCGCCGGTCCGGCCCTTGGGCGTGACCACGAAGCGGGGCGCGCGCGGGACGACAAGGGTCAGCGTGGCCCGTAGGTTGGGCGTCATCCGCACCAGCTCGAACAGGATCGACAGGATCGGCCGGTAGGCGCCACGGCCCAGCCGGAACAGTGCGAGCTGCTGGAGCGCATACGTGATGCCGAAGAAGAGCGCGAACGTGCCCCCGTCCGCGACGATCGGGATCTCGCCGGTGAGGAGCACAGCCGGCGGCAGGATCAGGAAGCCGAGCGTCCGCCAGGCGTCGAACCAGCCGAGCAGCGTCGCGGCGTAGGCGAGACGCTGGCCGAGTCGCAGGCCCGGCACCACGAGCGGGTTCTCGATCTTGAGGACCTGCATGGCGCCGGTCCCCCAGCGGTTCCGCTGGAGCTGGTACTGCGCCGCGTCATCGGCGGCGAGGCCGCGTGCGAGGACCTCGTTGTGGTAGACGCTGCGCCAGCCGCGGCGGTGGAAGCGGATCGTGGTGTGGATGTCCTCGGTGATCGTCTCCGTCGCGCAGCCGCCCACCGCACGCAGGGCCTTCGCGCGCACGACCGCGTTCGTGCCGCACCAGAATGCTGCGTTCCAGCGGTTCTTGCCCGGCTCGAGCAGCCGATAGAAGAGGGTCTGCTCGTGGAAGCGCTCGCCGAACGTCCGCCCGGAGCCGTGCTCGAAGCTCGTGACGTTGTAGAACTCCTGCGGCGTCTGCACCACCGCGACCTTCGGATCCCGGAAGTAGCCGAGCGTCCGAAGCAGGAAATCGGGATGCGCGACATGGTCGGCGTCCAGGATTGCGAGCAGGTCCGCCTTCACGATCCCGAGGGCGTGATTGATGTTGCCGGCCTTTGCGTGCTTGTGCGTGACGCGGGCGACGTAGCGCGCCCCGATCGCCTCCGCCATCTCGCGCACCCATGGCCGGGCGCCGTCGTCGAGCACCCACGTCTCGTGCGCCGGCTCAAGCGCGACCGCCGCCGCCACGGTCGGCAGCAGGACCTCGCGCGACTCGTTGTAGGTCGGGATCAGCACGGCGACACTCATCCGTGGATCGGGCGAGCGGATCGCGGGGCGCGCATCGACGTCCCACAGGCTGAAGGCGAACAGCCCCAGCCCGACCGCGGCATGGATCTCGAGCAGCAGCATCGGAAGGGCGAGGTACCAGGCCGCGAGGTTGAGCGTGGAGGTCGCCCGCCAGCCGAGATAGGCGGCCGTCACGACGAGCGCCAGCACCGCCACGCCGCGGGTCGCGAGCAGGCGGCGCGCAGGCTCGGCCGCCGGCAGGCGCGGAGATCGGGGGTCGCTCACTCGCCCAGTACGCCTGACCACGGCCCAGCGGGCGATGGCCCGATGCTCCTATCGGACCGTGGTACTCCGCCGACCCGGACGGTCGGTGGTGCGACGACGCACCATCGGCGGCGAAAGTCCTTGCCCGGCTCCCGGCGGCTCTGGCATGCTCGCGCTCCGCGCGGCCGGCGTGCCCTCGCCCCCGATCACGGGAGGACCCGCGCGTGCACACCAGGAGTGCAACCCCCGTGCGGCGACCGATGCTCGTCCTTGTTGCGCTCGGCCTGGCCCTCGGCCTGGCCGGGCAGGCGCTTCCGGTTCGCGCCGCCGGCCGGACGGTGAAGGTTGCGATCATCGTCGGCCCCGTAGGAGCCAAGCTCACGCCGGTCTACATCCAGATCGCGGATGCCGCAGCACGCAGTGCAGCCGATCGCGGCGCGACGGTGGCGCGCGCCTACTCGCCGAACGCAGATGCGAGGAGCGTCCTCGCCGCGGTGCAGGACGCGAACATCGTCGTCTACCTCGGCCACGGGGTTGGTGTCCCGAACCCCTACTCGGACCATCCGAACCCCGACAAGGTGAACGGCTGGGGCCTCAACGGGCCGGGGCGCCACGGTGACCACAGCGACTCGTGGAAGGACGGCTCGCTCGCCTACTACGGCGAGGCGTGGATCGCGAAGCATGCGCGACCCGCACCGGGCTGGGTGATGATCTACTCGAACGCGTGCTACGCGCCCGGTGCCGGCGAGGGCTGGATCGGTCCGGCGAGTGCCGAGGACGCCGCGGCGCGCGTGGCCGCCTACAGTCGGACGCCACTCACCACGCTCGGCGCGAGCGCCTATTTCGCCACCGATTTCTTCGAGGGTGCAGCCCATCTGATCGATCGCATCCTGGGCGCGCCGAGGTCGACGTGGGGCGACATCTTCGCCGGCGAGGCGACCTTCCAGGCCAGGGACCTGACGAAGCGGCCGGACGCCGCCGCGCCGGGTCGCGAGGTCTGGCTGCACCGCTCCGCTTACTTCGACGGCAAGGTCGACTACTGGTACGCCTTCGCGGGTGACCCAGCCGCCACCCCGGCAGCCACGATGCTGGCATCAGCCTCAACCGGGCGGTCGGCAGCGCCGGCCGCAGCGAGCGGGTCGCGGGTCGTGGCCGGGCGCGCCTCGAGCTACGACCACACCGCCGGTTGGGAGGGACGGGCGACCGTGGCGCTCCCCGTCGAGGAGGCGACGGTCACGAGGTCCGGACCGCCGACGACGGTGGTGGTTTGCGGCGACCGGTGCGTGCCGCTCCCGGTGGTCGATGCCTGTCCGTGCTACGCCGGCACGCCCGACGCCCGGGTGGCGAACCTCTCGCTGGCCGCCTGGGCGCTCGTAACCGACGCGCCGCTGGCGGAGGGGCTCATCCCTGTCACGGTGTACCTCGATGGACCCCCGGGCGACCCGCCTCGAGCCGCGGCTGGACCGCGCGCCAACAGCCCGTACTGAGCCGCTACCTGACGTCCACCGACACCGTGTGGTAGCCCCGCGCGCCATCGGGTGCGGGCGGAGTCGTGCGCTCCTCCTGGAGGACGCCATTCCCGTCGGTCGCGCGCACGCGGAGCCGATGCGTGCCGGCCGGCGCGTCCCAGCGGTACACCCACTGCACCCACGTCTCGTCAGAGATCGCGGGACCCAGGCCGGCCGCCTGCCATGGGCCGTCGTCGACCTGGACCTCCACCTTGCTGATCCCGCGTGTCGGCGCCCACGCGATGCCGGCCACCGGCACCTGCCCGACGTGCGCCGTGCCGCGCGGGACGTCGATCCGCGACTGGAGCAGGATCGGCCCGATCTTCGACCAGCCGAGCGGGATCCAGTAGCCGTCGAACGCCTCGAGCGTCGTCAGCTCGATGTTGGTGAGCCACTTCGTCGCCGACACGTACCCGTACAGGCCCGGCACGATGAGCCGCGCCGGGAACCCGTGGTCCGGGGCCAGGATGTCGCCGTTCATGCCCACCGCCACCATCGCGCCCTCGCCCGGACCGCTCAGCCACTGGGTCGGGAAGCCGGCGGTCCAGCCGTCGAACGAGCGACCGACCACCTGCGTCGCGCCCGGGCGTACACCGGCCCGGTCGAGCAGGTCGCGCAGGTGCACGCCGGTCCACTTCGCGTTCCCGACGAGCGAGCCGCCGACCTCGTTGCTCACGCATGAGATGGTCACGTAGCGCTCCACCAGCGGCATCGCGAGCAGCTCGTTGTAGCTGAGCTTCAGCTCCCGCTCCACCATGCCGTTGATCGTCAGCGACCACGTCGTGGCATCGAGGCGCGGGACGAGCAGCTTCGTGTCGATGCGGTAGAAGTCCTTCGTCGGCATGACGAGCGGCGAGACCCCGTCGACCAGCACGCTCTCGGCGGGCAGCGGCGTCGCGGCCGTCGCCGGCGCCGGCAGGTCGGCACGGAGCGGTGCATCGGCGACCTCCTGCCGCTCCAGCAGATAGCGCCCCAGCCCACCGCTCACGAGCGCGAGCGCCCCCACCCCGATCGCGCTGCCGAGGAACTGTCGCCGGCCCCAGGCGGGCATCTCGGCGGCCGGCTGCGTCGCCGGCGAGGTGGCAAGGAGACGGAAGGCGAACCCACTCGCGGTCGCGGCGACGGCCGCGGACAGCAGGGCGAGGACGGGCTGGACGAGCGGGTCGCGGAGGCTGACGAGAGCGGCGGCCAGCGCGATCGCGGCCGCGCCCCCGACGGCGATGCGGTGGTCGTTGCGGCCGAGGAAGCCGAGCAGCGCCGAGATGGCGAGCGCCACCACGAGCACCACCAGGTTGAGGGCGAGCTTGTCGGCCGTGCCGAACAGGTCGACGACGAGCTGCTTGGCCCCGGGCGGCTGCAGGTCGATGACGAGCGACCCAACCGCGGTGACGAGCGATGGCGCGCCAGCGACGGCGCCCGCCAGCAGCTCGCTGAGCGCGAGGCCCAGCGCGCCGGCGACGAGCCCCGCGATGAACGGGCGGAGGCGCTGCTGCATCGGCGTAGTGAAGCGCATCGGCGTGACGCGCGTGTGACGCCCGCGTGAACGTACGTCATCTGTCGCAGACGATCCCCGGCCGATCGTCGCTGGTCCGTGCCAGCACCATCCCGCACGCTGCGCCGATGAACGCATTCCCGGCCGCTCCAGTCCGTCGTGGCCTCGCGCCGCGGCGTGCGCTCATCGTGCTGCAGGCCTTCGAGGGTGTTGTCGCGCTGTGCGCAGCGGTGGCGCTCGCCTTCGCCGCGCCGGCCGCCGGTGATCTGCTCAACGGCGCCTTCGGTTCGCAGGCCACCGCGGCGGCGCTCCTGCTCGCCGGGCTCAGCCTCGTGCTCGCGCTGGGCTGCTTCGGGGCCACCGGCGGACTCCTGCGTGACCGGCCGGGCGCCGAGCTGACCGCGCTCGCAATCCAGGCCACGATCGTCGTGGGTGCGGTCGTCGGGCTCGTGAGCGCGGCCGTCGTACCGGAGCTCGTCGCAGCCGCGGCACTCGGCGCCGCTGGCCTGCTGCTCGCGCTCGTGGTTGCCACGACCGCCAGCCGCTGATCTCCGGGCGCCTGATGCGGCGCCGGGTTCAGTCCTCCGGGGCGAGCGCGAGCGCCGCCGAGTTGATGCAGTAGCGCAGCCCGGTCGGCTGATCGCGGGCATCGTCGAAGACGTGGCCCAGGTGGCCGCCGCACTTCGCGCAGGTCACCTCGGTGCGCGACATGAAGAACGAGCGATCCGTCTCGGTCTCGACCGCCTCGTCCGCCACGGGGGCGTAGAACGACGGCCAGCCGGAACCGGACTCGAACTTCGTGCGCGACGAGAAGAGCGGCTCGCCGCAGGCCGCGCAGCGGTACGTGCCGTCGCCGTGCTCGTTCCAGTAGCGGCCGGTGAATGCCCGCTCGGTGCCCTTCTCGCGTAGGACGTGATACTGCTCGGGGGTGAGCTCGCGGCGCCAATCGGCGTCCGAGCGCTGGGCCTTCTCGCGTGTCATGTCGCACAGGGTACGACGGCCGCGTGACGGATCGATGACGGCCGACCGCTCAGCAGGCACCCCATAACCCGCGCCCGGCAGCCCGCGCGTCGGCCTCGGCGGCCGCCAGCTCAGCGTCCCGGGAGGTATCGGGCCGATAGGTATGCGCGAACGCCATGCCGCCCCGCACCAGCTCCTCGGCCACGAGCACCCTCGTGGCGCCCGTCGGGAGCCAGACGTGGCGCAGCAGCCGGCCGAAGCGGTCGCGGTCGCTGACATCCCGCTCCAGCAACACGACCTTGCCCGCGACGAGGTCGGCATCCGCGGCCGTTGCCTCCGCCCCGTAGCACTCGGCGGCGATCCCGTCCTCCGGGTGCGCGATCTCGGGCGCGTCGATCCCGACGTAGCGCACCCGCTCCACCGTCCCGTCGTCGAGCCGCACGCGGATCGTGTCGCCGTCGCTGATCCCGATCACGGTGGCGCGCACGAGGGCGCCGACGGCCGGAGAAGGGGACGGTCCCCCGCCGCCGCGGGCCGCCTGGAGCGCGAGGATGCCGCCCACCGCGACGGCGAGCAGCACGAGCAGCCACACGACCGAGCGCGCCCCACGATCCATGCCGGCACGCTAGCACGGCCCGCCGGCCAAGCCAGCACCGTGGCCCGTCCCACCCGGGGATTTCTTGACGTCAAGACACCGCGTGTCCACAATCCCGGCCATGACCGCCACCGACGACCGATCGAGCGGCGTGGGCATCGAGCGCGATCTCATCGACGGCAAGCTCGAGCTGTGGGCCGGCCAGATCCCGCACCTCGATCTCGCGACCGAGGGCATCGTCGAGCGCATCCAGAAGCTCGAGCACCGGTTCCACCGGGCGATGGACGAGACGCTCGCCGAATTCGACCTCAAGCGCGGCGAGTGGCTCCTCCTCGGGGCGCTGCGCGGCAGCGGCGCGCCGTACCGCCGTTCGCCGGGACAGCTGGCCGACGACCTTGGCCTTTCGTCCGGCGCGATGACGCATCGTCTCGATCGCATGGAAACCGCCGGCCTCATCCGGCGCCTGCCCGATCCGGACGACCGCCGGTCCCTCCAGATCGAGCTGACCGATGCCGGCTGGAAGCTGTGGCGCGACACGACCGGCGCCCAGGCCCGCAAGGAGGCGCTCATCGCGGCCGGCCTGAGCGACGTCGAGAAGGAACAGCTCAACCGCCTCCTGCGCCGGCTGATGCTCGCCTTCGAGCGCGAGGGCTAGCCGACAGCCCCTGCCACCCGAGCGGCGTAGTCGCGCACGAACCGCTCCTGGGCGGACGTCTCGACCGCCTCCGGGTGTCTGATGCGCCGGACGGTAGCGATCGCCTCGGCCGCCGAGCCGCCGTGATGCGCGACGATCGCGCATGCCGCCACCGTCCCGCTCCGACCCACGCCGCCCATGCAGGCAACCGCCACGTTTCCGGTTGCACGGGCATGGTCGATGGCGGCGAGGATGCGATCCATCGTCTCGGCGTCACGGGGCGGCGAGCCGTCGGGCATCGGGAAGCGGACGACGGGCGGGTCCCACTCCCTCGTGGGAACCGGCGGTCCCCAGCGCCTGAGCTCGGCGTCGTCGACCAGGAGCACGAGCCGCACGACCCCGAACGTACGCAGCGCGGCGAGGTCCGCGTCGAGCTCGCGGTCGTAGACGCGGCCCGGGTAGCGCGTCGACGCGCCGTGCTTGCCGGGCAGGATGGTGAGCCCGAGCCGGCCGCGGAGCGCGTCGCCGGCCCAGCCGTCCGGCAGCCAGTCGACGCGCAGCGGGCTGTCGCTCAATTCAGGTTCGGGTTCGTGCGCGGGCAGAGATGGCCGCGCTCGTCGATCGGCTGGCCGCAGAACGGGCATGTGGGGCGTCCGCCCTGCACGAGGTCGATCGCGCGCTGCGCGAAGCTGCGCGCCTCTCCGAGCTCGAGGCGGACACGGAACAGGTCGGGGCCGTTCGGGTCGTCATCGCCGATCTCGACGTAGCTGCCCTCCTGGCTGACGGGCTGCGCTTCGATGACCATCCGCTCCCGATCCGCGTCCCAGGCGAGCGCGATGGCACCCACCCGGAACGCCTCGACGATCGGCGACTCGAGGCTTGCGCCGTTCGTGGCGATCACCTCGTCGCTTCCCGGTGCCAGCGCATCGGCGACCTCGATGATCCGGGCGGCGAGCGCCGCCACCTGCACCTTCTCGACGGCGAGCGTCACTACCGCCGCGCCCTGGCGGGCCTGGAGGAAGAAGGCGCGGTCGCCGGGCGCGCCGACGGTCCCGGTCAGGAACCGATCGGGGTCGTCGAAGCGGAAGAGGCGGCGCGGCATGCTCGCATCCTACCCAACCCGCCGCGGACACGGGACGGGACCGGAGACGTGCCCGATCTCCGATCCCGTGATCCGACCTGCGAGCCGTTTTCCACCGTCCTTGATCGGTGGTGTGCCCAACCGGCTCGACCTGCCCGAGCCTACGTCCGCGCAGGCGCGCGTGTCAACCGTGAATTGACTGCAGAGGAGGGCCCCACGGCCGTCAGGCGAGGGTGAGCGCCTGGCTCGTCAGCTCGTAGGCGCCGCGGTGATCGCCCTGCGCCGCGCGCAAGCCCGCCCACTCGCGCAGCACGTCGCGCAGGCGACCGGCGAGCTGCGCCTCGCGCGCCACGTCGGCCGCCTCCGTGAACCGCTCCTCGGCACCGCTGAGGTCGCCGTCGTCGCGCAGGATCCGCGCCTCGGTGAGCAGGGCGGCGAGCTCCGCCAGCCGGTTCCCGCTCGTCCGTGCCACGTCCATCGCCTCGCCCGCCAGTCGGCGTGCGCCGGCTCGATCGCCGGCGGCGAGCGCGATCTGCGCCTCTGTCTCGAGGATCGCCGCCATCACGCGGTCGTCGCCGGAGCCGGCGATCTGAGCGTGCGCCGCGGCGGCGTGCTCGCGAGCCTGGGCGATGCTGCCGGCCGCAAGGTACGCGAGCGCGAGGTCGTTCTCGATCGATGCGGATTCGAGCTCCGTCCCCGCGGCCCGGAACAGGCCGAGCGCCTGCGTGCCGGTCCGGATGGCCGCCTCGATGTCCCCCGTCTCGCGGTAGCTGATGGCGAGGTTGAAGAGGTACGTGGCCCGTCGGCGGTCGTCGAGGTCACCCGCGAAGCCGCGCGCCTCCTCGAGGTAGCGGAGTGCGCGCTCGTGCTCCCCCGCCCTCGTCTCGACGGCCGACAGCGCCATGAGGAGCCGCATCTCGAAGTCCGGCTCGACGAGCAGGCCGCCGCGGACGCGCTCCAGCAGCGCGTCGAGGAGCGTCCGTGCCTCCGCCTCGGCGTCGGACAGGTAGAGGCCGTAGGCGAGCCAGTAGCGTGCGAGTGCGGCATCGTCGCCGCGGCCGAGCTCCTCGTACAGTCGCGCGGACTCGGATCCGGCCACGACGGCCTCGCGACCGCGCCCGAGGCGGGCCTCCGCCTCCGCCACGCCACGCAGGAGATCGGCCCGCGCCGAGTCCTCGGTCGTCGCTTCGAGGATGACGCGATAGCCATCGGCGGCCGCCTGCCAGTCGCCCGCCGCGAGCTGCAGATCGACCTCGAGCCGCGTCCAGGCGGGGTGCTGCTCGTCGATGAAATGGCTGGCCGGCAGCGCGAGCCGCTCGGACAGGAAGCGGAGCGCAACCATCGAGGGCCGCGCGATCCCCGTCTCGAGGGCGCTGACGTAGGCCTTGGTGTACCGATCGCCCGCGAGCTGCTGCTGCGTCAGGCCGGCGCGGTGCCGCGCCTCCCGGATGCGCGCGCCGATGCGCTGCGCGAGGGCAGCGTCCTGTTCGGTGGCACGCGAAACGGTTCTCGTCCTCGGCATCGGCGCGAGTGTACACCCCGTGGCAAGTGGGGCTTGACGACATCGGCCACCAAAGGTACTCCCGCTGACAGGGTGCACCGGTACCGGTGGGTCATTGTCGGTTGGGCAATCCGGCGCGAGCGTGTGGACAAGTCATCCACGGATGGGTGACAGCACCAAGGGAGTACGCTCACATGCGCGCACCTCGGGTCCTTCGATCCCTGTTGCTCGCGGGTACGGTCGCCGCGGTCAGCCTCATGACGTTCGTCACCACCGTGCTGGGCGTGACGACCGGGGGCGGCTTCCCGCACTGACCTCCGCGTCAACCTCCTCTCTCCTCCGGTACGAGCGCCGCGTCCTGCAAGGGACGCGGCGTTCGTGTCGTCTCCCTACAGTGCGGGCAGGCGCTGGCCCGGCCCGAGTGCGGGGGCGAAGAGGTCGCCCACCTCGGCCAGCCGAGCGGGCAGCGTCCTGATCGTCCACCGATCGGGGGCGAGCTCCGGGTCGTCGAGCTCCTCCCAGCGAATCGGGGCCGACACCGGCGCGCCGGGGCTCGGCCGCGGGGAGTAGGGCGCCACGAGGGTCTTGTTGATCGCGTTCTGAGTGAAGTCGAGGCGAGCCCGGCCGCGGCGCGCCGTCTTTGCCCACTCCCAGCTCACGAGGTCCGGCACCGTCTGCCCCACCGCGCGCGAGACGCCCTCCACCCAGTCGCGCGTCTCGTCAAACGAGTAGCGCCGTTCGATCGGGATCCAGATCTGCACCCCCCGCTTCCCGGTCACCTTGGGAGCGGCGCGGACGCCGAGGTGCTCGAGTGCAGTCCGGAAGAGACGGGCGAGGACGAGCACCTCCTCGAACGTCGTCGACTCGCCCGGGTCGATGTCGATCAGGGCGAAGGTGGGCTTGTCGGGCGCATCGGTCCGGCTCGTCCACGGATGGAGCTCGACCGCTCCCTCCTGCGCGAGCCAGGCGAGCGTGGCCGGCTCCTCGACCACCACGTAGTCCTTCGGCCCCTCCTCGTGGTGGTGATACGTCCACCGTCCAACCCACGGAGGCGCGTGACCGGGCAGGTCCTTCTGCCAGAACCCCTTCGCGGCGACGCCGTTCGGAAAGCGCTGCACCGTCGTCCCGCGGCCCGCGAGATACGGGACCAGGACCGCTGCCACGCTGGCGTGGTAGCGCAGCAGGTCGCGCTTCGTCAGCGGCGGCTCCTTCCCAAGCGGCGGAAAGAGCACCTTGTCGAGGTTCGTGACCCGCAGCTCGCGCCCGGCGAAGTTCCACATCCCCTCCTTGGGGATCGCGTCGAGCGCCGTCAGCGCCGTGTCGAGGTCGTTCGTCGCGGCCGGCGCAGCCGCCCGCTTGCCGGCGGAGGCACGCGCCGCCCGGGCGGACTCGTGACGCGGAGCCGCATCCGGAACCGCCCGCTGCGCCGCGCTCGCCGCGCGGGCCGTGTCGACCGGCCGCTCGCGCCGCACCGCCGACGCCGCCTTCCCGATCTCGAAGCCCTTGAACGCCGCCTGCCGGAGCAGGCCGTCGGTCGTCCACTCCGCGAACTCGACCCGGATCACGATCCGCGGCTCGACCCAGTGCGCGCCACGCAGCCGCGGAACCGGGTCGAGCGGCGCATCGCCGCGGGCCAGCTCGTCGAGGCGGGCGCGGAGCTCGCGCCGCGTCTTGGTGTCGATCCCCGATCCCACCTGCCCGGCATGGCGGAGCCGATCTCCTTCGTGGACGGCGACGATGAGTGAGCCGAGGTCGCGGTGGCTCCCCCGACCCTCGAGCCAGCCGGCGACGACCACCTCCTGCTCGCGACGCAGCTTGATCTTCAGCCATGACTTCGAACGCCGCCCCGGCTCGTACGGCGAGCGGCGCAGCTTCGCCACCACGCCCTCCAGCTCCTGCTGGCGCGCAGCCTCGACGAACGCCTCACCGTCGGTCACGACGTGCGACCCGTAGCGCACCATCGGGTGCTCGCGCAGCACCGAGCGCAGCAGGCGCTTCCGGTCCTCGAGCGGGACGCCGAGCAGCGAGCGGCCGTCGAGGTGGAGCAGGTCGAACGCCTGGTAGACGATCGGGATCGCGACGCGCTCCTCCGCGCTCGCCCGCGGCCGGTCGCCGTGCGAGCCCTGGCCGTGGAGCCCGCGGAGGCCGGTCACGTCCTGGAGCAGGCTGAAGTCCGGGCGCCCCTGCTCGTCGACCGCGATCACCTCGCCGTCCACGATCGCCTCGTCGGCCTCGATCCAGCCACCCGCTTCCGCGAGGGTCGGGAAGTAACGCGCCGCGTCCTGCCGGTTCCGCGTCCAGAGCCGGACCTCGCGGCCGCGGATCACGGCCTCCACCCGGTACCCGTCCCACTTGACCTCGTACAGCCACGCAGGGTCGCTGAAGGGTCCGGTGGCGAGCGTCGCCCGCATCGGCTCCACGAAGTCGGGCATGGGAGCGGCGCGCGCCGCGGACAGGTCGATCTCGGCCTCCGCCGCGGGGGCGCGACCGTCCCAGCGCGCCGGCGCGTCGGCCTGGACCTCGTCGTTCGTACGGCCCGACTTGACCGACGTCGGATGATCGGCCGCATCCCAGCCGGCGACGGCCGCCTCGTCGCGCTTGTGGAGCAGGAGCCATCGCTCGCGCTCGTCATCCTCACCGTGGCGGCCGCTGGTGCGCACGATGGTGAAGCGGCCCTGGAGGCGCTCGCCGCGGAGGCGGAACTTCAGCTCGCCCTTCTTGAGCGAGGCGGCCGGCGCTCGCGTCTCCTCCGGCTCCCACGTGCCCCAGTCCCAGACGATGACGTCACCGGCACCGTACTCGCCGCGCGGGATGACGCCTTCGAAGTCGAGATACTCGATCGGGTGATCCTCGGTCCGCATGGCGAGGCGCTTCTCGTCGGGGTCGAGCGTCGGACCCTTGGGCACCGCCCAGCTCACGAGCACCCCGCCGATCTCGAGGCGGAAGTCGTAATGCAGCGCGGTGGCGCGGTGCTTCTGGACCGTGAAGCGCCGTCCCTCGCCACCCGGCGCCTCGCCCGCCGGCTCCGGGGTCTTCCCGAAGTCGCGCTTGGACCGATAGACCTCGAGCGGCACTGCTATTCGGGGAGCAGGCCGATGAGCTCGTCGAGCGTCTCGACCACGGCCCGCGCGCCGGCCGCCACGAGCTTGTCACGCGAGACCGCAGCCCCCGCCAGCACGGCGATCGGCAGCATCCCTGCCGCGGCCGCGGCTTCCATGTCCCACGTCGAGTCGCCGACGTACCAGCAGTCGCCGGGCGGGACGCCCAGCTCCTCCGCGGCGCGCAGCAGGAGGTCGGGCGCGGGCTTGGCATGCTCGACGTGGCTGCCGTCGACGATCGTCGGCGCGTGGTCGAGCCCCAGGGCGTCGACCGAGGCAGCGACCTGCGCGCGGCGGCTTGACGTGCCGATCGCCCACGCGATCCCGTGCGCATCGAGGCCGGCGAGCGCCTCGACCACGCCGTCGAGCGGGCGCGGATCGGTGTTGAGCGCCGAGTAGATCTCGCCGCTCCGACGGTCGACCCGCTCCGCCCCCTCGTCGTCGAGCGTCTCGCCGGCGTCGGCCGCGACGCGCCGTGCCACGGCCCGCCCGTCGGCGCCGATGAGCGGTGCGAGCTGCCCGGCGCTGGCCGCGATCCCCGCCTCCGCGAACGTCTGAGCCCAGGCAGCGATGCGCGTCGGCACGGTGTCGACGAGCGTCCCGTCGAGGTCGAAGATCACGGCCGCCGGGGACGGATATCGGTCCATGCGGCCTACCATAGCGTTGCGCATGCCATCACCGTTCGCTGAGCTCTGGACGCTCGACCCGGCGGTCACCTTCCTCAACCACGGCTCGTACGGCGCCGCCCCGCGCGCCGTGCTGGAGGCCCAGGCTGCCTGGCGCGCGCGGATGGAAGCGGAGCCCGTGCGCTTCTTCGTGCGCGACCTCGAGCCCGCGCTGGACGCGGCACGTGCCGTCCTCGCCGCGTTCGTGGGCTGCGCTGCCGACGACCTCGCGCCGATGCCGAACGCGACGACCGCGATCAGCACCGTGCTCGCCTCGCTCGACCTCGGGCCGGGCGACGAGCTGCTGACCACGGATCACGCGTACAACGCGGCGCGAAACGCGCTCGATCGGGTCGCGCACCGAACCGGAGCCCGGGTCGTGGTTGCCCCCGTTCCGTTTCCGCTCCGCACGGCCGACGAGATCGTGGCGCCGATCCTCGCCGCCGCCACGGATCGCACGCGGCTCGCGGTCGTCGACCACGTGACGAGCGCATCCGCGCTCGTGCTCCCCATCGGCCGGATCGTCGCCGAGCTCGGCTCCGGTGGCATCGATACGCTCGTCGACGGCGCCCACGCCCCGGGCATGGTCGAGCTGGACATCGGTGCCACCGGCGCGGCGTACTACGCCGGCAACCTCCACAAATGGGTCTGCGCGCCCAAGAGTGCCGGCTTCCTGTGGGTGCGGCCCGACCGACAGGCACCGATGCGGCCGCTCGCGGTCAGCCACGGCGCCAACTCCCCGCGCACCGATCGCACCCGTTTCCGGCTCGAGTTCGACTGGACCGGGACCGCCGATCCGAGCCCGTTCCTGTCGGTGCCGGCGGCGCTCGAGTTCGGCGCCGGGCTCCTGCCGGGTGGCTGGCCGGCCCTGCGCCGGCGGAACCACGACCTCGCACTCGTCGGACGCGACCTCGTGTGCCGCGGCCTCGACGTGCTGCCGCCGGCGCCGGACGAGCTGATCGGCTCGATGGCGTCGCTGCCGCTGCCTCCGCGCCTCGGTGCCGAGGTGGCGCGCAGCCTCGACGTCTACGGCGACCCGGTCCACGACGCGCTCGCCGAGCTCGGCATGCAGACGATGATCGCCTCCTGGCCCCAACGGCCCGATGGCCGAGGCTGGCAACGCATGCTACGAGTGAGCGCCGCCGGCTACAACGATCGGGATGACATGGAGCGGCTGGCCGAGGCGCTCCCCGGCGTGCTTGCGGCACTCGCCTGATGGATCTCGCCGACCTCGGTCCGGACCCGCTCGCGCAGCTCGAGTCGTGGATCGCCGAGGCAGAGGCACGGGGCATCGAGCTGGCGACCGCGTTCGCGCTCGCCACGGCGGGGAGCGACGGCGCGCCATCGGTGCGGCTAGTACTCGCCCGCGGTCTCGACGAGCGCGGGCTGGCGTTCTACACCAACCGCCTGAGCCGGAAGGGTCGTGACATCGCCGCCAATCCGCGTGCGGCGGCCGCCTTCCACTGGGCCTCGCTCGGACGGCAGGCGCGACTCGCGGGTGCCGTGGTCGAGATCGCCGAGACGGAGTCCTCCGCCTACTTCGCCGCGCGGCCGCCGGGCAGCCAGGTCTCGGCCTGGGCCTCGGCGCAGGGCGAGCCGATCGATGGCCGAACGGCGCTGGACGCACGCTGGACGGCCGCGCAGAAGCGGTTCGCCGGCGGCGACGTCCCGCTGCCGACGTTCTGGGGCGGCTACCGGCTCGTGCCGGACGTGATGGAGTTCTGGGCGAGCCGGCCGGACCGGCTCCATGATCGGATCGAGTACCGGCGCCTGCCGGTTGGCTGGGAGCGCAGGAGGTTGCAGCCGTGAGCGGACACGTCGTCGTCGTCGGGTCGATCAACACCGATCTCGTGGTCAGCGCCGACCGCCTGCCGCGCCCGGGCGAGACGGTGCTGGGCGGCCGCCTCGACGTCCACCACGGCGGCAAGGGCGCGAACCAGGCGGTGGCCGCGGCGCGCGCGGGCGCGGAGGTCATGTTCGTCGGCTGCGCGGGCTCGGACCCGGCCGGTGACGACGCCGTCGCCGCCCTCGCGGCCGAGGGGATCGACGTCACCCATGTGCGCCGCGTCGACGGTCCGACCGGCGCGGCGATCATCGCCGTCGGGCCGCGCGGCGAGAACCAGATCGTCGTGGCTCCCGGCGCAAACGGGTTCCTCCGCGCGGATGACGCCGGGGCCGCGGGCGAGCTCGCGGGCGACGGCGGTGTCGTGCTCACCTGCCTCGAGGTGCCGATGCCGGCGGTCATCGCCGCAGCGATCGGGGCCGCGGCGCACAGGATCGCGGCGATCGTGAATCCGGCGCCCGCGCATGCGCTGCCCGGGGAGCTGCTCGCCGCGCATCCGATCCTGACACCGAACGAGCACGAGCTCGTGGTCGCCATCGGCAACGACGATCCGGCCGAGGCGCTCCAGGAGCTCGCACGGCGCTCCGGGGCTCCGGTCATCGTCACCCAGGGCGCGGCCGGCGCGCTGCTCGCCAATGGGGAGGCGCGCGAGCGCTTCGAGGGCCACGCGATGCGAGTCGTCGTCGACACGACCGGGGCCGGCGACACGTTCAACGGCGTGCTCGCCGCATGGCTCGCAGCGGGAGCGGACCTTGGCGACGCCATCCGGGCCGCGAACGTCGCGGGCGCGCTGTCGGTGGGCACTGCCGGCGCCCGGGGCGGCATGCCGCGCCGGCCCGAGATCGAATCCCTGATCGGCGCGTCGGCGTCGTGAGCCGCATCGATCCCACCGGCCGCCTGCTGGCCGTCGTCGACGCCCCCGACCGCGCCCGGGGTGTCGCGGAGGCGCTGCGCGCGGCCGGGCTGTCGGGAGTCGACTGCCTGGCGGGCGAGCCCGGCGTCGCGCGGTTGGATCGGTCAGGCCGCCAGGGTGGGTTGCGCGTCCGGCTGGCGCGGCTCCTGAGCTATCTCACCGCCGACCAGTCGGTCGACCTCGCCACCTACGAGGCGGCGCTGCGTGACGGCCGCGGGGTCATTGCCGTCCCGGCAGCCACGTCAGCGGCGCGGGAGCGTGCGCTCAGCGTCCTGCGCGAGGCGAACGCGCACTTCGTGAACTTCTATGGACCGATGATGACCGAGGACATCATCCCGTGGCGAGGCGAGCAGCTACCGATCCCGTATCGGTTCCATCGCTGACGCTGCGCGAACGCGCGCCACGCCGCCGAGCTCAGGCGTGCTCGCGCTTCTCGTGCCGGTGCAGCCGCTCGATGAGGGCGTACATGATCGGCACCGCGATCTGGGGATGCTCCTTGAGCAGGGCGGTGAACTCCCACGCCACGAAGAGCGCGCACTCGGTCTCGTCGACCGCCGTGATCGTCGCCGAGCGGGGGTTGTCCTCGATCAGCGCCAGCTCACCGAAGAAGTCGCCGGCGGTGAGGTAGGCCAGGGCCTCGCCCTCGGTGCCCGCCAGCTTGTCGACCCGCACCCGCCCGCTGAGGATGACGTAGAGCGCCGAGGCCGGCGAGTCCTGCTTGATGATGACCTGGCCCGGCGCGTAGGTCCGCCGCTTCGCGTCCTGGGCCAGGCGCTTGAGCGTCCGGCTGTCGAGGCTCGACAGCAGCGGCACCGTCGCGAACGTTTCGGCTAGTTCCACGAGCTCTCCTCCGTCGTCGGCCGGCGTCCCGGCGCAGGCGCGCATCGTACTCCCCGGCGCGCACGGCGGGAAGCGTGGTGGCACCGCCGGCGCTGGCTCCACCTCGACCCAACGTCGGCGGCGGGCCGACGGATCACGGCTCGGTGCGCCCGGCCCTCAGTGGCAGGCGGCGCTGCCGCTATCGGTGAACGTGCCACCGGCGGCAGGCAGGAACTTCCAGTCGTAGCGCCCGCTCGAGAGGACAAGCTGCAGGACACCGAAGTCGGAGCCGCGCGCCTCGCTCAGGGCGCGCGTCCGGCTGAACGTGTCGAGCGATCCTCCCCCGGTGCCGACGACGAACTCGCGGATGCCGCCCTGCGGGTCGAGCTGGCCCTTGTCGCCGATCGGCGCAAAGCGCTCGTAGTCATGGTCGTGGCCGACGAGGACGATCTCGACCCCCGCCGTGACGAGGAGGCGCCACGCCTGCTGCATCCGCTGGTCGTCACCGTGGTTGCCGGAGCTGAAGCGGGGGTGATGCCAGTACACGAGCTGGCACTGCGCCTTGCTGGCGGAGAGGTCGTGCTCCAGCCACGTCAGCTCCGGACCGCCCGGACGGCAATCGATGATGTCGCAGTTCGAGTCGAGGGCGATGACGTGCCACGGGCCGACCTCGAAGCTGTAATACCCCTGCCCGCGCGGACCCGCCTGTGCGCCGAAGTAATCGTAGTAAGCCTGCGCAGCGGTATCCCGGTAGTCGTGGTTGCCGAGCACCGGGTGTGTCCGGTCCTTGAACTGGCCCCAGCTCGGGTCGTAGCACTTCGCGAAGTCATCGGCCGAGCCGAACTTGTACGCGTTGTCGCCCAGCGCCAGCACCGTGCCGGGCTGGCCCTTCACGAGGGCTGCCGTCGCTTCGTCGCCCGTGCCCGTCGCAGTCTGCGATGTCGCCCGCCGCCAGGACAATGCCCGGCGTCGGTTCCGGCGTGCTGGTCGCGACCCCGCCCGACTGGCTGGGCGAAAACGTCTCCGACAGGACCGATTGCGATCCCCGGTGGCAGGCGCTGCACGCGCATCCAGATGGCCAGGAGCTCGAGATTCAGCGCGAAGAGGAGCAGCGCGACCGTTGCGAGCAGGTACGGAACCATCTGGGCCCGCGTGAGGCGTTCGGGTCGCGAGGCGGCTCCCTGTGTCCGCTCGTTGCTCTCGCCGACTGCGGCCATCAGGAAGCGGCATGTTGCAGCTGCATGGACGAAGGAGTGTCGCAGAGTCGGTCAACAGGCGCCATTGTGCCCGGGGTCGGCCGTCGCGCGGTCGCAGCCGCGGCTGGACGGCCCTCGCCGGTAGCACCATTGGCCGATGTTGACCCGAACTTGATCCCGCACATGCTGGTGCCCTGACCACAAGGGCGGATGATCAACCCATGATTCCGATGCTCCTCCTGGGCTGGGTGGCCCTCTCCGTGGTGTTCACGCTCGGCCTCTGCCGGGCGGCTGCCGTGGGAGATCGACGCTAAGGGCGGGTCCTTCACGAACCGTTCCACCGGACCGTGGAACGACATCAGGGCCACAGCATTCCCGGCGGGCCGTGTTCCTTCCTCGAGCCGATCCAGCCGCGCTGCCTGACCCATGCTGCGAGGCGGGTACGCATCTGGCGCAGCGTCTGCGGCCCGCCTGCCGGACCGAATCGGCCGTCGAGGGTCGTGATCGCGCGGCGGATCTCCGCTCGGCTTGGCTGTTGGGGCATGCGTCCCTCCCTCGACCGCTTCGGATGAAGCGACGTGCGTCGATCATGCGCCGCGCGTCAACGGGCTCGGGAAGCTGGATCGGCCTCCATCATGGCCAGCTCGGTCGCGGCTCTGGGCCACGCTTCCCGCTGTAATAGGTGCCGGTGCCGTGGGCCACGTTGGCCAGCAGGCGCGCGGTCTGGTCGCTGCGGATGGCGGGCCCGGCCAGGCTGAGCACGCTGGCGTAGGCGGCGGTCGCGCCCTGGCTGGCGACCGACGGCGGACAGGCCGGGCTGGCGCGGCGCACGAGCAGGTCGTCGCCGCTGGGAGTGGCGAAGCCGAAGCCCAGCGCCCGGTTGCCGGCGGTCCAGGCCGAGTGCGGGAGCAGGGTGTGGAAGAAGTCGATGTCCTTGGCGTAGCGCCACTCGAGGGTGCTGAAGCTGAAGCCGGCCGCGGCCGGCGCCGGGCCGCGCTGGTAGGTGTTGCCGATCAGGTTGACGCTGGTCGGGTTGCCCGACGGGCCCTCGGAGTAGTTGTAGAACACGTTGTCGATGAGGTCGGTGCAGGTCGCCCCCACCAGGCGCGGGTTGCGCTCGGCGGCGGTGGTCAGCAGGTTGCCGTAGACGGTCACCCGGTTGGCCGGGTTGCCGTAGTTGTCGGCGATGTTGAGCGCCATGGCGTGGCCGTTGCTGGCGCTGCTGCCGGGATGGCGCGAGCGCAGCAGGCCCTCGCCCAGGATGCTGTACTGCACGGTCAGGTCGTGGACGCAGCCCAGCACCGCCAGCCCACCGATGTCGGGCCCCCACAGGCCCTCGACGTGGCTGAGCACGATGTGGTCGATGCAGGCGCTGTTGCCGTTGACGGTCAGGGCGTCGACGTCGGCCGGGTTGCCGGCCTGGTCGCCGGCGTGGCTGGTCAGGTTCTGGACGATGACCTGGCTGGCGGTGACCTTGACCGCGCCGCCCTTGAAGATGATCGCCCCGCCGTCGAGGGTCACATACGGCTTATTGAGCATCAGGTCGTTGCCGGCCAGGTCCCAGGTCTGGCGGCTGGTGGGGAGGGCGATGAGGCGTGGCCCGCTGGCGTTGAGGGCGCTGCGCAGGGCGGCCAGGCTGACCGGATGCAGGACCGTCCCGCCGCGGCCGCCGAGGGTGCCGGCGCCGTAGCCCACGATCCCGCTCGGCGGCGGCGGTGGGGGCGGCAGGGCAGTGCGCACCACCGCGACGAGGACGCCGAGCGCCAGGAGCACGACGACGAACCGTCGGACCACGAGCACCCAGATGCGGTCCGGCGGGAGCTGCGTGTGAGTCAGGGTCGCGTGACCTCCCATCCGCGCGCCGAGACGATGGTGAAATCCCCGTGTGAGGTAGTGATGACCGTCGCGTCGGCTCCTGGCTCAGATGGTCGCTTGGCTGTGGTCGCGGGCGGCGGTGGGCGCGCGTCAGCGTAGGGAGGTGACCTCACGATCGTGGAGCGCGAGCCCCACCAGCCGCCGTCGCTGCATCCTACCGGCAGACAGCGTCCGCTCGACTAACGGAGCAGGTTGTTGCGATAAAGAAAGCAACAGCCGCTGCCGGGTCGGTCGCCTCGAATCCAGCAGCCCGGCGGGCTGCCATCGGTCGAGGGGCGCGTCAGCCCGCCGTGGCCAGCGACCCCTCGATCACTTCGCCCTTGTGAGCCGCAAACGCGGCGAGCACCTCACCCTTCTCGCGCTCGGGGACCCCGAAGAAGTCCAGCGTCTTCGCCAGCTCTTCGGCGACGGCGTCGAACTCGCGCGAGGAGATCTCCAGTTCACGGTGGGCGTTCTCGAGGCTGACCTGGTCGTGACCGGGCACCGTTCCGACGTACTCGAACGGGCCTCCCGCCACGTGGCAGACCCACAACGTGCGCATGAACTTCAGACCCGGCAGGCGCGCCAGCTTCTGGGTGTGCCACTCGCGCAGCCTCGGATTGTCGGAACCCTGGCCGGCGACCTGGTTCTTGACAACCTCGTCGCTGAATCGGTCCACCACCGCGGCGATCGCGAACACGCCGCCAAGCCGTTCGTAGAGTGACTTCTCCATCATCGTGCTCCCTTGCTTCGTCGCCACCGGGCTCGGTGCCTGGACGTGTCGCGGACACCTGCCAGAGCCAGTGGACTCGATCCACTGTTCAGTACGACGGGGGCAACGCTGCTCGTGCGTGAGCTCCGCCGTGCGGACACTCGCCACCCCGCGGCGCAGGGCTCACGGCCGGAAATGAGATCGACCGCCGTCATGGCGGTCGTTCCGTGCTCAACGTGGGTGGATGGTGGGCGACACTGGACTCGAACCAGTGACCTCTTGCATGTCAAGCAAGTGCTCTAACCAGCTGAGCTAGCCGCCCATCGGTCCGGGCCGGGATCGTAGCAGAACTCGTCACCCGCACGAAAGCGCGGGGTCAGCCCGCGAGCACCACGATCGTGAGACCGATGCCGTACGCGAGCGCCGCCAGCGCAGCGACCGCGATGGCCCATGACGCCCGACGCAGGGCCCGATCGCCGAGGATGTCGACGAGGACCGCCCGGACGCCGAGCGCGGCGTGCACGATCACCGAACCG
Organism: uncultured Chloroflexia bacterium; assembly: GCA_963825905.1. Classification (GTDB taxonomy): domain Bacteria; phylum Chloroflexota; class Limnocylindria; order QHBO01; family QHBO01; genus JAICQM01. The sequence continues at coordinate 359,452 of CAWGUL010000007.1, read as the reverse complement.
AGGAGCCCGATCTCGGCGACCACCGCCAACGGATGCCGCAGGTAGGCGACGACCGCGCTGTAGTCACGCAGGCCGCCCTCCACGAAGAAATGCTGCGCCAAAAGGTGGAGCCCGAGGAAGCCGACGAGCAGCACCCCGGACCCCGCCTTCAGCAGCCACAGGCTGCCGGCGCGGCTCGGCGCGCGCAGCACGTCGAGCGGCTGCTCCCCGCCCGGCACGAAGCCCGGGGGCGCGTCGTCGGGACGCCCCGGGAAATGGCGGGCGGGGGCCGGCGACCCGGTCATGCGAAGAGGATCGCCCAGCCGGCCAGGCCGGCGAGGGCGCCGCTGATGACGAGCACGAGGCCGAACCACAGCCCGCTGTGCGCGGTCCCGTGGCCCATCGTCAGGCCGATGACGCGCAGCCCGTTGAGGCCGTGGAAGATCACCGCTGCGATGAGCAGCACGTCGCCGACGAGGAACGGCCGCGAGCCGAAGATGGCCAGCAGGTCGTTCCAGCCGGCTGCTCCCTGCGCAAGCCGGCTGAGGACCACGAAATGCGCGACCAGGTAGGCGACGAGGATGAGGCCGGAGAGGCGATTGAGGACGAAGGCGATCGAGCCCGGGTCGCGCCAGCTAGGCACGAGCCACCAGGTCAGCCGGCGACCGAGGGAGGGAGGCGGACTGGAGGTCATCGGTCCGCCAGGCGGGTCAGCCCGCCGGCGAGGGCGCGCCGCCGGAGGTCCATGATGCGGGCCGCCGGGTCGACCGCGGACGGGCAGACGGCGCTGCAGGCCCAGATCGAGCGGCACTGCCACATGCCGTGCTCGCCGTCGACGAGGTCGAGGATGCGGGCGGCGCGGGGTCCCTCGTGCGCCTCGACAACCCGCTGCGCCGCCGCCAGCACGGCCGGGCCGAGGTACGCGGGGTCGCCGCTCGCCACCGGGCAGGCCGAGACGCAGGCCAGGCACTCGAGGCAGTCCTCGAAGCGCTCGGCGCTCCCGACGTCGGGGTCGTCGCTGACGCCGGACGCCGCGCGCACCGCGGCCTCCACCGTCCGAACGTAGGGCAGCGGCAGCTCGGCGACCCGGGCCACGACCGAGGTCGGGTCGATGGCGAGGTCGGCGACGAGGGCGGCGTTGCGCAGCGGCTGCAGAGTGATCGGGCTGTGGCCGTCCCACACCTCGCGCACCGGCGTCACGCAGGGCAGCCGCTCGCGGCCGTCGACGAGGACGGCGCACGTCCCGCACGACGCGTGGTGGCAGGCGTGGCGGAAGACGAGGGATCGATCCTGTTCCGCCCACGTGCGCTCGATCAGGTCGAGCACCGAGTCGCGGTCCGGATCGGCGAGGACGTCGAACGTCGCGAACTGGCCATGCGCGTCGGCCTGCGCCTGGCGCCAGACGCGCAGCGTGACCGTCGCCTCAGACATGGTAGAACTCGCGATACGAACGAAGCGGCACGGTCGCGGTGCGCGAGGCGGCCGCGATGCCGAGCTGGCGGCATACGACGTCGCTGGTCGCCTCGGCCATCGCCCGGGCGGTCGTCGTCTTGCCGCCGGCGATCGTGACGAAGCCGTTGACACCGTCCGCGGCGTGGTCGAAGCACTCGAACGTGCGCGACAGCTCGCGGCCGCCGCTCGCATCGCCGGGTCGTCCGATGAGGGGCCGCGAGGCCGCGAAGACGCCGCGCAGCCGGCCGCTGGCGATGGCCGGCACGAGCGCCGACCCGCGCTCCGTCATGCGCGCCACGTGCTCCGGCGGGATCGTCACCAGGTCCGGGTCGGCCACCGGCCACGACGAGGTGCCGATGACCACCGTCCGGCGCTGCGGGAGCACGATGTCCCCGTCGGACGGCCGGTTCAGGCGGTTGATGACGCGATCCACGAACCGTCCGGCGACCGCGACCATGACGCCGGCGGTGGGGACGACCGGGACGTCGAGCCCAGCCATCGCGGCCACGCGGTCCGCCCACGGACCCGTGGCGTTCACGACCATCTCCGCCTCCACGATGCGGCACTCGCCGGTGCGCCGGTCGCGGACGACGGCGCCCTCCACGCTCGAGCCGCGGACGACGAGCTCCTCGACCGCCGTGTAGGGCTGCACGACCGCACCGTCGTGCTGCGCGGTGGCGAGGAAGGCGAGGCAGAGGTGGAACGGATCGAAGACGCCGTCCGGCACCTCGACGGCCGCGAGCACCCGCGAGCTGAGGGCTGGCTCGAGCTCTCGGGCCTCGGTCGGCGACAGCTCGCGGGTGGGGATGGCGCATCGCTCGCAGGCGGCGAGGAACGGCTCGCGGTAGGCGAGATCGTCCTCGTCGAGCGCCACGAAAAGACCGCCGTTGAGCTCCAGGACCTCCGGCGCGATGTGCGCCAGGATGTCGCGCTCGGCGATGCACTCCACCGCCGACTCGGCGTCCTTCACCGCGTAGCGGGCGCCCGGAATGCAGCAGCCCATGGTTGCGGCCCGTCGTCCCGGACGCGATCTCGCCACGCTCGACGAGGGTCACGCGCAGGCCGCGCTGCGTGAGATCGTGCGCCACTGCCGCGCCCGTCGACCCGCCCCCGATGACGAGCGCGCGGGGCAAGCTGGCTCCCATCACGCCGCCATGATCGGGGCCGCTGGGCCGGCGGCGGCAGTGCCATCGCGACCGTTGTGGCGGTCTACTCGGCAGGCTGGCCGCGCCACGCGGAGGCGGTGCCACGTCGCCGCGGTTGCGGGGCGAGGTCCGCTCACCGACCATGGCGCCGATGCCTGCGCCACCGCCCCACGACTCCGCGCCCGTCGCGCGACGCCGCCGCGGGCGGCCCGTTGCAGCGCTCAGCCTGGCGTCGCTCCTTTTCGTCGGCGCGCTCGGTGGCGCAGCGGTGGCGACGAACGCTGGCGGCATCGGCGACCGCTGGGAGCGCGTGGTGGCGCGGGTCGAAGCCTTCGTCCATCCCCCGCCGGACCGGTCGACGGTGGCCACGGTGAACGTGACGCAACGGCCGACCGCGAGCCCGACGCCCAGCGAGCTGCCGATCCCCCACCAGGGCTGGGTTACACCCACACCCTCGCCGACCCCGGCCCGCGTGCCGGTCGACGTGAACCTCGTCTCCGACGCCGCGGCGGTGTTCCACAGCGAGATGACGAACCGGGACTGCGCCGCCGCGGGCACGCAGATCGTGCTCACCATCCTCGGCCTCGGCAATGCGTCCGACGCATTCCAGGTCGAGCTCCACAACCGGATCGGCGAGTGGGAGTCGTGGGACGACAGCCACAACGGCGGCTGGGGCCCGGCCGCGGTCCGCCTTGCCCTCGCTGCCTACGGCGCCCCCGGCTACGAGGAGCGCGCGTATGACAGCTATACCGATGCGCTGCGCGACTCCGCGGTCGCGGTCTCGCAGCTCGACATGCCCGTCCTCATGTTCCCGTGGTGGGGCGCCCACACCTGGGTCATGACCGGCTACCGCGCCGATGCGGACCCGACCTTCTACCCCGACGCCACCGTTTCCGGCGCCTACATCCTCGACCCGTGGTACCCGCGCTTCTCGACGATCTGGGGCCAGTCCGACCCTCCGGGCAACTTCGAGGACCTCGCCGAGCTGGTGCGCAACTGGCCGGTGCACGGCGGTCCGCATCCGTACGAGGCGATCGGCCCCGGCTGGACCCGGCCGGAGGGTGCCTACCCCACCCGCGACGGCAAGTTCGTCGTCCTCATCCCGACCATCGCACGGGCCGACCTGCCGGGCTGAGCGAAACGCTCAGCCGGTTGCGCGCCAGGCGCGAAGTCGGACGAAGAGGGCGAGGCCGAGCAGCGCCACCTTCGCCGCCATCCCGATCGCGAACCCGATCGGGATCGCGATCACGCCAAGCGGCGGCAGGAGCAGCCATGTGGCGAGAACGGTGACCCCGAGGCCGGCCAGCGACGCGAGGACCTGCAGCACGGTATGGCGCGTGGCATAGATCGCCCGTGACAGAAGGTGGGTCACGCTTTCGAACGGGATCGAGATCGCGAACGCCACCAGCAGCGCAGAGGTGCGGGCGACGTCCGCCGCGTCGAACGCACCGCCGCCGAGCAGCAGCCGGATGCCGAGCTCGCCCACGATGGCGAGCGCGATCGCCGCGGCGGTGGTGATGACCGCGATGCTCGCCAGGTTCGTGCCCAGCACGCGGAGGAAGCCGGCGCGGTCCCCCTGCGCATGGGCCGTCGAGAGGGCCGGGAAGGCGGCGAGCGCAAAGGCCACGCCGAGCACGCTCACCGGCACGCTCTGGAAGTTGCGGGCGAAGCTCACCGATGAGACGCTGCCCTCCGCCAGCCCGGTCGCGACAGCGGTGAAGAAGAGGAACGTCATCGGTTCCACCGGGTGGCTCGCCATCTTCGGCAGCATGAGACGGAGGAACTCGCGCACGGACGGCATGCCGAACTTGCGCTCGAGACCGATCCGGAAGCGGCTCGGCCGCAGGCCTGCGACGCGGCTGCCGAGGTGGAGCAGCGCGCCGAGCACCGCCCCGATGGCCGGGCCGAAGATCCCGAGGCTGCCGCTGAACAGGACCGTGCCCGCGACGATGCCGCCGTTGTAGAGGAGCGGCGCCAGCCCGTACCAGGCGAAACGCTGCTCGGCGAGCAGGACCTCGCCGAGCGTGAGCGAGGCGGCGAACAGGATCGGCGTGGCGAGCATGACCCGGAACAGCCCGGCATAGAGCGCGCGCTGCTCGCCGCCGAAGCCGGGGGCGATGACCGCCGTCGTCGCCTCGGCGAAGATGAAGAGCACGATCGCGACGCTGCCCATGACCGCCACCGCGCCGGTGAGGATCGTGCGCGCGAAGGCGTCCGCCGCGAGCCCATCGCCCTCGCTGCGCAGCTGGAGGAAGATCGGGATGAAGGGCGCCGCCAGCCCCGAGGCGACCAGGACGTCGAGGAGGAGCTCGGGCAGGACGAAGGCCGCGTTGTAGGCGTCGAGCTCAGCGCCGGCGCCGAACGTCCGTGCGAACAGGCGATCGCGCCCGAGGCCGACGAGGTAGCCGCCGAAGGTGAGCGCGGCGAGGACGCTGGCCCCGCCGGGAAGGAAGCGGCTCGCGAGACCGCGCAGCCGGGTCAGTACTCGGTGGACCGCAGCGGCGAGCCGAGGACGCGCCCGATCTCAGCCCGGTAGCGGGCCCCGGACGGATGGCGGGCGAGCCAGTGGAGATAGTCGGGATCGATGACCGCCAGCTCCTCGATCGTCTGGCCCGCGTAATGGCCGAAGTCGAGGCGCGTCACGTCGCGGGAGCCCTGTGGCCCCGGCCCCATCGGCACAGTGTCATCCCCGACCGGGATGGCGACCTTGTCGTTCTTCCGCGTGGTGCGGCTCTGCTTCGCCACCAGGTGCAGCCTCCAGTGCCCGTCCGTCGCATCGTACTGACTGCGGTGCCGCATGACAACGAGATTCCGCGGTCAGGACCGATGCACCTCGCGTCCGTCGACGAGCGTCAGCTCGGAGCGGACCTCGGCGAGCCGCTCGTCGGCGGCGAGCAGCGTGGCGAGGTCGCAGGAGAGGACCGCGAGATCGGCCCGGGCGCCCGGCGCCAGGTGGCCCTCGTCGGTCACACCCATCGCGAGCGCAGGCCCGACCGTCATGGCGGCCAGCGCGATCGGGGCGGGCAGGCGCTCGTCGGATGTCCACGGCTCCCGATCGTCGCCCGCCGCATGCCGCTGCACGGCGGCGTGGAGGTTGCGCCACGGATGCGCCGACTCGATCGGCGCATCCGTCCCGAGCGCCAGGCGGGCACCGGCGGTGACGAGCGAACGGTAGGCATAGGCGTGCGCGAGCCGTCCCTGCCAGCAGCGGTCCGCGGTGTCGCGGTCGCTCGGGATGTGGATCGGCTGCACGCTTGCGGTGACGTCGAGGCTCGCGAAGCGGGCACGGTCGACGGGCCGCACAAGCTGGGCGTGCTCGAGGCGATCGGGCGGCGCCCCGGGGCGAAGCGCGGGGGCCGACGAAACGGCGTCGAGCACCGTGGCCGCTGCGCGGTCGCCGATGGCGTGCGCCGCGATCCCGATGCCGGCCGCGCGGGCCGCGCTCACCGTGGCGAGGATCTCGTCCGGTTCGTGGCGCAGGATGCCGAGGTCGGCATGCTCTCCGCAGCTCGGCGGGGCGAAGAGGGCGGCCGTGCGCGAGCCCAGCGTCCCGTCCGCGTAGAGCTTCGCCCAGCCGAAGCGCAGGGTGCTGGTGCCGGACAGCGCGGCGCCGCTCGCCAGCCCGCTTGCCCGGGCTGCGGGAATTGCCGCGGCCGGGATGTCGAGCGTCAGCCGCAGCCGGCCGTCGACGCGGGCACGTGCCTCCCAGGCGCGGGAAAAGCTCTCGCCGAGCGCGGCGTGGACGCCGATGCCGCGCTCCGCGTCGTAGTCGCCCGCGTCGGTCGCGCCGCTGATGCCCCAGCCGAGGAGCTCGGCGACCGTCTCGTCGATCGCGTCGACGAGCCCGTCCCCCTCGAGCTGGGTCGCGTGATGCGCGACGGGGAGCATCGCCCGCTCGCGGAGGAGCCCGTTCGGTGTGCCGTCGCTCCGGCGCTCGACGACGCCGCCCGCCGGATCCTGCCTGCCGTCGACGCCGGCCAAGGCGAGCGCGGCTGGCGAGGCCCACGCCGAGTGCCCGTCATGACCGATGAGGTAGGCGGGGCGGTCGCCCGACCGCGGCCGCCAGCCCGTCGAGCGCCCCCGCCAGGACCGGCTCGTGCCAGCGCCCGCCGGTGAGCCACGCGCCCGGTGGCAGCCGCTCGGCAGCGGCGGCCAGCGCGGCGAGCAGCGCATCGGCGTCGGCGGCCGACGCGAGATCGACCTGCCGCCGGGCGCGCGCCATGCCGGTCAGGTGGAGGTGGAAGTCGTGGATGCCGGGCACGATCGCGGCATCGCCGGCGTCGATGACGCGCGCGCCGGGCGCCGCATCTGCCGTCACCTCGCGCCGCCCACCGACCGCCACGACCCGCCCCGCGGCAAGGCCGACCGCCTCGGCGGTCACCGTCCGGTCCACGGCGAACGCGACCACGACCTGGCCGCACACGACGAGCTCGGCGCGGGGCAGGGTCATCGGTCCATCCGGGGGGTCTTGCGGAACCTGGGTCTGCTCGGCAGGAGCGCGATCTTGGCGAGGGCCGCCGGGACGATGAGCAGCCAGTGCGAGAGGAACATGGAGCCGCGCAGGCTGCGACCGAGCAGCTCGACGCCCCCGACGCCGTGTGCCGAGAGGCCGGCGGCGGCGAGCAGGAACGTCCCCAGCCCGTAGCCGACGAAGAGGCTGAGCGGCACCGTCCAGTCAGCCCCGACCGGCAGGATCGCGGTCAGCACGCTCACCACGATCGAGGCCACGAAGAGCGGCGGAATCGCGAACTCGCCGGCGAACGAGAGGAAGTCGAGCTTGCGGTCGAGCGGCAGCGGCCCGGCGAGGAGGCGCGGGCCGTGCTCGATGATGCGGCGCAGGCTGCCCTCCGCCCAGCGCATGCGCTGGTGCCACAGCTCGCCGGCGCGGATGACGGCCTCCTCCTCCACGACGACTTCCGGGGCCAGCGTCACGTGGGCTCCGATCACCCCGAGTCGCGTCGACAGGTCGAGATCCTCGGTCAGGGCCGTCGGCGACCAGCCGCCGGCCGCATCGAGCGCGGTGCGGCGGACGAACATCCCGTTGCCCCGCAGCTCGGCGGTGCCGTCGGTTGCCCAGCGCCCGCACTGGCTCGCCATGTCCATGAGCTGCTCCTCGTCCTGGGCGGCCGTGAGCCATGAATGGCTGCGGTTCGAGGCCCGTCGCTGGACCTGGAGCGCGGCAGCCGCGGGGTCGCGCCGCCACGCGCGCACGGCGCCGGCCACCACGCCCGAACCGAGACGCGCATCGGCATCGACGGCGGCCACGATCTCGCCGTGCAGATGCGGGGTGGCGAACGCCAGCGCCGCGCCCTTCGTCCGCGGACCGCTCCCCGGCTCGCGGCGGACGACGCGCATCCAGTCGGGATGCTCCGCAGCACGCCGGGCGGCGCGCGGACCGGTGCCATCGCTCGAGCCGTCGTCCACGACTACCACCTCGAGCCGCGGCCCGCCATCCCGGCCGTACGCCTGGGCGACGAGGTCGCCGACCACGCGGTCGATCACCGTGGCCTCGTCGCGTGCGGCGACCACCACGCTCACGCTGGGGAGCGTGTCGCCGTGCGCGGCGGGTTCGGCATCGCCGGCTGCGGCGAGCGCCGCCCGCATCACGCCCCCGCCACGCCAGCCGAGCCACGCGACGTAGACCATCGAGACCGCGATCGCGAGCTGGAGGATGCGCGCGACGACCGTGCTTGCGACCGAGAGCAGCGCGATGAACGTCGCGATCGCGAGCAGGGAGCTGGCGAGGACCCTAGTCCTCATCGGCCGCGAGCGGCGGCTGCCGGCGACGGCGCCGATGTCCCCCGTGCGGCGCCACTCCCGCGGCGTGGTTGGCAGCCTCGTGGTCAGCCGGCACGCCGGGCGCCGGCTCGATGGCAGCATGCGCCCCGGAGGCCCGCGGTCCGAAGTCGTGCTGGTGGAGCCCCTCCGCGCGATTCCGACGCCACGACAGGATCCCGGCCATGAGCGTGCCGATCCCGAGCAGCCCCATCACGATCGGGATGCCGTTTCCCGGCAGGACGAGGTTGACGAGGTCGGCGACCGCCGGCGCCGCCACGACCGGGAGGAAGGACGCGACCGAGAGCAGCGTGTTCAGGATCCCGAAGATGCGGCCCCGCACATCCGGCGGCAGCTCCTCCTGGAGCGCGGTCTGTGACGGGATGGCGACGAACGCGTACTCGATGCCGGCGGTGATGGCGATCACGACCACGACCGCGATGAGCGAGACGATCGGCGCCAGCACGCTCGGCAGGTTCGCCTGGATCGAGCCCGCCGCGGGATGGAAGAGCAGGCCGAGTGGCTTCACGACCGCGAGCGCGATGAGGGTGACGCCCATCGCCACCAGGCCAATGTCGATGACGAGCCGCTTCGGCGCGTTCCGGCCATAGGCGTTGAGGAACAGGATTCCGAGCACCGCCCCGAGGCCGGCCGGGCCCATGATGAAGAAGAAGTCCTCCTCCGACAGGCGGAGGATCTCCTTCGCGAAGCCCGGACCGATGGCGCCCATGACCCCGATGAGGCTGGCGGCGATGCCGAGGTAGATGAGGCTCCACGCGATGCGCGGCGTGCGACGCACGAACGCCACCCCTTCGGCCAGCTGCCCGCCCAGCTCGCGCAGCGCGCGACCGGCGGCGTTCGCTCCGCTGCGGCGATCCTGCTCTGGCGGCACGGCGGCGAGCGGGACGATGGCCGCCGCGGCGAGCCCGAACATGACCGCCACGATGAGGTAGACCGCCACCGCGTTCCCGGTCGTGGTCAGCAGCAGCGGACCGAGGAAGCCGAAGCCGATGGCGAACGTGGCGTTGATCGTGACCACGAAGATCGAGTTGGCCGCCATCAGCTGGTGGCGCGGCACCAGCCTCGGCAGCGCGGTGAGCTCGGCGGGGGCGAAGAAGGCGGTCACGCTGGCGATGAACAGGTTGATGCCGAGGATCAGCGGCACGCTGGCGGTCCCCTTCGTCGCGCCGACGAAGATGAACAGGATCGTGCCACCGGCGCGGAGCAGGTTGCTGGCGAGCATGATCACCCGCGCATCGGCGCGCTCCACGATGACGCCGGCGATGGCGCTGAAGATGACCGCCGGCACGAGGAAGGTCAGGATCAGGAGGGCGTTCGCCGTGTTCGAGCCGGTCGCCCCGTAGACGATCGACATGAGCGCCGCGAGCACCATGTTGCTCGCCAGCTGACTGAGCACCTGCGCCGACCACAGGGCGAGGAACTGCTTGTTGCGGAGGACGCCCCCGGCGCCCGACAGGTCCTGGCTGCCGAGGTCGGCGCTGAAGTCGTGTGCCATGCGGCCCCTAGGGTGCCTTGTCCGCGCCGGCCGCGTCCGGACCGCGCGACACGTAGCCGGTGAAGCGGCGCTCGACGTCCAGGCGATCCATGAGGATGCGGTGCCTGCAGCCGCCACACACCAGGCCGATGTCGGCGCCGAGGCGCACGACCTCCCACTCGTGGCTGCCACACGGGTGCGCCTTGCGCAGCCGCAGCACGTCGCCGATCGCGATGTCGACCGCCGCCACCCCTAGCCGGGCTCCTCGCTGCTGGTGGCGCCGGTGAAGGCGAAGGCGCGCAGCTTCAGCGCCGGCACGCGGGCGTTGATGCCGGTGTACTCGGCGCCGACGAGCTTCGTGTCGGCGCTGATCGCCTCCACGGCGCTGAACGCTTCCGGGATCGACTGGGTGAAGCGCAGGTTGCGGACCGGCCCCACGACCCGGCCGTCCTCGACGAGGAACGTGCCGTCCTTCGTCATCCCGGTCAGGATTCCCTTCCGCGGATGGAGGATGTTCACGTAGTGGAAGCGGGTGATCCACAGGCCGCGCTTCATGCCCGCGATCATCGCCTCGCGGTTCGAGGAGCCCGGCGCCATGAACAGGTTCCACGGGATCGGTCCCCACGTGTTCGGCTGCGGCAGCCCATGGCCGGTCGACGCCACCCCGTCACGGCGCGCGGTGTTCGTATCGTGGACCAGCCCGGTCGCGACACCGGCGCTGATCAGGTCGACGCGTCGCTTCGTGACGCCCTCGTAGTCGATCGTCGACGGCACCCCGCTCGGGTCGTGGCCGTCGTCCCAGATCGTCACGTTCTCCCCCATCACCCGGCGGCCGAGCTCCATGAACGACCGTCCCTCCTGGAATGCGAGCGCGGAGAAGCCGTCGAACGAGAGGTACTCGAGGAGAGTGGCGACCGCGTAGGGCTCGAGGACGACCTCGTAGGTGCCTGCCTCGAGCGCGCGCGCATCGGCGGAGCGGCGGGCCCGATCGGCGGCCTCCTCGCCCACCGCCGAGGCGTCGATCTCGCGCACGTCGGTTCCGAACGCCTGGGCGTAGCCCGAGGCGCCACCGCCACCCATCATCACCGTCAGCAGCTTGGCCTGGGTGCCCGTGTGCCGGCCGCGGAGGCCCATGGTGTTGGCGACCGAGATCGTCGTCGTCTCGGTGGAAAACGCGCCGGCCACGTCGAGGCGCGCATCCTCACCCGCGGCGATCACCTGCTGCGCGCCCGCGGCGCGCAGCTCCGGGCCGGCAGTGGCGGTTGCCTCGACGTAGCCGATCGCCCCGTCCGGAGGACCGTCGGGCGTGGCGAGCGGTGCCTGCTCCGGATTGGCGGCGGCGCGGTCGCGAATGGCGGCGGCGCGCTCGACGAGCTCGCGCAGCCCCGGTTCGTCGAGGCGGTTCGTGTCGGCGACCCCGGTGCGCCCGTCCTGGACGAGCCGCACCCGCAGCGTGGCGTCGTGCTCCGCCACGTTCTGGTGGATGCGCGACATGGCGAAGCGCGTGAGCGCCGAGTCAGTGGCGAGGTACGTGGCCTCTGCCTCTCCGTCGTCCACCAAGCCGAGCGCCCGGTCGAGCAGCGCGTCGATCTCAGTGGGATCGTGCGGCGAGCTCACCATGATCCGACTCCGACGCGCACGTTGCGGAAGCGTGCCGGCGCGGCGCCGTGCCCGACGTGCCCGGTCTGGATCGGCTCGCCCTTGCCGCAGTTCGGCAGGCCCCACAGCGTCCACTCGGACGGGCCGCAGACCGCGTCACAGCTGCCCCAGAACTCCGGCGTGATGCCCGTGTAGGTCGGGTTCTTCACGAGCTGCGTCCGCTTCCCGTTCTTCACGAGCCAGCCGGCCTGCGTTCCGAACTGGAAGTTCAGGCGCCGGTCGTCGATGCTCCAGCTCTTGTTCGTCTCGACATAGATGCCGTCCTCGGTATCGGCGATGAGGTCGTCGAGCGTCCCGGCGGCGCCCGGGCGAAGATTGATGTTCGTCATCCGGATGATCGGGATGCGGTTCCAGCCCCACGCCCGGCTGGAGCCCATGCTGCGGCGACCGATGATCGGGGCCGTCTCGCGGCTGGTGAGGTAGCCGACGAACTCGCCCGCTGCCACGATCGGGACGTTCTGCGCCGGCACGCCCTCGTCGTCGAAGCCGAACGTGCCGAGGCCGCCGGGGGCGGTCGCATCGGCGTCGATGTTGACGACGTCGCTGCCGTAGCGGAGCGTGCCGAGCTTGTCGAGGGTCAGGAAGCTGGTGCCCGCGAAGCTCGCCTCCATGCCGAGCACGCGGTCGAGCTCGATCGGGTGGCCGCACGACTCGTGGACCTGCAGCCCGACCTGGCTGGCGTCGATGATGATCGTCATCTCCCCCGACGGGCACTGCGGCGCGGTCAGAAGCGCCACCGCCTCCTCGGCGATGCGCTCGGCGTGATCGGCCAGCGACAGCGCGCGCACGGCCTCGAAGCCGCCCGTCACCATCTGCCCGCCCGCCGAGTTCGGATAGGAGCGTGCCTGCGAGTCGTCCTCGCTCACCGCGGTCGCGTCGATCCCGGCACCGGACTCGACGATCTCCTGCTCGATCCGCGCCCCCTCGGTGGAAGCGAAGGTCTTGCGCTCGCGCCCCGACTCGATCGTCCCCTCGCGAACCGTGACGCCCGCCACGCGGCCCATGGCAGCGTCGGCCTCGAACAGGATCCGCAGCTTCTCGTCGATCGGGACGTCGAACGGGTCCTCCTCGTGCGGCGTGGCCCAGCGCGCGACGGCCGGCGCGGTGTCGTCGAGCTCCACCGGGTCGCGCTGCGCCATCGACGAGGCGCGCGCGATGTCGAGCGCCTCACGCGTCGTTCGCTCGACCTGGTCGGGCTCCATGAGCGACGTGGAGGAGAAGCCCCACGCGCCGTCGCGCAGGACCCGCACCCCGAGCCCACGGGAATGGTTCGCGCTCGCAGCCTCCAGCACGCCATTCTTGACCGTCAGCGTCTCGCTCTCGCGGTCGACGACGCGAACGTCGGCGTACTGCGCGCCTCCGCGCACCGCGGCGTCGAGCGCCCGTTCGATCAGGTCGTCCATCCGTCCCTCGTCTCGTGTGCCATGGCCCCCTTCATTGCGCGGGTTGCGCGACGGCGAACCCGAGGTTGCGCTGCGTCGCCGGCACGAGGACGCTCGCCACCTCGTGGATGGTGAGCGTCGCCTGGGCATAGAGCTCGAGCTGGCTCTTCAGCCCGCCCGGCCCGGTGATCGAGTTCGTGAGCGCCTCAGGATCGCCGATCGCCGACACCTGGAACGAGCTCGAGATCGTCTGGCCGTCGATGACGACGCCGTCGACGCCCTGCGTCGCCACCGACCGCGCGGTGACCCGCAGCCCGTCGATCGCGATCGCCTCCGCCCGCGAGTTTCGCAGCTCGTTCAGCAGGTCGTTGACGGCGATCCAGTCGAGGAAGCCCTGGACGTTGATGACCACGCCGCGACCCTGGACCGCGCCGAGGCCGGCGAAGGCGTTGAGCGTGAGCACCTCCTGCTGCCCGAGCTCGAGCTGGCTGCGCCCCTCGATGTCCGCCCGCTCGTAGCTGTTGAGCTGGTCGAGCTGCGCGGTCAGGGCGGTCTGGAGGTCGCGGTTGCGCTGGCTCAGGCTCTGGACGAGTCCGGACAGCTCCTGCGGGGAGAGGGTGCGCAGCTCCACCGGTCGCTGCTGGCTGCGGAGCTGCCCGACCAGCAGCAGGCCGATGAGCAGCGCGACGCCAAACAGGCTGAGCTGTGCGAGGCGGCTGCGCATCGTCAGGGTCCCGCCGTCGGGCGCACGGGCACGCCCTCCCGGAAGCTCGGCACCCCGACGAAGGCCGCGAGCGTGATGTCGTCGAGCGGCGCCCACGCGTACTCGAGCCCGAACGCGTCGATGCGGCGCTGGACGGTGGACAGGAAGGCGGGCTGGCTCTCGAACGCCGAGAGCTGATCCTTCGGCCCGACCGCCTCGATTACGAACGGTGGCTGCGCGTACTGGTCGTTGATGAGCACCGGGTTGCCGACCGCCCGGATCGACGTGCTCGACACGACGCGATAGGTGTTGATGCTGATCGCCTCGGCGCCGCTCGCCCACAGCGCGACGACGATCGCGCGCAGGTCCTCCGCCAGCACGAGGTAGTTCGCCGCCGACTCGCCGGGCGGCACCTGGCGCAGGGAGTCCGCGATCTCGATCCGCACCCCGGGGCCATGGACGCGGGTGAGGCCGGCCGCCGCGCGGGCCGCGGCGAGCTGGTTGTTGAGCTGCGTCCTGTCCGCCTCGGAGCCCGCCGCCGATGCCTGGTATTCCTCGATCTTGGCGTTCGTCTCCTCGATCCGCTTCTGGAGGGCGTCCTGCTCCGTCTCGAGCTGCGTCACCTGATCGGCGAGGACCTGCTGGGCCGAGGTCGTGAACGCGGTGCGCTGGACCGATGAGTTCCACTGGGCGGCACCCACGAATCCGACGATGGCGAGCGCCATCGCGACGCTCAGCGTCCACTGGCTGCGCGTCGAGAGACGCCGCCGTGGCGGGAGCGGCTCGCGGCCGATGGCCTGCCCGCTCATGCCGTCGCGCCCGGCCGGCTGCGTCGCCGGGCGACGAATACCGCGAGCCCGAGCAGGAGGAGGGCGCCGACACCGATCAACACGGGGAGCGGCGAGCCGCTGCCACGGTCGCCGCCCGCGGACGCGAACCCGCTCGGAAGCGGGGCGCCGGAGCTGCCCGGCACCGACACGTCCGAGTCGGCGATCGGCGCCGGCGAGACGGGCTGGGGCTCGCTGACCCCGAAGGCGTCGAAGAACGACGCGTACAGCGCGTCGGCCGACGTGCCGCTCGCGGCGGCCAGCGCCTCGTCATCGGTCGCGCCGTCGCGGTACGCGGCGGTCATGCGTCCGATCGACTCCCGCCCGTGCTGGGTGATGAGCATGTCGATCATCACCGCTCCCTGCGCATACGCCAGCCGAGCGCCGCGGTCGCCGATCGGGAACTGCTGGGTGATCGCGGCAAAGGCGAACAGGCCGTTCCGCGCCTCGAACTGCACGAGGGAGCGCTGCTGGTCGGCCTTCTGCTGCTCGGACCACACCGCGAAGCCCTCGTTCACCCAGCGCGCCGGCTCGTGGAATGGGTTGCCGGTCGCGTCGGCGAAGACGACGTGCGTCACCTCGTGGACGATCGCGGTCTCGAGGTAGTCCTGCGGGCCGCCGCCGAGCCACATGAACACCGTCCGGATCTCCGGATAGGCGGCGGCGCCGGTCCACTCGCGGGCACCCGGGCCGAGCGCGCCGAAGAACTGCTCCTGGGTGTCGTAGACGAAGATGTCGATCGGCCCGGCGAGATCGTGGCCGAGCAGCGCCTCCGCCCGCGAGGCGCCATCCGCCGTGAGCGCGCCGAAGCGCCGCGCCTGTGCCTCCGCACCACCGTACCAGTGGACCGTGGCCTGGCCGATCGCGGCGCTCTGCCAGTCGAGGCCGGGTCGGTCATCGTCGTAACGCAGCGTGCCGGGCTGGCTCACCGTCTGCCGGCCCCCAGCGGTCGCCCGCCAGCGGTACGTGACGAGCGTATTCGGGGTCACGTGGTTGCGCGACGAGTCCCATCGGTAGGTGACGTGGCCGCCGCTCGGCGCCACGGGCGCGACGAAGGTCGAGGTCGAGCCCATGAAGTCGAGCAGGATCTCGAGCCGATCCGGCGCCCCGCCCGCGAGATCGACGCCGAACGTCATCTCGGTGTCGTAGGTCGAGTCGGCGGTCAGGTTCGCGAAGCCGGAGAATGCCGCGACCGGGATCGGTACGGCGAGCGTCAGCGCAACGGCCGCGGACGCCACGGCGGCCCACGACCGCCGGCCGCTCAGCCGTCCCATGACAGCCGTCCGAAGTCGAGGAGGCCGATCGTGAGCTGTCCCGTGCCACGCAGCCCCTGACGCACGAGCCACCAGTTCTCGTCGTACGACCACGGGATGAGGGGTGCCTGCTCGCGGACGCGTGCCTCAACGTCCCCGTATGCCGTTGCCTGCGCGGATGGATCCTCGGCCGCCGCGGCGGTGCGCAGGAGGTCCACGAAGGTGGCGTCCTGCCACCCCCCGTCATTGTCCGGCGCCCCGGGCAGGAGGAGCAGCCCGTAGAGCGCCTGCGGTGACGGGTAGTCGGCGATCCAGTTGATGGTGTAGATCTGCGGCGGCCGCTCACGGAGCTCGGTCAGGTAGTCGCTGAAGTCCATCGTCTCGACGTTGATCTCGACGCCCAGCTCCTTGCGCCAGATCGCCACCGCTGGGTCGACATTCAGCCCGGTCCCGTTGACGGTGATGGGACCGAGTGCGGCGCCGTCGGCATATCCCGCCTCGGCGAGGAGCCGATGCGCCGCCGTCATGTCGGCCGGCGCCGGCCTCCCGAACGTGTCGGAAGGCCACAGGGCGGGCGGGACCACGCTGCCCGCGGCGAGCGCTCCGGTGCCGGCCGACTGCTCGACGAGGCGGCCACGGTCCAGGGCGAGGGCGAACGCCTGCCGCACCCGGGCGTCGTCGAACGGCTTGCGGGTCGTGTCGAACGCGAAGTACTGCACCGAGAGCGCCGCCCCGGCGTGGAGGCTCGGACCGAGGTCGTGGTCGTAGCTGATCCACGACGCGTCGAACGATCCGATGCCGGCCAGGTCCAGCTGCTCGGAGGAGAAGGCGGTCGCCACGTCGCCGTCGAGTCGGCCAACCCAGCGGACCTCGGCGATCGGCGGCGGCCCGCCGACGTACCGATCGTTGGCGCGGAGGACGAGGTCCTCGCCGTTCATCTGCGCCGCAACATAGGGCCCCGATCCGACGAAGCCGTCGACCGACTGCCAGTCGTTCGTCGCGGTGGCGCTGCGCGGCACGACGAATGTCGCCGGCGTGGCGGTGATCGAGGTGAAGTAGGCCGCCGGGTGCGCGAGCTCGACGGTCAGCGTCCGCGCGTCGGTCGCGGCCACGCCGACGCCATCCTCGCTGCCACCCGCCAGGCGATCGGCCGCGCCGCGGATATCGGTGAGCATGCCCGGTGCCGTCGAATGGGTGGCCGGGTCGAGGAGGCGGAGCCACGAGCGGCGCACGTCATCGGCGGTGAGCGGGGTACCGTCCGAGAAGGTGAGCCCGTCGCGCAGGGTGAAGGTATACGCCAGCTTGTCGGCGCTCAGCGTCCAGTGGTCCGCGAGGGACGGGTACACCTTCCCGTTCTCGTCGAGCCGCGTCAGGCCCGCATAGAGCTGAAGCAGGAGCTGGACGTCGGAGGCGTCGGCGATGAACGCCGGATCGAGGCTGCCGATCTGGCCGCCGAGGTAGCGGAGCGGCTGCCCGGCCGCGCGGGCCGGAGGGTGTGGCACCAGCGCCATGAGCACGAGCAGCGTCCCCCCAATGGCCGCCAGGGGCCGGATCAGGCGACGCATGCGGCGCCGATGCGGGGGCAGGAAGCGACCGCGGGGCGGGCGCGGCGAAGGGTGCCGGCGTGGCGCAGCCGGCGTGGCTGGGGGCGCACGGCCGGTAGTATAGGCGTCCAGTGCAGCATGCCCATGAGCACAAGTTCCAGCCCCAGCCGGCCGGCTCGCTCACCCTCCGCCAGTTCGTCGAAAGCCTCCACCGCTGGACGCCGGAGATGCGGCACATCGTCCAGATCGCGCTCACCCGGACCGAGGCGGAGCGGCAGCAGTACCTGAAGGCATTCCACGCCAACCACCACGAGCGGACGCCCGGCGCGCTCGACAGCTTCGTGCGCTGGGCGTACTCCGACCCGCGCCTGGACGACATCCCCGCCCTCCTGGCCGAGGTCGAGCGACCCGAGGACGAGGTCGCCGCGGGCCTCGCGCACGAGGCAGACGTCCTCGTCCGGATGCGTGCAGAGGGTAAGACCCCCGCGCGCCGTGTGGCCGATTACCTGGCCCTGCTCGGGATCGAGGGAAGCGAGCCCGTGCGCGCCGCGATCGCCTCGCTCCTGCCGCCCGGCACCGGCCCGGAGGCCGTGGTCGCCACGATCCGCCTCATGCGCCGTCGCTGGCTGGAGCTCTACGGCGACGACCCGTTCTTCGCCGAGGACTAGACCGATGGCGGCGGGAACGGCGGCGCGAGCAGCGGGCCGCGACGGAGCGCCAGCCCGACGAGGAGCAGCGCCGCGGACTGGAACGCGAGGAGCACGAGCAGACCGATCGCCATCGGCATGATCGGCGGGACGCGGGCTGGCGAGGCGAGCTCGGCCAGGTCGTCCGCCAGGCGCGCCATCTCGCCCTGCAGTGCCACGAGATCGGTGCGGTTCTGACCAAGGGCGGTCCCCATCGTCGCGAGCGAACCGCTCAGCCCCTCGAGGTCCTGCGCACTCTGCTCGAAGCCACCGGACAGACCGGCGAGTGGCTGGGTGCCGAGCACGCTGAGCTGCATCGCGCTCGCCAGCCCGCGCGCGGTCGTCGCGCTGCGGCTGGCCAGGCCGGCAGCCTCACCGGCGGCCGCCACCGCGTTGTCGAGCGATGCGTCGAAGCCGGTGAAGGCGGCGGCGGCGCGCCGGGCGGCCGTGGCGGCGGTGGCGAGCGCGTCGTCCGAGCGGCCGAGGACCGCATCGAGGCGGGCGAGCTGTGGGATGACGAGCGCGGCGCCCAGCAGCGCCCCCGCGAGTCCGGTTGCGCCGAGGGCGACGATCGCGGTGGCCAGCCGGCGCACGCCTAGTCGACCCGGTGCGTGATGCGGCGGAGGCGGAGCAGCGCGAAGACGTAGAGCGCGATCCCGATGCCGGCCAGGGCGGCCACCATCCAGACCGACCGCACCTCGCCGCGCAGCATCGTCTCCTGGAACGTCTGGATGCCGTGGGTCACGGGCAGCGCGTATGCGATGGCCCGAACGGCGGGGATGAAGTCGCCGACCGGCAGCACGAAGCCGGAGAAGAAGACGCTGGCGAGGAGGACGAGCATCGACAGCTGGACCGCCTGCCGCTCCGAATCGGCGAGCAGCGAGATGAGGATCCCGAGCCCGAGCGAGGCGAACGTCAGGAGCAGGACGAGCCCGACCAGGATCGGCCAGCCGCCGAGGTTCGGAACGCCGAGCCACGTGACCATCGCGCCCGCCACGAGGCCGCTGACGACGAGGGCGAAGAAGGCGTACGCCACGTACTTCCCGATCAGGAGCTCTGCGGAGTTGAGCGGCGAGACGCGGTATCGGTCCATCTGGCCCGAGAGCCGCTCCCGGACGAGAGAGAGGGCGGTGAGCGTGACCGACAGGTGCTGCAGGATGAGCGCGAACACGGCCGGGCCGAAGAAGGCGATCGTGGAGGGCGTCGTGGGCGCCACGTTGTGCTCGTCGGCACGCGTGGGCTCGGCGATGACCTTGGGGTCCACGTTCACCGCCTCGCCCTGGGCAGCCGCGATCGTGATGCCCTGGGCCGCGGCCTGGCGGATGATCTCCTTGTTCAGCTCGCTGACCATGAGCTGCATCGCCAGCCGCGCCAGTCCGTCGTTGAGCGGGTCGACCTGGTTCCAGTAGACCTCGATCGTCGACTGCTTCCCGGCCCGCAGGTCCTGCTCCGCGTTCGACGGCGCCACGATGACGAGCTGCACGTCCTGGTTGCGCAGGCGCGTCAGCGCTGCCTCCTTGTCCGTGCCGACCTGCTGGATCGTCATCCGGTCCTCGGTCAGCTTCTGGTAGTAGCCCGCGTCGCTCGGCAGGCCGCTGTCGGCGGGCAGCACGACGTCGGTGGTGAACGGCCGGCGCGCACCCGAATAGCCGATGCCGAACAGGAGCATGACGAGCAGCGGGCCGAGCACGAGGGTGGCGATCACACCAGGCCGGCGACGCAGCTCGCGCAGCTCCTTGCCGACGAAGGAGGTGATGCGGATGAAGCTCTTGAAGATGCCGATCATGCGACGCGCTCCGCGGCGGCCGCGGCCACCTCCTCGGCGCTCGCCTCTCCCTCGGTCGCGGCGTCGCGATGGCGCTGGACCAGGGTGGTGAAGATGTCGTCGTAGGTCGCGTGGTATTCCGCGATCTCGCTGACCTCGATCCCCTGCTGGCGCAGCGTGTCCATGATCAGCGGCGAGGCGGTGCCGGCGTCGTCCGTCACCGCCACCAGCGTCCGCGGGCCGGTCTGCCGGATGTGGCGGACGCCGGGCAGCTCGAGCAGGTTCTCGCCGTCGACCGCGCGGGCAGTCGTGATCTCGAGCAGCTCGCCGCCAAAGGCCGAGCGGCGCAGCGCGTCCGGCGACTCGAGCGCGATGAGCTGGCCGTCCGCCAGCAGGGCGACCTGGTCGCAGTGGACCGCCTCGCTGACGACCTGCGTCGTCACGAGCAGCGTCGCGCCCTCGTCGCGCAGACGGCGCAGCTCGGTCCAGATCGACTCACGCAGGATCGGGTCGATGCCTGCCGTCGGCTCGTCGACGAAGAGCACCTGAGGCCGGTGGACGAGCGCGCACGCCAGCTCGAGCCGGCGCTGCATCCCGCCGGACAGGTCGCGCGCCGGGCGGTTCCGGGCGTCCCACAGGTCGACGACGGTGAGCGAGTCCCGGATGAGGCGCGAACGCCCCCACCACGGCACGCCGAACAGCGCCGCGACGAAGTTCATGTTCTCCTTCGCGGTCAGGTCGGGGTAGAGGCTGAAGAGCTGGGGCATGTACGCGATCCGCTCGCGAGCCTGCCGGTCGAACTCGAGCGGCACCTGGCCCAGGACTCGGAGCGACCCGGTCGTCGGGCCGAGCGTGCCGGTCAGCATCCGAACGATCGTCGTCTTCCCGGACCCGGAGGGACCGATCATGCCGAGGATCGACCCCTGCGGCACGGTGAGCGAGACGTCGCTCACGGCGACGAGGTCGCCGAAGCGACGTGTGACGCCCTCCATCTCGATGATCGTCGGTGCGGGGGCGGTGGCGGGGACCGGCGCGGTCGCCGCAGGGCGCAGCAGCGCCGGAGGGAGGGCTTGCATGCTCGCCCGCTACGCAAGCCCTGTGCCGCGGCACGCGTCCTGCGGAGCCGGGCGACCGAAGACAACCTGCAATGGAGCACGGACCGATGGCTGAGCTGAGCACGAAGAAGCGCGACGACCTGCGGAAGAGCCAGTTCGCGTACGTCGACCGCAAGGGCGGCGAGCATCTGCCGATCCACGACGAGAGCCATATTCGCAACGCGATGGCCCGCTTCAACCAGACCGACTTCCAGTCGAAGACGGCGAAGGAGTCGGCGCGGAAGAAGATCGTAGCGGCGGCGAAGCGGCACGGCATCGAGATCGGCGACGACAGCGACGTCGCCCATCCGGTGCGCTGAGGCGCGCCGACGCATGCGCGCCATCTGGACCGGGGCGATCAGCTTCGGGATGGTCACCATCCCGGTCAAGCTGTACGCCGCGACCGAGCAGCGCGACGTCCGGTTCCGGCTGCTCCACAAGGCCGACGGCGCCCCGATCGAGGAGAAGCGGTTCTGCACCCGGGACGGCCGGGAGGTCGCATGGGATGACCTCGTGCGCGGCTACGAGGTGAGCAAGGGCGAGTACGTCGTGCTGGATCCGGACGAGATCGAGGCGGCGAAGCCGCCGAGCAGCACGACGATCGACATCGGCGACTTCGTCGAGGCGGCAGAGATCGACCCGGTGTACTTCGAGAAGAGCTACTTCCTCGAGCCGACCGAGGTCGGCGCGAAAGCCTTCAGCCTCATGCGCCGCGCGCTCGACGAGACGCAGCGCGTCGCGCTTGCACGTGTGACGATCCGCACCCGCGAGCGGCTGGCGACGGTGCGCCCGTACGAGGACACGCTCGTCCTGGAGACGATGTTCTGGCCCGATGAAATCCGCTCCACCGGGGCGCTCGACCTCCCGGAGGGCGAAGAGAAGACCGTCCGTCCCAGAGAGCTGGCCATGGCGGAGAAGCTCGTCGACAGCCTGGCCGATCGCTTCCGGCCGGAGAGCTACCGGGACGCGTACCGGACCGCGCTCGAGGAGCTCATCCAGGCGAAGCTGAAGGGAGAGACGCGGAACGCGAGACGTCGAAAGGCGACGCCGAAGGTGATCGACCTGATGGACGCGCTGCAGGCCAGCGTCACCGCGGCGAGGAAAACGGCCAGGAAGCCGGCGCGGGCCAAGCGGCCCGCGGGGGCGAAGCGGAAGCGGGCCGCAGCCTAGTAGCGGTCCTCCTGCGGGTCGATCCTGACTTCGTCGCCGATGGGCGGCTCGATCGGCGGCGCGTCGGCCGCGGGCTCAGCCTCGGGTTCTGCCCGCGCCGGCGCAGCGCCCGCACCCTCGATCTCCGTGCCCTCCATCGCGCGCCGCTCGGCCGGGACGAACTCGTCGTCGACCTGCGGCGGCGTCACGACCCCCGACTCCCCGGTCAGCGCGCCGTGCTGGCGCGCGTGCTCGTCATCCACTCGAGTGCCTCATTGCTGGTCGGGCGCCGGCGGCCGCGAGGGCCGCCGCGCCCGGTGCTGCTACTGCCGGGACCCGGCTTCGACCTCGCCCCGCCAGGCGCCGGTCGGGACGGCACGGCCCTGGATGTACTCCTTGAACCGCTCGAGGTCGCCCTTCACGCGGCGCTCGAGGAAGCCGAGCGCGGTGCCCACGTTCTCGACCACGCCCTCGGGATCGACGTCCAGCTGGAGCGTCACACGGGTGGTGTCGTCGTCGAGGCGGTGGAAGGTCACCACGCCCGCGTTGCGGGCGCCGCTCGTGGAGGTCCACGCTACTCGCTCGTCGGGATGCTGCTCGGTGATCTCCGCATCCCACTCCTTGTCCTGGCCCGCCACCTCGGCGATCCAGTGCAGGTGGGTGTCATCGGTCTGGGTGACCGACTTCACGCCCTCCATGAAGCGTGGGAAGTCCTCGAACTGGGTCCACTGGTCGTACGCCACTCGAAGCGGCACGTTGACATCGATCTGTTCGACCACATTGGCCATGATGGAATCGGCTCCTCCTGTGATTCGCCGGTCGCAGCTGCGATGACGGCGCAGGAGCCATGGGAAGCAGGAAGGATGCCGGGCCGCTTGATCCCCCGGTCGCAGCGGCCTCCGCTAGCATGACCTTGGCGATGGCGGATGCCGCGCCGTCCAGCATTCGGAGGCCAGCCTGCCCATGACTCTCGGCCCTGCCCTTGCGCGTCAGCGCCCGAGCGTCCATCTCCGGCGGATCGGCGGCCTCGCGGCCATGCTGGTGCTCGTGGCGGGCTGCTCGACCGGCGTCGACCGCCCGCCGGACTGCGACGCGGCGAGCGTGACGCGCAGCGCGACGCTGGGCGCGGACGGCAAGCTGGACCCACAGACGGTCAACGTGTGCCGCGACCAGAAGGTGACGATCACGGTTGCGGTGAAGGCGGACGGGGTGCTCCACGTCCACGGCTACGACGATCAGGGCGTGGCGGCATCGGTCCATGCGGGCCGCGACGCAACGCTGTCGTTCACGGCAACGCACGCCGGCCAGTTCGTCATCGAGCTGCACGCGGCGGGCGGGTCGAGCGGCGAGGGCTCCGGCGTCCTGACCGTCCATGAGCGCTAGCCCGCGCGCCCGGGTCGCCCGGGCGGTGGCGATCGCCGCGGGCGGGGCCCTGCTGGTGCCCGGCGTCACGACGGCGCACGCGATCGGCAGCTCGTTCCAGCTTCCGGTCCCACGCTGGCTCTACCTCGCCGGTGCCGCGCTCGTGGTGGCGGCCTCGTTCGTCGTCTCGCTCTTCCTCGTCCGCCCGGCCTCGGCGAACCCGACGTATCGCCGGCGTACGGTCCCACCGGCCCTCGCCCGGGCGATCTCGGGCTTTTTGGCCGTGCTCGGGCTGGCGTGGTGGTTCGGCGCCATCTGGGCGGCGTACGCGGTCGGCGACATCACCCAGCTGCCCGCCGTGCTGTTCTGGGTCGGGATCTGGGTCGGGCTGCCGATCGCCGCGCTCCTCGTCGGCAACGCCTGGCCCTCGCTGTCGCCGTTCAGGACGCTCCACGCGGTCGTCGAGTGGGTCGCGCAGCGCTTCGGTGCCGAGCGACTCGACCTCGGCCTGCCGTATCCCGCCGCCGCGGGCCGCTGGCCCGCCGTCTTCCTCCTGGCCGCCGCGCTGTGGAGCGAGCTCGTCCTGCCCGCGTCCGGCGCACCGGACCGGGTGGGCCCGATCCTGGTCGGGTACACGATCCTCACCTTCGTCGGCATGGTCGCGTTCGGTCGGGTCGCGTGGCTGCGGAACGGGGAGCTGTTCGAGATCCTCCTCGGCTGGTTCGGCCGCATCGGCCCGGTCGGGCGACGGGTCGTGGCGCCGGCGGCGTGCGCCGGCTGCGAGCTGCGCTGCGACCCGTCGCGATGCGTCGACTGCCCGGAATGTGCCGCGGCTGCCGATGGCAACGAGCGCCAGCCGGAGCTGCGGCTCTGGTTCACCGGCCTGACCGAGGTCCGCGGCGCCGCCTGGTCCGATGCCGGCTTCATCGTCCTCGCCCTCGCTGGGGTGACGTACGACGGGCTGCGGGAGACGGCGCTGTGGGGCAGCTTCGCGAACGCGACCCTGCCCGGCGTGGCGGGTGTCATCGGTCCGTTCTACGGCGTCATCGTCGTACAGACGCTCGGCCTCGCCGGCCTGTGGCTGGCGTTCATGGCCGCCTTCACCGTCGCATGCTTCCTCACCCGGCTGCTCAACGCCCGCGATGTCGGCCACCTGGCGCTGGGCCGCGTGACGGGCGAATACGCCGCCACGCTGCTCCCGATCGCGGGCGGCTATTTCATCGCCCACTACGCGACGCTCGTCATCCAGAACGCCCTCTATCTGCCGGACCTGCTGCGCGACCCGCTCGCCAGCGTGGCGCCGACGCTCGACTTCATCCCCGTGTCGGTCGTCTGGTACGTGTCGGTGCTCGCGATCGTGCTGGGCCACGTCGCAGCGGTCGTGCTCGCGCATCGCATCGCGCTCCGGGATGCGCCGCGCCACCCGATCGTCGCCGGCCTGCCGCTCGTGCTGCTCATGATCGGCTACACGGTGCTGAGCCTCTGGATCATCGCCGAGCCGATCACGGTCGAGCCGGGCACGCCCGTCCTCGGCCTCGTGCGCTGAGGATGGGAGGACCCGAGTGGCCGCCGGTGACCAGCTGAGCCTGGCGCTCGCCTTCGCGGCGGGCGTCGTGAGCTTCGTCTCGCCCTGCGTGCTGGCGCTCGTGCCGGTCTACCTGGCGTTCCTGTCGGAGGCGGCCGCCTCCAGCGCGGCGCTTGCCACGCCTGCCGGCTCACCCGGCATCGCCGCGCCGGCGACGCAGCGCGCGGTCCTCGCCCAGGCCGGACTCTTCGTCATCGGCTTCAGCATCGTCTTCGTGCTGCTCGGCATCACGGCCGGCCTGCTCGGGGGTGGCGGCGTATTCGCAGTGCCCGGCCTGCGAGAGGTGGCTGGGCTCGTGATCATCGGGCTCGGCATCGCCACCATGCTCGCCCGTGGCCCGTTCGCCACCATGGGCGGGCTCCACGTCGACGTCGACCGCCTGCCCCGGGGCCGTCTCGCGCGCTCGACCGCGCTCGGTGCGCTGGTCGCGGTGGGCTGGACGCCGTGCATCGGTGCCGTGCTCGGCGCGATCCTGACCCTTGCCGGCTCGACCGCCCAGGTCGGCGCCGCCACGCTGCTGCTCGCGGCCTATTCGGCGGGCTTGGCGGTGCCCTTCCTGCTCGCCGCCGTCGCGCTTCCGCGCCTGCGTCCGCTGGTGACCTTCCTCCGGCAGCACCACCGCGCGGTGGAGCTCGTGGCGGGCGCCTTCATCATCGTCATCGGGGTCATGATCCTCACGAACACCTTCGCCAGGCTCGCGTCGTTCTTCCCGATCCTGTAACGCACACGGAGGTCGCCCGACCGATGCATCCCGCGCTGTGGCTCCTGCTCGCCATCGTCGCCGAGGTGGTCGGCACCACCGCCCTGAAGGTCTCCGACGGCTTCCGCCATCTCGTGCCGGTCGTCGTCGTGGTCGCCGGCTACGGCCTCAGCTTCTACGCGATGTCGATGTCGCTGCGCTCCATCCCGCTCGGCGTCGTCTATGCGGTGTGGAGCGGCCTCGGGACGGTCGCGATCGTGCTGATCGGGGTGGTGGCGTTCCGCGAGTCGCTCGACGCACTCAAGATCGGCGGCATCGCGCTGATCATGGTCGGGGTGGTGCTGCTCAACGTGGTGACCGGCTCGCACGCCTAGCTGCTTGGGTGGCGCCCCCGGAGGGATTCGAACCCCCGACGCCCGCCTTAGGACGGCGGCGCTCTATCCTCTGAGCTACGGGGGCGGCGCTCGGGCGATCCTACCGTATCATCCGCCGCATGCCGACCCCGCGGGTCGTGCTCTACGAGCGCGACGGCTGCCACCTGTGCGAGGAGGCGCGCGTCCTGCTGGACGCCATGCTCGGACCGGACCGATACGAACGCCTCGACATCGAGGCCGATGACGATCTCCTCGTCCGCTACGGCCACCGCATCCCGGTGGTGACCGTGGACGGGGTCGACCGCCTCGAAGCGCCGATCACGGGCCCCGACGTCGCGCGCGCTCGCGGCCGAGCTCGGCTAGCCCGATGGCGGGCTCCGGCCGTCGCCGATGGCGCTCTCTCGCCTGGCTGGCCGGCATTGCGCTGCTCGGGGCGGTGCTGGCGGTCCTCGCCTTCGCGCCGCTGGCCCGCGCCCCGACCGGGACGAGCGGCCCGCTCATCGGGAAGCCGGCACCGAGCGTCGACGCGCTCGACCTCGCCGGCCGGCGCTGGACGATGGCCAGCGGGCGTGGGCGCGTCACGTGGGTCAACCTGTGGGCAACGAGCTGCGAGCCGTGCCGGACGGAGATGCCCGCCATGGAGCGACTGGCGGCCGCGTACGGCGACCGGCTGCTCGTGCTGGGTCTCGACCGCGGGGAGTCGCGCGAGACGGTGAGCGGCTTCGCGAGCCGCTACGCGATCGGCTACCCGATCCTGCTCGACCCGACGCTCGTGAACAGCTCGCGCTGGACCGCGGACCCGGCAATGCCGCGGCACTGGTTCGTGGACGCGGACGGGATCGTGGTGCGGGAGATCAGCGGCCCGCTGGCGCCGGCGCGGATGGTCGACATCCTGGCCGAGCTGCTCGGGCCGCTCCCCTCCTAGCTCGGCGAGGCGGCGCCGCTCGCCGGAACCGCGCGCAGGATCCCGGTCATGTTGCTGTGGATCGTGCACACGAAGAAGTGGTCGCCGACGGCGAGGGCGGGGACGTCGTACGTCTTGGACTGGCCGGCATCGGCCACGTCGCCTCGCGAGACCTCGGTCGCCTTCGACGCGTCCTGGTAGACGGCGACGTCGTGGGGCACCGTGTCCTTGTTCGTGAACTGGATCTTGATCGGAGCGTCGGCCGTCACCTCGAGGCACGGCGCGCTGAACGTGACGTTCGTGGCACTCAGCTGGACGACGTTGCTGGCGTCGGCCCTCTGGCAGGCGACCGACGTCGACGGCGTCGCGCTGGCGCCTCCGCACGCGGCGAGCGCGCCGACGGCAAGGAGGGCAGAGAGGGGAAGCAGGCGCCGGCGGGCGCCGGCGGTCAGGAAGGTCAAGGAAGGAAGCTCCTCGGCGAGGCGATGCAGGGCGCGCCCATGATACCTAGGCCTCGCCGCGAACGCGAAAGCCCTTCTCCGTCGCCTCGATCCGGATCGGCAGCGCCCCCGGGTCGTGGGTGAAGTAGCACCACCAGCCCTCCGCGGCGGCGCGCGGCACGAGCTTGTTCCGCACCTCGACGGCCTCGATCGGGTAGTCGTCGTAGGCGCTCGTCCAGCGCACCGGCAGCTGCCAGCGGGTGGGAATGAGGTCGCCGAAGAAGATCGCGCGTTCGGTGGGATCGCCGGCCCGGCCATGCGGATGCGCCACGCCGAGCAGCACGGCCTGTGAGCCGCGCGTGTGGCCGCCGGTCGGCACCACCGTGACGCCCTCGACCACCTCGACCTCGCCGGAGACCTCGGCCAGCTGGCCGGCGCTCCGCACCAGCTCCACCTGCTCGCCCTCCATGATGCCCGCCAGCCGGAGCTCGTCGCCCCGTGCCGCCTCGACGTCGTCGCGCTGGATGACGTAGCGCGCGCGGGGGAACGCCGGCCGCCCGTCGGTCCCGATCATGCCGCCGGCGTGGTCGTAGTGGAGGTGGGTGACGATGACGTAGTCGATGCTGGCGGGATCGATGCCGACGTTGCGCAGCGCCTCGGCGGGATCGCCCCCTTCGACACCCTTGATGTCACGGTCCTTGTCCGTCATCCGCACGCCCGTCCCGGTCTCGACCAGGAGTCGCTTGCCGGCCGCCTCGACAATGAGCAGATTCAGGCGGCACAGGAGGCGCCCGCGATCGTCGGTGCTGGTGAAGCGGCGCCACAGGGGGGCGGGCACGACGCCGAAGAACCCCCCCGCGTCGGGACGGAACCAGCCGGCGCGTACGACCCGCACCGACACCCGCCCGGCGAAGACGCGCGGCTCGCCGATGACGTGGAGCGGCTCGGTCGGCCCGTCGGTCACCGACGGATCCGGGTGCGGTCGAAGTCGGCGAAGTAGCGGCTCGCGGTCGGGTCGGTCTGCCCGCGGTAGCGCGAGCCGATCCGCGCGTCGCCATACGCCACCTCCACCGGCGACGAGAGACGCTGGAAGCTGATCTGGCCGATCTTCATCCCGTCGTAGAGCATGATCGGCAGGTTGGCGACGTTGCTGAGCTCCAGCGTGAGCGTCCCCTCCCAGCCGGGATCGACGTAGCCGGCGGTCGAGTGGATGAGGAGCCCGAGCCGGCCGAGGGAGCTCTTGCCCTCCAGCCGCGCCACCAGGTCCTCGGGCAGCCCGACGCGCTCGAAGGTGGCGCCGAGCGCGAACTCGCCGGGGTGAAGCACGAACGGCTCGTCGCCGTTGATCTCCACCAGCTCGGTCAGCTCCGGCTGCTCGGTGCGCACGTCGATGACCGCGGTGCGGTTGTTGCGGAAGACGCGGAACTTGTTGGCGAGATGTAGATCAACGCTCGACGGCTGGACCGATTCGGGACCGAACGGGTCGATGACGATCCGCCCCGACTCGATCTCGGCGCGGATGTCGCGGTCGGACAGGATCACGCGCCTACTCTGCCACGCCCTGACGCTGTCGGACGAGCCGATCCACCTCCCGCTTCAGGGTGTCGATGTCCTCGAATCCCTCGTACACCGACGCGAAGCGGATGTACGCCACCTGGTCCAGATCGCGGAGCGCCTCGGTCGCCAGGCGGCCGATCTCGGTGGACGGCACCTCGGCCTCATTCCGCGCCCGCAGGCCGGACTCGATGTCGTCGACCGCGGACTCGATACGCTGGAGCGTCACCGGCCGCTTCTCGAGCGCGCGCAGCAGCCCGTTCATGAGCTTGGCACGGTCGAACTCCTCCCGCCGCCCGTCGCGCTTGACGACCAGCAGGCGGGCGCCCTCGGGGCGCTCGTAGGTCGTGAACCGATGCGCGCATGCCTCGCACTCGCGCCGGCGCCGAATCGTGCTGCCCCCCTCCAGGTCGCGGCTGTCGATGACCCGCGTCCCGACCTCGTTGCATCGCGGACAGCGCATGCGCTGACTCCGTTACGGGCTACACTAGTGGTGGTACCGTCACTGAGCCTACCACAAGATATGGGGGTCCGGCTGCGTTCAGCCCTCGTCGCGGTGGAGGCGCGTGGCGACGCTCACGTCGCTCGGACGGCCGGGCTGCCAGCGGACCATCACGTCGGCGAGCTCCTGCATCCGCATCCGCGCGTGGGTGACGTTCGGCGTGGCCCCGCTTCCAGTACGTGAACGGCTCCTCGTCCTCCGGCGGGCGGTGCGGCAGCTTCGTGATTCCGCAGCCGCGCTCGGCGGTGACGATGCCGCGCAGCGCACGCTCGAGGTTCGCGTCGTACTCGAGGTGCAATGGATGGAGCTCCTCTGGGGCGAGCATCTCGCGGATGTGATCCGCTGCCTCGTCGAGCTCCTCCTCAGCGCTGACGAGCTTCGCCATCGCGACGTCGACGTCGATGTCGCGGCGTCGGAGCGCGTCGAGCGCGTCGGCCACGCCGCCGAGAACGGTGTCGATCCGCGTCGTGCGAGCGACGAGGTCGTTGCGGTAGTCGCGGAGTTCCTTGCCGTGATGGACGCCGGACTGTCGGCGCCGGCCCGGCAGCCATGCCGGCAGGACGACGACCACCACGAGGCCGATCGCGAGCGGGAGGTTCGTGCGCTGGCGCATCGGTCCGCCTACGCCTTGCGCCGACGGATCTCGTCGGTCAGCTTCGGGACGATCTGGAACAGGTCCCCCACCACGAACAGGTCCGCGAACTCACCGATCGGCGCGTCGGGGTCCTTGTTGATCGCCACGACATGCTCGGCGGTCTGCATCCCGACCCGGTGCTGGATCGCGCCGCTGATGCCGGCGCCCAGGTAGAGGGCTGGCTTGACCACCTTGCCGGTCTGCCCGATCTGGAGCTGGTACGGCACCCAGCCCGCGTCGGCGGCCGCGCGGCTCGCGCCGACGGCCCCGCCGAGCGCCGCCGCCAGGTCGTTGAGCTGGGCGAAGCCCTCCGCGCTGCCCACGCCCCGGCCGCCGGCCACGATGACGGTCGCCTCCTCGAGGTTCACGACCTTTGCCTCCGCGTCGTGGCTCTCCGCGATCGTCGCCTTGGCGAACGGGTGGTCGACTGGGGCGGCCTCGCTCACCTGGGCGGTCCCGCTTCCACCCTCGGCGGGCGTGAACGTGTTCGCCAGCACCAGCAGGACGGCGGGCTGCGGGGCGCCGTCGGCCGGCCGGGAGGTCGTCACCACGCTGCCCTGGAGCGTCGCCTGCTCCGTCTCGACGACCCCGTCGACGACACGAGCGGCTCGGACAGGCCCGAACGCGGGCAGGTCGCACAGGCCGACGAGCGCGGCGGCGAGGTCGCGCCCGTTCGGGGTCGCCGGGGCGAGCACCGCGAGCGGCTCGGCCGCCCGTACCGACTCCGCTGCGGCGGGCCCGACCGCGATCGCTGGCGTGGCACCGCTGCCGAGCACGATCGCGCGGGCGGCACCGTGCGCGCCGAGGCCGGCGGCACCGTCCCCGGCCCCGGGGCCGTAGGCGAGCGCGACCGCCTCGCCGCCGCTGGCGGCGGCCATCGCGGCGGCGCCCGCGGCGAGCTCGAGCGCCGAGCGCTGCGGCCCGCCTGCGGCGAACTCGGCGAGGAAGAAGATGTCGTTGCTCATGTCGTCCTCGCCTAGATCAGCTTCCGGGCGGCGAGCCAGTCGGCGATCTTCACCGCCGCCTCGTCCCCGCTCACGTTCTCGATCCGCTCGGTCGGCGGCTTCGCCTCCGGGGGTCGCGCCTCCGTCACCCGCGTCAGCGCCGCCCCGTGAAGCTCGTCGGCGGTGAGGCCGAGGTCGGCGAGCGACCACGTCTCAAGCGGCTTGCGCTTCGCGGCCATGATGCCCTTCAGGCTCGCGTAGCGTGGCTCGCCCACCTGGTCGGTGACGCTCGCCACGACCGGGAGCGGCGCCTCGATCCAGTCGAAGCCCGTCGCCGAGAGGCGGCGGATGCGGGCGCTGCCGTCGGCGAGCGCCAGCTCGGCCCCGTAGCTCAGCAGCGGCAGGTTGCGCCGCGCCGCGACCGCGCCGGGCACGAGCGAGCCGCGCGCATCGTCGGAGGCCATGCCCATCAGGGCGACGTCGGGCGCGAGCTTGTCGAGCGCGGCGGCGAGGACGCGCGCGGTGGCCCACTCGTCGGCGCCGGCGAGCGCGGGATCGGTGACCAGGGTGGCATCGTCGCCGCCCATCGCGAGCGCGCGGCGCAATGCCTCGCCCGCCTGCTCCGGACCCATCGACAGGTAGCCGACCGAGTCGACGGCGCCGGCGTCGGCGAGGCGCAGCGCCTGCTCGATGGCGTACTCGTCGAGCGGGTTGATGATCGCCTCGGTGCCGGCGCGGTCGAGGCGCAGGTCAGCGGTGTACCGCTTGTCGGCGGTCGTGGCCGGAACCTGCTTGATGCAGACGACGATTCTCACGGTGGGTGGCTGGTGCTCCGTGCGGGAAGGGTGCGGTGGCCTAGCGTGACGCGCTCACCCCGGCCCTTGCCAGGAGCTGGCGCGCCACGATGAGGCGCTGGATCTGCTGGGTTCCCTCGTAGAGCTGGGTGATCTTGGCATCGCGCATCATCCGCTCCACGGGGTATTCGGTGATATAGCCGTACCCGCCCAGGACCTGGACGGCGTCGGTGGTGACCTGCATCGCAACGTCGCCCGCGAACAGCTTCGCACTGCTGGTCCAGTACGGCAGGTCGGCGGCGTCCGCCTCGATCGCGGCCGCGGCGGCGTACGTCAGCTGCCGCGCCGCCTCCGTGTGGGTCGCCATGTCGGCCAGCATGAACTGGATTCCCTCGAAGTCGGTGACACGCTGCCCGAACTGGCGGCGCTCCTTCGCGTAGCCGATGGCAGCGTCCAGGGCTCCCTGCGCGATCCCCACCGCCTGCGCCGCGATCGCCAGCCGGGACCGATCGAGGGTGCCCATGGCGATCTTGAACCCGTCCCCGTCCGCGCCGATGCGATTCGCGACCGGCACGCGGACGTCGTCGAAGGTCAGCTCGGCCGTGGGCGAGCCGCGGATCCCCATCTTGTGCTCGACCCGCGGCGCGGCGAATCCCGGCGTGTCGGCCTCCA
The DNA here is from genome assembly GCA_963825905.1 of uncultured Chloroflexia bacterium. Classification (GTDB taxonomy): domain Bacteria; phylum Chloroflexota; class Limnocylindria; order QHBO01; family QHBO01; genus JAICQM01. The sequence continues at coordinate 327,079 of CAWGUL010000007.1, read as the reverse complement.
CGATGAAGGCGCTCATGCCCTTCCTGCCGCCCGCCTCCGGATCGGTCAGCGCGAACACGGTCAGCACGTTCGCCACCGAGCCGTGGGTGATGAAGCGCTTGCTGCCGTTCAGGACGTAGTCGTCTCCGTCGCGCGTGGCGCGCATCTTGTTGCTCGCCACGTCGCTGCCCGCCGCCGCCTCGGTGAGCGCAAAGGCGATGAGCCACTCGCCGCTGGCGAGGCGCGGGAAGTAGCGCGCCTGCTGCTCGGCGGAGCCGGCGAGCATGATCGGCAGGGCGCCGAGCTTCTGCACGATCGGGATGAGGCTCGTGGTGGCGTCGGCCCTCGCCAGCTCCTCCACCAGGATGACCTGGCTCAGCTGGTCGAGCCCGGTGCCGCCGTGCTCCTCGCCGAACGCGGTGCCGAGCAGGTCCTGCTGGGCGAGCAGCTCCTTGAGGTCCCACGGAAACTCCGCTTCGGCATCGATGGCCGCAGCGCGCGGTGCAATGCGCTCCTCGGCCAGCTCGCGCACCACCGCACGCAGCTCGAGGTGCTCAGCGGTCAGGCGATAGGTCACGCGCGGTCCCTTCGGGTCGATTCGGAGCGTGCGAGGCGCGTCGCGGACCAGCGGCCGGCGCGACACTGCGAGTCTAGCCGATGCCTCGCCGCGACCGCGTGGCCGGCGGGCTCAGGCCTCGTCAGATGGACGCTGCGGAGGCTCCGCCGGCGAGCCTGCCACGTCGCTCGGCGGCGGCGGCACTGGCGCGACCGGCGCCACCGGCGACCACGCCACAGGCGGCGCCGGCTCGGGCCGGTGCTCGAGGTGGAGCTGCACACCGCCCGTGAAGCTCGCCACGAAGTTGTAGACGACCGCGCTCAGCGCCCCGCCGATCCAGCCAACGGCGGCGTAGAGGAACGGGACGATGAGGAAGAAGCCGACCGCACCACCGGCGGGGATGTTGAAGTAGCGCGACACAGTCACCTGCTGCGACGGCAGGACGACGAGCAGCAGGAGGACGACGAAGAAGAGCGTCATCACGAACGCGATGGCGGCGACGATGTTGGCGAGCGAGACGACGCCGATGCGGCGGACGCGGGTCATGCGCGAATCCCTCCGGGTGGACGCCCGAGCCGCGATCGGTTCGCGGATCCAGCTGGCGCCGACCCAAGTCTAGGCGCGTCCGTGCCGGTCAGCCCTCACGCGGGCCCTGGACCTCGACCTGGCCGTCGGCGATGCGGGCCGCGTAGCTCACCTGCCGCGTGCTGGCCGGTCCGTGCTGGACCGCGCCGTCGCGGAGTCGGAAGACCGAGCCGTGCCACGGGCACTGGATACCGTCGCCGCGCAGCTTTCCACCCGTGAGCGGTCCGCCTGCGTGGGAGCAGGAATCCTTCAGCGCGTGGACGACGTCACCGCGGCGCACGAGGACGAGAGTGGTGGTGCCGAGCATCGCCTTCGTGGGCGTCGCCTCGGCGAGGTCCGCCGCCGGCAGGACGGCGGTGAACTCCTTTGCGCGTTTGCCCCTGCTGAACGCGTTGACGTTGACCATGTAGCCGTACTTGAAGACGACGTGGCCGCCGATGTAGGCGCCCACGCTCACGACGAGATAGCCGATGAGCAGGGTCCAGAAGGCTGCGTCGTGCGCGTTGCCGAGGCGCTGGACGAGGGAGATGGCGAACAGGACGGTGGCGACGATGTTGATCAGGCCGTGGAAGCCGGCCACGTCGCGCTCCGCGCTGCTCGGCGGCGTGTCCTTGTAGTCGGTAAGGCCGGACAGGATCGCGCCGAGCGCCGACAGCACGGCCAGGCCCAGCACCCACGTCGTGGCGATGGCGAGGCCGTCGACGTGGAAGATGACACGCAGCACGTCGAGCAGGAGGGCCGCGGTCGTGCCGCCGACCACGACGTCGACGAGGACGGCATGGAGCGAGTGGCCGAGGAGGACGCCGTTCAGGAGGTCCTGGAGCAGCTTGCCCGGCCCCCGGAGGAACCGGTACGTGGCATCCACCGCGTTGGCGATGCCGTTGGACAGCCCGCGGAACGGCCGCGCCCAGCGTTCGATCACCTGACCCACCTCCTGCTCCCCGTTCGCAGCAGGTTACGCCGCCGGCCGGCGGGTCGGCTAGCCGGCGACCTCGGCCGCGAAGTCGCGGAAGACGGCGATGTGACGTTCGATCTCCTCGTCGGTGTGCTGGACCGACAGCGTCCACTGGTCGTCCGGTCCGGGCGGCAGGAGGATGCCGCGGTTGACGAGGTAGAAGAAGAACGCCGTCCAGAGCTCCGTGTCGAGACCGATGAAGTCGCGGTAGTTCGTCACCCGCTCCGGGGTGAACATGATGCAGCCCTTCGGGCCGACGTTGATCGCGTAGCCCGGCAGCCCGAACTCGTCGAGCACGGCCTGGCAGCCGGCGGTGAGCCGATCCCCCATCGCCTGCAGGCGCGGGTACGCGTCCCGGGTGAGGATCTCGGTCAGGGTCACGAGGCCGGCGGTCATCGACAGCGGGTTGCCGTTGAACGTGCCCAGGTGTGCGACCCGGTTCGGAACGTAGGCGATCGTGCTCGTCAGCTCGCTGCGGTCGCTGCGGTCGAACGAGGCGATCGGCGCGTCCGCGTCCGGGTCACCGCCCTCGATCGCCAGCATCACCTCGCGGCGTCCGCCGAAGGCACCGATCGGGATACCGCCGCCGATGCTCTTCGCCAGGCAGAAGAGGTCCGGCGTGACGCCGAAGTACTCGTGCGCGCCGCCGTAGGCGATGACGACGCCGGTCTTGACCTCGTCGAAGATGAGCACGATGCCGTGCTCGGTGGCGAGCTCGCGCAGCCGCTCGAGGAAGCCGGCGACCGGCGGCACCACGCCGATGTTGAACTGCACCGGCTCGACGATGATCGCGGCGATCTCGCCGCGGTGCGCCTCGAGGATGCCCGCCACCAGTTCGGGCCGGTTGAAGGGGGCGATGATCGTCTCCGCCAGCCGGCTGGCCGGGATGCCGGCCGACAGCGGGACGGTGTTCGGCGACGCCTCGTCGCCCATCATCTCGCGCGGCGGCTGGATGCTGACGAGCACGTCGTCGTGGTGGCCGTGGTAGCCGCCCTCGAACTTCACGATCTTCTCGCGACCGGTGAAGCCGCGCGCCACGCGGATCGCGTCCATCGTGGCCTCGGTGCCCGAATTGCTGAAGCGGACGAGATCGGCGTCGAAGCGACGCTTGATCTCCTCCGCCAGCGCGATCGTCTCCTCGACCGGGAACGTATAGCAGGTGCCGTTCGCGACGCGGCGCTGGAGCGCCTCGGCGAGGATCGGATGCGAATGTCCGGCCGCCAGCACCCCGAACGCCATGTCGAAGTCGATGTACTCGTTGCCGTCCACGTCCCAGATGCGGCTGCCGCGGGCATCCGTCATGAACGTCGGATACGGGTCGTAGGCCTGGAACGAGCTCGCGACCCCGAGCGGCAGCGCCTGCTTGGCGCGCTCGTGGAGCTCCGCGCTGCGCCGCGTGCGATCCCGGTAGCCGCGCTCCTCGCGCTCCCCGATCATCCGGACCCTGGCGCGATCCACCTCGCGTGCGGAGACGGTCACTTCGTTACCTCGTGCCCCAGCGATAGCTTTCCTTGACGAAGCGCAGCTCGACCATCGTCTCGGTGGCGCGAACACCGTCGATCCCGGCCAGCTGCTCGGTGAGCACCCGCAGCAGGTGCTCGTTGTCGGCGCACACGACCTCGCAGATCATGTCGAAGCGCCCCGCGGTGACGACCACGTACGTCACTTCCTCCAGCTCCGCGATGCGCTCCGCGATCTCGTCGAGGCGCGCGGCGTCCACGTGCAGGCCGATGAAAGCCGGCTGCTGGAAGCCCATCGCCAGCGGATCGGTGACGCCGACCACCTGGACCACGCCGCGGCTGATGAGGCGCTCGGCGCGCTGCCGCACCGTCGCCTCCGGGACCTTGAGCTCGCGGCCGATCTGCGCGTATGGGCGCCGGCCGTCGAGCTGGAGGCACTTGATGATCGCCTTGTCGAGATCGTCGAGGAGCGGCCGCCGGGAGCCGGCCGCGGGCAGGGAGCGCATTGCCATGCGCGAATCGTACCGGAGGCCCGGTGGGGCCACAACCTTCCGCAGGTACTGGGCCGGTTTGTTGCGGAATCCGGCGTCCGTTGCGGATTCCGGTGTGTGCCGCTAGTCGCCCGGCGCGTCCCGGCCCACGTTCCACGCGCCGGTGGCGTCAGCCAGCAGCTCGGCGACGTCGCGGACGGCGACATCGGTCCGTTCGAGATCGGTGGTCCCGTCGCGGAGCATGATCAGGCAGTACGGGCATGCGGTCGCGATGGCGTCCGGCTCGAGCTTCAGCGCGTGCTCGGTGCGGCGGTGGTTGATCCGCTGCCCCTCGTGCTCCTCCATCCACATCCGCGCCCCGCCGGCGCCGCAGCACATGCCCTTGCGGTGGTGGAGCTCCATCTCGGCGACCGTCTGGCCCGGAACTGCTTCGACCACCCGCCGCCCCTCGTCGTACACGTCGTTGTAGCGACCGAGGTAGCAGGCGTCATGGTAGGCAACGACTGCCTCGTGGTGCTCGGTCGGCACGAGCCGCCCCTCGGCCACCAGGCGGTCGAGGAGCTGGGTGTGGTGGATGACGTCCACCCCGGTGAGTCCGAACTGCGGGTACTCGTTCTTGATGGTGTTGAAGCAGTGGGGGCAGCTGGCGACGATCGTCGAGATCCCGTGCTCGCGGTGCGCGGCGGTGAGGGTCGTAACGTTCTCCTCCGCGAGCATCTGGAACAGGTACTCGTTGCCGGCGCGGCGAGCCGGGTCACCCGTACACGTTTCGCCGCTGCCGAGCACGGCAAACGGCACCTGCGCCTGCCGCAGGAGCTGGGCCATGGCCCGCACGACCTTGCGATTGCGGTCGTCAAACGCCCCCGCACAGCCGACCCAGTAGAGGATGGTGTCGCCACCGGCGATCGCGTCGGGCAGCGCGTGGCCGCGACCCACGATCGTGCGCCACGGCGCGGCGCCGGGCCGGGCGATCAGCGGCGGATTCAGCGGCGCCTCGGCATCGGCCAGGACGGCTACCTCAAGACCCTTCGCCCAGTCGAGGCGCGCGGAGCGCGGCTGGCCCCACGGGTTCCCCGCCTGCTCCATGTTGCGGAACGCGGTGTTGAGCTCCTTCGGGTTGCGGCCCTCCTCGAGGACGAGGTTGCGCCGGATCTCCACGATCGAGTCGACATGCTCGATGAGCACCGGGCAGCCCTCGACGCACCAGCCGCAGGTCGTGCACTGCCAGACCGCCTCTTCGGGGATGGCGTGGTCGACGAGCGGCAGGCTGAGCGCCTCGAGCGCGCGCTCACGGGCGAGGCCGAGCGCGGTATCCGAGGCCTCGACCCCGTTGCCGTAGCCGCTGCGCGATGCCCGCTGCGCCGATGCCGCGGCCGCCAGCGCGGTCTCGGCCAGCACGATCTGGTCGCGCAGACCCTCCATGAAGTGCTTCGGGCTCAGCGTCTTGCCGGTCATCGAGGCGGGGCAGAACTCCATGCAGCGGCCGCACTCGGTGCAGCTCATCGGGTCGAGAAGGTGGCGCCACGTGAGGTCCTTCAGGCCCTTGGCGCCGAAGACCGGCTCCTCACCGTCCGCATCGGTCTCCGCTTCGAGGTCCATCGTGCGCAGCGCGCCACGCGGCTCCAGGTTGCGGAAGTAGACGTTCGGCTCGCTGGTGAGGATGTGCAGGTGCTTGCTGTACGGCAGGTACGCACCGAAGCCCAGCACGAGGAGGATGTGCGCCCAGCCGAGGATCCCGTAGCCGGCAACGCCGGCGTCAGGACCGATGCCGGCCAGCAGCGAGGCGAGCGGCCCGGCAAGGAACGCAAAGGGTCGTGACGGCGCATCGGGAAGCGCGACGAAGCGGAATGCGTCCCCGAGGAGCTCGGTGACGACGATGGCGAGGATGAGCCCGAGGATGATGAACGCGTCGCGTGAGAGGGCCAGGCGCGCGGGCCGGCGCACGATCCGGCGCCACGCGGCGTAGCCGAGCGCCAGGACGATGAGACCGATGAACAGGTTGGCGAAGAAGACGACGATCCCCCACAGCCAGCCGCCGAGCGGCCAGCCGACGACCGCCTCCAGCAGCCCGTTCAGGATGTAGTTGCCGGTCGTCGCCAGCAGCACCAGGAAGCCCCAGAAGATGAAGGCGTGGGTCAGTCCCGGCCCCGGATCCGACAGCAGCCGCTTCTGGCCGAACACGAAGACTCCCAGCCCCCTGATCCGCTCCAGCGGACGGTTGCTGCGGTCGAGGGGCCGGCCGAAGCGGAGGATCTCCACGTGCCGCCCCGCCCGCCGCCAGAAGAGGGCGATCGCCACCGCCACCGGGATGACGATGAGGAAGTAGAACGGGATCGACGGGTGCATGCGCGGGCCATGGTAACGGCGGGGTACGCGCGAGCGCCGCGAGACGCGCTAGTGATCCCCTCCGGCGAGCTGGTCGAGCGCGTGCGACAGCACCGGGCGCAGCGCCTCGAACGACTCGAGCGCGCCCTTCGGCGAGCCGGGCAGGTTCACGATCAGCGTCGCGGCGCGGGTGCCTGCGATCCCGCGTGACAGCGCGGCCATCGGCGTGTGGGCGAGGCCGGCAGCACGCATGAGGTCGACGAGGCCGGGCGCCTCGCGCTCGATCACCCGCCTCGTGGCCTGCGGCGTGACGTCGGACGGGGTCAGGCCGGTCCCGCCGGTGGTGAGGACGAGCCGATGCCCGGCATCGGCGAGGGTGGTGAGGAGCTGCGCGATCGCCGCCTCGTCATCGGCGACGACGATGGCCTGCGGTTCGACGTCGATCCCGGCGGAGGCGAGCGCCGCCACGAGCGCGGGACCGCTCGCGTCCTCGCGCTCCCCCGCCGCGGAACGGTTCGAGCAGGTCACGACGACGGCCTCATGCGCTGCGCGCTGCGCCTCCGGCGCGGCATCGCGCGACCAGCTCCCGCTGCTGCCGCCCTCCTTGGCGACAAGCTCCACCCGCTCGATCACGATGTCACGCTGCAGCGCCTTGGCCATGTCGTAGAGCGTCAGCGCCGCCACGGTCGCGGCGGTGAGCGCCTCCATCTCGACCCCGGTGCGGGCCGTGACGCGGACCTCGGCCGTGATCGTCACGCTCCCTCCGGCGCGATCCGGCGCCAGGTCCACCGCCACTCGGTCGAGGGGCAGCGGGTGGCACAGCGGGATGAGGTCGGGCGTGCGCTTCGCCCCCGCGATGCCGGCGATGCGCGCGACGGCGAGGGCATCACCCTTCGGGCCACCGGCGTCGAGCAGCGTGGCGAGCGTCTCCGGACGCATCCGGACGGTCGCGGTCGCCACCGCCCGCCGCGCGGTGACCGGCTTGCCGCCGACGTCGACCATGCGGGCCTCGCCCCCGGGTCCCAGGTGGCTGGGCTTCATACGCCGCCTCCCTCACCGATGAGGATCGCCTCGTAGCGCTTCCCGGGGATCGTCGCACGAACGCCCATCCGGCACGATGAGCAGCGCATCGGTGGCGGCCAGCGGCCGGACCTGCGCCGATCCCTGGCCGCCGGCGCTGCGCGCCTCGAGACTTTCGTCCACGGCCACCCGGAGGAAGGCGCACCGCTCCGGGTCCTTCTCGATCGCATCGCGCATCGTGACGAGGAGGTGGCGACGGCCGTCGCCTGCCATGCCGAGCGCGGCACGGATGAAGGGCCGGGCGAACAGCTCGAACGTGACCAGCGCGCTCACCGGGTTGCCGGGCAGGCCGATCACGGTGGTCCCGTCGAGGTCCGCGACGAGCAGCGGCTTGCCGGGCTGCACCGCGATCCGCCAGAAGTCGACCGTGCCGCGCCGCTCGAGCACGGCCCGCACGTGATCATGCCGCCCCACGCTCACGCCGCCGGAGGTGACGACGAGGTCCGCGACGCGCGCCGCAGAAAGGAGCGCCACCTCGACCGCGTCGGCGTCGTCGGCGACGCGCGGCAGGGACCACGCCTCGCCACCGGCCTCGCGCACGGCCGCGGCGAGGGCCACCGTGTTCGCGTCGTGGATCTGCCCCGGCCCGAGCGTCGCACCAGGCTCGGCGAGCTCGTCGCCGGAGGAGAGGATGGCCACCCGCGGCCGGCGCCGGACCCCGACCGTCCCCACCCCGAGCGTGGCGAGCACGGCGAGCGCGCCCGGCCCGATCGGCCCGGTCAGCGTGATCTTCGTCCCCCGCCGTGTGTCACCGCCGGCCGGCCGGACGTACGTGCCGGCCTCGACCGCCGGCAGCCGCACGCGGGAACCATCCTCGTCCGCGAGCTCGAGCTGCACGACGGCATCGGCGCCGGGTGGCAGCGGCGCGCCGGTCATGATCCTGACCGCCGTGCCGGCGCGCACCTCCGGCAGGGTGGCGGCGCCTGCGGCCACCTCGCCTGCGATCTCGAGGCTCGCCGGCAGGTCGGCGGCGCGCACCGCCCATCCGTCCATGGCGCTGTTCGCGAATGGTGGCACGTCGTGCTGCGCGGCCACGGACGGTGCGACGAGGACGCGGCCGTGGGCATCCGCGAGCGCGACGCGCTCGCCATCGGTCTGCCGAACGCGCGCCAGCAGCCGGGAGCGGGCGTCCTCGAGTGCCAGCACCGTCTGCGGGCGAGGCCTATGCGCCGAGCTTGGCGCGGTTGTCGATGAGCCGCAGCACCCCGAGCCGCGTGAGCATGCCGACCACGGTTCGCCCGTCGCTCTCCACCACCGGCAGCTGTCCAACCTCGCGCTGCTGGAGGATCTGCATCGCACGGTCGACCGGCAGCTCGGCCTCGACCGTGGCGAGGTCGGCGAAGCGAGTCATCACATCGGTCACGCGGGCGTTGGCCCACCGGTCCGACGGCAGGCGGCGAACGTCGGACAGGGTCACGATGCCGGCCAGCCCGCCATCGGCGTACCGGACGAGGAAGGACCGATGCTCGCCGCGCAGCATCCGCTCGTTCACGAGCTCGGCGACAGTCTCGTTCGGGTCGACGCTCGGCGGATCCGCCTCCATGACGTCCCGCACCGTCACCCCGTGCAGGCTGCGCTCGACCGACATCTGCGCCGACGCCGCCTCGGCGGCGGTGGTGATGAACCAGCCGATGAGGGCGATCCACAGGCCGCCGAAGAGCGAGCCGCGCTGGAGCGCGAGGAAGACGCCGCCCACGATGAGGATGTAGCCGAACGCCCGTCCCACGAGCGCGGCGTTCCGCGTGGCGGCGAAGCGGTCGCCGCGCACCCGCCACAGGAGCGCACGCAGGATGCGGCCGCCGTCCATCGGAAAGCCGGGAAGGAGGTTGAACAGGCCGAGCGAGACGTTGATGAAGCCCAGCCAGCCGAACGTGGCCTGGACCTGTGGCTGGGCGAAGACGCCGTCGATGGCGAGGAAGATGAGGCCGATCAGGACGCTCGAGGCTGGGCCCGCGGCGGCGATCAGCGCCTCGTCGCGCGGCCGGCGCGGCTCGTCCTCGAGGTGCGCGGCGCCGCCGAAAATGAACAGGGTGATGCTCGTCACGCGGAGCCCGAAGCGGCGCGCCACGAGGGCGTGGCTCAGCTCGTGGGCGAGCACGCTGGCGAAGAAGAGGAGGCTGATGCCGGCCGCCACGATCCAGTAGATCGACGACGACCAGAACGGGAACTGGCGCGGCAGCGAGAGTGCCAGCGAGTAGGTGACGAGGAAGAACACGATGAGCCAGCTCGCGTGCACGGCGATCTCGATCCCCGCGATCCGCGCGATCTTCATCCCGCCGCTCATGCGCGGAGTGTAGCCGAGCGTGGCTGGGAGCCCGCTGGGAGCATCGGCCGAGCCCGCGGCACGCTCAGGCTGTCCGACGACGCACGAGCCGCCAGCCCGCCACGGACACCGCCAGCGCGCTGGCCACGATGAAGATCCCGGCCGTGAGCGAGGCCTCGTACCAGAACTGCTCGGGGAACAGACGGATCAGGTTCGAGCCGGGACCGAACAGGTAGGTCCCCTGCCGGAAGAACAGCTCGTGGAAGGCGAGGAATGCGGCGTCGAACGCGACCGCGAAGACGACGGCCACGACGATCGCCGCGAGCCCCACGATCCCCGCCCCGCCGAGCAGCGCACCGCCGATCGCGGTTGGCCGTCCGCGCAGCAGGCGAGCGCTCACGATCGCGACCACGGCCGCCACGACGGTGATGATCGCCAGCACGCGAACGAGGCCGCTGACGTCGACCATGTGGCTGCGCTCGAACGCATCGAGGAGCGGCGCGCCGTCGGGGGTGAGGCGGACGACGAAGTCACCGCCCAGCCACAGGTGGGCGAGGATCGTCCCGGTGGCGGCGTCGACCTGTGCCTGGGTGGCGCCGAGCAGCATCGCCGACTCCGCCCGCTGCTGGAGCAGCGACACGAACCACGGGTTGAAGAGCGCCAGCGGGGCGAGCAGCGCCACCAGGAGGGCGGTGGCGACGGCGAGCAGCGGCGTCGCGATCCGCGCCGGATCGGTCATCGGCGAACGCAGGATCAGAGGACCTTGCGGCCGGTACCGATCACCAGGCTGAGGCCCAGTCCCACCAGCGAGACGACGATCGCCCCCAGGAAGGCGGCGCCGAAGTCGGCGACTGTGAACCCGAGCCCGAGCTCCTTCGAGATCGCGCCGAGCAGGAGGAGGAGCAGGGCGTTGAGGATGAGGAGGAAGATCCCGAGCGTCATGATCGTGATCGGGAAGGTCAGGATGCGAAGGATCGGCTTCAGGTAGCTGTTGATCAGGCTGAAGGCGAGCGCCACGAGGAGGAGCTTCCACCATTCGCCGGCCCAGTGGAGGCCAGGCACGATCTGGGTCGCCACCCACAGGGCGGCGGCGTTGACGACGATCTGGATGAGGCGATCCATGCCCATGCGCGACAGCGTAGCGGATCGGTCGGGCGGTGGAATGGTCGGGGTGGCCGGACTCGAACCGGCGACCTCTAGTCCCCCAGACTAGTGCGCTAACCAACTGCGCTACACCCCGCCGGACCGGTCCGAGTATAGCCCGCCGGCTCGCTCAGTCCGAGAGCTCGTCCTTCGTCTCGCGCGACATGAGCGCGGCCACGCCCTGCAGTGGCGCGCGGCCGTCGAAGACGACCGCATGCACCTGCTCGGCGATCGGCAGCTCCGCGCCGTGCTGCGCCCCGAGCTCCAGCGCCCCGGCGACCGTGTACACGCCCTCGGCCACACCGGTGAGCCGGGTCTGCGCTTCGGGCCACGGCACCCCCGACGCGATGAGCTCGCCCGCGCGGCGGTTGCGCGACAGCGGCGACATGCAGGTGGCGATCAGGTCGCCGACGCCGGCGAGGCCCGCGAACGTGCCCGGGTGAGCGCCCGCGGCGACGCCGAGCCGTGTGATCTCGGCCAGGCCGCGCGTGATGATCCCCGCCTTGGCGCTGTCACCGAAGCCGAGCCCGTCGACCATGCCGGCGGCGAGCGCAACGACGTTCTTCAGCGCGCCGGCGAGCTCGACACCGATGACGTCCGGGTTCGTGTAGACCCGGAACCGCTCGCTGCCGATGACCGATGCCAGCTCTGCCGCCAGCTCGGCATCGTCCGAGGCGATCACCGTGCCGGCCGGCTTGCCGGCCGCGATCTCGCGCGCCAGGTTCGGGCCCGACAGGACCGCGACGGGTCGGCCTGGCAGCTCCTCGGTGATGACCTCGCTCATCCGGGCGTGGGTGTGCTCCTCGATGCCCTTCACGACCGACAGGACGGGCACGCCATCGGTCAGGTGCGGACGCAGGCGCTGGAGCGTCGACCGGAGGTGCGCCGACGGGACGGCCGCGAGATAGAACCGGTACGGCTCGGCCAGGTGCGCGTCGTCGGTCGCGATGCGCAGGTTCGGCGGGAACGTGATGCCGGGCAGGTAGTGCGCGTTCTCGCGCCGGTGCGCGAGCTGCTCAGCCGCCTCGGTGCTGTGGGTCCAGAGGCTCACCGGCCGCTGTGCGTCGGCGAGCATGATCGCCAGCGTCGTTCCCCACGCCCCGGCGCCGATCACCCCGACCTGGTCGCTCATGCGTCCGAGCATAGCCGAGGTTTCACGCCCGGCATCGCCCGGCGCGCTCGCGGCGGGTGGGGCTATGTTCCACGGCCTGGCGATATCGGCCATGCAGAGCGCCCAACGCAGCCCTGATCACGTGCTGCGTGCGAGATTCCCCGGCGAGCGGCACATCCGGCCACGTTTCGCCCCGCTCGTGGTCTGCCGAGGCGCCATGCCTGGCCGATAGCCCCGCCTGCTGGGACCGGGCGGCGGAGCGGGTCCTTCGCGGAGGCGGCGCGCGGCGCGAAGCTGCGGACGGTCCCACTGATGGGGCGGCCGATAGCAGCCTAAGATGCGACGGGATCTCGAGGAGGCATCAACGGGGCCGTTTGGCCCTTGGCGCGTCGACGTGTGCGGCGCAGGCTTCAGCCAGACCCGCAGGAGTCGTGTCCGCACATGGATGTCGTTGGGCAGGTCGCAGCAGCTGTGCTGCCGATCATCGCCGTCTTCCTGTTCATCGTTCTGCTGATCCGGTTCTCCATCCCTCGCAACCGGAAGGGTTAGCCAGGCGGGTCGTCGCCCACGTCACCAACCAGGTCGGGTCGTAGAACTGGCGGTCCAGTGAAGCGCCGCGCCCGCCGCTCGCGGCCCGCTGGCCGATCCTGGCGGTTCCAGCGCAGCTCCATCAGCTCGAGCGCACGTCGAGACGGCGGAGGTTGCTGACCCGTCGGACAGCGCTGCCGGCGACCGGCGCAGCCGTCCATTGCGCAGGACCCGGGCCTGCTCGTGATCAGGACATCGACCCTCCGCCATACGTCAGCCTGACGCGAGAGTGCGGCGCGGTGTATGACATGTAGATCCTCAACACCGACATTCTCCGGCCGCGTAATCCGCAGCTACCGGCGCTTCGCGGTTCGCCGACGCGGCTTCGCCGAACGGCGAGCGTCCTCCACCGACTCGCGCTGCCGGAAGATGAGGCGGATGGGCGTGCCGAGGAAGCCCCACTCCTCGCGAATCCGGTTCTCGAGGTAGCGCTTGTAGCTGAAGTGGATGAGCTCCGGGTCGTTGACGAAGATGACGAACGTTGGCGGCCCGATCGCCACCTGGGTGGCGTAGAGGATCTTCGGCAGGCGGTTGCGCACGTGCGACGGCGGATGGGCGCGCACGGCGTCCATCACGAGCCGGTTCAGCTCGCCGGTCGAGACGCGCCGGAAGCGCTCCTCCGCCACACGCCGCGCCTCCTGGAGAATGCGCTGCACGCGCTGCCCGCTCAGGGCGGACGCGAACACGATGTCGGCCCAGGCGAGGTACGGCGCGTCGCGGCGCAGGCGCTTCAGCCAGCGATCGGCGGTGAACTCGTCCTTCTCGACCGCGTCCCACTTGTTGATGACGAGCACGATCCCCTTGCCGGCGTCGAGCACGTACCCCACCACGTGTGCATCCTGGGCGGTGTAGCCCTCGGTCGCATCGGTCATGACGATCGCCACGTCGGCGCGGTCGATCGCCTTCAGGCTGCGGAGCACCGAGTAGCGCTCGATCCCGCGGTCGATCGCGCCGCGGCGGCGGATGCCGGCGGTGTCGATGAGCGTCATCGGCTCCCCGTCGAGCGTGATCTCGGTGTCGATCGGGTCGCGCGTGGTGCCGGGCACCTTCGACACGATCATCCGCTCCTCCCCCAGGACGCGGTTGACGAACGTCGACTTGCCGGTGTTCGGCCGGCCGACGATCGCGATCTTCGGCGGCCCCATCTCCGTCTCGGCGAGCTCGGCAAGGTCCTCGTCGCTCATCGCCTCCGGCGTCGGGACCGATGGTGCGGCGGGCGGCAGCCGATCGACGATCTCGTCGGCGAGGTCGCCGGTGTTGCGGCCGTGCTGCGCGCTGATCGTCAGCGTCGGGTCGAAGCCCAGGGCGTAGAACTCGCCGCCCTCGTGCTCACGGCGCGGGTTGTCGGCCTTGTTGACGACGAGGAGGACCGGCTTCGTGGTGCGGCGCAGGCGGTCGGCGACGTCATGGTCGAGCGGCGCGATGCCGGCCGCGGCGTCGACGACGAAGAGGATGACATCGGCCTCCTCGATGGCAACGCGGGCCTGGTCCTGGACCCGCTCCTCGATCTCCGTGCCGGGCTCGAGCTCGAGGCCACCGGTGTCGACCACCGTGAAGTCGCGGCCACGCCAGTCGGCGGTGCCGTAGACGCGGTCGCGGGTCGTGCCGGGCAGGTCCTCGACGATCGCGACCCGCTCACCGATGAGACGGTTGAAGAGCGTGGACTTGCCCACGTTCGGGCGGCCGACGATGGCGACGACGGGGAGGGAGGGCATGGCGCTGGGAGTGTAGCCGCGATCTGCTGCTCACCCACGCGGCGTCGTCGGTGTGCGCCGGGGCGGACGCAGTTGGCAACTTGCGCCTGCGTCCGGCCTCGATGTGCGCCGGGGCGCACGCCATGCGCACAATCAGGGCGTCAGAAGCTCCAACTTGGTGGTTGCGTGCGCCGGGTCGCACGCTTGCCCCCATCGAGCCGATAGCATCGGTTCATGCGCATCGGGATCGCCGCCACTCGGCTTGCCGGGGTCGATGGCGTCACGTTCGAGACGGTCAAGTGGGAGGTCGTGCTCGAGCAGCTCGGGCACGAGATGCGGCTCGTGGCGGGCGACGTCGACGCGCTGCGTCCGAACACGCGGCTCATCCCACCGATGCACTTCACCCATCCGCCGGCGCTCGAGGTGGCGGCCGCTGCCTTCGACCCGTCGGCAGACCGGGCAGAGCTGCGGCGCAAGATCCGGCGCCTGGCCGACCAGCTGCTGCCGCCGCTGCGCGACTGGGTGGAGCGGAACGAGCTCGAGGCGCTGATCGTGGAGAACGCCTGGGCAATCCCAATGCACCTCCCGCTCGGCGTCGCCCTGCGCGACCTGGCGGAGGAGACCGGGCTGCCGGCGATCGGTCACCACCACGACTACTGGTGGGAGCGGGAGCGCTTCGCGACCTGCATCGTGCCGGAAGTGCTCGGCGCTGCCTTTCCGCCTGACCTGCCGAACGTCCGGCACGTGAGCATCAACTCGCTGGCGGCGGCGCAGCTGCAGACCCGACGGGGCCTGGCGTCGACCGTGGTGCCGAACGTCTTCGACTTCGACCAGCCGCGTCCCCGAACCGGTCGCCGCGCGGCCGTGCGTGCGCAACTCCGCCGCGAGCTCGGCATGCGCGACGACGCGCTGCTCGTCGTCCAGCCGACGAGGGTCGTGCCGCGCAAGGGCATCGAGCTGGCGATCGAGCTCGTCGGCAGGCTGGCCGACCCGGAAGCGGTGCTCCTCATCACGAGCCCCGCCGGCGACGAGGGAACGGACTACCTCGTCACGCTCGAGCGGCTCGCCGACCGCTGGAACGTCCGCCTCCGCTACGCGGCCGACCGGTTCGCGCCGGACCACGAGGGAAAGCGCATCAACCCTGCCCACTCACTCTCCGACGCGTACCTCGCCGCCGATCTCATCACCTACCCCAGCCTGTACGAGGGCTTCGGGAATGCGCTCGTGGAGGCGCTCTTCTACGGCTCACCGGTGGTCGTGAACCGGTACAGCGTCTATGACGCGGACATCCGGCCGCTCGGGCTGCGGATGATCGAGATTGACGGTGCCATCACCGATGCCACCGTCGCCGAGGTGCGCGCCGTCCTGGCCGATCCGGAGCGGCGCGACCGCGACGGACGCCACAACTTCCGGGTCGGACGCGAGCATCTCGGCTACGACGTCCTGCGCCGGGCACTGCCGAAGCTCCTCGCGTAGGGTGCGCCCGGCCGCTACGCGGCGGTGAGCTCGTAGACCCGCTCGCGGACGGCCTCGAGGTCGACCTCGGGCGTCGACGTGCCGCCGGTGATGCCGATCCGCGGCTTGTCGCGCAGCCAGTCGCTCCACTCCGCAGCGAGCTCGTCGGCGTCGGCGACGTGGACCGTGTCGGGCAGGATGTCGCGGCACTTCACCGCCAGCTCCTTCGTGTTCGAGCTGTTCTTGCCGCCGACGACGATCATCGCGTCGACCTCGCGGGCGAGCTTCACGCTGTCGTCCTGCCGGGTCAGCGTGACCGGACAGACGGTGTTGACGACCCGCAGGTCGTGGCAGCGGCGCAGGCAGAAGGCGGCGAACTCCTCGAGCTTGTGCGGCAGGATCGTCGACTGGCTGAGGACGCCGATCCTCTTCGTGCGCGGCACGCGGTCCCAGGTGGATCGGTCCATGTCGTCCACGACGACGTGGTTGTCGCCCGCGTACGAGCGGACGCCCTTCACCTCCGGATGATCCTCGTGACCGATGATGCACACCGTGTACCCCGCCTCCGCCAGCTCGCGTGCGGCCTTCTGGCTCTGGAGGACCCAGGTGCAGGTGGCGTCGATGACCTCGAGCTCCTCCGCCTTGCCCGACAGCTTCTCCATCTCGGTCCGGGGCACGCCGTGGGCCCGGATGACGAGCGTGCCGCCCTCCACCTCGTCGGCGAGGTCGGCGGTGCGGATGCCGCGGTCGGAGAGATCGGCCTTGATGCCGGGGTTGTGGACGAGCTGGCCGAGGGTCGTGACGTCCTTCCCCTCCTCGCGGGCGTGCTTCGCCTTGTCGATCGCGAGCCGCACGCCGTAGCAGAAGCCGGCGCGCTCGGCGATGCGGACCTCGGGACGGGTGGGAGCGGTGGTGGCCATCGGTTCCATTCTAGGAGGGATACGCTCAGGCGGCCGGTTCGCCCCATGCGCCGCGCTGCCCGGGCGGCAGGAGCGCGGCGATCTCGCGCATGATCCGATCGGTTCCGCCGGCGAGCGCGTCGCGGTCGAGGCGGCCGTCGGGCTGATGCTCCAGGCTGAACGGCGCACCGATGCGAACGGTCATGTGGGACCGATGCGGGATCCGCGTCCGCCCCGGGAACAGGCGCTGGCTGCCCGCGATGCCGACCGGCAGGAGCGGGACGCCGGAGCGCATGGCGAGCAGGGTGGCGCCGGCCTTGCCGTCGCGCAGGCGACCGTCGCGCGAGCGGGTGCCCTCCGGGAAGACGGCGATCGGCTCGCCCGCGGCCAGCGTGTCGAGCGCGATCCGCTGCGAGGTGCGGTCGCCCTCCCCGCGACGCACGAAGAAGACGCCCGAGCGCTGCGCGAGCCAGCCGATGACCGGCCACCGCCGCATCTCCTCCTTCGCCATGAAGTGGACGATCCGGCCGTGGCGTCGTCCCACCGCCCAGCCGATGATCGGCGGATCGGCGAGCGAGCAGTGGTTCGCGACCAGGATGTAGGCACCGCTCGCCGGCACGTGCTCGTCGCCCTCGATCGTGGCGCCGCCGACGAGCGACACCAACCAGCCGGTGATCGTCGCGCCGGGTGCGAAGAACCAGGTGCTGCTCAGCTTGTCGCGCGTGCTCATCGGCGCGCCGGGAGGGCTGCCACGATCGCGTCGACGCAGCCGCCGACATCGAGCTCGCCGGTGTCGAGGACCAGCGCATCCTCGGCGCGGCGCAGCGGCGCTACCGCCCGTCCCGAGTCCGCCGCATCGCGCCGCTCGATCTCGGCGAGATAGGCGGCGGCACGCTCGGGACGCCCCATCTCGCCGGCGCGACGCCCAGCGCGGACCGCGGCGGAGGCGGTGAGGAAGACCTTGAGCGTCGCCTCGGGCAGGACGACGGTACCGATGTCGCGGCCGACCATGACCGTGTCCCCGCGTCGCGCCGCCGCGCGCTGGACGGCGAGCATCGCCTCGCGCACCTCGGCGTGGGCCGATACGGTGCTGACGGCGCGGTCGACGCGCGGCGTGCGCACGTGGTCGGTGACGTCGCGTCGGTTGAGGAGCACCGTCTCCAGCCGCTCCGTCTGGTCCGCGCGCGGCCGGCGCACCGTGATGTGAGCACGCCGCGCCAGGTCGCCGAGCGCGGCCGCATCGTCGAGGTCCACGCCGGCCTCGAGGGCCGCTAGGGTGAGGGCGCGGTACATGAGCCCCGTGTCCACGAACGTCGCACCGATGCGCTGCGCGACGGCGTGGCCGATCGTGCTCTTGCCGCTTCCCGAGGGGCCGTCGATCGCGATCGCCACGTGACGCGCGCGAGTGAGCCGGCTCGGGGTGCCGCGGCCGGCAAGGCCCTCCACCTCCGCGGCCCGCAGCGGACGCCAGTCGCCCGCACGCAGGCCGCGCAGCTCGAGCGGCCCGATCCCGGTCCGGACGAGACGCAGCACGCGATGCCCGACCGCAGTGAAGAGACGCCGCACCTCGCGCTTGCGGCCCTCACCGACCCGCACCCGGATCCACGAGCCGCGCTCTCCCGGCTCGCGTGCCACCTCGGGCGGTGGCGCGGCCCGTCGCGCGGCAAGCAGCCGCGCCGGGCCCTCGTCCAGCTCGATGCCTCCCATCAGGGTCTCGATCTCCTCGAGGCTCGGCAGCTCGGCCAGGAGCACCGCGTACTCGCGCTCGATCCCGTAGCGCGGGTGGAGGACGCGGTTCGCCCACGTGCCGTCGTTGGTGAGGATCATCAGCCCCTCCGAGTCCGCGTCGAGGCGTCCTGCCGGCCAGAGGCGGCCATCGAAGGCACTCGGGGGAACGAGGGCGGTGACCGGGTCGCGCCCGCGCTCCGCATGGGCGGAGCTCAGGAGGCCACGGGGCTTGTGGACTGCGAAGTGGACGGTCGTCTCGGCCGCACCGATCGGCGCCCCGTCGAGCGCCACGCGGTCCTCCGCCAGGTCGGCGCGGTCGCCCAGACCGGCCACGGCGCCGTTGACGGTGACCCGGCCAGCGGCGATCAGCTCCTCCGCGCCCCGGCGCGAGGCGACGCCGGCCGCCGCGAGCAGCTTCTGGAGCCGCTCAGCCGGCATCGGCGGGGGCGCCCTCGGCCGGGGCGCCATCGGTCGAGGCATCGGCGGTGGCGATCGCGGTCGCGGAGGCGAGGACCGGCAGGTCCTCGGTGCTCGTGAGGCCGAAGCGCTCGAGGAAGGTGAACGTCGTCCCGAACAGGACCGGGCGTCCGGGCGTGTCGCGGCGGCCGACCTCGGCGATGAGACGGCGGTGGAGGAGGGAGCGGATCACGTAGTCGCTGTCGACGCCACGCACGCGCTCCACCTCGCCGCGCGTACACGGCTGGCGATAGGCGATGACGGCCAGGGCCTCCAGCGCGGCGGGGGTGAGCCGCGCCTCGTCGCGGGCCGCGTAGGCGGCGAGTCGCGCGCCCAGGCGCGGCGCGGTGGCAAGCTGCCACGCGTCGTCCTGGCGCTGCAGCCGGATCCCACGGCCGGCGGCCTCGAGCTCCTCGCCGAGGCTGGCGAGCGCGCCCTCCGCCTGGAGCAGCGCGACGCCGCCGAGCTGGGCCAGCTCCGCGGTCGTCAGCGGGCGCTCGGCGATGAAGAGCACCGCCTCGAAATACGCCTCCAGCTCCTGCGGGTCGAGCGCCCCCTCGGCCGGCAGCGGCCGTGCGTCGCTCATGGAGCGGACCCCGGCACCGCTTCGAGGGTGATGGGTCCGAACAGCTCGTCCTGGCTCGCCGTCACCTGCCGCCGCCGGACCAGCTCGAGCGCAGCGAGGAGCGTCACCGCCGCCTCGGTGCGGCTGCGGCACGTGGCGAGCACCGCCTGCAGGACGACGCGGCCCCGATCCCCCATCGCCTGCCGCAGCGCGCCGATCTGCATCCCGATCGTCAGCTCGCGGGCCATCACCTGTGGCGGCGGCTCGACCGGCTCGGCCACGACCGCGAGGCGATCGAGCGCGGCGACGAGGAGCGAGGCCGGCAGGACGGGAGCGGGGGCGGCCGGCAGGTCGCTCTCGCGCGGCTCGCGGCGCATCGCCGGCGCCACGAGGTCGATCGTGCCCAGCTGGCGGGCGGCGTCCCGCAGGGCACGATACTCGAGCAGGCGCCATCGCAGCTCCTCCTCGCTCGGCTCGTCGTCGTCGCCGCTGGCGGCCGGCAGCGGCTCGGTCGGCAGGAGGCGCCGCGACTTGAGGTAGATGAGCTGGGCGGCGATGGCCACGAACTCGGCCAGGTTCGCGGCGTCGACCGGGTGGCGGGCGAGGTGCGTCACATAGCCGTCGGCGAGCTCCGCCAGTGACACGGTGAGGATGTCGAGCTGGCGCGACTCGATCAGGTGGAGGAGGAGCTGGAGCGGCCCTTCGAAGACCGGCAGCTGGACCGTGAAATCCGGTGCGGCGCCGACGGGGAGGGCGGCGAGCTCGGTCTCGATCGCGATCGGCTGCAGGTCCATCGGTCAGCTCGCCTCGTCGGCGTCATGGAGCGCCTGTGCCAGCGCGGCATCACCCTCGACCGTGGTGCCACGGATGAAGGCGGCTGCGCGTTCGGAGCACCCGGCCGCGAGGGCGGCGTCGGCGGACATCGGCTCATGATGGAGGTAGAGGTGCAACCCGTGCCGCCACGATCGCACATCCGGGCTGGCGAGGCGTGCCAGCAGGCGCGGCGCCACGGCCCCGAGCAGGACGCCGGCGACGCGATGCCACAGCCGCATGCCCGGCCCCTTCGCTGCGTCGTGGAGAAGGGCCGCCGCCAGGAGGTCCGGGTCGTCGAGGCCGCGCGCCAGGAGGCGCTGCGCCACGTCGAGCCCGTGGCGACGGTCGGCGACCGGCATGGTGTCGAAGAGCGAGGCGGCAGACGGCGGGAGGATGCGGTGCGCGAGCGCGGCCTCGTCGGGCTGAACCCGCGCAGTGAGGTGGCCGACGAACTGGCGGACCCTATGCACCGAGCAGGATGCCGGCGAGCGTGCCGGCGAGGTCGAACAGCCAGCCGAGCGGGCCGCCACCGGGGAGCGTGTAGCTGGCGAGGACGAGCAGGAGCAGCGCGATCATCCCGTAGCGGGCGTACTGCTGGAGCTGGATCGCCTGCCGCGGCGGCAGGACGCCGAGCGCGAAGTTGTAGCCGTCGAGCGGCGGGATCGGCAGCAGGTTGAAAAGGCCCAGCGCGAGGTTGAAGAAGGTGGCGAGGCGCAGGAAGGTGTGGACGACCTGCGGGTCGGTGCCGAGCGTCGAGAGGACACGGTCGATGACCGCGAGGACCATCGCGACGATGAGATTCGCGATTGGCCCCGCGATTGCGACCCAACTCAGCCCGATCCTCCCCGGCCGCAGCGCGCCCATGTTCACCGGCACCGGCTTGCCCCAGCCGAAGCCGACGAGCACGAACATCAGCGCGCCCATCGGGTCGATGTGGTCGGCCGGGTTGAGGCTCACCCGCCCGAGCGCGCGCGGCCGATGGTCGCCGAGCTGGTCGGCCACGAACGCGTGGCTGAACTCGTGGAACGTGATGCCCACGACAAGCGCCACGAGGATGGCGGCGATCGTGGCCGCGTCGAGGTTGCGGAGGAAGAGCATCGGTCAGCCGAGCTCCGGCAGGAGCTCACGCAGGATGGCGAGCAGGCGCTGGCCACCGACCTTGCCCATCTCCATGACCTCCTCGTGGGTCGGTCCGGCCTCGACGTCCTCGGTGGCGGGGTTCGTGATCAGGCTGAAACCGAGGACGCGCCGCTCCGCGTGACGCGCCACGATCATCTCGTGCACGGTGCTCATGCCCACCGCGTCGGCGCCGATCATGCGGAGCATGCGCAGCTCCGCCCGCGTCTCGTAGGCCGGGCCGGAGAGCATGACGTACACCCCCTCGTGCAGCGTCTGGCTGGCACGCGCCGCCGCTCCCCTCGCCAGCTCGCGCAGCTGCGGGTCCCACGCATCGGTCAGGGCGGGGAAGCGCGGGCCGAACGCGTCGAGGTTCG
Organism: uncultured Chloroflexia bacterium; assembly: GCA_963825905.1. GTDB lineage: Bacteria > Chloroflexota > Limnocylindria > QHBO01 > QHBO01 > JAICQM01. The sequence goes on along the minus strand of CAWGUL010000007.1, from coordinate 305,440 downwards.
GACCGAGGAGCGGGTTCTCGCCGGAGAGATTGATCGTGTCGCGGATGAGCATCACCTCGCCGGCCGCGAAGGCGGGGTTGATGCCGCCGGCCGCGTTCGTGAGCACCACCGTGCCGGGACCGAGGCTCAGGACGGCGCGCAGGAGGATCGTCGCCTCGCGGTGCGAGTAGCCCTCATAGGGGTGGGCGCGCCCCGACAAAACGGCGATCGCCACGCCGTTGGCGGTGCCGATGACGAGCTCCCCCGCGTGGCCCGCCACCGACCCGGTCGGCACGTTGGGGATCTCGCCATAGGGCATGCGGACCCGGGGCGACGTATCGAGCAGCTCGAGGACGCCGCCGAGGCCGGAGCCGAGCACGAACGCCAGCCGCGGGGCGGCCAGCTCCGGAGCCTCGCCGAGGCGGGCGCGAATCGCTCGTGCCGCCTCGTCGATCCGCCGCTGGAGCTCCGCGCCGTAGATCCCGTCCGCGAGGTTGCCCAGGTGCCCGATCAGAACCGCTCCAGGATCTGCTGCTTCTTCGTCTCGTACTCCTCGGCCGTGATCAGCCCCTTGTCGCGGAGCGTGCCGAGGCGCTCGAGGGTCGCGGCCGGATCGTCGCCACGGGCGGCGGTGTCGGCTGCGGGGCTGGAGCTCGGAGCAGGGCCGGGGGCGGCGGTCGGCGTGGCGAGGGGCTGCGGCTCGGGCTCCTGGACGACCTGCGCGACGCGGTCCGAGCCGGCACGCGGCGGGAGCGCCTCTCGTCGGTACTCCGGCGTCGCCTCGCGGCCCTGGGCGCGGCGCGGAGGCGCCAGATCGGGGCGGTCGAGGAGCTCCTTCTGGTTGAGCATCGCGATCTTGAAGCGCACCGGGTCGGCGAGCATCGGGAAGTCGCCGATGCCGGCGTGGGCACCGGTCTCCTCCGCCGCGGTCAGGATGTCGAGCGTGCCGTAGTTGAAGATGCGGCCCATCCAGCTCTGACTGAGCATCGCGTCGTTGATCTTCTCGAGGTTCGAGTCGCTCATCGCCTTGTTGAGGATCCCCTCGGCGCGGATCACGCGGCGGTTCGTGATGAGCCACTCCTGATTGCGCCAGTCGAGCACCTTGAGGCCGATGCGGCCCAGGCAGAGCAGCAGCCCGATGACGACCGCGACCGTCAGGACCCCGTCGATGCTGTCATTCGCGATGCGGTTCGTGCCGACGTAGAGGGTCAGCGCGAAGAGGAGGACGGCCCCGATGATCCACCAGAACGTCTCGGCGACGACGGCGAACCAGTGCTGGCGGCTCTCGTAGACGATCTCCTCTCCGCGGGAGAGGAGCTTGCTGGCGTAGCTCATCGGCTCACTGACGCTCCGTGCTCGGCGAATCCGGTCAGGCGCGGGGATGTGCGCGAGCGTAGACCTCGCGCAGACGCTCACCGGTGAGGTGGGTATAGAGCTGGGTGGTGCTGATGCTAGCATGGCCCAACAGGGTCTGAACGGCGCGCAGATCGGCTCCGCCCTCGAGCAGATGCGTCGCGAAGCTGTGCCGGAATGTGTGCGGCGACACGTGGCCGGTGACCTCCGCCACCGCGGTCCAGTGCCGCACGAGTCGCCACACCGCCTCGCGGCTCAGGCGCCGTCCCCGCTCACCCACGAAGACGGCCTCGGTCGGGCGCTTCGCCGTCCATTCCGCGTGCGGTCCCACGAGGTACCGATGGAGGCGCTCGCGCGCCTCCTCGCCCATCGGCACGCGGCGCTCCTTGTTCCCCTTCCCGATGACCCGGACCTGGAGCGCCGGCAGGTCGAGCCGATGGCGGTCCAGCCCGACGAGCTCGCTCACCCGCAGGCCGCAGTCGTAGAGGAGCTCCAGGATGGCCCGATCCCGGATCCCCACCGGGTCGTCGGCCGGCGGCGCGTCGAGGATCCGGACCACCTCGTCGACGCTGAGGACGTCTGGCAGGTAGCTGCCCGGCTTCGGCGAGTCGAGCAGCGAGGCGATATCGCGCTCCACGATCCCCTCGCGCAGCGCGAAGCCGTAGAAGCTGCGCAGCGCGGCCACCTTGCGCGCCAGCGTCGTCGCGCGCCGCCCGTCGCGCCGCTGCTCGCTGAGCCAGTCGCGCGCCGGCTCCGGGTTCGCCTGCCATCGGTCGCCGGCGACATGCGCGAACTGGCCGAGGTCGCGGCGGTAGGCGCTGATCGTGAGCGGGGCGAGCCCGCGCTCGACGCGCAGCTCGAGGAGGAACTGCTCGATCGCCGCGCCGAGATCGGTCATGCGGCCGGCTCAGCCGGCCGCGGCGCGCAGCAGCGCCTCGGCGGCGGCGTGTGCCTCCTCCCCGGCGTCGGCGCCGGCGAGCATCGCGGCCAGCTCTGCCGCGCGCCCCGGGCCCTCCAGCACGCGCAGCTCGGTCTGGGTGCGGCCGGCCTCGACGCGCTTGCCGACGTGGAGGTGCGCATCGGCGAAGGCGGCGATTTGCGGCAGATGGGTGACGCAGACCACCTGGTGGAACGCCGCCAGCGCGCGGAGCCGCTCGCCGAGCGCGGTCGCGTGCCGGCCGCCGATCCCGGCGTCGACCTCGTCGAAGACGAGGAGCGGCGTGTCGTCGGCCGCGGCGAGCACGACCTTGAGCGCAAGCGAGAGGCGGCTCGCCTCGCCGCCCGACGCGATGCGCGCCAGCGGTCGGGGCGGCTCACCCGGGTTCGGGGCAAAGGTGAACGTCACCCGGTCCGCACCATTCAGGCCGATCTCGATTGCCTCCAGGGCGACGCCGAACGAGCCGGCGGGCAGGCCGAGCGGCTCCAGCTCGCCGTTCACCGCCGTCGCCAATCGCTCTGCCGCGGCCCGCCGTTCGGCACCGAGCTCCGCCGCCGCCAGCTCCAGCAGGTGGCGCCGTTCGGCCTCCTCGGCCCGCAGCCGCTCGCGCTCGCCCTCCGCGTCGTCGAGCCGCGCGAGCTCGGCAGCGGCCTCGGCGCCGAACGCAATCACCGCCTCGACGGACGCGCCGTACTTGCGCTCCAGGTCACGGATGAGGGTCAGCCGCTCCTCGGCGGCAGCGCGCGATGCGGGGTCGAGGTCGACCGACTCACCGAGCGCGGCTGCGTCGCGGCCCAGCTCCTCCGCCTCGGCGGCCACGGCATGCGCCCGTTCCACGAGCGGCGCGAAGCGATCGTCGTGCGCCGCCGCGGCCTCGAGCGCGCGGAGCGTGGTGCGCAGGGCGTCGAGCGCGGCGCCCTCGTCCCGGATGGCCCGCGACGCCTCGTCGGCGCTCGCCGCGATCGTCTCCGCGTGCTGGGCGACGCGGAGCGCGGCCTCGACCTCCGCCTCCTCGCCGCGTCGCAGCGCGGCGGCCGTGATCTCGTCGACCTGGTGGCGGAGGAGCTCACGGCGACGCTCGAGCTCGCGCTCGTCGGTCAGCAGCTCGGCCGCGGCGGCGATCGTCGCGCGCCACGCGTGCCACGCCTGGCCGACGGCTGCGACATCGTGGCCGCCGAAGCGGTCGAGCAGCTCGAGCTGGTGGGCGCTCTCCGTGAGGCGTTGCTGCTCGTGCTGGCCGTGGATCTCCGCCAGCCGCGACCCCAGCGCGGCCAGCCCGCCCACCGTCACCGGCCGATCGTTGACGCGGGCGCTGGAACGGCCGTCGGCGCTCACCTCGCGGCGCACGATCGCCACCCCGCCCTCGGCAGTCACCACGTCGTCGAGTGGGGCGTCCGGCGCGGGCGGCACCTCCTCGAACACGGCGTCGACCCGCAGCGCGTCGGCGCCCGTGCGCACCTGGTCGGCCGTGGCGCGCGCACCGAGCGCGAGCGCCAGCGCGTCGACGACGAGCGACTTGCCCGCCCCGGTCTCGCCGGTGAGCACGGTGAAGCCGCGGGCGAGCGGCAGCCGGACCTGCTCGAGCACGGCGAGATTGGCGACGGTGAGCTCGACGAGGGGCATCGGTCAGGTCATCGGTCTAGTACGGGAGCAGCGATGCCTTCGTGCGCAGCAGGTCGTAGAACGGCGTCGCTCCGCTCGGCTCCACGAGCAGCAGCGGCTCGGCCAGGGCACGCACCTCCACCGTGTCGCCGCTGCGCAGCTCGGTGTCCCACTGCCCGTCGATGCTCACGATCGCCGGGTCTGACGCCTCGCGCAGGGTGAGCCGCACGACATGGTCCTCCCCCGCCACGACGCTGTGCAGGGGCGACAGGTAGCTCGCGACCGGGGTGATGATCATGTTCCGCAGCCGCGGGTCGAGGATGGAGCCGCCGGCGCTGAACGAGTACGCCGTCGAGCCCGTCGGCGTCGCGACGACGACGGCGTCCGCGACATACGTGGCGAGGTGGGAGCCGGAGACCTCCACCTCCAGGCGGATCATCCGGACCCGCTTCCCGCGCGCCACGACCACCTCGTTGAGGCACGCGTGACGCTCCACCACGCCGTCCGCTCCGGTGATGGCGGCCGCGAGCCGAAAGCGCTCCTCGATGGCGTAGTCGCCAGCGCGCACCTGGTCGAGCGCCCCCTCGAGGTCGACGGTCTCGACCTTCGCGAGAAATCCGACCCGGCCCAGGTTGATGCCGAGCGCCGGCACGCGCGTCTCGCCGATCGCGTTCGCCGCCCGCAGGAACGTGCCGTCGCCGCCGAGGACGCAGACGACATCGGTCCCCGACGCGCAGCCCGCACGCAGCGCCTCGCGATCCTCGGCCTTCGCATCCCACGCGTCGACGCCGTTCGCCTCGCACCAGGCATGGGCGCGCGCCAGCACGGCCAGCGCCTCGTCGTTGTACGGGTTGTAGGCGAAGCCGATCCGCCGCAGCTCGCTCACGGCGCCTCCAGGGCGCCCGGCTCGGCGAGGCTCCTGGCCAGCGCGGCGACCTCGCGCCGCAGCGCGGCGAGCTCGGCGGCGACGTCGGGCGGGGTCGCGTCCTGGACCGCCGCGTACGACCGATCCAGGCCGGCCGCGATGAGGGCGCGCATGAGGCTCGACGGCGACACGCCCCGCGCGCGGGCCGCGATCTCGACCCGCTCGAGCAGCGCGTCCGGCATCCGGAGGCTCACGATCTGGCGCATCGTGTCGGGCGCCGGCTCGTGGATCGGCGCCTCGATCACCTCGATCCCCTCGAAGCCGACCGAGAGCTGCTCCGTGTCGCCGGTCTCCCGGCCGCGCCGCCTCATCTCGTGGCGCATCGTACTGCGCGCTGCGTCGCTCACGTGGCCGCCAGGACCTCGTCGACGAGCGCGGGCCAGTCCACCGCGGCGCGGCCGGCGCGCGCGACCGGTTCGAGCAGGGCGAGGAACTCCACGTTCCCCTCGCCGCCGGCGATCGGCGACCGGACGAGCGCGGTAGGGCGCAGTCCCGCCGCGCTGGCATCGGTCTCCAGGCGGAGCAGCACGGACCGCCAGACCGATGGGTCACGCACCACCCCGCCGCGTGGCACGTCGTCGCGGCCGGCCTCGAACTGCGGCTTCACGAGGGCGATCACCCGGCCGTGCGGAGCAAGCAGCCGCGCGACCGCCGGCAGCACGAGCGCGAGGCTGATGAACGAGAGGTCGAGCGTGGCGAGGTCGATCGGCTCCGGCAGCCGCTCGAGGGTGCGGAGGTTCGTGCGCTCCATGCTCACGACCCGGGCGTCGCGCGCCAGCCGGTCGTGGAGCTGGCCGCGCCCGACGTCGACGGCGTAGACGATCCGCGCTCCGCGCGCCAGCAGGACGTCGGTGAAGCCGCCGGTCGAGGCGCCGGCGTCGAGGGCCGCGGTTCCGGCCGCCTCGACCGCGAAGGCCGCCAGCGCGGCCTCGAGCTTGTCGCCGCCGCGGCTCGCCCAGCGCGGGCCGGCGACGATGGAGACCGCCGCGTCCTCCGGGACCTGCTGGCCGGGCTTCAGGGCCCGGCTCGGTGCGCCGCCGAGCTCGACCTGGCCGGCCAGGATGCGAGCCTGCGCGTCGGCTCGCGACGCGACGAGGCCGCGGCTGACGAGGAGCTGGTCGAGGCGGACGCGCGCCGGACGGGGCACGACCCCTCCGCTCAGCCCAGCTCGCCGCGGTCGGCGGCCACGCGGATGAGCACGGACGCCCAGGTGCGGTACGGCCGCCACCGCCTCGCCGATGCGCTCGAGGTCGGCCGTCGTGGCCGCGCCGCCGAGGCCGTAGAGCGACCCCACCGCGGTGGCGAGCCGCGGCTCGTCGAGCGGGAGCAGGTCCGCGTGGCCGAGCGCGCGGATGACGATGAGGTTGGCGTAGAAGGGGCCGATGCCGGGCAGACGCTGCACGACCTGGCGCGCGTCGTCGGGGTCGAGCGCGCGCAGCCGGTCGACGTCCAGCTCGCCGGCGAGCGCGGCCTCGGCGACGGCCCGCAGGCGCCCGACCCGCGTGGCGTCGAGCCCGCGAACTTCGGGGACCGCCTGGAGCGCGGCGGGGACCGGGAACGCCGCGAGCTGCGTCCCGCCGAGGGTGAAGATCGCGCCATGCGCCTCCGACAGCTGGCGCCGGATCGCCATCGCCTGGCGCCGCTGGCGGCGCGCGGCGATCACGGACCAGGCCGCTGCCTCGTAGGGCGAGTGGAACAGCACCGGCCGCAGCCCGGGATGGGCGGCCTGCAGCCGCCCGATGACCGGGTCGCGCTGCCCGACCGCGAGCCAGGCGGCGCCGTCGCGATCCAGTGACAGGATGCGCCGCACCTGGCGCTCGACGGCAGGCGGGTCGCCGTCGCCGGCCAGCTCCCCGTGGAGCGTCCCATCCGCCGCCTGCTGCAGCAGGACGGCGGCGTGGCCCGCGAGGTCGTCGCGCACGAAGGCGAGCCGCATCTCCCCTTCCCCCGCCGCGGCCTCGACCGGCCCGAAGCCGAAGCCGGCGGCAGCGGCGAGCGAGAAGCCGGCGTCGGTCGCGATCCTGAGCTCGGCGGTCACGCCCTCAGGCGGCGGAGGCACGCGAGCGGCGGCGGCGTGTCGGCGCGGCCGGCGCATCGGCTGCTGCTGCGGCGACCGCCTCCCGGACCTGCGCCAGGATGCCGGGCTCGTCGATCCGCTGCTGCCGGCGCAGGTCGTCCACCGCTCCGTGATGGACGAATCCCTCTGCCAGCGCGATCTTGTGGAGCTGGACGTGGATGGCGGCCCTGTTCAGCGCGTCGAGGACCGCGTCGCCGAAGCCGCCCATCGCGGCGGACTCCTCGGCCGTGACGACGAGCCGCTTGCCGGCCGCGTGCTCGCCGAGGAGCGCCTCGTCGAGCGGCTTCGCCCAGCGAGCATTCACGACCGTCGCCTCGAGCCCGTCCTCGGCGGCGAGGGTGTCGGCAACGCGGAGCAGGCGCTGGACGATCGGCCCGAAGCCGGTCAGCAGGATGTCATCGCCGCTGCGCACGACCTCGCCCCGCCCGATCTGGAGCGCGCTCCCCGTCCGATCGGGCAGGTCCTCGCCCGGGTCGCGGGGGTAGTGCAGCGAGATCGGTCCTTCGTGGGCCATGGCGGTCGCGACCATGTCGCGCAGCTCCTGCTCGTCCTTCGGTGAGCCGATCACGAGGTTCGGCAGCGAGCGCTGCGCGGAGAGGGTGAACATCCCCTGGTGGCTCGTGCCGTCCTCGCCCACCAGCCCGGCGCGATCGATGGCGAGCAGCACCGCGGCGTCGTTCTGGCAGACGTCATGGACGAGCTGGTCGAAGGCGCGCTGGCTGAAGGTCGAGTAGAGGGCCACGACCGGCCGCTTGCCGGCCAGCGCCATCCCGGCGGCCATCGTGACCGCGTGCTGCTCGGCGATGCCGACGTCGAAGAAGCGCTTCGGGAAGCGCTCCTCGAAGCGCGACAGGCCGGTGCCGGTCGGCATGCCCGCGGTGATGGCGCAGATCCGCTCGTCATCGGCGGCCAGGCGGATCAGCTCCTCGGCGAACGTCTGCGTGTACGTCTTCGCCTTGTGCTGCCCCGGCGCCGGCGGCACCGCCTCCTCGGTCGGGTCGATGAGGGTGAGGTCGACCGGGGGCAGCGACGCGCCATGGAAGCTGACGCTGTCCTGCTCCGCGGGACCGTAGCCCTTGCCCTTCGTCGTCTTGACGTGGACGAGGACCGGCCCGTGCAGCGCGAACGCCTTCTCGAACGCGTCCTCGAGCTCCGGCCGGTTGTGCCCGTCGAGCACGCCGATGTACGTGATCCCCATGTCCTCGAAGAAGCCGACCTTCGCCCACGACCGCTTGAATCCCTCCTTGGCCCACGCGAGCGCGTCGAAGGCGGCGCGACCGATGAGCGGGATCCGCGGCAGCGCGCGCTTGCCGGCCTCCTTCGTCTCCTGGTAGGCGCGCGACAGGCGCAGCTTGTTGAGACGCGTCGACAGGCCGCCGACCGAGGGGCTGATGCTCATCTCGTTGTCGTTGAGGATGATGAGCAGCCGCGCCCGGGCATGGCCGAGGTGGTTGAGCGCTTCGAGCGTGAGCCCGCTCTGGATCGCCGCGTCGCCGACGCAGACCGCGATCCGCTGCTCCCGGGCGGCGGAGCCGCGCGGCGCGAGATCGCGGGCCGCCGCCAGCCCGACGCCGATGCTCACCCCGGTGCCGGCGTGCCCGCCGTCCATGACGTCGTGATCCGACTCGGAGCGGCGCGGGAACCCGCCGACGCCCTCCAGCTGGCGAAGGGTGTGGAAGCGCTCGAGGCGGCCGGTGAGCAGCTTGTGCGCATACGCCTGGTGCCCGGTGTCCCACACGATCCGGTCACGCGGCGAGTCCATCACCCGGTGCAGCGCGAGCGTGATCTCGACCGCTCCGAGCGAGCTGGCCAGGTGACCGCCGGTGTCGTGGACGGTGCGGATCATCTTCTCGCGCAGCTCGGCGGCGAGCCGGTCGAGCGCGGCGTCGTCCAGGCCGCGGAGGGTCGCGGGATCAGTCAGGGTGTCGAGGATCGGCACAGGCTGGAGCGGGCTCCCGAGCGGCGGCGGTCGGTCGAGTATAGAACGATCCTGGCCGCCCGCCGTCTTCACCCGATCGGCTTGTCGAAGGCGCGGCTCGTCTTCACGAGCGCGTAGCCCTCGCGCATGTAGAACCGATGCGCCCGCTCGCGCTCGACCCGCGACAGGACGCGGACCGATCGCATGCCGCGCTCTGCGGCCCACGCCTCGGCGGCGGCCAGCAGGTCGAGCCCGAGGCCAGCGGAGCGGTGCTCCTCGTCGATGACGAGGCCGGCGATGAGCGCCTGGTCGGAGCCCTCGAGCATGAGCCGCTGCTGGATGTGGGTCCAGCCCACCGGGCGATCGTCGTCGTCGACCGCCACGAACACGGCGTCGCGCTCGCTCGCCAGCACGAGCGACAGGCGGCGGGCCTGCTCGTCGGCGTCCACCGGATAGCCGAGCTGCCCGGTGAGGACCGCGATGGCCGGCGCGTCGTCGATGGCCGCGCGACGGATCCGCACCGTCACCTCGCTCCGGGGTCCTCGGTCGGCTGCGCCCCACCGGCCCGGCGGCCGAGCTCACTGATCGTGAGCTCCGCCTGGCGGAGCCGCGTCTCGCAGGCGGCGTGGAGGCGCAGCCCCGCCTGGTAGAGCCGAATGCTCTCCTCCAACCCGACGCTGCCCGCCTCGAGCGACTGGACGATGCGCTGCAGCTCGGCCACGAGCTCATCGAAGGGGCGCGCCGCGAGGGCCGCGTCATCGAGCTGGGCGAGTTGGTCGAGATCGATCGTCATGCGGGCTCCTCGTCGCGCGTCTGGGTGACGCGGGTCGAGAGCGTACCGCGGGCGACGGTCACGGTGAGCGGGTCGCCCACCGAGACTCCCCCCGCGTGGCGGACGATCGAGCCGTCGGCGAGCTGCGCGATCGCGTAGCCGCGGGCCAGCGTCGCCTGCGGCCCGAGCGCGCGCAACCCGTCGCGCAGGCCGTCGAGCGCGGCGCGGTCGCGCGTGACCCGGCTCTCCAGCGCGCGTGCCGAACGGTCGACGAGGTCGGCGGTCCGCTGCCGCATGGCGCCGATGTCCGGGGCGGCGGCCGCCAGGGCGCGACCTTCCGCGGTCACGAAGCGCCGCCGCTCTTCGAGCCGCGCGACGAGCGCCGTGGTCGCGCGCTCGCGGAAGCGGGCGAGGATCGTCGCCAGCTGCGTGCCGTCCGGGACGGCGAGCTCCGCCGCGGCGGACGGGGTCGGCGCGCGGAGGTCGGCGGCGAAGTCGGCGAGCGTCACGTCGGACTCGTGGCCGACGCCCACGATGATCGGCACCGGCGAGCGGCGCACGGCCCGCACCACCCGCTCGTCGTTAAACGGCCACAGGTCCTCGAGCGAGCCGCCGCCACGGGCCAGGATGACGACGTCCAGCCCCGGCCGCGCGTAGAGGCGCTCGAGCGCGCGGACGACGGACGTGGCCGCGGTGGCGCCCTGCACGACCGTCGGCGACAGCACGACCTCCACCAGCGGGTAGCGACGGCGCAGCACGTTGCCGATGTCTCGCCACACGGCACCAACCGGCGAGGTTACGATGCCGATTCGCCGCGGCCAGCGCGGCACCGGCCGCTTGAGCCGCTCGTCGAACAGGCCCTCGGCGGCGAGGCGGATGCGCAGCTGCTCGTACTGAGCGTGCAGATCGCCGGCGCCGGCCGGAGTGACCGACTCGACGTACAGCTGGTAGACGCCCTGCGCCTCGTAGGCACGCACGCGCCCATGGCAGATCAGGTTCATCCCATGTGCCGGGCGGACGGTCGCGCGGGCCAGCTCCTCGCGGAACAGCACCGCCTTCACCTGTGAGGTGCCGTCCTTGAGGGTGAAGAAGCAGTGCCCGGACGGCGGGAACGACGGCTGGCTGACCTCACCCTCGACCCACACGTCGGCCAGGGTCGCGTCCGCGTCGAGGAGCGAGCGGATGCGGCGGTTGAGATCGGTGACGCGCAGGATCCGCGGCGCCGCGCGGGGGCCTTCCCAGAGCGTCGGCTGCTCGGCGGCCATCGGTCCCTCCCGCGGTCCCTACTGGACCCGGGTGACGTACTCGCCGGTGCGGGTGTCGACTCGCAGCGTGTCGCCCTCGCTGACGAACAGCGGCACCTGGACGACGAGGCCGGTCTCGGTGGTGGCGGCCTTCTTCGCGCCGGTGGCGGTGTCGCCGGCGAATCCCGGATCGGTCTGGGTCACGAGGAGGTCGACGGTCACCGGCAGGTCGACGCCGAGGATCTCGCCCTCGTAGCTCGTCACGAAGACGTCGGTGTTCTCCTTCAGGAAGCGCGCGTCGTCACCGAGCAGGCTGCCGTTGACCGCGAACTGGTCGAACGTCTCGTTGTCCATGAAGTGGTACGTGGCGCCGTCCGCGTAGAGGTACTGGACCTTGCGCTGCTCGACGCGGGCGCGCGGCCAGCGCGTTCCGGCCTGGAACGTGCGCTCGATGATGTCGCCCTTCCGAACGTTCTGGAGCTTCATCCGGACCTGGGCCGACCCGCGGGCCATCTTGATGTGGGTCCAGTCCAGGACCTTCATGAGCTGTCCGTCGAGCTCGATGATGACGCCCTTCTTGACGTCGCCGGTGCTGATCAATCGCTGCTCCTGCGGAATGGACCGATGGTGGTGCGCCCGTCAGGATACGGCACCCTCGCCGGCACGGGGCCGAGGCAGCTCCTCCACGGTCGATCGCTCATCCGCCGCACTCCGCTTCGCCTTCGCGATATTCGCGTTCTGCTCGGGCAGTCGTCCTCGCGAAATAGTGCGAGCCGTCGCGCGTGCCACCCGGGCAGCCGGCCACGAAGAAGAGGTAGCCCTGGTCGAGGTTGGCGGTGGCGACGCCGGCCAGCGAGGACGCGCGGGGCGCGGCGATGGGGGTCGGCGGCAGGCCGGGGTTGAGGTAGGTCTGGTAGCCGGCGAGCGCCTCGGGCAGCTGCACGTCGCCGCCGCTCACGTCGAGCGGCTTCCACCATTCGATCGTGCCCCAGTCGCCGAGTGGCGACGCTCCGTTCTCCGCGGTGGCGAGGCCGTACTGGAGCGTGGGGTCCGCGTTCAGCAAGCCGTTGGTCTCTCCGTTGTTCGGGTTGAGGAAGCGGTTGATGTAGACGGCGGCGATGAGCGGCCGCTCCTCCTCCTTCACCGCCTCGCGCTCGACGATGCTGGCGATGATGACCGCCTGGTCGATCGTCAGGCCCTGCGCCTTGATGCCGTCGCGCACCGCCTTCGGCAGCGTGGTGGTGCCGAACGCGGTCAGCAGCTTGCGGACGACCTCGAGCGGGGCCTCGTTGACCTTGAACTCGTACGTGTTCGGGGCGAGGTAGCCCTCGAGCGAGCGCCCCTTCGGCAGGTTGTTGAGGAAGTCGAACTCGTTGAGCAGGTCCGGCGGCGGGTCCTTCACGATCTTCGCGAACTCACCGATATTCATCGTCATGTCGCTGGCCGCGAAGGTCGCCACGATCTCCTCGAGCCGCAGGCCCTCGCGGATCGTCACCGCCGTCTGCTCGAACGCCTGCCCGCGCAGGGTGGCCACGATCTCGGATGGCTTCATGGTCGGCGACAGGTCATACGTGCCGAAGGCCAGCGTCCCGGTGCGGTTCGCCGACTTCACGGCCCATTGAAACGCGAGGGGGCTGCGCACCACACCCTGCTGGGTGAGCAGGTCGCCAATCGCGGCGTCGGTCATGCCGCTCGCGATCACGACGGTGACGCGCTTGCGCTTGTCACTGGCCGGAGTGTCCTCGAGCGCGGACGGCTGGTACCAGCTGACGAAGTCGTGGACGAGGCCGTTGTCGATCGCGCCGGGGTGCGACTCGACCCACGACATGAGCCGCGGCGCGAACGCGAGGAAGCCGACGAAGATGAGGAAGGCAAGCACGGCGATGACGCCGGCGAACCAGGCGAGCAGGACGACCGGCTGGAGGCGGCGGCGACGGCGGATGGGCGACTCGCGCTGGTCGCGTAGCTCGCGCATGCGAGCATTGCGCCGCTCCTCCAGCTCGCGACGGGGCATCCGACGGCTCATGCAGGCTCCTCAGGGTGGGTCGACGGGTCGCTCCCGGCGCGCCCCCTGCCGGCCAGGTCGTCGAGATATTGTTGCAGGATCAGGCGGGCGGCAGCGGCGTCCAGCTCGCCGGAGCGGCGGGATGGCCGGCGGCCCGCGGCAGCCAGTTCCTCGCCGGCCTCCCAGCTCGTGAGGCGCTCGTCGACGAGCGACACCGGCAGGTTCGATGCCTGCGCCAGCGCGAGGCCGAAGTCGCGTGCACGGGCGGCCTGCTCGCCCTCGCTCCCGTCCGCGTGGAGCGGCAGACCCAGCACGAATCGACCAGCGCCCTCGGCGCTCGCGAGCGCGGCCAGCTCCGCGACGGCTGCCGATCGACTCCGCATCCGGACGGCGCCGCGCTCGAACGCCATCCCGGTCTCGGTGTCCCCCACCGCGATCCCGATGCGCCGCAGGCCGTGATCGATGCCGATGATCCGCGTCACGGTGTGGAGGTGGGGCTCGCCGGGGCGGGCGAGCCGCTGGGCTCCGGCGCCACCCCCGACTGCAGCTTCACGTCGATCCGCCACCGCACCCCGGTCACCTCGTTGACCCACCCGGGCCACAGCTCCACCGAGGCGGTGCCGAGCGATGCGAGCGCTGCCCGCGCCGCCTCCGGGCTCCGGTTGGAGACGAGGTCCCGGACGCGGTCGGCGTCCAGGCGGGCCGCCGCCGCGGCGTTGACGGTGGCAGCGACGGTGATCGTCGAACCGTCGACCGTCCCCTTGCCGAGCGTGACGTGGACCGAATCGGGCAGGACATCCATCCCCGCCGGCACTGCGCCGGGGTCGGCGTCCAGCTTGGCCCGCGCCGCCGCCACCGCGTCCGCCTGCGCGACGTACGGCTGAGCGAAGTCCAGCCTGCCCTGGAGCGTGAACGTCGGCGTGTCCACCGCCCCGACGAGGTCACCGGGAACCGTGACCTGCGGCTCGGACGCCGCCGCTGCCGGATAGAGGCGCGTCGGATCGGCGGCGATGACGCGGGCGAGCTGGGCAGCCAGATCCGCGCGCACCGCCTTCACGGCGGCGTCGACATCGGCCTGCTCGACCTTGGTGCGGTGGTTCTCCGCCCCGCCGGCCGTCGCGTCGGGGTTGATGACGCGCCGCCCGGTCTGGCTCGGGAAGCCCTTGAGACGCGAATCGATCCGCCGCTCCACGGTGTCGATCGCCTCGGCGGGGACGTTGCCGCCCTTGCCCGCGTCCGCCGCCACGACGCCCACACTCCCCTCGCCCGGCACGATCGGCCCGAACGGATTCGGCTGGTCGCCGGCCGGCACGAGGATGCGCTCGGTGGTCGTGAAGACAACCGTGCCGCCGGCGGCGGACACCTTCGTGCCCTGCGGCACCTCCACGACCACGTAGGTGTAGTTCAGGAACGTCACCGTCCCGGTGGCGGCAACGAGCTGGACGTCCTCGCCGGTGGCCGTCCCGTCGGCAGAGGCGGTGAGCGTCCCCTGCTCCGTCCCGGCGACCGGGAGCGCGACGTCGTAGCTGAATGGACCGATCGCCTGCGCGGCGGGCACGATCCGCACCGTCGCCCCAGGCAGGACGACGGCGGCACCCGCCACGCCGCCGAGCAGGACGAGCAGCAGAGCGCGGCGACCGCGGCACCGGGCAGGCGTCGCGCATCGGGGCTGCGCCGCGTGGCCGTCCGCCGCTTGGCGCGCGGTGGCGCGATCGCCGGTGCCGCGACCGGCACCGGCCGCGTCTCGTCGAAGCGGTCGACTGGCGGCCGGGCGGCCGGCTCGGCCGGCTGGGGAACGGGCCCGTCGGGGCGCCGCTCGCCACGCACGACGGAGATGCGCGCGCGCTCGGGGGCCGTGCCTGCGGACGCGGGAATCGCCCCGACGGCGAGCGAGCGGGCTTCGGCGACCGATGCCACCGCCGCGATGCCCGCCTCGGCGGCGAGCGAGCGCGCGGCTGCGTCGCCGACGAGCACGATCTCGCGCCCCTCGTCGCGCGCCACGGCCCCGACGAGGCGCAGTCCCACCGCCGAGGTGGTCGCCTTTGTGCGCCCTGGGGCGACGAGGATGACGCGCGGCGCATCGGTCTCGCGCAGCCGGCGCACGACGGTCGTGATCTCGTCGTCCGGCTCGAGGTAGATGAGGCTCGTGTCGTCGCTCACAGGTCGAGGCTCCGTACCGCCCGTCGCATGGCGCGCTCGGCGGCGTTCGTCTGCACGTCGAGGATGAGCGCCTGGTGGGCCAGGGCGATCGGGGTGACGTCCTGCTCCGTCGTCAGCTCGCCGGTCGCGTCGCGGATGCCGGGGATCTCGCCGGGCTCGAGGCGGCGCACGGCCGGGCGGCGGGCGAACGGCAGCTCACGCCACCACGCGTCGTCGGCGAGCGCCTCGTGCACCTGCGGCAGCCGCGCGCCGCCGCCGCAGACGTAGATCCGGCCGGGGAGCAGCTCCCCGGCGGCGAGGTCCTCGATCATGAGCGCCACCCCGCGTCGCCACACCGCGGCATCGGTGGCGAGCACCTGGCGCGCCGCGTCGGCGTCGATCGGCTCGGGCGGCTTCGCCCCGTCGGCGAGCGCGATCTTCACCGCCTCGGCACGCGCGAAGGCGAGGTCGAACCGATCGGCGAGGCCCTTCGTGAACGCTCGGCCGCCAAGGGCGAGCATCTTCGTGCCCGCCACCCCGCCGCGCCGGACCAGCGCGACGTCGGTCGTCCCGCCGCCAACGTCGATGAAGATCGCGCCGGCGTCGCCGAGCTCACCGGGGTCCAGGCATGTCGCCACCGCGTACGGCTCGGCGATGACGCCGAGCAGCTCGAGCTTCAGCGCGGCGGCGACCGACTGGAGCGCACCGAGGTGCACCATCGGTGCGAACGCGTTGAACAGCGCGAGCTCGACCTGCGCGCCGGTGAAGCCGATCGGGTTGCTCACCGGGTAGCCGTCGATCTTGATCTCGGTGATGGCGGCGTGGACGAGCCGCACGTCGAGGCGCGGCACGCCCGCCTCCCAGGCGATCTGCCCCTCCGCCTCGGCGAGCGCCGACTCCTGGGCGCGCTCGACGATCCCGGCGAGCTCCGCCTCGGTCATCGGCGCGCGCGGGTCGTCGCGCCGCGAGACGACGGTCGAGGTCGTGCCCTTCACGAGCTCGCCGGCGATGCCGATCACGGCCGGTCCCGGGCGCCGGCCGGCCATCGAGGCCGCCTCCGCGAGCGCGGCGGCGCAGTTGGCAACCACCGCGTCGATGTCGCTGACCGTGCCCGATTGCATGTGCGCGAGGCCCTGCCGGCGTCGCCCGGTGCCCCGCACGACGGCGTCGAGCCCGCCATCCGGATGCTGCTCGGCGGTCACCACGAGCACCTTCGCGAACTCGGTGCCGATGTCGAGCGCCGTGATCGCCAAGGGCCGGGAGCGTCCGCCGCGACCGGCGCCCGTGGCGCGCATGCGCCCTGCGACGCGGCCGATGAGGTCCTGCACGGTGCCCGAGCCGCCGAGGCTC
Organism: uncultured Chloroflexia bacterium; assembly: GCA_963825905.1. Taxonomy (GTDB): domain Bacteria; phylum Chloroflexota; class Limnocylindria; order QHBO01; family QHBO01; genus JAICQM01. Next base: position 289,139 of record CAWGUL010000007.1, on the reverse strand, counting down.
AGCCGGCCTCGAGGCGCGCGAGCGTCTCGAGGGTGAGCCGCGTCGCTTCGCGGAGCGCATCGTCGAGGCGGCTGGCATCACGGCCGCCCGCCTGCGCGAGGTCCGGCCGCCCGCCGCCGCCGCCGCCGATGAGCGAGCCGACGGCGCGGATGACCGCGACCGCGTCGAAGCCCTCGCCGGTGAGGTCGCGGCTGGCCGCCACGAGGATCGCGGGCTGCCCCCCGGCAGCGCCCGCGAGAACGGCGGCGAAGCGCCCGGTCAGACCGCGCAGGTCGTCCGCCAGCGTCCGCAAAGCCGTGGCGTCAGCCTCCGGGAAACTGCCGACGACCACCTTCGCGCTCCCCGCGTCCTGGGCGCCGGCAAGTGCCGCGGCCGCATCCAGCCGAGCCGCTCGCGATGCCGGTGCTCGTGCCGCCCTCTCGGCCTCGCGCACGCGCCCGATGAGCGTCTCCACGCGGGACGGGACCGCTTCCTCCTGCTCGCCGAGCAGCGTGGCGGTGGCATGCAGGGCGGCGAGGCGGGTCGCGATGAGCTCGGTCGCGGCCGCGCCGGTCAGCGCCTCGATCCGGCGCAGGCCGGCGCCGATGCTCGACTCGCCGGTGATGAGGAACGTGCCGATCTGCCCCGTCCGCGCCACGTGCGTCCCGCCGCACAGCTCCCTGCTGTAGCCGTCGACCTGCACGACCCGAACGGACTCGGGGACGTACTTCTCGCCGAAGAACATGTCGGCCCCGAGCGCCTGCGCAGCGGTCATCGACATCGTCTCCGGCGTGACCTCCGCATCGCGGCGGATCTGCTCGTTCACACGCCGCTCGACCTCGCGCAGGACATCGCGCGGGGTGGCGCCCTGCGCTGGAAAGTCGAAGCGCAGCCCGTCGGGCGCGACGTACGAGCCAGCCTGCTTCGCCTGCTCGCCGAGCACGTCACGCAGCGCCCGGTGGAGGAGATGAGTCGCGGTGTGGTTGCGGGCCGCTGCCCAGCGCCGATCAGCGTCAACTTCTGCGCGCGCCGCTGCCCCGCGCGGCAGCTCGCCGTCCAACGAGCCGATGTGGACGATCGCGTCCCCCACGCGCTGCGTGTCCTCGACGGTCAGCGTGCCGCCGGCTCCGACGAGGGTCCCACGGTCGCCGATCTGCCCGCCCCCCTCCGCGTAGAACGGCGTCCGGTCCAGCACGGCGAGCGTTCGACCGTCGGGTGACGCCGCCACCCCGATGACGGACAGCCCCTCGGCATCGGTCTGGTTCGGGTAGCCGATGAATTCGCTGCTCAGGCCGCTCAGCTCGTCCGGCAGGCTGAGCCCGCCGCGGGCCGAGCCGCGCGACCGCTCCCGCTGCTCCGCCATCGCCGCCTCGAAGCCGGCGCGGTCGACGGTCACGCCCGACTCCGCGGCCATCTCGACGGTCAGATCGATCGGGAAGCCAAAGGTATCGTGCAGCCGAAACGCCTCCTCTCCGCTGAGCTGGCCTCCACCAGCAACCAGAGCCGCCAGGCGCGCGCTCCCCGCCTCGAGCGTGCGGGCGAACTTCGCCTCCTCGGCCGCCACCGCATCGAGGATCCGGTCGCGCTCCGCGACGAGATGAGGATAGGCATCGCCCATGAGCTCGATCACCACCGCGCACGTCTCGCGCAGGAATGGCTGGGCGATGCCCATCAGGCGGCCGTGGCGCAGCGCGCGGCGAATGATGCGGCGCAGGACATAGCCGGCACCGTCATTGGCGGGCACGATCCCCTCGCCGATGAGGAACGTCATCGCCCGCGAATGATCGGCCACGACCTGGTAGCTGAACCGCTCCGACTCGACCGTCTCCGGGTCGTGGCCGATGAACGCGGCCAGGCGCTCGATGATCGGCACGAACAGGTCGGTGCGGTAGTTCGAGTCGACGCCCTGCACGACCGAGCTGATGCGCTCGAGCCCCATCCCGGTGTCGACGCTCTTGAAGGGCAGTTGGGTCAGCGTCCCGTCCGCGGCACGGTCGAACTCCATGAAGACGAGGTTCCAGACCTCGAGCCAGCGCGGGCAGTGCTCGGAGTGATCCGGCACGCAGCCCGGTCCTTCGGAAAGGTGGGCACCCCGGTCGTAGTGCAGCTCGCTGCACGGGCCACAGGGGCCGGTGTCGCCCATGCGCCAGAAGTTCTTCTCGTCGCCGGCCGCGATATTCCCCCAGCGGACGAGGCGCTCCGGCGGCAGCCCGATCTCGTCGGCCCATACCGCACGCGCCTCCTCGTCATCGGTGTACACGGTGGCGGCGATGCGATCGCCCGGGATGCCGAGCTCATCGGTCAGGAACTGCCAGGCCCAGTGGATGGCGTCGCGCTTGAAGTAATCGCCGAAGCTCCAGTTGCCGAGCATCTCGAACAGCGTGTGGTGGCGGGGCGTCCGCCCCACCTCCTCGAAGTCGTTGTGCTTGCCCTGGACGCGGAGGCAGAGCTGCGAGTCCACCGCGCGGACGTAGTCGCGCTTCTCCTCGCCGGTCAGCACGCGCTTGAAGGGTGCCATGCCCGAGTTGACGAACAGGAGCGTCGGGTCGTCGCGCGCGAGCAGCGGCGCCGAGGGCACGCGGGTGTGGCCGCGCGCCTCGAAGAAGCGCTGGTACTGCTCGCGGATCTCGGCCGCGCTCTTCGGTTCCATGGTCAGCTCGGATGCTCCACAACGGCGAGAGCCGGCGTACCCACCGGCTCTCGACCCTGCTGCGTGATGCGGCCCGGCGCCGCGGGATGGCGGGTTACGAGACGGCGCCTCCGGCGCCCGCCTCGAGCTCGTACTCGGCCAGCATCTCCGCGCGCGCCTGCTCGGCGGCGGCGCGGCCCTCGCTCACCGCGTCGCCGAAGGCGGAGCGCTTGGCGTCGACGAACTCACCGACGTGCTCCCGCATCTGGTCCCCGGTCTCGGGGGCGATGAGCAGGCCGATGGCCGCACCGACGAAGCCGCCGATCACGATGCCGGCCAGGAAGCTGCCGAATCCGGAGTTGGTCATGGATAGGGATCCTCCTCCCGTGGGTAGGGCGATTCTACCGAGCCGAAGGCCACCCGTCCGGGGGAGGCGGTCACGGTCACCGACTCCAGCGTGTGCTGGAGCGCGTTCATGAGGTCGTTGAGCCGGTCCAGCTTCACCGCCACGTCCTCGGACAGGACTTCCGCGTTGGCGGCCAGCTCGCGCGAGTGGGCGAGGATCGGCCGCGCCTCCTGCTCCGCCAGCCGCGTCAGGCGGCGCGCGTCCTCCGCCAGCGCTCGCGACTCGCGCAGCAGCGGCGTCGTCTGGATGACCAGATACAGGAGCGCGGCGCCCACGAGGAGCACGCCGAGCCCGACCCCCACGTTGAAGATCGCGCTCACGAGCTCCATGGCACCCTCGCTGCTGGACGGATGCCGTGCGCCGCCACGGCGCACGCAGTATGTCGCATCACCCCTCGTCCAACGCTGCCGGCTGCGGCCCCATCGTCGACAGGAGCAGGGCCGCCAGCATCGCCAGCTGGGCACCGATCGAGCCGGCCACGAGCCCCACGTCGCCGATGCGGAGCAGGTCGAGGCCCACCCGGTCCCCGATCGCGCTGCCAGCGAGCATGCCTGCCAGGCTCGCCAAGCCGAGGGCGAGCGTCATCCGTCCCCAGCGCCCGCGAACGGCGAGGAAGGCGAAGAGGTTGGCCAGCGCCCCGAGGACGCCGACCGCGATCCAGGGAGTCATGCCGCCCGCGCGATCCGGGCGCCGCCGAGCACCTCGTCGCCGTCATACAGCACCGCCGCCTGACCCGGCGCCGGCGCCCAGACCGGCTCCGCGGTCTCGATCGCCAGCCGATCGTCGCCGACGAGCGTCACCTCGCAGGCGACCGGCTCGGCCCGGTGGCGGATGCGAACCGCGGCCGTGAACCGGTCCGCGGGAGGCTCGCCGGCGATGAAGTGGCGGCCCGCCGCGACGAACGACCGGCTCGCGATCTCGTCGCGCCGACCGATGACAACGGTGTTCGTCGCCGGCACGACCTCTCGGACGTAGACGGCCTCGCCCAGCGCGAGCCCGAGCCCGTGCCGCTGGCCCACGGTGTAGTGCGCGTAGCCGGTGTGCGTGCCGACCTCGGTCCCGTCGGCGTCGACGATGAGACCCGGCTCGCCGTCGTAGCCGCGCCGCTCGGCGAGCAGCGCGCGGTAATCGCCGAGCGGGACGAAGCAGATCTCCTGGCTCTCCGGCTTCGCGGCGGTGGGCAGCGCGAGCTCGGCCGCGATCGCGCGCACCTCGGGCTTCGTCAGCTCCCCGAGCGGAAAGCGCGTCGCCGCCAGCTGCGCCTGGGTGAGCGTCCAGAGAAAGTAGGTCTGGTCCTTCGCGATGTCGCGCGCGCGCCGCAGGTGGTGCCGGCCGCAGGCATCGGTCGCGACCCGTGCGTAGTGCCCGGTGGCCACCGCGTCGGCACCGTAGGCCGCGAGACCGCGCTGGAGGAGCGCGTCGAACTTGATGTGCTGGTTGCACGCCTGGCACGGGTTCGGGGTGGCGCCGTCGAGGTAGCCGTCGACGAAGGCGTCGATGACCTTCGAGCCGAACTCACGCTCGAGGTTGAGGACGAAGAACGGGATGCCGGCCAGCTGCGCCACCCGGCGCGCATCGTCGGCCGCGTCCGGCGAGCAGCAGCTGCGACGCAGCTCGTGGCCCTCGCCCTCGTCCGGGGAGAGGCGCATCCACACGCCCACCACGTCCGGACCGCCGTCACGCTGCTCGGCGGCAAGGAGCGCGGCCGCCACGCTCGAGTCGACGCCCCCGCTCATGGCGGCCACGATGCGGCCGCTCACGCGCTCACCACCGAAGCCGGGACGCCGCCCCGGAGGCGCGCAACGATCGCGGGCAGGATCGACGCCGCGCGGTCGATCTCGTCGCTCGTGGTCGTGGGGCCGATCGTGATCCGGAACGACCCGTGGGCGACGTGCGGCTCGATTCCCATCGCGAGCAGGACGTGGCTCGGCTCGGTGCTCCCCGACGTGCAGGCGCTGCCGGTCGAGATCTCGACGCCCTCGAGGTCGAGCGCCGCGACGAGGTCGCCGCCCTCGACACCGTCGATCACCGCGCTCACCGTGCCGGGCAGGCGCGCGCGCGGATCGCCCGTCCAGGTGAGGCCGGGAACGTCAGTGAGGGCATCGCGAAGACGGCGCGTGAGATCGAGCTGGCGCGCATGCTCGGCCTCACGCTCGGGCGCGCTGGCGTGGACGAGCGCGAAGGCGACACCAAAGCCGACGATGGCGGGCACGTCCTCCGTCCCCGCGCGCCGCTGGCGCTCCTGCGATCCGCCCTGGAGCTGGGGCAGCAGCTGCGTGCCGCGGCGCACGAACAGCGCGCCGACGCCCTTCGGGCCGCCGAGCTTGTGGCCGGAGAGGCTGACGAGGTCCGCCTGCCAGGCGTCGACATCGATCGACAGATGGGCCGCCCACTGGACGGCGTCGACGTGGAACAGCGCGCGGTGGTCGCGCACGATCTCGCCGATCTCCGCGATCGGCTGCAGCGTGCCGACCTCGTTGTTCGCGGCCATCACGCTCACCAGCGTCGTCCGCTCCGTGAGCGCGGCGGCAACCGCGCCAGGGTCAACGCGCCCGGATCCGTCGACCGGCAGGACGGTGACCTCGAACCCGTGCCGCTCCAGGACAGCTGCCGCGTTGAGAACCGCCTTGTGCTCGACCGCGGTGGTGACGAGGTGCTTGCCGCGACCGCTGGCGGCCCACGCGACGCCCTTGAGGGCAAGGTTGTCCGCCTCGGTGCCGCCGGAGGTGAACACCACCTCGCGCGGTCGGGCACCGATGAGGGCGGCGATCGTCTCGCGTGCCTCGTCGACGCCCTGGCGCGCGCGCCGCCCGGCGGCGTGCAGGCTCGAGGGGTTGCCGGTGTGCTCGATGAGGTACGGAAGCATCGCCTCGAGCACCTCCGGCCGCAGCGGCGACGTCGCCGCGTGGTCGAGGTAGATCGCCATTGCCGGTGATTATAGGAACCCGGGCACCGACGCCCTCGCTAGCGCGGGTCGGCCGGCCGCGCGGGGACCTCCTCGATCCGGAGGTGAAGCTCGTCCAGCTGCTGGGGGGCGATGGGCGAGGGTGCGTCGAGCATGAGGTCGGTGCCCGACTGGGTCTTCGGGAAGGCCATCACCTCGCGGATGTTGTCGACCTCGGCGTAGAGCGCCGCCCATCGGTCCAGGCCGATGGCGATCCCGCCGTGCGGCGGGGCGCCGTACTCGAGCGCGTCGAGGAGGGCGCCGAACTGGTCGCGCATGCCCTCGATCGTGTGGCCCATGAGCGCGAACGCCCGCTCCAGCAGCGGCCGCTGGTGGATGCGGATCGAGCCGCCACCGCATTCCCAGCCGTTGAGGGCAAGGTCGTACTGCTGGGCATGCACAGATGCCGGGTCTGCCTCCATCCGGTCGACGTCCTCCGGGGCCGGTGCGCTGAACGGGTTGTGGGTCGCGTCCCAGCGGTTGCCTTCGGCATCCCACGTGAACATCGGGAAGCGGTGGATCCAGACGTACGCCAGCGTGCCCGGCGTCCGCAGCCCGAGCCGATCCCCCATCGCCAGGCGAACGTGGCCGAGCGCCTCCGCCGCGGCGACGCGGTCAGGGTCCGCGACGACGAGGATGAGGTCGCCCGCCGCCGCACCGGTGACGGCGAGCAGCTCGGCCTCGTGGCCGGCCAGGAACTTGGCGGCGGGACCGTGGAACGTGCCGTCGTCCTGGACCGCGAGGTGGACGAGGCCGGCCGCCCCGTGCCGCCGGGCGAGATCGGTCAGCTCGTCGAGCTGCTTGCGCGAGTAGTCGCCGCAGCCGGGCGCCACGATCCCGCGCACCGCGCCACCCGCGGCGATCGGCTCGGCGAAGACCCGGAAATCGACCGCGCGCACGGCATCGGTCAGGTCGACGAGCTCCATCCCGAACCGGAGGTCCGGCTTGTCGGAGCCGTAGCGGGCGATCGCGTCCTCGTAGGTCAGGCGCGGGAACGGCTCGGCGAGGAGTGGCCGGTCCGGCACGATCTCCTTCGCGACGCGGGTCACGACGCGCTCGATGGTCGAGATGACGTCCTCCTCGGTCACGAAGCTCATCTCGATGTCGACCTGGGTGTGCTCCGGCTGCCGGTCGCCGCGCATGTCCTCGTCGCGGTAGGCATGCGCGAGCTGGAAGTAGCGGTCGTAGCCAGCAACCATGAGGAGCTGCTTGAGGACCTGTGGGCTCTGCGGCAGGGCGTAGAACTCGCCGGGCCGCAGCCGCGACGGGACGACGAAGTCGCGCGCCCCCTCGGGCGTGCTGCGAATGAGGGTCGGCGTCTCGATCTCGACGAATCCCTCGTCGTCGAGCGCGCGGCGGATCGCCACCGCGAGGCGCGAGCGCATGAGGATCCGCTCCTGCATCGGCGGCCGACGGAGGTCGAGGTACCGATGCTTCAGGCGCAGCGACTCGTCGAGGCCGGGCTGCTCCTCGTTGACGTAGAACGGCGGCACGCGGCTCGGGTTGAGGATCGTGAGCGCATCGACGGCGACCTCGATCTCGCCGGTGGCGAGCTCCGCGTTCGTCGTCCCCTCGGGGCGAGCGCGCACGACGCCGCCGACCTGGATGACCCACTCGTTCCGTGCCGCCTCGCCCGCCGCGTGCGCCGCCGGCGCGTCGTCCGAGGAGGTCACGACCTGGGTGATGCCGTGGCGGTCGCGGAGGTCGAAGAACGTCAGATGCCCGTGGTCGCGGCGGCGATGGACCCAGCCGGCCAGCGTGACGCGCTCGCCGACCGCGTCCGCGCGCAGCTCGCCGCAGGTGTGGGTGCGCAGGGACGTGGGGCGCGCGCTCGTCGACATGGGTCGGCCATGGTAGCGGATGGCCTGCGTATCATCGGCGCCGAATGAATCCGTTCCTCGTCGCCTTCCTGGCCCTCTGCGCCGTGCTCGCGGTGCTCCTGGTCATGGGCGGGCTCGAGAAGGTCGGCGTCATCGCCGAGCTGCCGCGCTGGCACCCGGTCGCGCTGGCGGCGGCCTGCGGCGCGCTCATCGGCTTCCTGTGCAGCATCTTCGTGGTGGCGCCGATCTTCCTCTCGCTCCTCCTCGGCGGGTTCGCGCTGCTCGCGCTGCACTACCGCGGCGACGGTCGCTGGCCGGAGCTCGGCTCCATGCTCATCGCCTGCGGGGCGGTGCTCGCGATCCTCTGGGGGAGCGTCGTCGTCCTCACCGCGGCCGGCATGCGCACCGATGTCGACACCGGGCTCACCGTGCCCGTCTTCTTCGGCGTCGGCGTGCTGATCCTCAGCCTCGGCGCCGCGACGCTCGTCCTGCGGCCCGGCCGGCCGACCCCGGAATGACGCCCGGCTCGTCGCTCAGACGAGCCCGATGACGTCGTCGACCGTGACCTCGTCGCGCTGCACCCCGCTCGCCATGTCCTTGAGCGCCAGGCGTTCACCGTCACCCACGATGACCGCCCATCGAGCGCCCGCCTTCGAGGCCGACTCGAGCTGCCGGCCCAGCTTCCGCGTCGACCCGTCGGAGCGGACGGCGAGCCCGGCGTCGCGGAGCGCAGTCGCAACCCGGAGTCGGGCGACGAGGTCGTCGCTCGCGCCGACCACCGCCACGAGCGGCGCGCCGACCGGCGGCTCCACGCCGGCAGCCTCGACCGCGAGCACCGTCCGGTCGAGGCCGATCCCGAAGCCGATCCCCGGCGTGGCGGGCCCACCGAGGAGCTCGACGAGGCCGTCGTAGCGGCCCCCTCCGCCGAGCGCGTCCTGCTGTCCCTCGCGCCCGGCGGCGTAGAACTCGAAGCTCGTCCGCGTGTAGTAGTCGAGCCCCCGGACCAGGCGATGGTCGACCTCGTACGCGAGGCCGAGGCCGTCGAGGATGGCGAGCACGGCGGCGAAATGCTCGCGGCACGCGTCACACAGGTGGTCGATGCTCTTCGGCGCGCCGGCGGCGAGCTCCGGGTCGAGCAGCCGGTCGTCGAGGACCCGGAGCGGGTTGACCTGCAGCCGCCGCCGCGAGTCATCGGTCAGGCGTTGCGCGTGCGCGCTGAAGTACGAGATCAGCGCCTCGCGGTAGGCGGGACGGCAGGTCGCGTCGCCGATCGAGTTGATGCGGGCGGTGACACCGGCCAGGCCGACGTCGCGGTAGAACCGATGCGCGAGCTCGACGAGCTCGGCGTCGACGGCCGGCCCCGCGTCGCCGATGACCTCGACGTCCCACTGCGTGAACTGGCGGTAGCGTCCGGCCTGCGGGCGGTCGTAGCGGAACATCGGACCGATGGTCGTGAGCCGGAGGGGCCCGGGGCGGACGTGCATCCCGTGCTCGACGTAGGCGCGCACGATGCCCGCCGTCGGCTCGGGGCGCAGCGCCCACTCGGCGCGCTCCTCGTCGCTGCCCCGCGCCCCGCCCACGCGGAACATCTCCTTCTCGACCGCGTCGCTGCTCTCGCCGAGCCCGCGCGCGAAGAGCTCGACCCGCTCGAAGAGCGGCGTCTCGATGCGCTCGAAGGCGTAGCGGCGGGCCAGGTCGCGGGCGACCGATTCGGCGCGGTCCCAGCGCGGGGCCTCGTCCGGCAGGAGGTCGCGGGTGCCGCGTGGGGCCGTGATCTTGAGGTTCGCCATCAGGCGCCGAGTGTACCGAGGCGTGGCCGGTGGACTACCGGTTCCCGGACATCTGGCTGACGATCGCCCCATCAAACGCGTCGACGAGGACCGCCTGCCAGTTCGAAGATTCCTGCCAGACGATCGCCCATACGATCCTCGGTGCCTGGGGCACGGCGATGGTCTCGAAGCGACCGAGCGTTGCCGACGCCACGGCATCCGACGGCTTTCCCGCCGCATGCGAGGCGATCGCCACCGCCCGCTCCCGGCTCATGGCACCGCGCAGCTCAAGCGGCGCAGCTTCGACGAGGTCGCCGGATCGGCCCATCCCTCCGAATACCCGGTCGTTCCGGTCCACCACCAGGGACCCGCAACCGGCAAGCAGGACGACCGCCACTGCCAGCAATCGCTCGCCTCCCCACCGTCGTTACTCGCTCGTGCCGGCCCCGAGTCGTCGACGGGTCGAGACCTCCACACCGCGGTCGCTCACCTCAGCCGCGGGATGCTCGACCAGGGCCACGAGCCGCGTGGCCATGAAGCGGCCAGTGCGGACCGGCGTGCCGGACCGCGTGACCTCGGAGACCTCCACCACGCCGCGCGCGGTCGTCACCTCGACCCGGCGTCCCGCCTTCGTGGCGGTGATCTCGAACGTCTGGGTGCCGCCCTGGCCGGTGTCGACCACCGCCTCCACGCGATCGCCCTTCACGGTCAGCGCACCTCGCGGGTGACGCTGGTCACGTCGCGCACGCGCTCGATCCGAGACAGGACGCGAGACAGCTGCTCGAGGCTCGTGACCTTGAGCGTGGCGGTGATGAGCGCCATCCCATCCGGGGCGACGCCGATCGACGCCGCGATGATGTTCACCTTGGCCTCCGCCACCACGTTCGTGATGTCGTTCAGCAGCCCGGGCCGGTCGTTCGCCTCGATCCGCACCGTGATCGGGTAGGTCTGCGCGTCGACGCTCTCCCACTCCACGTCGATGAGACGCTCGATGTCCCGCTCCGACAGGACCGATGGGCAGGTGGCGCGGTGGATGGTGACGCCCTTGCCGCGGGTCACGTAGCCGGCGATGGCGTCGCCGGGGATCGGCGAGCAGCACTTCGCGAATCGCACGAGCAGGTCCCCGACGCCCTTGACGCGCACGCCCGTCGTGGATGGCGCCGCGGCCGTCGGCGCGACCTCGGGAAGGGTGATCTCGACGTCGTCGTGGATCTCGAGCTTGCTGACCACGCTCGCCGGCGACACGGCGCCGTAGCCGATGGCGGCGTAGAAGTCGTCGAGCTCGCGGTACCTGAGCTGGCTCGCGATCTCGGTCAGCTGGTCGACCGAGACCGATGCCAGCGTCTCGTGCGCGAGGCGGCGCAGCTCGCGGTCGAGCAGCTCGCGGCCCTGCTCGATGTTCTCGTCGCGCTGCTGGCGGCGGAACCAGCCGCGGATCTTCTCCCGCGCGTGCGAGGTGCGCACGATGTTCAGCCAGTCGCGCGACGGACCGTGCGCGGCTTTCGTGGTCACGATCTCGACGATGTCGCCGTTCCGGAGCTTGTAGTCGAGCGGCACGAGGCGGTTGTTCACCTTCGCGCCGATCGTGCGGTGGCCGACATCGGTATGGATCCGGTACGCGAAGTCGAGCGGCGTCGCGCCGGCGGGGAGGTCCTTGACGTCACCCTTCGGGGTGAAGACGAAGACCTGGTCCTGGAACACGTCGAGCTTCAGGCCCTCCACGAACTCGGTGGCGTCGCTGACCTCGCGCTGCCAGTCGATGAGCTGCCGCACCCAGGCGAGCTTCTCGTCGTAGCGGCGGTCGCCGCGCGAGCCCTCCTTGTAGCGCCAGTGCGCCGCGATGCCGGCCTCTGCCACCTCGTGCATCTGCTTCGTGCGGATCTGGACCTCGAGCGGCTTCGCCTCCGGACCGATGACCGCGGTGTGCAGCGACTGGTACATGTTCGCCTTCGGCATCGCGATGTAGTCGTCGAACTGGCCGGGGATCGGCCGCCACAGCGAATGCACCACGCCGAGCGCGGCGTAGCAGTCCTTCACGTCCTCGACGAGCACGCGGATGGCGTGGATGTCGTAGATCTCGTTGAACTCCGCTCCCTTGCGCTCCATCTTCTTGTGGATGCTGTAGAGGTGCTTCGGGCGGCCGCTGATCTCGGCCGTGATGCCCAGCCGGGCGAGCTCCTTGCGCAGCACACCGATGCTCTTGTTCACGTAGCTCTCGCGCGCCTTGCGACGGTCGGCGAGCATGGTGACGAGCTTCCGGTACGCATCGGGCTCGAGGTACTTGAACGACAGGTCCTCGAGCTCCCACTTGATCTGCCACACGCCGAGGCGGTGGGCGAGCGGCGCGTAGATCTCCATCGTCTGGCGCGCGATACGCGCCTGCTTGTCGGCGGGGAGGTAGCTGAGCGTCCGCATGTTGTGGAGCCGGTCGACGAGCTTGATGATGACGACCCGGACGTCCTCGGCCATGGCCATGAACATCTTCCGGATGTTCTCGGCCTGCTGCTCCTCCATCGTCCGCGCGCTGCCGAACTTCGACAGCTTCGTCACCCCGTCGACGAGGCGCGCCACCTCACGCCCGAAGCGCTTCTCGATCTCGGGCAGGGTGACGTCGGTGTCCTCGGGGACGTCGTGGAGCAGCGCGGCGGCGAGGGTCTCCGCGTCCATCTGGAGCTGCGCGAGCTCGTAGGCGACTGCGATCGGGTGCACGACGTACGGCTCGCCCGACGCACGCAGCTGGCCCTCGTGGGCGGTCACCGCCAGGTCGTGGGCACGTTCCAGGAGGCCGACGTTCACACTCGGCCGGTGTCGCTGCGCCTCAGCGACGACGTCTGCGATGGTGGGCGTGCCCGACGCCGGGTCCGATGTGCGGCTGATGCGCTGGATGACCGCCGCCGGCGCCGCACGAAGGCGGGCCAGGTCCATGGTCGGCGCATCGTAGCACGGGCCCGCGCGCGCTCCGGATCGGCGGGCCGGCGGTCAGCGCCGCGCGAGCAGTCGCTTCACCCGCTGCCGCGTCTCGCGCGCCGCGTGCCACCAGCGATCGATGACGAGGTCGAACGTGCCGGGGTGGCGGAGCGACGTGCCGCCGAACGTGCGCTTGAAGGCCGAGAAGCCTTCCCATGCCGGGTCCGCGGTCGGATCGTCTGCCTCGACGACGCCCCACAGGTCGAGGGCGCGGACGCCGTCCGCCGCCATGCGGCGCTGGAGCGCGGCCATCACGGCGTACGGGCCGTACTTGTGCTTGTAGGCGGGGTCGCGCAGCGACGCGCCGTAGAGGTAGTACGCCCGATCCCCCATGCGCGGCATCGCCATGCCGGCGATCGCCGTCCCATCGACCCGTGCCAGGCCGAGGTACCAGCCGTCGCCGGCCGTGGACGCGGTGGCGAGCGCGGTGAGGAACTCGAGGCTGCGGACCCGGAAGTCGGCGCGCTCGGCGGTCACCTCCAGCAGGTGGTGGAAGGCGGCGAGCGCGGCGGGGTCGGCATCGTCATGGATCTCGACGGTCACGCCCTCGCGCTCGCTGCGGCGCGACAGGCGGCGCGCATCGGCATGCCACGACGCCATCAGCGCCTCGCCGCCGTCGGCGAGGTCGACGACGCGGGTCGTGGGAGCCTGGAGGTCATCGGTCCGGTGCAACCCGTAGGCGGTGAGGCGCGACGCGATGGCGCCGTCGTCGTCACCGGTGCCGCGCGGGTCGAGCTTGACCACGATCGCGCGCTGAACCCGACCGACCTGGCGGAGCCCGTCGAGCAGCGCGCCGAGCAGCCGGTCCGCGTCGGGCGCCTCGCGCTCCCAGATCGGGCCGTGCGCCACGTAGCCGACGCTGCGCCCCATTCCGGCGGGTCGCACGAGCGCCTGCGCCACCCCGCGCACGCGACCGTCGGCGGTCTCGGCCAGGATCCGCACCGGCGGCTCACCTGCCAGGGCGGCGCATTCGCCCCACGCCCAGGTCTGGAGCGGATCGCCCTCCTGCCGCCCGCGGACGAAGGCGTCCCAGCGCGTTCGATCGGCGGCCTGGGCGGCGACGATCCGCACGCCGCTGCCGGAGCTCTCGGTCGTCATCGGTGCCTGGTCAGTCATCGCTTGCCACCAGGCGGCGTCCGGCGAGCCGGAGCCGCAGCCGCTGGGCCATCCCGTAGGCGGGCAGCGCCACGCGCAGCAGCGCATCGACGGGAGCCCGCAGCGGCAGGTCGCGCGCTCCGATGTAGCGGTGGACCTCGCCGCCGAAGCCCTCCTTGAACTGCGCGATGCCGCCGGTCGCGATGCCCCACAGGTCGTAGCTGGTCCGGCCCTCGGCGCGGAAGGCGCGGATCGCCTCCCACTTCAGGAGGTAGTTCGCGCGCGAGTCGGCCCCACCCTCGGTCATGCCGCCGTAGGCCTCGGCGACCCGTGGGCCGGTGAGGAAGTGAAAGAGCGTCGCAACCCGCTCCCCGTCGAGGGTGGCGAACGCGAGGCGCGCCCGACCGCCCGGCGCGAACAGCTGCCAGACCCGTTCGTAGTAGGCGCCGGCGCGGGCCACGAATCCGCCGCGTTCAGCGGTGGCCTGGTAGATGCGCATGAAGTCGGCGAGGCCGCGCGCCACCTCCGCCGGCGATGCGTCACCGGTCAGCCACTCCACCGTCACACCCGCGCGCTCCGCCTTATTCACGTACTGGCGATGCTTTTTCTTCAGCTCGGCGCGCAGCTGATCCTCGCCGCGGGTGAGGTCGAGGATCCGCGATGACGGGGGCTGGACCTTGTCCGCGGCGCGCCACGGCGGGGCGAGCAGCGCTGCCCCGAGCGGGTCGGCGGCCGTCGCGGCGGGATCCACCTTGAGCGTCGCGATCCGCTCCCGGCGGCCGAGCGCACGCAGCGCCGCAACGAGCGCATCGCGCACTGCCGCGTCGTCGAGCATGCCAACCGGGCCGCGCGGCGCATAGCCGAGCCGCCAGCCGATGCCCGGGATGTCCCGCAGCAGGACCTGCGCGCCGGCGAGCGGCTCTTCCGGCCGTGCCCCGACGGCGAGCCGCAGCGGATGCCAGCCGAACGGCCGGCGCAGCTCGCCCCACTCCCAGAGCTGGGGAAACGCGGCGTGCGGCGCAGATTCGACGAACGCGTTCCAGCGCTCGGCGTCGTCGACCACGAAGGCCCGCAGCTCAGCCACGGGACGCCGCCCAGCCCGCCGCCGCCAGGGCCTCGCGCGCGACGCGCCGGTCGTCCCATGGCAGCTTGCGGGTGTCGTAGAAGATCGACGCCTCGTGGCCCTTGCCGGCGAGGAGGACGACGTCCCCCTCCCCCGCCACCTCGACCGCGTGACGGATGGCGGCGGTGCGATCGTCGATGACCACGAGCGACTCGCCGTCGACCGCGCCCGCCTCCCGCGCCCCGTCGGCGATCTGCTCGTTGATGCGCCGCGGATCCTCGAGGCGCGGATCCTCGTCCGTCACGATCGACAAGTCGGCGAGCTCCGCGGCCGCGCGTCCCATCGCCGGCCGCTTCGTGGGGTCGCGCTCCCCCGCCGACCCGAACACGACGATGAGCCGGTTGCGAGTCACCGGCCGCAGGGTGCGCAGCACCTTCGCCAGCGAGTCGGCGGTGTGCGCGTAGTCGACGACCATGCCGAACGGCTGGCCGGCGTCGATCCGCTCCATCCGACCCGGCACGCCGGCCGTGCGCGCGAGCGCGGCGGCGGCGACCGCCAGGTCGATCCCCTCGGCCTGGGCGACCGAGAGCGCAGCCAGCGCATTCGACACGTTGTACCGGCCCGGCATCGGCAGCCGCACCTCGCCGCTCCAGGACGGGGCGTGGAGCGTGAAGCGACTGCCGTCCGCGTCGGAGACGAGATCGCGCGCCCGGACGTCCGCATCGGCGTCGATGGCGTACGTCAGGAACCGATCTCGCGCGCGCTCGCGGAAGTACGCGTACGTCGGCTCGTCCGCGTTGAGGATCGCCAGCGGCGCCTCCTCGAACAGGCGCGCCTTCGCCGCGTGGTACGCCTCGACCGAGCCGTGGAACTCGAGGTGCTCGCTCGTCACCGTGGTCATCACGCCGACGTCGAACCGGCAGTTCCGCGTCCGCTCGAGCGCCAGCCCGTGCGACGTCGCTTCCATCACCACGCTGTCGTTGCCGGCCGCCACCATCTCGGCGAGGAGCTCCTGGAGCTCGAGCGACTCGGGGGTCGTGTTGCGATCGTCGTTCGGCCGCCGCTCATCCCCAACGTCCGCGGCCACGGTGCCGATCATGCCCGGCCGGCGGCCACCCGCCCGCAGGAGCTCGACCGCCAGGAAGCTGGTCGTCGTCTTGCCGTCGGTGCCGGTGATGCCGATGACCTGCAGTCGCTCGCTCGGGCGGTCGAACCACGCGTCGGCGGCATCGGCGAGCGCACGCCGGGTGCGGTCGACCACGAGCTGCGGGATGTCGACCCCGTCGAGCTCCCGCTCGACCACCGCCCCGACCGCGCCGGCCGCCGCCGCATCGCGCACGAACCGGTGCCCGTCGACGTGGTCGCCCGGGACGGCGAAGAACAGCGTGCCGGGGACGACGCGTCGCGAGTCATACGCGAGCGCCATCACCTCGCCGACCGGCAGGCCCACGACGCGCTCCGGACCGATGACATCGGTGAGCGAGCCGAGGCCCATGGCGCGTGCCGTGCTCATCGGCGCGACCGCCGCATCAGAGCGAGCGGCGCGGCAAGGACGCGCCGCAGGCCGCCGCGCAGCATGCCAGTCGCCGTTCGCAGCCGGTACGCGGCAGGATCGGTGACGAGGTCCCAGGTCCCGGCCCAGACGACCTCCTGGCCGCCGAAGCCCTTCTTGAACAGTCCGACGCCGTGCCAGGCGTGGTCGGGCCCGGCGCCGGGCGGCGCGATGCCCCATAGATCGTGGACCCGGGCGCCCTGTGCCCGAGCGTCGCGCATCATGGCCCATTGGAGGGCGTAGCTCGCGTAGCGCTTCGGTTCGCCCGGCGCCTCGCGGATCGATCCGGAGAAGAGGTAGAACGACCACAGCCCCTCGACGACGAGCATCGCCGAGGCGAGCAGGCGCTCGCCGTGGCGCGCCTCGAGGATGCGGGCGCGACCGGCGCCGCCGAGCTCCCGCCACGCGAGACGGTACCGGTCGCGCGCCGGAAGCGGGAAGCCGGCACGTGCCTGGGTCTCGGTGACGAGGTCGTGCAGGCGATCGATCGGCTCGGCGTCCGTCGCATCCGTGAAGGTCCTCACCGTCACACCCTCCCGCTCGGCGCGGCGCACGGCGTAACGCGTGTCCTTGTCGAATCCCGCGAGCAGATCGTCATCGTCGGCGAGAGCGACCAGGCGCGTCTGCCCGACCTGGATCGTGGCCGGCTCCGGACGCAGGTGGAGCCGTCCGAACAGGGCGGCGTGAGGGCTTGCGGCGGTGACCCGCGGCTCGAGCTTCACGGCGATCGCGCCGCCTCGGCGTGCCGCCTCGCGCAACCCGATGACCACCGCCCGCAGCCGCTCTCCGGCGCCGGGCGCGTCGTAGTCGAGGACCGGACCATGTGGCACGTACCAGAAGCTGCGGCCGAGCGGCAGGCCACGCACCTGGGCCGCGACCAGCGCGACGAGCTGCCCATCATCCTCGGCCACGAAGCGGCGCTGGGGCTGGCCGTCGAAGGCGGCCACGCTGGCCCAGGCCCAGTCATGCAGGAAGTCGCCCGACGCGGTCGCGCCGAGCATCACCTGCCAGGCATCGGCATCGGTGTCGACCGCCGGCCGAACGCGGATCATGCCCGGCTCCGCCGGAAGCGGCGGCCGAGCTGCGCGCGGACCTGGTCGAGCTCCGGCGCACGGAGCGCGGCCGCCACGAGGGCAAAGACGGCGACCCCGGCCGCCGACAGGGCAGCGAGGATGAGGAGCCGGCCGAGGCCGTGCGCGAGCAGACCCGCGAACCACGACTGGGCGACGGTGAGCCCCCCGAGCATGAGCAGCGCGGCGGCAAGCCCGCCGACGAACGAGCGCCCCGCCGAACGCAGGACCGATGCCTCCTCCACGCTCTCGATGCGCCGCCGCAGTGCCCAGACGAGGCCGATCACCTCCGCGACCGCCGACAGCGAGAGGGCCAGCGCCAGGCCCTCGACGCCCATCGGTCCGACGAACGCGATCATGAGTGGGACGTTCATGGCCACCGCGATGATCGCCCAGGTCACCGGCGTCCGGGTGTCCTGCATCGCGTAGAAGGCGCGCGTGAGCACGTGAACCACGATGTGCCCGACGAGGCCGATGGCGAAGTAGGCGAGGGCGCGGGCGGTGAGCTCGGTCGAGCGCGCGCTGAAGAGCCCGTACTGGAAGAAGACCGCGGCGAGGGGCTGGGCGAGCACGATCATGATCGCGGTGAGCGGGGCGGCGAGGAAGACGAGGATCCGCAGGCTGCCGGCGACCTGCCGCCGGATCTCGCTCACCCGTCCGAGCGCGGCGTCACGCGACAGGCTGGGAAAGAGGGCGACGGCGACGCTGACGCCCAGGACGCCGACCGGGATCTGCGACAGCTGGAACGCGTAGTTGTAGGCGGTCACGCTCCCCTCCGGCAGGCCGCTGGCCAGCACGGTTGAGACGATGAAGTTCAGCTGCCCGGCGGCGAGGCCCAGCATCCGCGGCCCCATCAGCCACAGGACCTGCCGCACCCCCGGGTGACGCAGACCGATGGTGAGGTCGTAGCGCTGGCCGACGCGCCCGAGCTGTGGCAGCTGGACGAGGAGATGGAGCAGCGAGCCGATGACGACGCCCACCGCCAGCCCCTCGACGCCCATGATCGGCGCGATGACGATCGCGGCCAGGATGATGGCCAGGTTGTAGGCAAGCGGCGCGAGCGCGGGGATGGCGAAGCGCTCGTAGGAGTTGAGGATCCCGCTGACGACGGCTCCCATGCCGATGAACACCGGGCTGAGGAGCATGACCCGCGTCATGCGGATCGTGAGCTCGGTCGTCGGCGCGTCGAAGCCGGGCGTCACGACCGGCACGATGAGGGGCGCGAAGATCGCCATGACGAAGCTGAGCCCGGCCAGCGCGATGACGACGAGGTTGATGACGCTGCTCGCGAGGCGCCATGCCTCGCGTTCCTGCTCACGTGCCCGGTAGCTGCTGAAGACCGGGATCAGGGCGGCCGAGAGCGCTCCGGCGACGACGAGCTGGAAGATGGCGTCCGGGATGCGGAACGCGGCGAAGTAGGCGTCGAGCTCACGGCTGGCGCCGAACTGCGAGCCGATGACGAGCAGCCGCACCCAGCCGAGCAGGCGGCTCGCGAGCGCCGCGACGGTGAGGATGAGGCTGGCGTTGACGAGGACCCGCGCCGCGGTCGGTCGCGACCCCTCGCTGCCGGTTCCCGCGATCGAGGTCGCCTCCGGCTCCGGCGGCCCGCCCGGCTGCGTCTCCCCGCCCGTGCCCTGCGTCACCGGCCGGCGCGCGCGCGGCCGGCGCGCGGATGCGCGGCGCGGTACGTCGACCGCAGCGAAGCGTCGGAGAGATGCGTGTAGATCTGGGTGGTGGCGAGGTTGGCGTGGCCGAGCAGCTCCTGGACGCTGCGCAGGTCGGCGCCACCCTCGAGCAGGTGCGTCGCGAACGAATGGCGGAGCGTGTGCGGCGAGGTGCGGGGCGGCATCCCGGTGCGCCCCACCCACTTGTCCACGACCATCCGCGCGCCGCGGTCGGTGAGCGGCGTGCCGGCGGCATTGAGGAAGACCCGGTCGCCGGCGGAACCGGCGGACAGCGCCGCGAGCCGTGGCCGCGCACCGGCGAGGTAGGCGGTGAGCGCCGCGGCCGCCGGGCCACCGAACAGCAGCTCGCGCTCCTTGTTCCCCTTGCCCACGACGCGGAGGCGCCGGCGCCCGACGTCGAGCCGACCGAGCGAGAGGCTCGCGAGCTCGCTGATGCGCATGCCGGTGGCGTAGAGCAGCTCCAGGATGGCGGCGTCGCGGCGGGCAAGGGCGTCCCGCCGTGCGGCGGCCTGGCCCGTGACGCCGGCCTCCGCCCCTCCCGCGGCCGGTGCGGAGACGAGCCGCCCGGCCTCCGCGGTGCTCAGCACGCGCGGCAGCCGTCCCGGCCGGCGCGGGCTGCGGACGCCGACGAGCGGATCGGTGTCGAGGACGCCGTCGCGGATCGCGTCGCGATAGAGGGCTCGGACGGCGGCAAGCCGTCCACCCACGGCGGACGCGGAGAGTCGCCGCTCGGCGAGTGCCGCCAGGTAGCTGCGGACGACCGTGCGGGAGGGCGACCGCCAGTCGGCACCCGCAGCTTCGGCGAAGTCGAGGAACTCGGACGCGTTGCGCCGGTATTCGACGATCGTGCGCCGCGACGCGTTGCGGGCCGCCAGGTTGGCGAGGAAGCGGTCGAGCGCCTCCCTCGCCGAGGGCGCCATCGAGGCCCCGCGGGCCTCAGGCACGCGCCCCACCGGCCGTGCCGGTGCCACGAGCCCGGCGGCGCGGCGCACGGCGAGCAGGGGTCGGGGATGGCGGCGCGTCGCCATCGGTCGGCGCCGCGGCATCGGTTCCCTCGGCACCGGGGCGCGTCCAGGTGGCGTAATCGCATTCCGGGTACCGGTTGCAGCCCCAGAACGGCCGGCGGCCGCGGCGCCCGCGCTTCGTCACGACGGTCCCGATCCCGCACTTCGGGCAGGTCCCGAACTGCTCGCTCGCCGGCTGCGCCTCCTTCTTGATGTAGCGGCACTCCGGGTAGCGATCGCAGCCCACGAACGGACCGAAGCGACCGCGGCGCGCGGTGAGCGTGCCCTGCCCGCACTCGGGGCAGGTCTCCCCCACCCCGGGGAGCTCGGGCAGTGGCTCGGGCTCCTCCCCGGGCAGCGGCTCGGTGTACTTGCAGTCGGGGTAGCCGGAGCAGCCGAGGAACCACCCGTTGCGCCCGAAGCGCTTCACGAGCATGTCGCCCCGCTCGCCGGTGAGCGGGCACGGCCGGTCGGTCGTCTCGACCTGCTTCGCGATCTTCTCGCGCCCCTCGGCGATCTTCTCGCTGAACGGGCCCCAGAAGTCGCGCACCATCGGCACCCATTCGTGCTCGCCGCGCGCGACGTCGTCGAGCTGGCTCTCCATGCGCGCGGTGAACTCGAGGTCGACGACCTCGGGGAAATGCTCGACCAGGAGGTCGGTCACCCGCTCCGCCGACTCGGTGGGATGCAGCCGCCGGTCCTCGAGCGTGACGTAGCCGCGCTGCCGGATGGTCTCGATCGTTGGTGCGTACGTGGACGGGCGCCCGATGCCGTGCTCCTCGAGCGCCTTGATGAGCGTCGCCTCGGTGTAGCGCGGCGGCGGCTGGGTGAAGTGCTGCTCCGCCTCGAGATGCTCCAGCCGCAGCGCCTCGTCGGCGGCCAGGTCCGGCAGGATCGCGAGCCGCTCGTCCTCCTCGTCGTCCTTCCCCTCCACGTAGAGCGCCTGGTAGCCGTCGAAGACCCGCTTCCTGGCACCGGCATGCAGGGTGTAGCGGCCCGACGTGACGTCGACGCCCACCTGGTCGAAGCGCGCCGGCGCCATCTGCGATGCGAGGGCACGCTTCCAGATCAGCTCGTACAGCCGCGCCTCCTCCGGCTTGAGGTGCGCCTGGACCGATTCCGGCGTGCGGGCAAAGCTCGACGGCCGGATCGACTCGTGCGCCTCCTGCGCCCCGCGGCTCTTCGTGCGGAACGCGTTCGGACGATCCGGCACGAAGTCCGCACCATGTCGACGGCCGATGACGTCGCGCGCCTCGGCCACCGCGCCGCTCGCCATCGCGAGCGAGTCGGTGCGCATGTAGGTGATGAGGCCGACCTGGCCCTCGGGCAGCGCAATCCCCTCGTACAGGCGCTGCGCGACGCTCATCGTGCGGCGCGCCCCGAAGCCGAGCTTCCGCGACGCTTCCTGCTGCAGCGTGCTGGTCGTGAACGGCGGCGGCGCGGACTTGCGCTGCTGGGTGCGCGTCACGTCGGTGACGCGGTAGTCAGTCGCGGCGCGCAGGGCAGCCTCGTGCTCGCGGGCCTCGGCCTCGGAGCCGATCCGCGCCTTCTCGCCGTCGATGCGGCTCAGCTCAGCGACGAACGTGCCCGGCGACGCGAGGCGGGCCAGGGTGGCCGCGATCGTCCAGTACTCCTCGGCGTTGAAGGCGCTGATCTCGCGCTCGCGGTCGACCACGAGGCGGACCGCGACGCTCTGCACACGGCCGGCCGACAGGCCACGCCGGATCTTGCTGCTCACCAGCGGGCTGAGCTTGTAGCCGACGAGCCGATCGATGATCCGGCGCGCCTGCTGCGCGTTCACCAGGTCCAGGTTGATGACGCGCGGCGCGGCGAAGGCGGCGTCGATCGCCGCCTTCGTGATCTCGGAGAAGGTGACGCGGCGGAATCGGTCCACCGGCAGACCGGTGACCTCGGCGATGTGCCACGCGATGGACTCCCCTTCGCGGTCGAGGTCGGTCGCCAGCCAGATCTGGGGTGCCGTCTTCGCCTGGCTGACGAGCCGATCCAGCTCTCGCTTGCGGTCGACGAGCGGCTCGTAGCGCGGCGCGAAGTCGTGCTCGACGTCGACGCCGAGGCTCTTCTGCGGGAGGTCGCGGACGTGACCGTAGGAGGCGAGGACGGTGTAGCCGGGGCCGAGGTAGCGCTCGATCGTCTTCGCCTTGGCGGGCGACTCAACGATGACGAGGTCGTCGCCAGTGGGTGGTGTTCGAGGCATCGGTTCGGGAGTGTAGCACCCGGTCTCGGCCTGCCCGGCTCCCCGCCGAGGGGCGCCGGACGCGGGATCGCGTGCTCAGCGACGAGCGGCGGGCGCCCTCAGCCGGCGAAGTCCCAGACGACGATGACCTTGCCCCCGGCCGTCGCGATCCCGATTCCGACGCGCCGGAAGTCGGGGTCGAGGATGTTGGCGATGTGGTTGAAGTAACCCGGGTACGGCTCGCTCATGAAGGAGCCATGGCACCACTGCAGCGTCGCGGTGATGCCGATTCCGGTGTACTCGCAGATGTTCTCGCCGGCATGCGTGTACGGGATGCCCGCTGCCGAGAGGCGGGTGCGGATCGTCGACCCGTCCCGTCCGGTGTGGCTGAAGTAGTTGTAGCGGAGCATGTCCCAGGCATGCGCGTTCGCGACGGCGCCGACCGCCCCGTCAAGGACGAGCGGAGCGAAGCCGCGGGCCGCGCGGGCAGCGTTGATCTGGCTCAGCGCGTAGGCCACGCCGCTGCCGGAGGGCGCCGGCGGAGGCGCCACCGGACGGGGGGCCGCCTGCACCACCGGACGTGCCGCCACGACCACCGGCACCGGGGCGTGGAAGGTGTAGGCATACGACACCGGGTTGCCGTCCGCGTCGCGCGCCGCGGTGCCGAGGACGACCTTGTAGGAGTGGCCGGTCCGGAACGCTGCTGCCGCCGTGTAGCTCAGCTGGGTGCGCGCCACGTTCCAGCGGATCCGGCCGGGCACGCGAGCGCCGGTCGCGACGTCCACCACCTTGAAGGCCGCCACCGCGAGGGGCGCGTTCATCGGCTGGCTGAAGCGCAGGCTCACCGTGCTGCCGGTCACGTTGCGCGCGTCGGCATCCGGACGCGCGGACACGACCTGGGCGCCGTCGCGAGTCGTGAAGGAGAAGCTCGTGTCACCACCCAGGAGGTTGCCGCGAGCGTCGCGTGCGTTGGCCAGGCTCACCGCGTAGCGGCTGTCCGCGGCCAGCGGCTTCGCCGGCTCGAAGCTGAGGACGTTGCCGGACCACGTGAGCGCACCGGGCACGGCGGGCGACATGGCGAAGGTGGCAGCGGTGGCGGCACGGTCCATCGGGGCGCTGAACGCGATCCGAATCGAGGTCCTCGAGCTCACCAACGCGGCCGTATCCGCGGGCGGCGTCTCCGGGACGGCGGCGAGCGCGTCCGACCTGGCGTCCAGGCCTGGCTCCGCCTTCAGCGTGGCCGGGGTGAAGCGCAGCTGGAAGTCGACGATTGTCGGAGCCGTCTCGGTGGTGAAGCTGACGCGCGTCGCCTGCCCGACCGCCGTCCCCCATCCGTTGAGGGTGGCCGCCGGGATCTCGATGAGATAGCGCTGATCGGTTTGCCAGCGCGTCGCCGGGCCGATGCGCACCGAGGTGCCGTCCGGGCTCCAGCCGAATGAGACCGGCTGCACGGGCGTGATCCGCACCGCCTCGGCGACGGACGCGCGATCCATGGCCTGGCCGAAATGAAGGGTGACGCTCTGGTCGGTGGCAATGCCGGCGCCGATGTTCGTCGGCAGCAGGCGGGGGGTCACCGATGGCCGGGGCGGCTCTGCGCCGGCCCGGATGGGACCCTGCTGCGAGAATCCGAGGACGATCGCCATCGCGAGGGCGGCGAGCGTGACGCGGGTCGCCGCGCGGTGACGGCTCAGCAGCGGGAGAACCGATTCGTGCGGTGCGCGCAGGGCAGCGCGCGCGTTACGGATCGAACGCAATAGACAAGGACTCCTGCGGGGATGTCTACCTCGGCTGGGCACGAGGAGGTACCGGTGTGGCGGCGGCAGTATAGCCCGATCGTCCACTGTCACGCAGGGACCCTGATCTCCCGACGAGAGCCCCGACCCCGCGCGGCGAGCGTCGGGTGGAACGTCGCGCCGCCGTAGGACGTCGCGAGACCGCGAGCTTCGAGGAGCGTCAGCGCGCTCGCGATCGCCCCCACCGGGAGCCTCGTGGAGGTGACCAGCTCCTCGATCGACGCGCTCCGCAGCAGCAGCGAGCCGAGCACCAGACCCTCCGCGTCGGAAAGGGCCCCGATGGACGGCCGGCCATCGTCGTGACGTGCGCCGAGCCGCTGGAGGAGGCTGCCGGTCGAGGTCACCATCGTGGCGTCGTGGTCTGCGATGAGTCGGTTGCAGCCGCGGGACGCGACCGCGTCGATGGGACCCGGGACCGCGTAGACCTCACGCCCGATCTCGAGCGCGATGGAGGCGGTGAGGAGGGCCCCACTGCGATCCGGCGCCTCCACCACGATGATCGACTGCGCCAGCCCGGCGATGAGCCGGTTGCGCCGCGCGAAGTCGGGTCGCCCGATCGGTCGGCCCGGTGGGACCTCGCTGATCAGCGCGCCGCCCGTCCCGACGAGCTCCGCGGCGAGCGCCGCATGACGCGGCGGGTAGATACGGTCGATGGGTGATGGGAGGACGGCGACGCTGTGCCCTCCGGCATCGATTGCGGCGCGGTGGGCCTGCGCGTCGATTCCAATCGCCAGTCCCGAGACGACGACGATGCCGCTCCGCGCGAGCGCGTCTCCGATGTCCGTCGCCACGGCACGGCCGTAGCCGCTCGCGCGCCGCGTGCCGACGATCGCGACCGCCGCGCCGTGCAGCGCCTCAACGGAGCCGGTGACATAGAGGACAGGCGGCCGCGGGTCCAGCTGCGCCAGGGAGCCCGGATACTCGTCGTCCAGCGCGGTCAGGATCCGGCCGCCGACCCGCGCGGTGGCCGCCTCGATCGCGTCGCACGCCTCTTCGGGCGGCATGCGTCGCTGCCGCCGCAACGCCTGGGCGGTATCCGGCCCCGCGCGATGGATCAGCGGCATGAGCTCCTCTCCCGCGCGCAACGCTTCTCGTGCCGTCCCGTGGTGGGCCAGGATCGCGCCGAAGCTGACCGGTCCCATACCGGGGACGAGCGACAGCGCCACCCAGGCGGCTCGATCCGAGCGGTCCACGGACCGCAGGTCGAGGTCGTGCCAGCCGCGCCGGCGTTGCCGGGACCGCCCCTGCCGACGCACCCCGGTGCCGTCGACGGCGTCGTCGGCAATGGCGCGCAGTGGTCCACGCGACCCGACGCCGATCATCGTGGCGCCCCGGGCTGGTAGTAGAGCGCCTCGGCGACATGGGCCGGTGACACGGCCGCGCATCCGTCGAGATCGGCGATCGAGCGTGCCACGCGACCGGCGCCGATGGTGCGCCGCGGGTTGACCCCGAGCCGGCCCGCCTCCACCTCGAGGCTGCGCCGCGCGCGCCGGTCGAGGATCGCGTCGTCAGCGAGTCGCTGCGCCGCGAGGTCGCTGTTGAGGCTGCCCTGGCGCTCGCGCTGGGCTTGCCAGGCCGCCGCGATCCGTCGTGCCGCGGCATCGCTCCTGTCGCCGCCACTGGAGCCGAACTGCAGCCCGCTCGGCTCCTCCATCGCCACCCAGAGGTCCACCCGGTCGCGGAGCGGACCGGAGACACGGGCGCCGTAGCGCCGCGCACCCCCCTCGTCGCAGGCGCACTCGTGGCCGCGGCTACCCCGCCAGCCGCAGGGGCAGGGATTCGCAGCGGCCAGCAGCTGGAAGCGCGCCGGCATGGTCACCGCCCCCTCGACCCGTGCGATGGTCACCGTCCCCGACTCCAGCGGTCCCCGCATCGCGTCGAGCGCGTCGGCGCGAAAGTGGCGCAGCTCGTCGAGGACAAGGAGCCCGCGATGCGCGAGCGATGCCTCGCCCGGATGGACCCGCGGGCCGCCGCCGATGAGCGCCTGGGCGCTGACGGAATGGTGCGGCTGGCGCACGGGGCGCGCCCGCACGACGGGAGCGGCGCGGTCGATGAGACCGGCGACGGAGTAGATCCGGCTCACCTCGATCGACTCCGCCTCGTCGAGGGCTGGCTGCAACCCTCGTGCGGCGGCGAGGAGCATCGACTTGCCGGTGCCGGGCACGCCCTCGAGAAACAGATGATGGCGGCCCACGAGCGCGATCTCGAGCGCGCGGCGGGCGAGCGACTGGCCGCGCACCTCGGCCAGGTCGGGCCCGGGCCGAGGATCGGGCCGTTGGACGGCGGCCGTTGGACGGGCCGGAGCCAGCGGGTTGGTGCCGGCAAGGTGGCCGATCACCGCGCGCAGCGTGGCGGCGGCGTGGACGGCGATGCCCGTGACGGCCGTCGCCTCGGGCACGGCGGCTGGCGCGACGACGACCGATGCGCAACCAGCGCGTCGCGCCGCGTCCACGAGCGCCAGCATGCCGGGCAGCGGCCGCAGCTGGCCGTCGAGCGCCAGCTCCGCAAGCAGCGCGGTCGCGCCACCATCGAACGCCGGCAGCTGGCCCGAGGCCGCGAGGATCCCGATCGCGATCGCCAGGTCGTAGCCGGTGCCGTGCTTTGGCAGGTCGGCGGGAGCAAGATTCACGGTGATCCGGCGCGCGGGGGTCTCGAACCCGCTGTTGCGGATGGCGCTCCGCACCCGGTCGCGTGCCTCGAGGACGGCGTTCCCCGCGAGGCCGACGATGGTGAGGCCCGGGAGGCCGAAGGCGACATCGACCTCGACGGCGACGCCAAGTGCCTCGACGCCAAGGACCGTGGCACTGGTGACGCGCGCGAGCAACGGGCAGCCTCCGAGCCGGAGGCGGTGCGAGGGGTCGAGTGCCGGTCGCGCACCTGCTCGCCTCCATACATCGGTGGCGACCGGCAGGAGCGAGGCTAGGAGGCGCGGGTTACCGGGGGGTTAGCGACCGCTTATCGGGGTGGCCGACCCCGTTCAGGCGCGGGCGGCGACCGCCTCCGCGGCGAGCTCCAAATCGATGGCGCGCGCGAAATCGGTGATCGAGCGGGCGAGCGGCGCATCGGGCCGTGACGACATGATCGGCTCGCCGGAGTTCAGCGCTGAGATGGCGCCGCGGTACTCGTTAATGATCTGGTAGTCGATCTTCCGTCCCAGCGCCGACTCGGCGTTGTTGACGTTGATGCCGGTGTACGCGTTCGACCGGTTGAGGACGAGCTGCACCTTGCTTCGCTCGTAGCCGAGCGAGTCCATCGTCTCGAGCACGAGGCGCACGTTCTTCAGGCACGACAGGTCGGCGGTCATGATGACGAAGATGACGTCGGCCTCGTCGAATAACTGGAGGTTGAAGTCGTCGAGCGTCTTCACCATGTCGAGCAGGGTGTAGTCGTACATCCGCCGGGCGAGGTTGAGCACGTGGGACAGTGACGACGGGTCGTGGCGCTGACGCTCCATGACGAGGTCGGCCGCCTCCGGCGAGGGCGGCGCGAGCAGCAGGTCGACGCCGGAGTGGTGGTGGACCATCAGCTTGCGCAGCAGGTCGGCGTCGAGGTCCGGCTCGCTGACCGCGTTGACGATCGAGGCGGTGTCGAGAGCGAGGTCCATGAAGACGCGCAGGTCGCCGAACTGGAGGTTCGCGTCGATGAGCGCCGTGCGGCGCTTCAGCTCCCGCGCCAGCGAGATGGCGGTGTTGATGGCGATCGTCGTCGTGCCGACCCCACCCTTCGCGCCGTAGAAAACGCCGAGCTGGCCGAGCGTGGACTGCTCGCCCGCCTTCTTCTGGCCGCCGCCGCTCCGCGCCAGCAGGGCCTTGATCTTCGCCATCAGCTCCAGCGGGTGGAATGGCTTGACGATGTCGTCGTCAGCCCCCGCTCGCAGTCCCCGGACCCGCTGCTCCACCTCCGCCTCGGAGGTGAGCATGATGATCGGCACCCGGTGCCCGTCCTGCTCGCCGGCGCGGATCTGCTGCGTGGCCGCGTAGCCGTCGAGCTTCGGCATGGCGACGTCCATGAGGATGAGGTCGGGCGACTCCGCGCGCGCCATCTCCAGGCCGGTGGCGCCGTCGGATGCGACGAGGACCTCGTACCCCTCCTGCTTGAGGGTGAAGACGAGGACGCGCTGAATGTTCAGGTCGTCATCGACGACGAGCACCTTGTTGGCAGCCATGCACGCTCCGCGGTAGTCGATGCGTTGGGTGAACCGGGATTATACGGCCCGTCCCCCTGCGGCCTGAACCGATGCCTCCGGCGCCGAGGACTGCAGCTTCGGTGCCGCGTCGAGGTGGCGGGCGAGAAATGCGAGCACGCGTTCCTCGTACGCCGCGCCTGCCGTCCAGCGCGCCGTGGCGTGCTCGGCGCCGTCGACGACCCACAGCTCCTTCGGCTCGGCCGCGGCCTGGTACAGGCGCAGGGACTGCCGCCAGCTGATCAGGGCGTCGCCGCGCGGCGCGATGAGCAGCAGGCCGCGCGGGGCGATCCGCGCCACGCGGTCGATGGGCGAGATGAGCCGCGCGCGTGCGCGGAGCGCGGATGCCGCGACGATGATCCGCGACCCGAGCTCGCTCAGCGGATACCCATCGGCTCGCATACGGTTTCCGATCGGATGGTGGAGGTCCGCAAAGGCGGCGTCGGCGACGACCGCTGCCACCGGCAGCTCGGGCGCGGCCACGATCGCGACCGCGGCCCCCATCGAGAGGCCCATCAGCGCGATCGGGCCGAGCCCCCGCCCCTCTAGGAAGCGAACCGCGGCGGCCACATCGCGGCGCTCGAGCGTGCCGAGCGTGATCGCGCTCGGGCCGCTCACCCCGTGCCCGCGGAAGTCGAACTGGAGCACGTGGTAGCGGCGGCGTAGCCACGGCACATAGGCCGCCAGCTCACCGAGGCGATGGCCGGTGAAGCCGTGCATCACGATCACCGCGGCTCGCGTCTCGCGCTCGGCGGGGATGAGCCAGCCGGAGAGCGTGACGCCGTCATCGGTCGTGAAGCGCACGTCCTCCCACGGGAGTTGCAGGTCTGCGGGCGAGGTGGGCCATCCCTCCATCGGCGGCTCGAAGGGGCGCGTCGTCGGACGCACGAGGCGCTTCGAGCCCACGAGCCCGACATAGCCGAGGTAGCCGGCGGTCACCGCGCCAACGATCCGCCCGGCCCAGGCGAGGAGGCCGCGAGAGGCACCGGAGGTCATGCCCCCGACGCGTCCTCCGCTCCGGCGGCGCTCCGGCGGCGCATGACGTCGCTGATCGGGCGCGTGAGCTCCGCGAGCTCCATCGGCAGGATCCACTTCGTGCTGTCGCCGGCCGCGAGCGCCTTCAGCGCGTCGAGGTACTGGAGCGACATCGTCTTGTCGTCGATCCCCTTCGCCGCCCCGAAGATCGTCTGCAGCGCGTTCGCGTAGCCCTCGGCGCGCAGGATCTGCGACTGCCGCTCGCCCTCCGCGCGGAGGATGTTCGACTGCTTGTCGCCCTCCGCGACGTTGATCGTGGCCTGCCGCGTGCCCTCCGACTCGGTGATGTTCGCGCGCCGATTGCGCTCGGCGCTCATCTGGCGGTTCATCGCCTCCTGGATGTCACGCGGGGGCACGATCTCCCGGATCTCCACGCTCGTGATCTTCACGCCCCAGCGCTCGGTCACCTCGTCGAGCTTCGCCCGCAGGGTGTGGTTGATCTCCTCGCGCTTGGCGAGCACGTCGTCGAGCGGGATGTCGCCGATGACGGCACGCAGCGTGGTGGCCGCCAGCGCCTGGCTGGCGCCGGTGAAATCGGTCACCGCGGTGACGGTGACGTCGGGCTGGAAGACCTTGCTGTAGACGAGGAAGTCGATGCTGATCGGCGCGTTGTCTTTCGTGATGCACGTCTGCTGCGGCACCTCGAGGAAGCGCTCGCGCAGGTCCACCTTCACCGCCTGCTGGACGAACGGGATGAGGAGCACGATGCCCGGCCCGCGCGCGCCCTGGAGGCGGCCGAAGAAGAACACGACCAGCCGCTCGTACTCGCGCACGATGTGGACGATGCTGGTCAGGATCCAGAGGAGCAGGACGAGCCCCACCACCAGGATGATCAGGCCGGTGGGATTGTCGAAGTTCATTGACGGTTCTCCTCCCCGTGCTCGGGGCCATCAGCGGGTTCCACGATGAGCTCCAGCCCCTTGACGCCAACCACGCGGAGCGCGGTCCCGGCGGCGATCTCGCCACGCGGCACGCGCGCCGACCACGACTCGCCGCCAGCATAGGCGATCCCCGTGGGAGCGATGAGGGTCTGGGCTGTGCCCAGCGCGCCCATGAGGCGCGCCATCGGATCGATGCCGGTCTTCGCGGCGCGCATCTGGAGCAGGGCGCGCACGAGGACCCAGAAGTAGACGAGGGACACGATGACGCCGGCCGCGACCAGGATCGGCGACACGCCGACCTGGATCGACTCCGTGGGGTCGACGCGCGTGTAGAGCGCGAAGGCACCGAGCACGAAGCACACGATGCCGCCGATCGTCAGCAGGCCATAGCTCGTGACGTTGAGCTCCAGCACGAACAGGCCGATGCCGAGCAGGATGAGGAGCAGGCCGCCGACGTTGAGGGGAAGGCTGTTCGAGCCGATGAAGGCGAGGATGATCGCCATCGCGCCGAACGTGCCGGAGAAGAAGTTCGGGTGGAACAGCTCGGCGAGCAGCCCGTAGAAGCCGAGCGTGAACAGCAGGAAGACGATGTTCGCATCGGACAGCAGGTGGAGGGCCTGCTGACCGATGTTCATCTGCACGTCGCGGATCGGCAGCGCCGAGAGGCGCGGCAGCGAGGCACCGTCGTGGGTCAAGGCCGCTCCGTCGGCCCGGTGACCGGTGTCGATCGCCGCCAGCAGGGCCTGTGTCGAATCCGCCACGAAGTCCACGACCGGCGGCGACATCCCGATCGCGGCCGACGCATTCGCGCTCGCCGCGTCACGCACCGCCGACTCGGCCCAGCCGGCGTTGCGGCCATGCGTCTCGGCCAGCGCGCGGATCTTCGCCACCGCGTCGTTCGTCACCTTCGCGGCCAGCGTCGGCGGCAGCTCGGCGCCGCCGCTACCGACGACCGATGCCGCTCCGATCTCCGTCGAGGGCGCCATGGCGGCCACGTCGCCGGCGAGCACCACGAACGTTCCCGCCGACCCGGCTCGCGCCCCGTCGGGCGCGACGTAGGTGATGACGGGGATGGGGCTGTTGAGGATCGCGGTCACGATGGCATCCATCGAGTCGAGCGCGCCCCCGGGCGTGTCGACCTCGACGATGACCGCCGCCGCGCCCCCGTCCGCGGCGCTGCGCAGCGCCTCGGTGACGAAGGAGGCATTCACCTGGTCGATCGTGCCGGTCAACCGCAGGCGTGAGATGTGATCACCGTCTGCGGCGGCGGCGCCCGAGGCGCCGATGAGCCCGAGCGCAAGCGCGATGACCGCGATCCCGCGTCGCGCGAGCCGGATCCGGGTCCTCGGACGCCCGGGATGCCGAGGCAGCATGACGTGATCGAGTATACCGACCGAGCGCTCAGTCCCCCCGGAGCCCGATCGGCCGTACGCCGAGGAGCTCGTCCGCGACGAGACGTGACCACGTCTCAAGCCGATCCCACGCGCCGAGCAGCTCGTCGAGGCCGGCGAAGCGGCCGCTCAGCTTCTCCTGCTCGCGCACGGAGACCGGCCGCCCTGCCGCGTCGACGACGAACACGATCCCCAGGTGGACGGCGCCGACCGGGTTCGAGTCGTCGTTCAGGAAGCCGGCGAGGGTGAACTCGGGCTCCCAGGCGGCGACGAGCTCCTCGTCCCACTCGCGACGCAGCCCGGCGTCGATCGGGTCGTCGCCGGTGTCGACCGGGTTGAGGTGCCCGCCGACCCCGATGCTCGCCTTCGCGTGCAGCCGCGCATCCCCGCCCGCCGTCGTCCGCGCCATCAGGAACACGCGTTCGCCATCGCGCACGACGACGTACGGGATCAGCTGCTTGAGCGACGGGTCGTCCTCGGCAGCCGGGCGGTCGACGTAGCGCCCGTGGTCCGTCGCCGCGTCGCGCAGCCGGTCAAGGTCGGTCCGGTCGCCACGCCGCAGCCCGGTGAAGTCGCACCCGCCCGGCACGGCGGCGCGCGGCAGGACGAGCACGCGTTCGGTCATGGGGCGCAAGCCAGAGTCGGTTGGGTGCGGACGATCCCGCCAGTCCGCCCCTGCCGGCTTCCGGGCAGAGCGTCGGCGTCATCACCCCGCCCGACCGCCATCGGTGGTCAGCCGCTCATCGGCTCGGACGGACCGTCCTTTGCGAGGCGCAGCGCCAGCTGGGCAGCCTCGCGCGGGTCGCGCGCGCGATGGACCGATGGGCCGCCCATGAGGTCCGGGGTCTGCTACCAGTTCACTACCCTGTTCAACCTCCACGTCTCGCTTCCGATGAACGCCGGCCTCAACCTCGGCGACGTGTGGATCGAGCAGACGCGCTACTTCGTGCTCGACTGCCCGCCCGGATCCGTCGCGACGTGCTGAGCTGTCGGCGGAACGCGCGGCGAGGGCAGACCCTCGTCGAGACGGCGCTCGTGTTGCCTCTCTTCCTCATGGTGTTCTTCTCGATCTTCTTTCTTCTCATCTCTATCTTCTATCAGCAGTAGCTGTCCTACTCCTTCCGTGAGTCCTCACTGTATGCCGTCTTGCACAGCGCCACTGCACAGTGCCCTACCTTGTCTAACCGTTACCCTGTTCCTTCTCTGCTCCCTTCCCCGTACAGCTATTACCGCTGCGACTCTCCTCGCAACCGGTGTCCGCTCATGACCGCGGAGATGCGCAGCCGCATCTTCGGGATGCGGGCGACATCGGTCCGCATGACGGCTTGCTGGTCCGGCTACTGGACGAAGGACACGTCAGTAGCATGGGCCGCCTACGACCAGGTCGCCGTCGACCCTGTCACCAACGCCCCGAATGACTTCCGCGACTGCACCGTGCCGGTCTACGGTTGGACCAGCGGCCAGTACCGCGACGTGGCCCCGTCGGCTCAGTACGTCATCGACCCGCGCACCTCGCGCTACGCCAGTGGAAACGACATCACCATCGACTGCGCGCTCTACTTCCCTCTAACAGGCGTCGTAAACG
Source organism: uncultured Chloroflexia bacterium (assembly GCA_963825905.1). Taxonomy (GTDB): domain Bacteria; phylum Chloroflexota; class Limnocylindria; order QHBO01; family QHBO01; genus JAICQM01. Next base: position 256,094 of record CAWGUL010000007.1, on the reverse strand, counting down.
ACATGGCGAGCAGCTTCGCGAAGTCGAACGCCAGCAACGCGAACCAGGTCACGGTCGTGACCTGTACGACCTGTAACCCACCCCTTAGCTCGTTCCTCCTCATCCCTAGATCTGTCACTCTCGCGAGCGTCGTTACCGAGGGGCTGGAGTACCAGCAGTGACGCGGCGCGGATCGGTGGAGTCCCGCGGCCAGGTCCTGCTCATCGCCGTCGCCGCGATGATCGTCCTGATCGCGATCGCGGCGGTCGCCATCGACCTCGGCTTCTCGTGGATGCTCCATCGACAGGAGCAGGACGCCGCCGATCCAGCCGCGCTGGCCGCGGCGCGCTTCATCAGCGACCCGTATCCGCTCACCCAGCCCAGACGTATGACGCCGCGCGCGCGTGGGACGCCGCCTGCCATTACGCGCTGACGAATGGCTTCTTCGATCCGGGCAACGCCGCCTGCGCCGCTGCCGGCGGACGGCCATGCAGGTCCTCTGGCCGCCCTGCCCCACCGCCGGCTCGCTCGCCTTAGACCACTGCGCGGTGCAGGTCATCATCACCGCGCAGCACCCGTCGTTCTTCGGCCGGATCTTCGGCATCTCGACCGCCACCGTGACGACCGTGGCGGTGGCCGCGCGGCAACGCGGCACCACGAACACGAGCTCGCTCATCGCCCTCAAGCCGGACGGGTGCGACACGGCGCGCGTGCGTGGGAATGCAAACATCCACATCTACCCCGTCGCCGGCTACAGCGGGCCGGGCGGCTATGTCCAGGTCAACTCCGACTGCGGTACCAACACAGCCGACAACGTCTGCACTACGTCGTCACAGGGTTCGTTGAACATCAACGGCACCGCGACGCTCGAGGCGCCGCGGGTCAACACCCACGGCGGATGCACCGGCAACACGAATCAGCCGGTCGGAACGCTCGACGAGGCGGCGGCCCAGATCGGCGATCCGCTCGGATCGCTTGCGTTCCCCCCATGGGACACCAGCGTGGCGGGGGCGAGATGCGGCGTCGGAGCGGCGTCGACCACGTCGAGCGGCTCGCAGCGCTGTGGCTACACGCGTGGCCGCATCAACTGGGGAATCTCGCCCGACACGGCCTGTCCCTGCCTGGCAAGCGGCTACAAATGCGTCGAGCTGGACCCCGGCGTCTACTACGGCGGCTGGGACATCTGACGAAGATTCGCGTCACGCTGAAGCCCGGCATCTATGTCATCGCCGCGCGCGGCATCTCCATCGGCGCGACCGCTCGCTCGACTCCCTGGCCGTGGCATCTGCACCGGCGCCTATCCTCCTCTTCAGCACCGACAATCCCGTCTACGCGTCGAGCTGCCCCGTAGCAGGTGCCACGAAGTGCCAGCGCAGCATGGACATCACCGCCGGCGCGGACCTCAAGCTCGCCGGCCTGCTAGCCGATCAGCCGTGTCCGCCGGTCACCACGAGCGGCGGCTGTCCGTTCGGCGCGATGGTCATCTGGTACGACGCGAAGCGCAGCCAGTCCGCGAACGCGAGGGCGAGGTCGACATCGAAGGCGGCGTGAACATGCTGATCTCCGGGACGATCTATGCGCCGCGGGCGTACGTGAACCTGGTCGGCAACGCGAATGCGAACTGCGGCCCAACCGCGAAGCAGGTGGCATCGGTCCAGATCATCTCGTGGACCTGGGACATCGGCGGTACCGGCGACCTGTGCATGCCGTACGACCCAACGAAGCTCTACAAGCTCGCGCAGCAGGGCCTCGTCCGCTAGCCGCTCGTCGGCTCGAACGGACCGTCCTTCGCCAGGCGCAGCGCCAGCTGGGCAGCCTCGCGCGGGTCGCGCGCGCGATGGACCGATGGGCCGCCCATGCGCTGGTCGGAGTCGAGCCGCCAGGAGCTGAGCGTCACCACGTGCCGGCCCTGGCGCAGCGCCAGCCCGATCTCCGACAACGTGCCGTGCCGTCCGCCCACCGCCAGCACGGCGTCCGCAGAGGTCACGACGACGACGTTGCGCACCACGCCCAGCCCGGTCGCGATCGGGATGGTCACGAACTCGTTCGCCTCGTGCGGGTTCGTGCCGGGCAGAATGCCGATCGTGACGCCGCCCGCACCGACCGCGCCCCGGCTCGCCGCCCGCATGACGCCGCCGAGGCCGCCGGTGACGACCGTCGCGCCGCCGCGAGCCAGCAGCTGGCCAACCTCCTCGGCCCATTCGAGGATCCGGTGCGCCTCCGGCCCCCGCGGGTCGCCGTCGCCGATCACCGCGATGCTCGGCGGGCGCTGGGGGACGCGTTCGGTACTCACGCCGCCATCATCCCGCATGGGACGGTCGCGAGCGGCTCGTAGGTGGCGCCACCCGGCGCCAGGTGCGACCGATACAGGACGACGCGGTCGACGGGCTGGCCACCGGCCGGGGCCGCGAACTCGTCGGCGAGCAGGCCGATGTCAGCGGGGCGGCTGCCGGGCACGCGCGCCAGCGTGACGTGCGGGCGGTAGCGGCGCCGCTCGGTGACCGCAACGCCGCCGGCGATGCGGCGATGGAGCTCGAGAAGCGCCGGCTCGGCGCCGAAGCGGCACCAGACCATCCGCGTCTCGTGGGGGCGCGGCCACGCGACCACGGCGCTCGCCGCCAGGCGCCCGACGGGGCCGCGCACAAGCTCGGGCAGGCGCGCCGCGATCGCCGGCACGTCGGTGGGAGTGACGTCGCCGAGGAAGGCGAGCGTCACGTGCCAGCTCGCCGGATCGGTCCAGCGCAGGGCAGCGCCCACGGACGCGGCGCGCCAGCGGTCGACCAGCGCGGTGAGCTCGTCGCGGAGTTGCTCCGCGAGCGGGATGGCCACGAAGCAGCGCCAGCCTTCGCTCATGCGCCGCGCTCCAGCAGCTCGCGGGCGACGCCCCGCGCGTCGATGATCGGCAGCAGCTCGGTCAACGACCGGATGCGCGTCGTTCCGGGTGGGAGCTCGTCATTGTGTAAAGCGCTCGTGGCGGTCGATGAGGACCGGGGTGATGCCGACCGCGCGGGCACCGGCGACGTCGGCGTCGAGATGGTCGCCGACGTGGATCACCTCCTCAGAGCGGGCTCCGGCCTCGGCGAGTGCCACCTCGAAGATCCGACGGTGCGGCTTCTCGAAGCCGACGCGCGCGCTGGCGGTGATGAACGTGAACTGGCCGACGAGGTCGAGGTCGTGGAGCAGCTCGGGGAGCGTCCACACCCAGTTGCTCACCGCGCCGATGGCGAGGCCCCGCGCACGGATCGCCGGGAGGACCTCGTAGGCATCGGGGAAGACGTGCCAGTGGCTCGTCACCATGAACAGCTCCGAGAGGCGGCGGAAGAACTCGTCGGGCATCGGGCCGAGCCCGAGCTGCGCGATCGCCGCCTGGTCGACCTCGACCGTGCGCCGGAAGCTCACCTCGCGCGTGGGCTCGAACCCGTCGGTCAGGCCCCAGCCGCCGTGGTGGTACGCCGCGCGGAGCGCCTGCTGCAGGTCCTCGGGGCGAACCTCGATCCCGAACTCGGCAAAGGCGAGCGCGTAGACGTGCTCCCACGACGGATTCGGTCGCATGACCGTGTCGCCGATGTCGAGGAAGATCGCGCGCAACGGCGACAGTTTGAGAGAGGTCATCGGTCCAAGCCTACCCCAGGCCTGTTGCGATGGCCGACGCTCAGGCGGCGGTCGAGCCCAGGCGACCCAGGATGCCGTAGATCTCCGTCCGGTAGCGAAGGCCGGAGGCGTGGCGCGACAGCCAGCGCAGGTAGTCGGGATCGTGCCGAGCGAGGTCCCTGAGGGTCCAGCCCGCGTAGCGGCCAAACTCGAGCCGCGTGCCGGCTGCCGGCGAGCGGGGCGGCGCCCCGGGCGGCGTGGCGGCCAGTGGCGCGAACGCCGCGTTGCGAACAGCCCGGTCGTGCCGTTCCCGCGACGTGATGTCGCGAATCACGGCATAGGCCTCGTTCAGCTGTGCCATCCGCTTCTGGGCGTGACGGCTCGGGTCGCGGTCCGGGTGGTACTTCTGGGCGAGCACGCGATAGGCGGCGTGCACCACCTCCTGCTCGCAGGACGGCGCCACCTGCAGGACCTGGTAGGGATCGATGAGCGTCATCGCTCCAGCACCGGCCGCGGTGACCCTTCAGTCGTTGTAGAGGCGCTCTTCGATCAGCTTCTCGGCCGTGATGCGGCCGGTCGGATCGAAGCAGCTGTACTCGAACAGCTTCTCGTACTCGAGGTCGATGTTGTCCTGCCCGCCCCGGTTCTTTTCGATCGTCGCCACCACCCAGTCGCGGTAGCGCTGCGCCTGGTAGGGATTGAACTCGATGTTCACCTTCGCGACGATGTTGTACTTGTCGTTCAGGATCAGGATGATGTCCGACTCGTAGTTGATCGCCGACGAGCCGCGCAGGTGGTGGTTGCGGAGCCGCTTCGCCTTGAGCCCCTCGCGGTCGGCGGCGACGATCGCCACCACCGGGACCTGGAGCGAGAGCGCGATGTCCTTCAGGCCGGACACGATGCGCGTCACCTTCTCCGCCTCGTCGCTGGGCTCCGGGATGACCGGCACCTTCTGCAGGTAGTCGACGAACAGGACGAGGCGCCGTCCCTCGTCCCCGCGGTGCTCCTTCACGAGCGCGCGGAGGTTCTCGATCGTGCTCACCGTGGCCGTGCCGCGCATGAGGTAGAGGTTGCTGCCGTAGCGCGCGATCCGCTCCAGGCTCGGCCGGAGCCGCGGGTTCGCGCCGAGCTTCGCGCGCGTGCCGGACTCGGCGGAGGCGGTGTAGCTGCCGACGACCTCCTTCTTCACGTCCTGGATCTTCACCGCACCCGACTTCTGCGGCAGGTGGCGACAGTGCCGACTCCATCGCCACCAGGCGCTGGATCAGGTACTCCTCGTCGTGCTCGAAGCAGACGTAGAGGACGGTCGCCTGGCCCGAGGCGGCCATGTTGCGCGCCATCTGGAGGCCCATCGTCGTCTTGCCCTGGCCCTGCGCGCCGCCGATGAGCATGAGCTCTCCCGGGCGCAGGCCGCCGCCGATCGTCTTGTCCATCGGGACGAAGCCGGTCGCGATCGGCATGAGGTCCTCGATCGACCCGCTCGCGACTCGCTCGTTCAGCGAGGTCAGGACGTCGAGCGCGGAACGCGGCGCCAGCGTCGCCTCGCCGAGGTCGAGCTTCCAGTCGACGGCGCCCGGTGCCCCGGCATCGTCGGAGGCATGGGATGCGGTCTTCCGCTTCGGCTCTTCGATCATCGCGGCTGGTCTAGCTCCTTGGCAGCTCGGGCGCGCGACGCGCACCGTCGGGGGTGCCTGCGCGCAACGCCGGTGGGCATGATACGACGCTGCCTCCCACGCCCGGAATAGACCGATCGGGCTATGCGCCCGCGCACCGCGTCGCCCCGTCGAGCGGGCAGCAACGAGGCCCGCCTCGGGCGAGGCGGGCCTCATCGGTCCGTTGGTCGATCGTCGGAGCGACGATCAGGCGGGCTGTGGTGCGGGACCCGGCCGACGGCGCGAGCCACCCTCCTCGGCGCCCGGCTCGGCGTCCGTCGCCGGCGTCTCGCTGGCTGCGGGCACGTCGGCGGTGCGTGGCGTCGGGCCGCCGGTGCGCGGTGGGAGGATCCCCTCGAACAGCGACTCGAACTCCTCGCCCTCGATCGTCTCCTTCTCGATGAGGAGCGCGGCGAGCCGGTCGAGCACCTCGCGGTGCGTGGTCAGCGCCTCCTTCGCCCGCTCGTAGGCGCGGTCGATGATCTCGCGCACCTCGGCGTCGATCTTGGCGGCGACCTCGTCGCTGTAGTTCCGCTGCTCGCTGATCTCGCGGCCCAGGAAGACCATCTCGTCCTTCTTGCCGAAGGTGAGTGGCCCCAGCCGCTCGCTCATGCCGTACTGCGTCACCATCGCGCGAGCGAGGCCCGTCGCCTTCTCGATGTCGTTGCTCGAGCCGGTCGTCGTGTCGCCGAAGACGAGCTGCTCGGAGACGTTCCCGCCGAGCATGCCGGCGATCTTGTCCTCGAACTCGGTCTTGCTGTGGAGGTACCGATCCTCCTGCGGCAGGCTCATCGTGTAGCCGAGCGCCATGCCACGGCTGACGATCGTGACCTTCGTCACCGGGTCGCACTTCGGGAGCACCCGCTGCACGACGGCGTGGCCGCCCTCGTGGAACGCGATGATCTCCTTCTCGGCGTCGGTGATCAGCCGGCTTCGTCGCTCCGGGCCGGCGACGACCCGATCGAGCGCCTCGCTGAACTCGGACATGCCGACCGTCTTCTTGTTGCGGCGCGCGGCCAGGATGGCGGCCTCGTTGACGAGGTTCGCGAGGTCGGCGCCGGAGAATCCGGGCGAGCGTCGCGCGAGCTCCTCCACGTCGACCGTCTTGTCGAGCGGCTTGCCCTTGATGTGGACCGCGAGGATCTCGCGCCGGCCGCGGATGTCGGGCCGGTCGAGGACGACCTGGCGATCGAAGCGGCCCGGGCGCAGAAGCGCCGGGTCGAGGACGTCGGGACGGTTCGTGGCGGCCACGACGATCACGTTCGTGTTCGTGTCGAAGCCGTCCATCTCGACGAGGATCTGGTTGAGCGTCTGCTCGCGCTCGTCGTGCGACCCGCCGAGGCCTGCGCCGCGCTGGCGGCCGACCGCGTCGATCTCGTCGACGAACACGATGCACGGCGAGTTCCGCTTCGCCTGCTCGAACAGGTCGCGCACGCGCGAGGCGCCGACGCCCACGAACATCTCGACGAACTCGGAGCCGGAGATGCTGAAGAACGGGACCCCCGCCTCGCCGGCGACGGCGCGCGCAAGGAGCGTCTTGCCGGTGCCGGGCGGGCCGACGAGCAGGACGCCGCGCGGGATGCGCGCCCCGAGCGAGTTGAACTTCTCCGGGTACTTCGAGGAACTCGACCACCTCGGTCGAGCTCCTGCTTCGCCTCGTCGACGCCGGCCACGTCGTTGAACGTGACGACCGTCTTGTTGCCGAGGAACATGCGGGCGCGGCTCTTGCCGAAGCTCATCGCCTGGTTATTCGTGCCCTGCGCCTGGCGCATCATGAAGAAGATGAACGCCCCGATGAGGAGCACGGGGAGCATCGAGACGAGCAGCGTGGCGAGGATGCCGCCGGCGGCGCTCTCCTCCACCGCCTGGAAGTTCACCGAGCAGTCGGCGGGATTGGGCGTGCCTGCCGCCTCGCAGATCTCGGCGCGGTAGTTCAGGTTGAGGGACGGGACGATGGCCGTGACGGGCTTCCCGTCACCCTCGTTCCGGCACGACGGTGAGCTTCGTGCCATCCTGCGTGACGCTCTTGATGTTCTTGGCTTTCGCGTCCTGCAGGAGCTGGCTGTACGTATAGGCATCGCCGGTATTGCTGTCGACGATGTACGTCCACAGCAGGGCGAGCCCGAACACGGCGAGGACGACCAGCACGACGCTGTTGCGAACGAGTCGGCTGCTCAAAGTGGTTCTCTTTCTGCCTCCGTGATACGCGGGGCAGCCGATCAGAACGGCCGTCCGCGAGCCCGGCGCGGCGTGCACCGGATCGCCAGTATAGGTGCGGCGCCCGTTCCTCGGCCAAACGACCGATTCGGGCCAGGGACCGATGGGTCATCGATCCCACCGCAGCATTCATACGCGGCAAGGGCACGCCCGCCTCATTCGAGCGTGATGCGACCAGCGCGGACCGACGCCATCCGTCCACCACCCAGCTCGATCCGGACGCCGCCGCGACGGCCTCCGCGGCCTCGAGAAGGGCCTCGACGCGCTCGGCGCTCGGCGCGGGCTCACCGATCGCAAGGCGCATGATCCGCCTGCCGAGCGGCCGCGCCGGCGGCTCGTGCCAGTCGATGCGCCCGTCCTCGCCACGGCGGCGCGCCAGCTCGCCGGCGGCGATGAGATCGAGCAGCGCATCGTCGTCGCCGGCGAGGCGCGCGAAGCGCGTCAGCGCGTCGACCGCTCCGGGGCGCAGCGACTCGAGCAGCGGCAGCAGCTCGCCCCGCACGCGGTTGCGCAGGAACGCCGGATCCGTGTTCGACGGATCGTCGCGAACCGCGATGCCGGCCGCGTCGAGGCAGGCGCGCAGCGTCGCGCGCCGCTCCCCGAGCAAGGGACGGAGGATATTGCCGCGCCGCGCGGGAATGCCTACGGCACCGGCGAGCCCCGTCCCGCGGAGCAGGTTGATGAGCACCGTCTCGGCCGCGTCGTCGGCCGTGTGGGCGGTGAAGACCAGGCCATCGTCGCCTGCGACCTCCGCGAGGAAGCGGTAGCGCGCGTCGCGGCCGGCCGCTTCGATGGAGACGCCCTCCGACCGCGCGAGCGCCGCGACGTCGGCCCGCCCCGTTGCCGAGGGGAGATCGAGTGCGGCCGCGGCACCGGCCACGAATGCCGCGTCAGCAGCGCTGTCGCGCCGCAGCCGGTGGTCGAGGTGCGCCACGGTGAGACGCCACCCGACGCGGGTCCGCGCGGCCGCGTGCAGCATGGCCATCGAGTCCGCGCCACCGGAGACCGCGAGCACCACGGCGGCGCCGGGCCCGGCGCCGAGCTCGTGCGCGGCGCGCGCGAGCGCATCGGTCAGGTGCTGGAGATGGTTGGTAGCGGAGGGCGGATTCGAACCACCGACCAAGGGCTTATGAGTCCCCTGCTCTACCACTGAGCTACTCCGCCGCCGATTACCGAGCCATCCGTGGCACGAATGAGGGCATCCTCGATCTGGCTCCGCGCCGAGGGACCTGACCACGGATGCTGCATCAGATTCCGACGAACGCCGGCATCCGGCATTCGCGGGCAGCGCCGCGGCTCGTTCCCACCTCGGTCGCCGATTCTATCGCGATCAGCGACCTCGCTCCATCGCACGCCCAGGCCATCGCCATCAGCAGCCGCGAGCCAGGGCTCGATCGCGCCCGGGACCTCGGCGGGCGCGTGTAACGGCGACCGTACGAATCGGCACAACCAACCGTAGGAGTTCCTCATGCAGCGGATCGAACAGCTCGGCGGCATCTTCGGTGGAGCGCGCTCGATCGTCGGGCTCGCCGCCGTTTCCCTCATCCTCGCGGCGTGCAGCACCGCCGCCTCCAGCAGCGCGAGCGCCAGCGCGAGCGCAACCGCGAGCGCCAGCGCGAGCTCGGCGGCGGCTACCGCCTCCGCGTCCGCGTCGACGCAGGCATCCGGCGGCGGCGCCACGGCGATCAACGTCGCCGACTCGTCCCTCGGCCAGGTCCTGACCGACCAGGATGGGCGCACGATCTACCGGTTCACGCCTGACAGCGCGAACACCAGCACCTGCACCGGCGGCTGCGCCGACAACTGGCCCGCCGTGACGGCCGCCAGCGCGCCGACCGCGGGCAGCGGAGTCACCGGCCAGGTCGCCACGATGACCCGTGACGACGGCTCGACCCAGGTCACCGTCAATGGCTTCCCCGTCTACTACTTCGCCGGAGACACGGCGGCGGGACAGATGAACGGCCAGGGCATCGGCGGCAAGTGGTTCGTGATCACCGCCGCGGGCGAGATGCACCAGTAGGCTTCATCGGTCGGCTGCGCGCGCCACGAGCGTGCGCAGCCGCTCCGCGTCCCGTACGGCGTTGCCGTCCGCGTCGTTGTTGAAGTACACGTGGCACGGCAGGCCCCCGGCGGACCAGCGGGCCAGACGGCTCGCCCACGCGCGAGGAGCTGGGAGGAGTAGCTGCCACCATATTTCCGTCCCGCGCCGTGAAAGCGGACGTAGACCAGCGGCCCGACCGGCGCGTCGCAGCCGCGGATCCGGGCATGTCGTGCAGGCAGAGGCCGACCCGCGCCTCGTCGAGCGCCGACATCACCTCGTCCGCGTACCACGTCGCGTCACGGAACTCCATGGCCTGGGGACGGCCGGGCGGGACCGCGGCCAGGAAAGCGCGGAGCCGGCCTCGTCGCGATGCCATCGCGGCGGCAGCTGATAGAGCATCGGCCCCAGATGGCTTCCGAGCCGATCCGCCCGTGACCACAGCCGCTCGAGCGGCTCGAGCGGCTCGCGCAGTCGCTTCACGTGCGTGAGGTAGCGGCTGGCCTTGACCGCCATCGAGAAGCCGCGTGGGACGCGGCCGGCCCATCGGGCGAACGTCTCGCCCTCCGGCAGTCGGTAGAAGCTGCCGTTGAGCTCGACCGTGTCGAATCGGTCCGCGTAGAACTCGAGCCAGCGGTCCTGGGGCAGGTCAGCCGGGTAGAAGCGTCGCCGCCAGTGTGCGTACTGCCAGCCCGAGCAGCCGATCCGGACCTCCGCCTGCGTCACACCACCCGGATGGCAAGTCGCGGGCCGCGATTCGCGACAGGCGAGCTGTCACGAGCGACCGCTGGGATGGGGCCATGGGATCGTGGCGCGCGCGCCGATCAGCGGCCGAAGAACAGGTCGAGCCATTGCTCGAGGAGCGGCTTGGGAGCCGGTGGCGGCGGCAGCAGGTCGGCACGCACGGGCGCCTCCGCGCCGGGCGGGATGATGAGCAGCCGCTCGCCATGCTGGCCGAGCGTGCGCAGCTCCCGTGCCTTTGCGCCGATGTAGGCATCCGAGTTCAGGTAGGCCAGCTCGCGACGCAGCGCGGCGTTCTGTGCCTCGAGCGCGCGAAGATCGGCGCGGGTCGCCGCCGCCGTCTGCGTGATGGCCCAGTTCGAGTACACCTGTCGCCCCACCTGGACGGCCAGGAAGGAGCCGAGGATGACGAGCACCGCGAGCCACGCGAGGCCGCCGCGCGAGGCGGGCAGCCGGAAGCGAAGGCGACGAGGCGCGGGCGCGCGCAGCTGCATGCCGGTCATCTGCGGGCCAGTCTAGCCGCGGAGTTATCCACACCGCAACGGATTCGCACGCATCTTGTCCACAAGCCGTGGTACGGTGAACCGAACATGCGTTCTCTTTCGTGATGGACCGGTCCGTGCTCGGCACTCCGCCTCGGGCGGCGAGTGACGCGATCGAGACACTCCTCGGCGATCCGTCGCTGCGGCCGATCATCGCCGCCCACCGCGTCGTCGAGCCCCGTGCGCCCCGGTACGGCCCCTGGCCCACCGGGCTTGATGCGCGCATCGTGGCCGCGCTGAAGGCGCGAGGCATCGACGGCCTCTACACCCACCAGGCGACGGCGGTCGAAACGGTCCGCGCCGGCCGGAATGCGGTGATCGTCACGCCGACCGCTTCGGGCAAGACGCTCTGCTACAACCTGCCCGTCCTCGACGCGGTGGGCGCGCGACCCGACAGCGCGCGCGCTCTACCTCTTTCCCACCAAGGCGCTCGCCGCCGACCAGCTGGTCGAGCTCCGGGCACTGGCCGACGCCGCCGAGATCGGGCTGAAGACCCATACCTACGACGGCGACACGCCGCCCGAACATCCGCTCCGGTCGTACGAGCCGCCGGCCAGGTCGTGATCACGAACCCGGACATGCTCCATGCGGGCGATCTTGCCGCATCACACGGCGTGGGTCGCGCAGTTCGAGAACCTGCGGTTCGTCGTGATCGACGAGCTGCACACGTACAAGGCGTCTTCGGATCCACGTCGCCAACGTCATCCGCCGCCTCCGGCGCGTCTGCCGTCACTACGGCTCGAACCCCGTCTTCATCTGCTGCGACCGCGACGATCGGCAATCCGCGCGAGCACGCGGGACGGATCATCGAAGCGCGGTCGAGCTCATCGACGAGAGCGGCGCGCCGCGCGGGCGGCGCCGGTCCTCGTCTACAATCCGCCGGTGGTCAATGCGGAGCTCGGCATCCGCGAGTCCGTGCTCCTGCCGCCAGCGGCTGGCGGACCGCCTCATCGGCGACGCGCGTGCCGACGATCGTTTTCGGCGGATCGCGCAACGCGGTCGAGGTGATGCTCAGCTACCTGCGCGACAGTTCGCGCCGCCGACGGGCCACCCGCCGAGATCCGCGGCTACCGCGGCGGGTACCTGCCGAACAGCGGCGCGAGATCGAAGACGGGCTGCGCGACGGGCGAGTCCGCGGCGTCGTCGCGACCAACGCGCTCGAGCTCGGGATCGACATCGGCGGGCTCGATGCCGCGTCTGCGCCGGCTATCCCGGCACCATCGCGGCGACCTGGCAACGCTTCGGGCGCGCCGTGCGCCGCGCCCCGAGCCAGTCGCGGTCGAGGCTCGTCAGCCTCGAGCGCGCCGGTCAATCAGTACCTCGCAGCGCGAGCCGCAGTACCTGCTCGAGGGGTCGCCCATCGAAGTAAGGCGCGCATTGATCCGACAACGTGCATCCTGCTGCTCAACCATCTGCGGCGCTCGAGTTTCGAGCCGCCGTTTACCGCGGCCGAAGCTTCGGGGATCGAAGCGACGGCGATGCGCTCCACTGCCTCGTCGAGGACGGGTACGTGCGCCGGGCGCAGACGACGCTACCACTGGACCCCCGACATCTTCCCGGCGAACCCCGTCCGCCTGCGCTTCGGTTCTCGTGGGACAACGTCGTCATCGTCGAGACAGAAGGCCGAAGCGCAAGACAAGACGTAGTAGGCGGAGCTCGACTGGCGCGCCGCGCAGAACGATGCTGCACGAGCAGGCCATCTACCAGCACGACGGGCGACCAATATCAGGTCGAGCGCTTCGACTTCGAGACCACAAGGCGTACGTTAAGCGGTTCGTCGAGCCCGATTACTACACGGAGGCCATGAGCTACGGGTGAAGGTCGCGGTGCTGAAGGAGCTCGGCGAGAAGCAGCTCTTTGGGCGGTTCCGGTCACGATAACACGGCGAGGTGCAAGGTCGTCGAGAAGGTGGTCGAAGCTACAAGAGAATCAAGTTCCACACCCACGAGAACGTGGGCTACGGCGACGTCCCGCCTGCCCGACCTCGAGATGCACACGACCTCGTGCTGGCTCATTCCCCCGGCGGAACTCGTCAACCGCTACGACCGCGACACGCTGGACGGCGCTCTCATCGGCCTCGCGCGCGTCGCCCGTACGACGGGTGCGCTGCTCCTCATGTGCGATCCGCGCGACCTCGGCGTGCTGGCGCAGGTGCAGGCGCCGTTCACCGGCCGCCCGACGCTCTACCTCTACGACGCAACCCCCGGCGGCGTCGGTCTCACCGAGCGGCTGTTCGGCCTCGTCGACGAGCTCGTTCGACTCTGTCGCGAAGCGGTGGACGGCTGTCCGTGCGTGGATGGCTGCCCGGCGTGCGTCGGTCCGGCCATCGAGGTTGGACGTCGCGGGAAGGCAGTCGTCAGCGGCTGGCTCCCTCGCTGGGGCTGAAGCTGAGCGATGCTGGCCGAGGCGATGCTCGCGGACTCGGTTGCCGCCATGCGGGAATACTGGCTTCGCTCGCTCCCCCGGCCACGCCTGTCAATGACCGGGTAGCCGGCCTCGCGCGCCGGCCTCGGCGCCGGCCTCCTCGTCGCCGACGTTGGTCCGCGTTGGCGCTGTTCGAGTGCAAGATCCTGCTCCATCCGGCGACGCTGGGCAGCGTTCCTCCGGGCGCTCCTGATCGCGGCCTACGTCGACAGCGAGATGGACCGGGTCGTCATGGAGCGGGCACCGTCGCCTTCCTCGTCGCGATCGGCAACCATTCAGGGCGATCATCTCCGCGTTCGGCAGCTGCTGCTCCCGGACGACCCGGACGAGCGCGTGCTCCTGCGCCTGGTCGTGACGCGGCTGGCTGAGGTCGATCGCTGGTGAGCTACAACGGGCGCGCCTACGACCTCCCCCTGCTCGTCGCCCGCTCACCGTGCATGGCCTCGTCGAGGAGCTGAGCGGAATGCCGCAGCGACACGATATCACCTGCCCGTGGCACGCCGTCTCTTCGGCGCCCACTCGGTGGCGCGCGGCTGCCGACGTGGAGCGTGGCGTCCTCGGCATCGAGCGCGCTGCCGATCCGCCGGGCTCCAGGGTGCCGTCACGCTGGTTCGGCTACCTGCGCGGCGGCTCGCCTGACCTCCTCGCCGACGTCCTCGACCACAACCTGCAGGATGTCGCGAGCCTCGCCCTCCTCGAAGCGGAGATCGTGCGACTGCGCGCGGGCGGTTGGCGAGATGCGCGAGTCCTCGACCCGCGTGGGATGGCGACCGAGCTGCTCCGTGACGGGCCGGCCGCCAACTCGCTCGAGCTCCTCGCCACGGCCCTCGACCACACCGGAGCCGCGGAAGGGCTCGGGTTCGGCGACTCGCGACCGGGCTGCTTGTCGCCGCCGGCAACGTCGAACGAGCCGAAGAGATCTGGGGTGATGCCACGCGGCGAGCTTCGGTATGCCGCGGGCGCCTGGATCGAGGTGGCGAGGATCCGCGAGCGCGACCGTCACGACCTCAGCGGCGCGCTGGAGGCGGCCATCGCCGCCTCGCGAGTCCTCGACCTCGCCTTCGCTCTCGGGCGCGGCGGGTCGATCGCGGAGATCGGCCACGCCCGGATCGCGGTCCAGGACGACTCCGGCGCCTGCGGCGCTGGGTCGCGGCGCGCGAACGGCGCGGCCGGCGGGCGGCGGCGGCAGCCTAGAGGCGGTAGAGGAAGCCCGGGCCGCCGCGCGGCAGTCCGGGGTCGAGTGCGACGGCACGCCCGTCGGCGAGATTGGAAGGCCTTGCGCACGGTCGTGCCGGCTTGCCCGTCAGGCGCGCGATGGGGCCGTGGCCGGGGCGCAGCCGGCGACCGCCGAAGCGGGCGAGCACGTCCGACGAGCGCGGGTCATCGCGAAACGCGTGGCGCTCCGTGAAGGCGCTCAGCAGGCCATCCCAGATCACCGCGTCCGGCGTGGCGAGGATCGTGGCAAGGGCCTCGTCGCCTGACCGATGTGCGGCCGAGGGGGAGGTAGACGCCGGCATCGGCATGACGAGCAGCGTGTCGTCGACGCGGGCAAGACCGGGCCGCGCGGCAAGCCATGCGGCATGCGGGTCGCTGAGGCGCGCCAGATCGCTCTCGATGCCGCTGTTCGCCCGCCAGTCCGCCATCAACGTTCCACCTGGCCCGCCCGATGTCGGATCGGCATCAGCCGGGCAGCGAGAAGCAGCACTCCGTGGTTGCCGATCACGGAGGCGGCACGGCCGCCGCGGCCGGGCCTCGGTCTCGAGGGTCATTAGGGCTCGATGACGCCGATCCGCTCGGCCCGCGATCGACGAGACCGCCGAGGCACGACAGCTCGTCGCGGCCGCGGCTCGAGTGGCCGCTGACGTCATCAGGCCAGCCGCGCGCAGGAGGCCGGCCAGGGTGTCGCGCATGCCATGGAGATCGCCCACGACGTGAACGGCGTGGTTGGCCCGGGAGGCGAGCAGCTCGGCCACGCCGCCGCGGCATCGCGCGCCCGGCCCAGGTCGCGGCCGCGCGCGAGTGACCCGATCATGGGGCCGCATACGCGTCACCGCCCCGACCATCGGAACGTCGCGCACCACTCGCGGCGGGGGGACGCCTCCGGTCGCCCGCCACTCGATCCACGCGCCTGCCGCGCCACGGTCACGACGAGCGTCGGATGGCTCCGAACGTGGCGCGCAGGGCATCGATCTGCCCGGCGGTCGTCCCCGTCACCGCGATCATCCTCATGGCTCGCGACGAGGGCGTCGCAGCGAACCAGGTCCGCGAGGAGCCGCTCGGCCAGGGCGGCGAGCCGAGCGCGCGGACAGGGCCACCGGGCACGAGCTCGCGCAGCCACCCCTGGAGGATGGCGCGGGCAACGACGCGATGATCGTACCCCGCAAGTGGCAGCGATGTCCGAGCTCGTCGGCCACGGCGCGAAGAGGATCGCTGGGGCGTCGCTCCCCTCGGGAGCGCCAGCGGCGTCGCCGGGACCTCGAGCCATAGGCGGCGGCCGTCTCAGTCTCCTTGTGCCGAAAGGTGAGCGTGGCCGGTGCCGGGGTCACGTCGACCTCGGCCAGGCGCTCAAGCGTCGCGATGCCGGCCGCCGCCTCCGGCTCTGGCCCGCCGATAGTGACGAACCAACCCGTATCCCTGATCGGCGGCGGCACGCCCGGCATGGAGCACGGACCGCCGCGGCGACCGGCCGTTGGCGAAGCGGTCGAGGGTGAAGGACCCGACCACGAGCAGCTCGATGGCGGTGACGGCGCCTCGTTCAGCATCGGGCTATCATCGGTCGGCGACCAAGCTGTACCTCTACGAGCTCCATGAGGGTGACGACGACCTGCTGTCCGATGCCGTCCTTGTCAGCGAGACGGAGCGATCGGCTGCAGAGTTCGCCGCTCTGCAGGCCACCCGCCGCGCGGTCCTCGAGACCTTCGAGGAGGACAGCCTCGTCGAGGCGATCGCCCGCGAGCCGAGCGAAGCCATGGCTTCACGTACATCGGCGACGAGAAGTCACCGCCAGCATGAGCGTGGGGGTCGAGGACGACGACACGCTCCTCGTCGAGGGCGCGGACGACTTCCGCAGCCTCGTGGTCGAGCTCGACCGCACTGACCCATCGCGTCCGCGCCTAGCGAGGCGACGTTGAAGAGAACCTGGATCACGTCCGTCGCGGACCTCGTAGGCCTTGCCCTCGATCGGAGGACGCCGCGCTGCGCGCCTCGGCGAACGAGCCGAGCGCGAGCAGGTCATCGACGGTCACGACCTCGGCGCGGATGAAGCCACGGGCGAGGTCGGAGTGGATCGCACCCGCGGCATCGATGGCGCTGTCGCGGTGCCGGATCGTCCAGGCCCGGCCTCGTCCTCGCCGGCGGTGAAGGACGGGATCAGGCCGAGCAGCTCGTAGGTCAGCTTGACCAGACGGCCCGCGACGGTTCCCGACGCCGAGGTCCTCCATGAACGCGGCGGCATCTTCAGGCGCGAGCTGGGCGATCTCGGCCTCGATCTTGCCAGCGAGCGTGGCGATGGTGCTCCTGCGATGGCATAGCGTCACGGCCGCTCGCTTCGAGCGTCGGCGCATCGGCGAGGCGAGCCTCGTCGATGTTGAGGATGACGAGACCGGCTTCTGGGTCAGGATCGGTAGCCTCGCACGACCCGCTCCTCGTCGTCGCTGAGTCGATCTCTCGGAGGGGTCTTCCCTCCTCGGTCGGCTGCAGACGCGCGAGCAGACTCCTGAGGCGCGCCGCCTCCTGCTCGGCCGGTGTGCCGTGCTGTTCCTGCGTACGCAGTCGGTCGAGGCGCTTCTCGATCACCGTCAGGTCGGCGACGGTGAACTCGAGATCCATGTCGTCGACGTCACGCCACGGGTCCGAGGCCACTCCGCCCTCGTCGAAGGCGCGCGGACGTGGAGGAGGGCGTCGGCGTTGCGGATGAGCGCGACACGTCGGCTGGATCGTGCCCTCGCGCGCTGCACCGACCGGAATCGCGACGTCGACATATGTCCCATCGGCGGGGGTGGTCTTCTTCGGCGCGAACAGCTTCGAGAGTGCGTCGAGCCGCTCGTCGGGGACCTTCACCACGCCCACGTTCGGCGCGGCCCGTCCGCCGAGAAGGTGCCGGTCTCGGCCGCTCCGCCGGTCAGGGCGTTGAACACGGTCGTCTTTCCGCTCCCCGGCAGGCCGACGATCGTGACCTGCATCGGCTAGTACCCGGCCTCCAGATCCACGACGTTATCCAGGGCCTCGCCCGCCACGAAATGCGCGAGATCGCCGACGAAAAGGTCGAGGCTCCGGTCGAGGACGCGGTCGCTGGCCCATGACGTGTGGGGCGTGATGATGAGGTTGGGGGTCCCGTAGAGCGGCGAGTCGGCCGCGAGCGGCTCCTCGGTGAAGACATCGAGCACCGCGCCGCCGATCCAGCCTGCCTCGAGCGCGCGGCGCAGGGCGACCTCGTCGACGAGACGACCGCGCGCGATGTTGAAGAGCCACGCGCCCTCGCGCATCTCCTGCAGCTCGTGCGCACCGATGAGTCCGGCCGTCGCCTCCGTCAGCGGCGCGGTGACGAACACCGCGTCGGAGGCGCGGAGGAGGTCGTCGAGCGCGTCGAGCGCGAGGGCTCGACGTTCGGGTGCGTGCCGGCGCCTCGATCGGCATGCCGGCGCGTCGCGACGATCCTCGTGCCGAACGGCTCGAGCAGGCGCGCCACCTCCTCGCCGATGCTCCCGAAGCCGACGATCCCGACCGTGAGGCCCGCGAGCTCGCGCCCGGGAAGCGGCTGCCACGTCCGCTCGCCCTGGAGCTCGAGGAGCTGGGGCAGCCGCCGCTCGACGGCGAGCAGCATCATGACGAGGTACTCCGCAATGGGACGGGAGAAGACACCGCGCCCATTCGTGACCGTGATGCCGCGCGCGCGCACGATCGGCGTCGCGACCCGCTCCACGCCGGCCGAGTAGGAATGGATCCACTCGAGCCGGGGCGCGGGCCGACGACGTGATCGAGGGTGGCGGCCGCATGCCGCCGCGGAACAGGACGCGCGCCGCGCCGAACAGCTCGTCCTCGGTATCTGCCGCGGCGTCGCGAACGCGGCCATCACGATTCAGCTGAATGAAGCGGACGCCGGAGACCGATTCGACGCGCGCCACCGCCTCCGCCGGCAGAGGGCTGCCGAAGAGCGGCGTGCCGAGGACGACGATCGACTCCGCCGTGCTCAGTGGACCGCCTCCGGCAGCGGCATGCGCTCGATGCGGCCGATCCAGCGATCGGCATCAGCGATCTCTTCGAGGGTCGGCAACGTCTCCGGACCGGTCCACACCCGGTTGAGGAAGGCTCGGTCGCGGCGAGCGAGGACGGCGTCGACGAAGCGCTCGCCGGCCGCGTACTGCTCCATCTTCAGGTCGAGCCCGGTGAGCCGCATGATCATTCGCTCGAGCGCACCGCGGTGCCGTTGCGACGCTCGAAGCGGGCGTGGAGCTCCTCGAAGCCGGGCAGGATTCGCTCGCCGGCCGCGTGCATGACGTGGTTCGAGTAGCCCTCGAGCAGCGACATGAGCGCCTGTGTGCGCTGGAAGCTGGCACGCTGCGGCGCCGACATGATGCGTTCGAGCCAGTGCCCCTCGCCACCCGCGAGCGCCGACTTCAGGCGCTCGCCCATTCCGCCCGCGTCCGCGGCGAGGAGCTCGACCGCCTCGGCCACCGATGCCGCGAAGTGGTCGCGGAGCCACGGATACGCCTCGAACTCGAAGGCGTGCGTCGCCTCGTGCAGCGCGATGAAGGTGCGGAACTCATCAAGCGGCACGCGAAGCCCGGCCGCGGTGGCGGTGATGTTCTGCTCGACGAAGGCGAGACGGCCACGCACGTCGGGGGCGGCGGCGAGGAGGCTGACGTCGTACTGGCCGAGCACCTTGCGCCCGAGGAAGGCGAGGAGGAATCCGAGCTGCTCGTTGCCGATGCGGCGGTTCACGATCCGCGCCAGGGCTCGGCCGGCCGTGTCGGGGCCACGCTGCTGGGCCTGGATGATCGTCTCGACCCGCCCGAAGAGCTGCCGGAATGTCGCGATGTTGAGGTCGATCCATTCGGTCCGATCCACCACCAGCGGCGTTTCAAGCGCCGCCGGCAATGCCGCACCGATCGCCTCCGCCACCGCCGGCTCGATGCGACGCAGCGTCTCCGTATAGAACGCCGTGGCCCGTGCGTGCTCATCCGCCGGGATCAGGGCGGCAGCATCGCCGAGCCGGCGACGGGCGATGTTCCGGACGACGTCCCAGTCGAGGAGGCGGGTCCCGGCCCGACGCATCAGCTCGCGCTGGGCGACCGTGGCGCCGACCGCGAGCAGCCCGCCGACGACCACACCGGCGCCGAGCCGGCCCATGTTGCGTGCCATGCGCCCCAGTCTAGCGGCGGCCGGAGGTCACGGCTCCGGCGAGGTCGACGGACTCGGTCTCGGGCAGGGCATCGCCGAAGAGGCGAGCCGCCACTGCGCGGAAGGAGCCCACCGGGCCGGTCGTGGCGATGCGCACCTCGCCCTGCCCGCGGGGTGCTCGGAGGGCAAGGGCGTCGAGCAGGTCCTCGACCGCAACGGCAGTCGTGAAGGCGGAGTCGACGACGGCGACCCCCTCCCCAACCCGCTCCTCGATGAGCGGACGAAGCAACGGGTAGTGGGTGCAGCCGAGGAGCAGCGTGTCGATCGCCCGATCCGCCGCGAGCAGCTCGCCCAGGTACCCGTCCACGGCCCCGCGCGCCGTCGCACCATCGAGCTCGCCGCGCTCCACGAGCGGCACGAGCTCCGGGCAGGCCAGCTGCTCGACCGAGATACGCGGGTCGGCATCCGAGATCGCCGCGGCGTACGCGCCCGAGGCGACGGTGCCGGCAGTCGCGATGACCCCGACGTGGCCGGAGCGCGTGGCGGCCGTGACGGCGACTGCCCCCGGCCGGATCACGCCGAGCACGGGAACGGCCGCCATCTCGCGAACGAGGTCGAGCGCCTGGGCGGTCGCCGTGTTGCAGGCGAGCAGAAGGAGCTTGACCTCCTGGCCGAGGAGCCATGTCGCACACTCCGCCGTGAAGCGACGCACCTCGTCCCGGGGCCGCGGGCCGTACGGCGTCCGGCCGTTGTCGCCGAAGTAGATGAAGCTCTCCTCGGGGAGTCGGCGGCGCAGCTCGGAGAAGACGGTCAAGCCGCCGACGCCCGAGTCGAAGACCGCGATGGGCCGGACGTCGCCGGGGCGGGTCACCGCCGGGCCAGGGCGGGGCTGCGCTCCCGGAGCAGGGCGGTCATCGATTCGGCGATCGTGCGCACGCCGGCCGAGATCGGTGCATCGGGCGCGCTCGTCACGAAGGCGATGCCCTCGTTGTTCGCCGATGCTACGAGGCGACCGTCGGAGACGATCTCGTAGTCGATGCGGGCGCCGAGCGCCTGCTCGACATCGGCCTTGTCGAATCCGCCGGACGAGTCCGAGCGGTTGAGGATCACGGCCAGCTTGCTCGCCGCGTAGCCGATGGCGCTGAATGTCTCGTTGGCCATGACGAGGCCGCGGATCGCCATGCTGTCGTAGGTGAGGACCTGGAGGATCAGGTCCGCGGGATCGAGGAACACGAGCACGTCGTCGGAGAGGGCCGGGCGGGTGTCGATGACCACGAACTCGTAAAGCTTGCGCAGCATGCCGAGCACCTTCTCGATGTCGCGCACGGTGATCATCTCCGCCATTTCCACCCGCGGCGGCGCAAGCAGGATGTCGATCCCCGATGGGTCGCGCCACGTGACCTCGGAGAGATCCGAGTCGCGGATTCGGTCGGTCGGCAGGTTGACGATGCTCGGCGCGACCGCGGGCACGCGGAGGAGACCGCGCAGGTCGCTGAACTGGAGCGAGCCATCCACGAGGCAGACGCGGTGCTCCTGGCCGAGGGCGACCGCCAGGTTGTACGCCAGCGTCGTGCGCCCGACCCCGCCCTTCGGCGAGAACAGGGTGATCATGAGCGAGCCTGCGCGCGCCGACGCGACGCCGCGCTCTTCGTGGACCTTGCGGACCATGGTGGTGAGGTCGAAGCCGGTGAACGGCATCTTCAGCACGGCATCGACGCCGCGCTCCACGTCTTCACGCACCGGGTTCTGCGGGACGGTGAGCATGATGATCCCGACCTGCGGCTCCGCGCGGCGAATCGTCTCGGCCACGGCCTGCCCGCTGACGCGGCCCTGCAGGAGCGCATCCACGATCACGACGTCCGGCCGGAACTCGCCGACCGACGCGACCGCGCGGTCCCCGGCGGTCACGACGTCGAGCATCTTGATCTGCGCCTGGGCAGCCAGCAGCGACCGCATGTGCGACGCGACCTGCGGGACGTCCTCGACGACCAGGAGCCGGATCTGCTCTCCGCCCACTCCCCTCTCCCTACGGCCGGGAACGCCCCGGCATATGCGTCCCCGCCGGACGGATCACGGCGATCCGCCGCTCGCTATCGGTCGGATCATACGGGTCCAGCTCGTACGATCCCCAGCTGATGTCGACGACGAGGCCCGCATTGGCGGCTGCCTGCGTGATCGACTCCACCGATGGATACCAGAGCCGGAAGCTCGCAGGAAGCGACCCTATCGTACCATCGGGCCTTTGCCGCTCCGTGAGCGTGGCGTAGGCAACGCGCAGCCCGTCAGCTTCCTGCCAGCGCTCGAGCTGCGAGCGACGGACGATGCGATCCGGCCCGATCTCGCGCGTCCAGTCGACGCTGAGTGGGAGGTTGCGGTGCGGGAGCTGGGCCGGCCCGAGGTCGTCGAGGACGACCACGCCATCACGGGCGAGGAGCGGCCGGAGCGCGGCCAACAGGCGGGCGAGGTCCCGCGTCCCGTCCAGGTGCGGGATCACGCCCGCCACGACGACGAGGGATGCGCCGCCACCCACGTCATCGGCGGTGACGGGCGGGCGACGGACGTCGCCGGGACGCAGGTGGAGGCGGCCGGTGGCAGCGGCGTGACCGAGGCGGGGGTCGCCGGCCACGCGCTCCCGGGCTCGCGCGAGCAGCGCGCTCGACCCATCGATGCCGATCAGCGGGCGCGCGCCGCCCTCGAGCAACGGCGCGAACAATCGCCCCGAGCCGCAGCCGAGGTCGACGCTCGGACCCGGGTGACGGCGTGCCAGCTCACGCCAGAACGGAACGTCCTCGACGAAAACCTCGTGCTCGAGGTCATACAGCTCGGCGAGCGCATCCGCGTCCGCCGGCTGGTCGCCGAAGATGTCCCTCACGGCAGGTCGACGTACCTGATCGCAAACCATTCGACCCCGGCCGCGAGCGCGACCACGAACAGTGCGATCGGGGTGGTGAGCGCTCCGCCGAGCCGCAGGCCGGCGATGGCTGCCACCGCGGCTGTGACGAGCGCGCCGCGACGCACCGCGCGCCACCAGGCGCCGCGGTAGACGATGCCCCGGCGTGCCATCACCTCGGCGAGGAACGCGAACGGCACGACGACGAGCCCGACCGTGATGGCGCCGAGCGTGACGACGATCGCGCGGTTCGCGGCCGATCCGGCGCACGGCCGACCGGGCATATCCGTGGGGCAGAGGCGCGATGCGGTCGCAATGAGCACAACGGCGCCGAGGATGGCAAGTAGCACAAGCGCCAGGACGGCGAGGCGGTGGCGTCCAATCACCGAGCGGCGTCGGGGCAGATCTCGCGGAACGGACAGTAGCCACAGCGGACCGCGCCGGGAGACGCGGCAAAGTCGCCGGCGCGGATGCCGGCGGCCACTGCCGCCACCTGCTCGGTCGCCTTTGCCAGGCGCCGCTCGGTCGGCTGCGACCGACCCACGATGCCCGACTCCAGAAAATGGAGCGACAGCTCATCTGGCAGACGACCGTGCTGGGCCTCGTGGGCGAGGGCGTAGATCGAAAGCTGGAGCGACTCCTTCGCGCGTCGGTTCGCCGTCGCCGGGTCGCGCACGTCGCTGGTCTTGTAGTCGGTGATCGTCGTGCGTCCGTCATCCTCGATGTCGACACGATCGAAGCGGCCGCGGATCCGGTCCGCGCCGAGCGAGAAGGCGAACTCCTGCTCGACGCTCGCCGGGCGCGCGGGGTCCGACTGCTGCTCGTCCCAGAAGCGATCGAGCGCGGCCCGCGCCGCGACGCGTCGCGCATCCTCGTGCGCGCGGGTCAGGAACCCGACCGACTCCCAATCGGCATCGAGTGCGGCGTGCAGCTCGGCGCGGCTCATCGGCCGACCGGCCATCTGGCGGCGATGGAACGCCTGCACGGCAGCGTGGAGCGCGCGCCCGTAGACGAGCTGATGGCTCGGCGGCGTGGGAATGCGGATCATGTGACCGTACCGGTAGCGGGCGGGGCATGACAGGTAGTCGTTCACCTGGCCGAAGGACAGGGCGAGCGGACGATCCGCCAGGGCGGGCGCCGCCGGTGCCGCGGCCGGCACCCGCGCCGGCTCCTCGTGACGCGCGAGCCGCTCGAGCACGCTCGGCCTGACGGCCTCGATCGGCGTGGCGGGCGGAAGGTCGAGGGCCTCGATGACGAACGGGCTCAGGTGGCGTGAGCGCCGCCCGCCGTAGTCGGCGGCCCAGCTCAGGACGAGCTCCTCCCGAGCACGTGTCATGCCGACGTAGAAGAGCCTCCGCTCCTCCGCCAGGTGGTGATCCGGGTCCGGCACGGGGTCACGGAGCAGGCTCGCGGGAAGCTCCAGGCCATCGCCGCGGTTGCGGGACGGGAAACGCTCCTCGACGAGCCCGACCATGAAGACGACGCCGAACTCGAGGCCCTTGGCCTTGTGGTACGTGAGCACATGGACCGCGTCCGCCTCGTCCGGCCCGGCGTCTGCCGTCGCCGGATCATCGCCGGCCTCGATGAGGGTGTCGAGCTGAGCGACGAGGAACGGCAGCCGATCGTCACGCAGGAGCGACGATTGGCGGCGGACGATCTCGAAGAAGCGCGCGACGTTCTGGAGCCGCGCATCGCCCGTCTCGCCGGCCTCGGCCGCAAGCCGGCCGAGCCATCCGCTGCCGGCGATGAAGTGATAGAGCAGCTCGCCGCAGGTCCGCTCGATGGCGAGCGCTCGGTGCTGGTCGATCGTCGCCAGCAGCCGCTCGACGACCTCCCGCGCCCTGCGCCCGAACGTTGATCCGGCGGGATGCGCGACCGCTTCGCGCAGTGCGCGTTCGAGGGGCGTGCGACGACGGCTGGCACGGTTGAGGGCAATCGTCACGTCCTCGGGCGCGAGCCCGAAGATCTCGCTCGTGGCGAGGTCGTAGCAGCTGACCGAGTCGTCCGGGTCGTTCACGGCCCGCAGGAATGAGACGAGGACGCGCACCTCCTGCTGCTGGTAGAGGCCGGCGGTTCCGCTGAACCGCCACGGGATGCGGGCCATGTTCAGCGCGCGGAGGAACGGCTCGGCGTCACGATTGCCGCGGACGAGCACCGCGTGATCGCCGGCCCGACGGCCCGTCGCGAGACCGCGCGCGATGCGCGCCGCCACGCCATCCGCCTCGTCGGAGCCGGTGGCGTGCGCGATGAGCTCGATGACACCCGCGGCGGGGGCGCTGCGCGGGAACACCGACCGCGCTCGCAGGCGCTTGTCGATCCCCTCGCGCGCCTCGAGGCGGTGCGGGTCGTTGTGGACGATGAGCCGGTGTGAGGCGTCGAGGATCTCCTGCCGGCTGCGGAAGTTGTCGACGAGGACGATCGATTTCGCGCGCGGGTATTCCTCGCGGAAGGTGAGGATGTTCCCGAGCGCGGCGCCGCGGAAGCGATAGATGCTCTGGTCGTCGTCGCCGACCACCGTGACGTTGGCCCGCGGTGAGCCGGCGAGGAGCTTCACGAGCTCGAACTGGGCGTGGTTCGTGTCCTGGAACTCGTCGACGAGGATGTACCGATACCGAGCACGCTCCTCGGCGAGCACCGCCGGCTGGTCGCGCAGAAGCCGCAACGCGAGGCTCACCTGGTCGCCGAAGTCGAGCCGATCGCCGGCGCGCATCAGTCGCTCGTACGCGGCGTAGCAGGCCGCAAGCTCGGCCTGCCGCACCGCGGCATCCCCGAGCGGCGCGTCCTCGGCCCGGTGGCCGGCCTCGGCCAGCAGGGCATCCGCGGCCGCGATGTACTCGGCTGGGCCGAGGTCCTCGTCGCGCGCGCGGCTGAAGAGCGTGACGAGCGCGCCCAGGAAGCGGGTGGGATCACCGAGCGGGCGGTATCGGTCCAGGGGGAGTTCGAACAGGTGCTCGCGCAGGAAGATGATCTGCTCGCTGCGGGAGAGCACCGTCGAGCGATCCGACAGTCCGGCCTCGAGGGCGTGCTCGCGGAGCAGGCGGTCGCCGAATGCGTGGAAGGTGGCGATCGTCGTATCGGTGTAGCCATACGGGACGAGCTGGTCGACGCGCTCCGTCATCTCCGCCGCGGCGCGGTCCGTGAAGGTGAGGGCGAGGATCTCGGATGGCGCCGCCCGCTTCTCCGCGATGAGCCAGGCGATGCGGCGCGTGATGACGGTCGTCTTGCCGGTCCCGGCCCCGGCGACGATGAGCAGCGGTCCCTCACCGTGCGTCACCGCCTTGCGCTGCCGAGCGGTCAGGTCGCCGAGGAGCGGCTGCTGGAGTCGGAGGTGCGGCCGGCGCGGCCGCGGCGGTGGGAGGACCAGCTCTTCGAAGATGGGGAGCTGGTTGGGGGACGGCACGACCGACGGCACGTCCTCGATGGTAGCCGCTGGTGCTGTCATGCCGTCAGGGTGGTGGGTCGACGCGACAGCTTGGCTGTCGCAGGCCGGTCAGGCTCGGTGCCGGCGCCGCTCCTCGATGCGAAACGCGATCAGCGCCTCTGCATGGCGACGGCTGGTATGGAGCTCGTCCCGCGCCCGCGCGACCCCGACCCGACCACCGCGCGCCATGGCATCGAGGCGACCGGCGAGCACGAGATACCGATCCCGCGGGTAGTCGATCCCCGGTGCCACGCTGACGAGCTCGCCGGCGGCGCGCAGCTGGTCGACGACGGTCGGCGGGATCCCGAGACGCGAGGCGATCCCGTCGATGCGAGGCGGCGCGGCGTCCGCGCTGCGCAGGCCGTCGAGCAGGGCGTCCACCCGCTGGCGCATCTCCGGGTCGAGGGTTGGCTGGTGCTCCGGAAGCCGAATCCGTCGGCCCTCGCCCGCGACCTCCCCATCCGCGCGCATCTGGGCGATCACGTCGAGCAGCGCGGCGTCGTCGAGCGCGAGATGGCCGCCCCCGCGGTGCCCGGCCGGCAGCCGCTCGGCATGGTCGGCGCGTACCTCGGCGATCACCGCATCGACCCGGATGTCGGCGCGCAGTGGCTCGCGCCGATGCAGTCGGCGCAGGGCGGCGAGTATGCGGCGTCGCGCCAGGCGACGCTGGCTCGCCACGTCGCCCGAGCGACGGACCGGGTCCACGTGCTATCCGCCGCCGGGCGGTGGCTGGGTGCCCTCGACCGCGATCTTGATCGCCTGGGCTTCCTCATCGGACAGGTTGTGGCGGCTCGACCCGCCTTCGACCGGCTTCGCGAAGATCCGCGTGTTCGCGCGCCCGTGCAGGCTGCTCAGCACGATCCCATCGCGGCGATCGTCGAGCACGGCGATCGCAAAGCTCTGGTCGCTGCCGGTGTCCTCGAACGGGTTGAAGCGGACCATCCCGATGTGCTGCAGGGCGCCGCGCGTCCGTCGTTCCAGGTACGTCTGCAGCTCGTTGACCTCTGCCAGCCGGTTGGCGACCGCGTCGATGCGGCCGATGTGCGCGTCGAGCACGCCGCTGAGATTGCCACCGTCAGCCCCGCGGACGAGACCGCGGTAGGCGCGCATCGCGCGGCCGAGCCGGATCGTCTGCACGACCACGAGGAGCAGGAGGAGGAGGAGCACGAGCGCGATGCCGCCGAGCGCGAAGGCCAGGTTGTCGGAGAGGACCCGGTTGAGATCGGACATCGGCGCGGTATCATACCGTCCCCGCCGTGCCCGACCGGGCATGCGAGCGTGCGAATGACCACACACCAGCGAGGGCCCGATGGCGAAGCGAGCAGGCAAGGCGGCGAACCGCCGGCAGCGTCAGCGGAACGCGGCCCGTCCGGCACGGACGACACCGCCGGCCATGCCCGCGCGCGGACCCGACGCCCTCGACGCCGGGACACTCGCCCCTGAGCGCGCTGCGGCACCCGCGCCTCGCACCTCCACGTCCGCAGCCGCACCGGCCCCACGCCCGCGACCGGGGCGCCGCAGCGCGGCGCTGATCGGCGGCGGGTCGCGGCTCACCGAAGGGGCCGCAGCCGAATATCACTACGTGATGGCCGACCTGCGGAACATCGCGGTCCTCTTCGTCGCCCTGCTCGCGCTGCTCGCGGTCGCGTTCTTCGTGATCGAGGTGCTCGGCATCGGTCGCGTCGCGACCTGATCCCGCGCCCCGGCCGAACGCCCGCTCGGGGCACGGGCCGGCGCCGCCTCAGCGGGCGCGCTCGCTCCCCTTCCGCGGCTCATCCGACGTTGCACCCTCGCGGCGGGATTCCAGCCTGGCCCGGCGCAGTCGCTGCAGCCGCTCGCCGATCTGGATCTCCATCCCCTGGTCGCTCGGGTCGTAGAAGACGCGACCGGCGAGCTCGTCGGGCAGGTACTGCTGGTCCACGTCCGCGTTCTCATAGTCGTGCGGGTAGAGATAGCCCTTGCCCCAGCCGTGCTCGCGCGAGAGGCGGCGGTGCGCGGACGGCCGCAGGTGGAGCGGCACCGGCAGGCGGCCCTTCTCCTCCACCTCGGCGAGCGCCGCGAAGTACGCGCCTCCGGCCCGGTTCGACTTCGGCGCCGATGCCACGTACGCCGCCGCCTGGGCGAGCGCGTACTGCGCCTCCGGCAGGCCGATCATCTCCACCGCCTGCATCGCGGCCACCGCGACCTGCAGCGCGCGCGGATCGGCGTTGCCGACGTCCTCGCTGGCCGCGATCACGATGCGGCGCGCGATGAAGGTCGGGTCCTCCCCGGCGGCGACCATGCGACGCGCACCAGTAGAGCGCGGCGTCGGGGTCGTTGCCGCGCATCGATCTTGATGAACGCCGACGCCGCCTCGTAGTGCTCGTCGCCGACGCGGTCGTACTGGAGGAGTCGCTGCTGCGCGGCCTCGGCCACAGACGCCGCGGTCATGCCCGCGCCGTCATCGGTCACCGACGCCGCCGCGTCGAGGATGTTGAGGGCCGAGCGGGCATCGCCGCCGGCGAGGTCGAGCAGCGCCTCGCGCGCCGTCGGGCAGGAGCGTGACGCGACTCGGCAAGGCCCCGATCCGGATCGATCGAGCGCGCGATCGACGATCGTGCCGAGCGCCTCGGTGTCGAGCGGCGCCAATCGGTACACCCGCATCCGCGACAGCAGCGGCGAGTTGATCTCGTAGTACGGGTTCTCGGTCGTCGCGCCGATCAGCGTGATCGTCCCCTCCTCGACGTGCGGCAGCAGCGCGTCCTGCTGGCTCTTGTTGAACCGATGCAGCTCGTCGATGAACGCCACCATCCGGCCGCCGGCCTCGCGCAGCGCCTTCGCCTCGGCCACCGAGCGCGCGGATGTCGGCCACCCCGCTCGTCACGGCCGACAGCTGGCGCCACGTGCCGCCGGCGCGATCGGCGAGGAGGCGGGCGAGCGTCGTCTTGCCGCTGCCCGGCGGCCCCCACAGGACGACGCTCGGCAGGAAGCCGGGCTTCACGACGCGGGTCAGCGCGCCCTCCGGACCGATGAGGTGCCCCTGGCCGACGAACTCCTCGAGCGTGCGTGGCCGCATCCGGGCGGCGAGTGGTGCGTCGGCGGCCATCTCGAGCGCCGAAGAGCGGCTCGGAGCCGGGAATCCCGGCGGGTCGGCGGGGCATGGCGCCGATTATGATCCTGCGCATGGAACAGAACCTGCGCGTCCCCGGGCCGACCCCCATCCCGATGGAGGTGCGCGAAGCACAGGCCCGCCCGATGATCGACCACCGCGGCACCGAGTTCGCGGCCATGCAACGCGCCATCTGCGACGGGATCGGCCCGCTGATCGGGACGCGCGGCGAGATCCTCCTCCTCACCAGCTCCGGCTCCGGCGCCCTCGAGGCGGCCGTGGTGAACACCCTCTCCCCCGGCGACCGGGTGCTGGCGGTCACGATCGGCGCCTTCGGCGACCGGTTCGCGAAGATCGCGGAGGCCTTCGGCGCGAGCGTCGACCGCCTCGCCGCGGAGTGGGGCTCGGCGGCTGACCCCGAGGCTCTCCGCGCCCGCCTCGCCAGCGGCGAGCCCTACCACGCGGTGCTCATCACCCACAACGAGACCTCGACCGGGGTCATGAACCCGCTCCGGGCTCTCGCGGCGGTCGTCCGCGCCGCTCCCGGCGAGCCGCTGCTGCTCGTGGACGGCATCAGCGGTCTCGGCGCGATGGAATTCGAGATGGACGGGTGGGGCATCGACCTCGTCGTCAGCGCCAGCCAGAAGGCATGGATGGCGTCGCCCGGAATCGCGATCGCCGCCCTCTCGGAGCGCGCCCTGGCCGCCGGCGCCGTGGCGCGCATGCCGCGCTTCTACTGGGACTTCGCCGAGGCACGGAGCTGGGCGTCGAAGGGCCAGACGCCCTGGACACCGGCGGTGAGCGTCCTCTACGGCCTCGAGATCGGCGTGCGGCGCCTGACCGAGGAGGGCCGCGAGCGCACGTGGGCGCGCCACGCGGCGGTGGCGGCAGGCGTGCAGGGCGGTCTGGAGGCCCTCGGCTTCGCGCTCGTCGCCGAGCCCGCGGATCGGTCTCAGACGGTAACCGCGGCCTGGCTGCCGGGGGGCATGGAGTGGGGGCCGTTCAACGCCGCCATGCGCGAGCGGGGGCTCATCGTGGCCGGTGGCCAGGGCAAGTGGGCCGGCAGGATCCTGCGCTTCGGCCACATGGGCGAGGTCGGCTACGACGAGATGGCCGACGCCTTCCAGACCATGGGCACGGTGCTCGGGACCGACGGCGCGGGCGCGGCCGATGCGGGACGGCGCGCGTACGAGGCGCAGCTGGGCGTCGCCGCCTCGCGGTGAGCGAGCGCCGGCTCCTGCTCGTCCGGCACGGCGTCACCGCCTGGAACCGCGAGGGGCGGTTCCAGGGCCACCTCGATCCGCCGCTGGACGACGAGGGCCGGCGCGAGGCGGCGCTGCTCGCCGAGCGCCTCGCGTCGTGGCCCCCGGCGGCCCGGCCGACGCGGATCGTGGCGTCGACCCTCGCGCGCGCCACGGAGACGGCAGCGGTCATCGGCGCCAGGCTCGCGGTTCCGGTGGGCGACCGATGCCCGGCTCATCGAGGTCGGGCAGGGCGAGTGGGAGGGCCGCTCGCACGCCGAGCTGGAGCGTGACGATGCCGACCGCTATGCCGCGTGGCGCGCGGTCGGTGAAGCTCGGCCACCGGGTGCCGAGGATCTCCGTGCGGTGGCGACGCGAGTCGCTCGACGCGGTTGCGGCCGCGGTCGAGCCCGACGACGAGACCGTCTGCCTCGTCACCCATGGCGGCGTCCTGCGCGTCCTCGCGGCGCGCCTGCTGCGGCTCGGGGCGCGCGGCTTCGACCTCGACGCCGACAACGCCTCGCTGTCGGTCATCCGCCGCGACGAGGACGGCGGCGACTGGACGCTCGAGCGCTGGAACGACGTGCATCACCTGCTCGGCGCAGTGACGACGCACGTCGACGAGCGGGACGGCCGGCCGCTCGCCCTCTAGCGGCGGCGCTTCGGCAGGATGGCCCCGATCCGGCGCCGCACCGCGAGCACGAGCAGCGGCCCGCGCAGGCGCTGCCAGGCGGCCTCGATACGCTCGATCATCGTCGGGTTGAGCGAGCGCCCGGAGTAGGCCTGCCAGACCTTGCCGTCGGCGATCGTCCGGATCTCGCCGCGCCGCGCCGGCAGCTGGTCCTGGAGCCAGCCGGCGTACTCGTAGTACGTCTCGGCCGGGGTCTGGCTCACGCCCGCCCGGTCGCCTGCCCAGGCGAGTCGCATCCACTGCCGATCGCCGGGGGTGAGGAAGCGCATCGACTGCCGGCGGCGACGCATCCGGGTCCAGATGAGCACCAGCCCGCCGAGGCCGATGACGCCCAGGACGAGGAGGTTGCCGCCGCGCGCGCCGTCATCGGTCGGCACCGCGTTGCCGCGCTCGTCGACGATCCGGCCGCCGGAGATCGGCTCGAAGGAGCTGAACGAGTTCACGTCACCGGTGCCCTCGTCGATCTGTTTCCCGACGTCGACGCCGCCGACCGGCTTCGGAATGACCGGGGTCCCCTCGCCGCGCGCCCGCACGACCGGGTCGATCGACTTCGTCGCCTCGAACGACTGCCACCCGTAGCCGGGGAAGTAGAGCTCGGCCCAGGCGTGCGCGTTGGCCGCGCGGTACTGGTAGACGTCCTTCGCGGCCAGCTCGCCCGGCGCGTAGCCGACGGCCAGCCGGGCCGGGATGCCGAGCGAGCGTGCCATGAGGACCATGGCGCTCGCATAGTGCTCGCAGTAGCCGACGCGGCGATTCGGACCGAACAGGAACTGGTCGACGAGGTCGCGGTTCGGGTCCGGCGCGCCGACCGAGGTCGCGTAGTGGAACGACGGATCGGTGCGCAGGTAGTCGGCGATCGCCTTGGCGCGGTGGTACGGGTCGTCCGCGGCCGCGCCCGCCAGCTGCTCGGCGAGTGCCGCGACCTCGGTCGTGAGCCCCGGCGTGGCGAGGTAGGTCGCGCGGATCTCGGCCGGGTAGTCGCTGCCGGCGGACGCGAGCTGGGCCTCGCTGACGCCGCTGATGAGGGCCGTCACCTGGTACGCCTGGCCGGGCTGGATAGCGCTCGCCGAGTCGATCCCGCCGAGCACGGGCTGGCCGCTGCTCTCGTGGATGACAACCGGCGCGTAGATCACGGTCGGGTAGCCCGGGACGAAGATGTTGCGGCCGACGTCGCCCTGGAGCTGGACGGTGATCGTCTCGCGCCTGAAGCCCTCCTCGGTGAGCGGCCGCTCCGGCGTGTAGCCGGCGAAGATGCGGTCACCGGCCTCGACCGTCCGCTCCTCGCCGTCGCTCCGCGCCCAGCCGTGCCCGGTGTAGACGTCGTAGGTCACCGTCCGCAGGTAGTAGGCGCCCTTGGCGGCCACGGTCATGATCGGGGCGTCGGAGCTGTTCCAGGTGCCGCTCACCGTCAGGCCGGCACCGAAATCGGTCCCGGCGATCCGCGACTCCGGGTTCGTGAGCGACCCGAACACGCCGTCGAGCCGGTCGCGCACCCCGTTCCAGACGACGTCCATGTTCCGCCACGCGGCGGTGAGCGGCGCCGCCACGGCCACGGTGGTGAGGATCCAGGCCAGGGCAATCGAGCCTGCGATGAAGACGAGGCCGGAGCGCATGATCGAGATCGGCACCTCGACGTTCTCGTTCACGCGCCGCAGCTGCCAGCCCTCCTCGCGGGTGATGAGGGCGGCGCGCAGCCAGAGCAGGAGCGCCGCGAGGCTGAACAGGACGAGGTAGCCGAACAGGTCCGCCAGCGTGGCCGACAGGTTGGCGATCAGCGCGACCCCGACGAGCACGATCGCGTCGAGGACCCGATGATGCCGGTAGAGCGTGTAGGCCGCGATGAAGGCGACGCTCCACATGATGACGCCGAGCCCGATCGCGTACGGCGTCATCTGCGGTGCGAAGCCGCCCTGGCTGATCGTGCGCGCCCAGCGGATCGAGTCGTCCTGCAGGGCGAAGAGGCGACCGAGCTGGCCAAGCGCCGGGAAGTACTCCCCGCCGACGGTCCAGAGGACGACGCCGGTGCCGAGGAGCGCCCCGACCGGGATCGTCGCGAGCACCGACAGCGGCAGGAGCGCGAGCGCGGCGCCGGCGAGCATGCCCCACATCGCGACCGGCACGAGAAAGTCCGCCTTGTCGATCCAGTGCGCCGACTGGATCGCCCATCCGACGCTGAGGAGCATGACGAACAGGAGGAAGAGGCTCAGCCAGCCCTCCCGCGGCCGCGCGAGGCGATGCAGCCACTCAGGCACGGACCCGCTCCCGCCCGCCGAGCACCTCGGCCAGGTCGTCGCCGCTCCGCACGAGGCGATGCCCGATGTCGTACTCGGCGAGCGCGTGGCGAACCGCCCCCAGCTCGGCGCGGCTCTCGTCGTCGTCGCGGCCGACGAAGCTGGCGCGGTCGAGGAGGACGACGAGGACGCCCACGCCGCGCCGCCGCAGGACGGCGAGCGCGCGCACCCATTCCCGGTCCGTCGAGCCGGTCACCAGGCACAGCGTCATGCCGCGGCGCAGCTGCGGCATCGTCGCCAGCACGACTTCCGCCAGCGGATGGGTGCCGTCGGCCTGGACGTTGGCGAGCAGGTGGAGGATCTTCTGCTCGACCCGCTGCCCGCGGTCCGGGGTGAGGATGTGGACCCGCCGCGCCGACGCGGTCAGCCCCACCGCCCGGTTCACCGACAGCGTCTGGAGCGCGATCGATGCGGCGGCGGTGACGGCCGTCTCGACCGACGCGGTCTCACCCAGGCCGGCATGCGCCGCGCGCTCGAGGTCCAGGATCAGCCACAGGTCGGCCGTCTGCTCGAGGTCGAACTCCTTCACCTGCAGCTCGCCGTGCCGGACGCTCGACAGCCAGTGGATGCGGTTGATGGCATCGCCGTGGTTGTAGGGCCGGATGCCGGTGATGAGCGGGGAGGCGGCCTCGAAGCGGCGGCGCGTGGGGGTGGTGCCGTCGACCGGCGAGGTCGGCAGGCGCCAGTTCGGCAGCGGGACGACCTTCGGGAACACGACGACATTGCTCGGCTGGCCGACGACCATCTCGGTCGTGAACAGGCCGAACGGGTCGCCGGTGCGCACCTTGAGCGCGCCGAGCCGGAACGACCCGCGGCGGAGGAGGGTCACCTTGGCGAGCCACTGGCGGCTGCCCTCGGGCCGCACGCCGATCACGCGGCCGGGAAGGCTGGCCGGCAGGTTCGACTCGTTCCAGAGCTCGACCCACGGCTTCGTCCAGCGCGTCTGGTTGTCGACCCGGTAGACCGCCTGGAGGACCTCGCCGACCTGGGCGCGCGGATTGAGCACGTGGTAGCCCGCCTTGACGCCGCGGAGCCCCTGGCGCGCGTAGAACCACGAGCCGATGAGGAGCGCCGCGAGCAGATAGACGAGGAAGAAGAGGAAATTGATCCCGGTGCTGAAGGCGGCGACGACCAGCACCGTCCCCAGGAAGACGAAGCGGAGCTGGCGTCCGAGGGTGCCCATCGGTCGACGTGGCGGCGCGGCGCGCTAGACGGTCGCTCCCGACGGCTCGCCGATCGGCACCTGGGCGAGCACCTCCCGCACGATCGCATCGGGATCGACCTCACGCAGGCTGGCCTGGCTCTTCACGATCAGGCGGTGGGCGAGGATGGGGACGCCGAGGCCCTTGACGTCGTCGGGGATGACGTAGTCACGGCCATCGAGCGCGGCCACGGCCTGCGCGGCGCGGTAGAGGTTGATGCTGCCGCGCGGCGAGGCACCGAGATACACGTCGGGATGCTCGCGGGTCGCGGTCGTGAGGCGGACGATGTACTCGGCCACTGCCTGGTCGACGTAGACCTCCTTCACCGCGGCCTGCATCTGCCGCAGCTCCTCCGCGCCGAGCACCTGGCGAATCTCGTCGATCGGGTGGTGCCGCTTCTGCTCGTCGAGGATGACGATCTCCTCGACCGCCTTCGGGTAGCCGATCCGCAGCCGCAGCATGAACCGATCGAGCTGCGCCTCCGGCAGCGCGAACGTGCCCTCGTACTCGATCGGGTTCTGGGTGGCCATGACGAGGAACGGACGCTGCATCTCGTAGGTGACGCCATCGATCGTGGCCTGCCGCTCCTCCATCGCCTCGAGCAGGGCGGACTGCGTCTTCGGGGTGGCGCGGTTGATCTCGTCGGCCAGCACGACCTGCGCGAAGATCGGTCCCTGGCGGAACTCGAACTCCTGGGTCTTCTGGTTGAAGATCGACAGGCCCGTCACGTCGGAGGGGAGGAGGTCCGGCGTGAACTGGATGCGCCGGAACGTGGTGCCGATCGACTTCGAGATCGCCTTGGCGAGCATCGTCTTGCCGACGCCCGGCACGTCCTCGATGAGGATGTGCCCCTCGCAGAGGAGTGCCACCATCGCCAGCCGCACCTCCGCGTGCTTGCCGACGATCACCCGCTCGACGTTCGCAACGATCCGCTCGGCGGGCTCCTGGACGTTCTTCACATTCAATGTCCTTCGTCTGCTCGGGCGACGTCCGGCATCGCCTCCCCTTGTGCCAGACAATACCCCAGAGCGTTACGCACCGGTTCATCCCGCCCGTGGCGGCGGCGCTCAGGCCCCGGCGAGCTTCAGCCACTCGGCCATGACGGCACCGCCGATCGGTGCGGCGCGACCGGCGCCCGAGCCGCCGCCCTCGACGAGCACCGCCACCGCGATCGACGGCGTCGCGTCGCCCTGGGCGGGAGCGAAGCCGATGAACCATGAATGCGGCGCCTGGCCCTCGCCGCGCTGCGCGGTGCCGGTCTTGCCGGCGGTATGGACGTCGCCGCCGATGCCGTAGAGCTGGACGGCGCCCTGCCCGGCGTAGAGCCGCCCGAGGGTGCCCTCCACCGCGTCGACCATGGCGCTCCGCGTCTGGCGCGCGGCGTCGACGGACACCGCACGGCCGTCGTCGCCGTTCGGACTCGTCTCGAGCACCGCCGATGCCGGCCCCGCCGCGGGCTTCGGCGCGTGGGCACGCACGTCGCGCACGGCGTGGAGGTGCGGGATGACGCCGTCGTTGGCGATCGTCGCCGCCAGCAGCGCCATCTGGACCGGCGTCACGTTGACGCGCGCCTGGCCGAAGGCCGCGCTGGCCAGCTCGACGTCGTCGGTGAACGGAGAGCAGTCGCCGTCCGCCTCGGCGGTGACGAAGCTCGCCGAGACCGGCAGCGTGCGCCCGCCCGACCCGATCGAGCGGCCGCTGCAGAACCCGAAGCGGTGCGCATAGTCGAGGAAGCGCTGCGCGCCGAGCTCGAGCCCGACGTGGGCGAAGAAGATGTTGCTCGACACCTGCAGCGCCGGCGACAGCGCCCACAGGGCTGGCTTCACCGGGCTCAGGTCGTGCTCGCGGATCGTGAAGCCCTTCACGGTGAACCCGTCTGTCTCCTGGCGCGGCTGGTCGGCGAAGGTCGTCTGTGGGGTGATCGCGCCGGCATCGAGCGCGGCGGCGGCGGTGAAGACCTTCATGATCGAGCCGGGCACGTACCGGCCCTGGCGCGCGCGATCGATGAGCGGGTTGCCGGGCGTGCCGGTGATCTGCTCCATCGCCGGCCCCGCGGGATCGGGCAGGCCGGCGATCGGCGTCGCGTCGAAGGTCGGGGTCGAGGTCATCGCCAGCACGGCGCCGGTCCGCGGATCGAGCGCCACCACCGCCCCCACCGCGTCGCCGAGCTGGGCAGCGGCGAAGTCCTGGAGCCGCTTGTCGACCGTCAGGGTCAGGTCCTTCGGCTCCGGCTGGCGGTTGAGGATGTCGTTCAGGAGGTCGCGCAGCGGGTTCGGGTCCGCACGGCCGGTGAGGATGTCGTCGTACGCGCGTTCGAGCCCGGTGGTGCCGAAGCGCAGGCTGGCATAGCCGATGAGGTGGCTGAAGGCCGGGTCGGTGTACGTTCGGCGGCTCACGCCGTCGATCACCGCGCTCGACGCGAGGACCGCGCCGCTGGCGTCGAAGATCGTGCCGCGCAGCGCGCTGCGGCGGGCGGCGATGACCTGCGGGTTCTCGGCGCGCGCGTTGAGGTTGGGCGCGTCGAGGATCTGCCACCAGCCGAGGCCGCCGCTGACGACGACGAAGGCGAGGAGGAGGTAGACCGCCAGCCGGCGGACGTTCGTCGCGATCATGCCGCGCTCATCGGTCCCCGATCCCCTGCTCGCGGTCGAGCGATCGGGCCGCGCGATGCGACACCGACAGCAGCAGGCCGAGCATGACGAAGCTGGCGAGCACGCTGGAGCCGCCGTAGCTCACGAACGGCAGCGTGATGCCGGTCAGCGGGACGAGCTTGAGGTTGCCGGCCACGATGATCAGGGTCTGGAGGCCGAGGCTCGCGGTGACGCCCACCGCCAGGAGGGCGCTGAACTCGTCGCGCGCCAGCATCGCCACGCGCAGGCCGCGGAACACGAACGTCAGGAACAGGGCGAGCAACGCGAAGGCGCCCACCAGGCCCAGCTCCTCCGCCACGGCGGCGAAGATGAAGTCGGTGTGCACGTAGGGGATCGATTGCGGCAGCCCCTCGCCGAGGCCCTCACCGAAGAGGCCGCCGCGCGCCAGCGCGAAGAGCCCGCGCACGGGCTGGAAGCCCTTGTTGGCCGGGTCCGCGAAGGGATCGATCCAGATGTCGACCCGCGCCGCCACATGCGGGAAGAGCTTGTAGGCGGCGAACGAGCCGGCGACGAACAGGAGCAGGCCGATGAGCACGTAGCTCCGCCGCCCGGTCGCCACGAACAGCATGGTGAGGAAGATGCCGAACAGGAGGAGCGCCTGGCCGAGGTCGTTCTGGCGGACGGCGATGAGCATGACGAAGCCGAACAGGACGAGCATGGGGAGCAGGTACGGCAGGGGCGGGATGCGGATCGGACCGATGCGCGCGCTCGCCCCGCTGAGCAGGGCGCGGTTGTCGGCCAGGTAGCCGGCGATGAAGACGACGAGGATGATCTTGATGAACTCGCCCGGCTGCACCGCCACGGGGCCGAGGTTCAGCCACAGGCGGGCGCCGTTCACCTCGTAGCCGAAGAGCGCGGTCACGATGAGCAGACCGATGCCGGCCGCGGCCCAGGTGTACTTGTAGTGGCGCAGCATGCCGTCGTCGCGGAGGCCGATGGCGACCACCAGCATGGCCACGATACCGACCACGAACCAGCCGAGCTGGGTGGCGGCCACGTCGAGCTGCAGGCCGAACGCCTGGGTCGGCTCGACGTCCGGGGCGAGCCGGTTCAGCACGACCAGGCCGACGCCGCCGATCGTCGCGACGAGGGGGAGGAGCAGCTGGTCGCCGCGATGGCCCGACAGGACGAGCACGGCATGCGCGGCGAGCATGAGCGCGACGTAGCCGAGCGCGAGCGTCAGCGGCCCCGGCTCAAGCTTCCCGACCTCCGCCACGTGGGTGGCGACGAAGCCGAGCGGGACGAGGAGCAGGAGCGGCAGCAGCATCCGGAGCTCGGTCCAGCGCCAGGCAAGGGTGAGACGCATCGGCGACCTAGCGCTCGAGCCGCATGCGGACGCGGCCGATCATCAGCTCGTCGCCGAAGCTCAGCGCCACCGGGCGGTCGATGCGGTGGCCGTTGACGTACGTGCCGTTCGTGCTGCCCTGGTCCTCGATGAACCAGCTCCGGCCGCGGAACGTGAGCATCGCGTGGTTCGCGCTCGCGAAGTCGTCCTCGACGTAGATCGTGTTGTTCACGTTGCGGCCGAGCGAGTTGATCGGTCCGAGCGCGATCGTCGTCCCCGCCGCGGGCTCGTCGTCGGGCGACTCGAGCACCGACAGGCGGCCGATGCCGACACGGCTGGCGAGCTGCTGCGCCTCCGCGCTGCGCAGGTCGCGGAGCAGCGAGCGGGCGAAGCCGAAGAGGATCAGGTAGAGGACGGCGACGAAGCCCAGCTGGAGCGCCAGCAGAAGGACGCGGAGCACGTCACCGCTCATCCACGCACCTGGAACTCGATCGACGTGGCCCCGACCCGGATGACGTCGCCCGGGCCGAGCGCGATCTCGGTCACCGGGTGGCCGTTCACGAACGAGCCGTTGCGGCTGCCGAGGTCGGCGAAGCCGTAGGCGCCGTGCTGGAGCTTCAGCTGGCAGTGGTGCCGGCTGACGAGCGGGTCGTCGAGGATGACGTCGTTGTCGCTCGCGCGCCCGATCCCGATCAGCGGGCCGCCGAGGTCGAACTGCACGGCCGGCTGGCCGTCGGTGCTGACGAGGAGGTAGGCCCGGCGCGCGGACTCCGGCGCAGCCGCCGGGTCCGGGCGCGAGAAGACCATCGTGTCGCCGGATGCGGGGAGCGGGCGGTCCTCGATCACCTTCCCGCCGCGCTCGTCGACGACGTTGGCCGCCACGCGCACGTCGCCGCGCGGGACGTTCATGTCGGCCGTGATCCGCACCCGCGGCCGGGCCACCATCTCGTACCGCTCGCGCCGCGCATGCGCGAGCGCGCCATGCCCGAGGTCGTCCTCCAGCGACGCGCGGTACGACTCGAAGGTCGCGAAGTCGGCGGGGTTGAGGTGGAGGTCGTAGTGGTTCGGGACGAGGATTCCCTCGTCGCGGAACGACTTGTTCGTGTCCATCGCACGCTCGATGCGCTTCGCCAGCGTCACCGGTTGGATCCTGGCGCCGAGGCGTCCCGCCGGGGCCTCGAGCAGCCGCTGCAGGAAGGCCTCCACGCGCGAGAAGATGCCCATCGCGCCGGATGCTAGCAGGTCACCCGAGGCGCGGGCGGCGGCGCGATCGGTCCCCGGCGAGCCTACCAAGCCACGGCGGGGCGAGGTACGAACGGCGATCCCCGAAGGTACCAGGGGCGGGATGGGAAGCCGCCCGGAGCGCGTCTATACTGTCGCCCCCGACGCTCCCACGAGCGAGAACATGTGGAATCCGGATGGCCGAAGCGCTCACTGAATCCTTTTGCGAACGCTGCGGAACGCGCTATGAGTTCACGGCGCCGACGCGGCTGAATCCGCTGCGCAAGACGCGCGGCCTGGTGACCGGGCTCAAGAACTACATCATGAGCCAGGACGCCCTCTCCGACTCGGTTGGCGACGCCATGCGCTCCGAGGAGGAGGAGCTTGCCGCCGCCCACCTCGAGGCGTTCCACGCGGCCTTCAACTTCTGCATCGACTGCCGCCAGTACACCTGCACGAACTGCTGGAACGACGCAGCCGGGCGGTGCCGAAGCTGCGCGCCGGTCGCCGGGACCGATGACCTCCTCGAACGCTTCGAGGCCACGTTCGCCGCGGGCCATCAGCCGGTGGCGGAGGCCGCCCCCATCACCGAGCTCGGCAGCGACGACATCGGGCGCCGGCTGGGCATCGACACGTGGCCGACGAGCGACCTCCCCGTCGCCGAGACCAACGGCACGCTTCCGCCCGAGCCCGCCTGGCCCGAGGCGGAGCCGGTGCAGGAGGCCGAGCCACGGACGCCCACCGAGCCCGTGGCGGAGCCGATCTCCGAACCGGTCGCCGCGGCAGCGCCACCCGAGTTCGCCCCCGAGCCGACAGGGCCGGTCGCCCCGTGGTCGCCGCCGGTCATCGAGCCCGAGCCCGTCGCCGCCGAGGCGCCGGCGCCAGAGCCCGTGCCCGTCGATACCGAGCCGATCGCCGCCGAGGTCGACCATGCGCCCGCGCTGATCGCCGCCGAGGCGGCCACTCCCGAGGCGGCACCGCCGCACCTCACCCTCCTGGGATGGGACGACGACCACGCCTTCGAGCTCCTGCCCGAGCCCGTGGCAGCCGAGGCGGCGTCGCCTGCCGAGCCTGAGCCGGCGCCCGAGCCGGTGGCCCCACGGGAGCCGCCGCTTGCCGTCGTGCCGGCGCCCGAGCCGGCGTCCGAGCCGCTTGGCGCGTGGGAGCCGCCGCTTGCCGTCGAGCCGGCGCCGGAGCCGGTCAGCGCAGCCCCCGACCTTCCGAGCACTGCTGAGCCCGAGCCCATTGCCGCGCACGCCAAACTGCCGGAGCCGGAGCCCGAGCCCGTTGCCGCCACGGAAGCCGCACCGCCCGAAGCGCCCATCGAGCCTCTCGCTCCCCGGACGCTGCGACCGATCGGCGACACGATCCTGCATCTCCCGCAGGCCGAGCAGCCCGCACCGCCGGCCGAGAGCCCGATGCTGCCGCAGGCGGCCGAGGATCCGATCGCCGCCGCGCGACGCGCGCAGCTCGACCTGCTGGGCCTCGACGACCCGGGCCAGGGAAGCGTCCAGGCCGCGCGGCCGAACGTGATCCCCTACCGCTCCAGCGGCGCCGCCGCGAGTCCCGTCCACAGCCGGGCCCAGTCGCCGAGCGCATTCTGGGATGCGTCCGCGCGCGAGGTGGCGGGCGCCATGAGCGCCATCGGCGTTCAGAGCTGCGGCCAGTGCGGCCTGTCGCTGTCGGCGAGCGCGCGCTTCTGCCGCCGCTGCGGCACCCGGCAGGCGAAGCCCGCCTAGGACGTCAGCGTTCCGCGGGACGGCTCAGTCGGAGGCCGGTGAGGGCGCCGGCTTCGTGGAGGTGGCGTTCTCCGCCGAGCTCGTGCCGCCTCCAGCCTCCCCGCCCGAGGATGCGGGCGTCGATGACGCGCTCTCGGATGGAGTGCGGGTCGATGGGGTCGTCGTCGCCGCGTTCGAGGCGCGGGCGTCGTTCCGGTAGAAGCCCGACCCCTTGAAGATGATGCCGGCCGGGAACAGCACGCGCCGCAGCGGACCGCCACACACTTCGCAGGTGGTGGGGCCGTCGGCGGTCATCGCGTGGATGACCTCCACGGTGTGGCCGCACGAGCGGCACTGGTAGTCGTACGTTGGCACGGGCCGGAATGATCGCAGCCGGACCGTGCGGCCGCAACGCCCGGCGTACGCGCTAAGGGACAGGCGGTCAGGCGTTGGACGTGCGGGACGCGAAGCGCGGCCACCAGCGCCGGGTCGTCGCGGCCGGCGCGACGGCGGGCTGGCGGGTCACCACCCGGGCGAGCTCGTACAAGTCGGTCGCGATCTTCTCGCGCGGGAACTTCGAGATCACCGGCGTCCCCTCGTTCGCGGCGATGACGGCCTTCGGGCCGCTCGAGACGATCGTGGCGGACACCGGCATCTTCAGCGCCGCACCGATGTCGGCGACGCTGATCCCGTGGTTCGCCCGATTCACGACGACGCGCACGCCGTCGGCGAGGCCGAGCTGGCGGGCGAGCTCCATGAACTGCGAGCTGTTGCGGATCGAGCCCATCTCGGGCGTCACGATGAGCAGGATCTCGTTGGCGAGGGTGAGCATCACCATCGTGCGGTCGGCGTAGCCGGGATGGTTGTCGACGATGACCCAGGTGTGCTGGGAGCGTGCCCAGCGCAGGGCAGCGAGGAGCAGGTCGACGGTGACGCGCTCCGACTCGCTGGGGTCGCTGCCCCAGGTCAGGACGCGCAGGCCGGTCG
This sequence comes from uncultured Chloroflexia bacterium, assembly GCA_963825905.1. Classification (GTDB taxonomy): domain Bacteria; phylum Chloroflexota; class Limnocylindria; order QHBO01; family QHBO01; genus JAICQM01. The sequence goes on along the minus strand of CAWGUL010000007.1, from coordinate 213,885 downwards.
GCGCATGCGTCGAGGTGACGTGCTCGAAGGCGGCATCGGTCCATTCCTCGGGCGGGCTGTCGGCGAGGTCGGCGAGGCCGAGCGTGGCCGGGGCGTCGAGGATGGCGGTGACGTTGCCGACGCCGACGTCGGCGTCGAACAGCAGGACGCTGGCGTGGGTCTGCTCGCGCAGCGCGACGGCGAGATTGACCGAGATCGTCGTCTTGCCGACGCCGCCCTTCGGGGCGAAGACGCTGATCACCTGCCCGGTGCCGATCGTCTCGGTGCCCTCGGTGACCTCCGCCCACGCGCCCGACTCCTCGGGCAGGGTGCGGCCGGAGCGAATGAGCATCGCCTGGAGGCGGTAGATGAGCGCGTCGGCGGGGAGCGGCTTGACGGCGATGTCGTCGCGCCCGTCCGCGGTCGACGGCAGCTCGGGCAGCCGCTCGCCGAGCAGGAGAAGCGTGGACGCTTGCGTCGCCTGAACGAGGCCATGGATCCGCCCGAAGTCGGCGTCCGGCAGGTCGCAGTCGATGATCGCCAGGTCGGCGCTCAGCGACTCGGTCCCGGCCTCGACCGACTGGACGTCGAAGCCCGCGGCGGTGAGCGCGGGCCGATAGTCGTCGACCTCCGCGGTCACGGCGAGCAGGACGGTGGGACGGGTCATGGAACTCCCTTCGGTGCTCCCGACGCATCACCCACGGCGCCGGACCGCACCAGTGTCGTCCGCACCCCCCAGGCCGACAATGGGACCTGGGCGGGACCCCGATCGCCGAAGGTACTGCCCCGCAGGCGGAACCCCCGGCGGGGGCCTCAGCCGGAGCGGAGCATCCGCATGCCGCACTTCGGGCAGTAGAAGGCGCCGGCGCTCTGCGCTTCGAAGCCGCAGTGCGCGCAGACCATGCCGGTGTGCATCCCCGCCTGGGGCAGGCGCGCCTGGTCGGCGGCACCCAGGCTGTAGCCCGATGCGACGACCTGCTGATAGAGGCTCGACACCAGCTTCTGACCGATGCGCTCGGTGTCGCCGCGCAATCCCTTGCCACCCCAGCCGACGACGGCACGCACGATGAGCTCGCCGGACAGCTCGTCGAAATGGCTCGCCAGCCCGCCGACGATGGCGTTGTACTCGGGGTAGCCGCTCGTATCGGTCTCGCCGTGCAGCAGGCCGCAGATGAACGTGTCCACCGTCATGTCGAGGGCGTCGGTCAGCTCGAGGACGTAGAGGCCGTGCCGTCCGATGGGGCCGACCGCGCGTCGCGCGAGGACCCACTGCTGGACCTCGTTGAAGCGCTCGATGGCCGGCGCCGCCTCGCTGTACTCGAGCGGCAGCGGCTCGATGACCTCGATCGGCGTGGTGCTCAACGGCTCGACCACCGACGGCAGGGTCTGCATCGCGGCCGGATCGCCCATCACCCGCAGGCCGTCGCTGCTCTTCGCCACGAACGAGAGCTTCAGCGAGTAGTCCTGGGCCACCACCTCCTCCTGCATCGCGGTCGGTGGCGGAGGCGGCGTCTCCTGGGACTTGCGGCGCTTGAGGAACGACATGCGCGGGGGCTCCCTCCGATGCCCGGGGGCGGGCTCGATCGGCGCCCCCGAATGGAGCGTCGGCGGGATGATACCAGCCGCCCCCGGCGGCCCCGCCATGGCCCGATCTGCCTAGCCGCCGACCTCCAGCGCAGCCACCTGGCGCTCGAGCTCGGCGAGGCGTGCACGCTCCCGCTCCACGACGGCCGCCGGCGCGCGGTCCGTGAACTGCCCGTTGGCGAGCAGCGCGCGCAGCCGGCCGATGGCCGCGTCCAGCTCGGCACGCTGGGTTGCCACGCGGGTCTCGGCGGCCGCCTCGGCGCCGGCGTCGAGCCCGAGCCAGATGGTGCCGAGCGTTGTGCTGCCGACGAGTGGCGGGCGCGCTCCGGCGCCTTCCAGGTCGATCGGGGCGCACGCGGGCCAAGGCCTCGAGATAGCGCACGCTCTGCGCGAGCGTGCCTCGCGCCTCGTCGCTGCTCGGCGCCACGTGGAGTGGCGGCCAGGCGGCGGACGGGACGCCTGCCGTCGTCCGCAGGTCGCGAGCCTCGCGGATCAGCTCGGTCATGCCTGCCATCGCCCGCTCCGCATCCTCGTCGCGCCCGGTGCCGGCGGGCCATGCCGCCCGCACGAGCAGGGGCTCCCCACGCGTGGCGCGGGTCTCGAGCTCCCCGAGCACGCCCCATGCCTCCTCGGTCACGAACGGCATGACCGGGTGGAGCAGGCGGAGGAGGTCGCCGAGGAGCTCGGCCGCGGTCAGCCAGGTGCGGGCGCGGTCGGCATCCGTCGCGTCCGGGCGCCGCAGGTCCACCTTGGCCATCTCGAGGAACCAGTCGCAGTAGTCGCTCCAGGCGACCTCGTGCGCCACCGCCACGTATTCGGCGGGCGCGTGGTCGTCGAGCGCCCGTGTCGCGCGCTCGATCGCGCCGGCGAGACGCGAGCGCATCCAGCGCTCGGCGAGCGACGGCTCGCCACCTGGCTCGGCGAGCGGCTCCGGCCGCGAGCCGACCACGAACCTGGTCGCGTTCCAGAGCTTCGTCGTGAAGTTGCGTCCGCCGTCGAGCTTCGGCCGGGTGAGGCGCTGGTCGACGCCGGGGGCGTTGCCCGACACGAGCGCCATGCGGAGCGCATCGGCGCCGATCTCGCTGATCATCGCGAGCGGGTCGACGACGTTGCCCTTCGTCTTGCTCATCTTCTGCGCCGTACGGGTCGCGGACGATGCCGTGCAGGTACGACGGTGTGGAACGGCTCGACATCGGTCAGGAACAGGCCGAGCATCATCATTCGCGCGACCCAGAAGAAGAGGATCTCGTACGCCGTCTCCATCACCGAGGTCGGGTAGAAGCGAGCGAGGTCCGGCGTCGCGTCAGGCCAGCCGAGGGTCGAGAACGGCCACAGGCCGGAGCTGAACCAGGTGTCGAAGATATCGGTCTCCTGGGTGAGCTCGGCCGCCGGGCGGCCGCACTCGGTGCACGCGTCCGGGCCCGCCTCCGCGTCGCTCACCGTGATGTGGCCGTCCGGGCAGAACCAGGCCGGGATGCGGTGTCCCCACCACAGCTGCCGGCCGACCGCCCAGTCGTGGATGTTCTCCATCCAGTGCGCGAAGACCTTCTCGAAATGGTCGGGGATGATCCGGGTCCGCCCTTCGCGGACCGATGCCAGCGCCCGCTCGGCGAGCGGCTTCACGCGGATGAACCACTGGACCGAGAGACGGGGCTCGACCACCGTGCCGCAGCGCTCGCAGTGTCCCACCACGAGCTGGTGCGGCTGCTCGGCCTCCAGGTCGCCGGTGTCCCGCAGCCGGTCGAGGATCGCCTCACGTGCCTCGTACCGATCACGCCCGACGAACTCGCCACCGGCGGCGTTGATGCGTGCCTCCTCGTCCAGGACGCTGATCGCGGGCAGGCCGTGGCGCTTCGCCAGCTCGTAGTCGTTCGGGTCGTGGGCCGGGGTGATCTTCACCGCGCCGGTGCCGAAGGAACGGTCGACGAATGCGTCGGCCACGATCGGCAGCCGGCGCCCGAGGAACGGCAGGATCGCCTCACGCCCGACGAGCTCGCGGTACCGCTCGTCGTCCGGATGCACGGCCACGGCGGTGTCGCCGAGCAGCGTCTCGGGGCGCGTCGTCGCGACGCTGATCCAGCGATCCGGGTCGGCGGTGCCGTCCGCGCCGGCGAGGTGGTAGCGGATCGTCCACAGCGTTCCGGGCTCGTCGCGGTGCACGGTCTCCAGGTCGCTGATCGTCGTGCGGCAGCGCGGGCACCAGGTGATGAGGGCCTCGCCGCGGTACACGTGGCCCGGCGTCCCACAGCCGCTTGAAGGCGACCCGCACGGCTCGCGCGCTGCCCGGCGTCCATCGTGAAGCGCAGACGCGACCAGTCCAGGCTCGCCCCGAGCCGCCGATGCTGCATGGCGATCGTGTCGCGCGTCTCGTCGATGAAGCGCCACATGCGCTCGAGGTAGCGCTCGCGGCCGAGCGATGCGCGCGTCTCGCCCTCCTCGGCGATGATCCGATCGAGCACGAACTGGGCGGCGATGCCGGCGTGGTCGACCCCCGGCAGCCAGAGCGTGTCGTCGCCACGCATGCGGTGGTAGCGGATGAGGATGTCCTCGACGGTCGCGGTCAGCGCGTGACCGATGTGGAGTGCGCCGGTGATGTTCGGCGGCGGCTGGGTGATGACGAAGCGCTCCGCGCCCGGCGGCTCGGCGGCGGGCGTGAAGGCGCCGGCGGCCAGCCAGCGGTCGTAGATGGCGGGCTCGACCGCGCCGGCGTCGTAGCGGGCGCTCAGCTCGCGGCGCTCGGTGGTCATCGGTCCGTCCTCCATCTCCTGCGTTCCAGCACAAAGCCCGCTCGTCGAAGGACGAACGGGCTCGTCGTGGTACCACCTTCGTTCGCGACCGATGCGGTCGCCTCGTCACCGCGCTACCGGGCGGATCCCGATCGGCTCGCGTGCGACCTTCGCCCGCCCGTGCTGCGGCGCGCTTCCAGCCTCATGGCGCGCTTCTCTCGTCCAGCCGTGGCGAGGTACTCCTCACGGTCGGTGCCGTGGCGTGAGTCTAGCAGAGGGTCGCCGACGCGCTAGCGGGGCTGGACGGTGACCCGCAGCGACGCCGTCAGGCTGCTTCTCGACCGTCGCGCCGGGCTCGAGCGTCGTGATGGCGGCGCCCAGGTCGAGGTCGCGAGGGTGGGTCGCGCGATACACGAACTCACCGGTCGGTCCCAGGCTGAGCGTCACCGCGCGGACCGGCTCGAGGCGCTCGAGGCGCTGCTTGAACGAGGTGATGGCGCCGAAGCTGCCGAGCCCCTTGACCATGACGGCCGTCGCGACCTCCTCGGCCGAATCGGTCGAGGTGGCCGCCGGCGACGTCGGGGCTGGCGTGGCGGCCGGTGCGGCGGGCTCGGGGCGAGCGTCGAGCTCGGCCAGTCGCCCCGCCAGCTCGGCATCCCGGACGTGGCCGGGCTGCTCGGTTGCCGCGGCAGCGGCATCGGTGTCGGGGCTCGCGGTAGCCTCGTCGCTGGTGCCGGTGGGCTGCTCGGTTGCCGCCGCCTCCGCGGCGCGCGCTGCACCACGGTCGATGCCCAGCTCCGCCAGGCGCGCGTTCAGCGAGCCGGTGGCGGTGGCGTCGGGCATCGCGACCGGGGTCGCGGCACCGGTCTCGAGCGCCGGCGGCTTCGGCATGCGGCGCGCGGCCGCCACGAACGCGGCCGGATCGGCGATGGCCTCGAGCTGGGCGAAGAACGCCTCGAGCTCGGCCTCGTAGCTCGTCACCCGGCCACGGACGCCCTCCACCTCGGCGGTGCTGCGTGCCTCGTGGTCGGCGATCTGCTGATCGAGCTGCTGGCGACGTGCCTCGACCTTGCGGGCCGCCTCGGCGGTGACGCGTGCGATCTCGGCCTTCTGCCACTCGTCGACGCCGGCCAGGTCCTGGTCGGCGCGCCGGCGCAGCTCCTCGCCGCGCTCCTTGGCGCGGGTCTCGAGCTGGGTGATCCGGTCCTCCACCGCCGTGCGAAGGTCGGCGACCGAGCTGACCCGCTCCTCGGCCACCACGCCGCGCATGGCGGTGACGAGGCTGGCGAGGAAGTCGCCATCGGGCGATGCGGGTGCCGGCGACGGCGCCTCGGGCGCCGCTGCCGGAGTCTCCGCCGCGGCAGGCGATGCCGCGGACGGCGCCTCGGATGGTGTGTCGCTGGCGGAGGTGCTGTCGGCGGCGCTCGTGGCCTCAGCGGCGGGCGCGGGCGCCTTGGCCGTCGGGTCGATCTGGGCCACCACGGTCTCCCCGTGCGGCGCCGTCTCGGCGCCGTCGGCGGTGCCGGCCTCGGTTGCGTGCTCGGAGCCGTTGCCCGTGGTGGCGGGTGCGGCCTCGGTCGGTGCCTTCACACCCTCGGTGGCTGCGTCGGATGCGGCGGTCGGCTGCTCCGACGACGCCTCGTCCGACGTGTCGGACCAGGGAAGGCGGAAGCCGGGGCGACGAGTGGACTGGGTCATGAACGTGGTTCCTGCAGTAGCGGTGGCAGAGCCCGCGCAGCGGGACGTGCCCGATCGTAGCGGCTGCGAGGCGGGCGCCCGACTCCCCCAAGGTACCGGGCGGTGCGCACCGATCGTACCGCGGGCGGCGTTGCTACCATCGCGGGCGATGGACAACCTCCTGCTGCCGAACTGGGCCGTGACCGCGCTCCAGGTCGGGGGCGTGGTGATCGTGGCGCTCGCGGCCTACCTGATCCTCCGCGCGGCGGCGCGCGTGGGGGTCCGCCACCTCGTCGATCGGCGCACCGGCGACGCCACCGAGCTGCTGCCCGCCCGCGAGCTCGAGCGCCGCGTCAGCACCATCGAGCGGCTCAGCGTCCGCGTCGGCGGGTCGCTGCTCACGATCATCGCCGTCCTCATGATCCTCCGCATCTTCGGCCTCGACATCGGTCCCGGCGGTGGCGGGGCTCGGCGTGGTGGGCATCGCCGTCGGGCTCGGCGCGCAGACGCTCGTGAAGGACTGGCTGGCCGGCATCTTCATCGTGCTCGAGAACCAGTTCAGCGCCGGCGACGTGGTGAGCATCGCCGGCGTCGACGGGACGGTCGAGGACTTCAGCCTGCGCCGCACGACCCTGCGCGACCTCGACGGCACGGTGCACAGCGTGCCGAACGGCCAGATCGGCGTGGCGTCAAACCACACGCGCGTGTGGGCGCGCGTCAACCTGGACGTCGCGGTGGCGTACGACACCGACCTGGAGCGCGCCACGGCCCTCATCGACCGCGTCGGCGCGGAGCTCGCCAGGGACCCTGACTGGCGCGACCGTCTCATCGAGGCGCCCACCGTCAGCCGCGTCAACGCGCTCGGCGAGGCGGGCCTGACGCTCAAGGTGCTCGGGCAGGTCCAGGCCGCCGAGCAGTGGGCCGTGGCCGGCGAGCTCCGGAAGCGGATCCTCGCCGCGTTCGCGGCCGACGGGATCGAGATTCCCTACCCGCGCCGCGTCATGGTCACGCGCGCGGCCCCCGGTGCGGGCGAGGCGACCGAGGCGGCCGAGGCCGCAACGGAGCCGGGAGGAGACTGACCGCCTAGCCGGGGACCGCCGACGGGTCCTCGCGGCGCAGCAGGATGCCGAGGTAGCCCTTCCACGGCCCGACGTCGGCGTCGTGCGAGCCAGCGAGGCCGGCATGGATCTGCGCCACGTGGTCGAGGTCGTGGACCGCCCACGCGCTCAGGAGCTGCCGGAGCGTCACCTCGCCGAACGATGGATGGATGCCGCGGCGCTCGAGGTCGGCCTCCGTCACGAGCCCGGCAAGGCGGGCGAGGTTCTCCGCGCGACGCGCGGCGAAGCGGTCGAGGAGGTCAGCGAGCGGCACACCCGCGTCGCGCTCGAACATCGCGAAGCGATCGAAGCGCTCGAACGGGACCCTCGTGCCGGCGTCGAGGATGCGCTCGATGCGCCCCATCCAGTCGGTCGTGTCGCCGGTCAACAGGTGCCCGACCACGTCGCGCGGGCGCCAGCCCTCGGCGACGTCGGGAGTATCGGTCCAGCTGGCGGGCAGGTCGCCGAGCAGCGTGCGGAGGAGGGCCGGTGTGCGAGCGAGGAGGTCGGTCGTCTCGGAGATGAACCCGGTCATGGAGCCTCGCGAACGCTCAGGCCGATTCCTCGGCGCGCTCGATCCGGTCCTCGCGTGGCGCGCCCTTGCGCCGCCCGCGCGGCTCCGGTTCGTCCGTCTCGGTGAGCAGCATCGGCGGCTGGCCGTGCTCGATCGTCTCGCCCGTGATGACGACCTTGCGGACGTCGGTGCGCTCCGGGATGTCGTACATCACGTCGAGCAGCGCCTCCTCCACGATCGTGCGCAGCGCGCGCGCCCCCGTCTTGCGATCGAGGGCGAGCTTGGCGGTCGCGTCGAGCGCGTCGGGGGTGAAGACGAGCTCCACCTTGTCGAGCGACAGGAACTTCGTGAACTGCCGCGTCACCGCGTTGCGTGGCTCGGTGAGCACGCGCATGAGGTCCGCCTGGCTGAGGGCGGCGAGGTTCACGACGACGGGGAGGCGGCCGACGAACTCCGGGATGAGCCCGTAGTGGATGAGGTCCTCCGGCATCATCTTCTCGAGGATCTGGCGCCGCTCGCCGCGCGAGCGCTGCGACTGGGAGCCGAAGCCGATCCCCCGCTTTCCGACCCGGTCCTCGACGATCGACTCGAGGCCCTCGAAGGCACCGCCGCAGATGAACAGGATGTTCGTGGTGTCGATCTGGATGAAGTCCTGGTGCGGGATGCTTGCGGCCGCCCTGCGGCGGCACGTTGGCGACCGTCCCCTCGAGGATCTTCAGCAGCGCCTGCTGGACCCCCTCGCCGGACACGTCGCGGGTGATCGAAGGGTTGTCGGTCTTGCGCGCGATCTTGTCGATCTCGTCGATGTAGATGATCCCGCGCTGCGCGCGCTGGACGTCGAAGTCGGCGGCCTGGATGAGGCGCAGCAGGATGTTCTCCACGTCCTCGCCGACGTAGCCGGCCTCGGTCAGGCTCGTGGCGTCGGCGATGCAGAACGGGACGTCGAGGATGCGGGCCAGCGTCTGGGCGAGCAGCGTCTTCCCGGAGCCGGTCGGCCCGACGAGCATGACGTTGCTCTTGCCGAGCTCCACCTCGTCGACGCTGTGGCCGGCGTTCACCCGCTTGTAGTGGTTGTAGACGGCGACCGACAGGACCTTCTTGGCGCGGTCCTGGCTGATGACGTACTCGTCCAGCGCGTCCTTGATCTTGCGGGGGCTCGGGAGCGGTGCCTGCTGCGCCTTGCCGGCGCGCGGCGTCTCGAGCATCTCCTCTTCGATGATCTCCTGGCAGAGGTTGATGCACTCGTCGCAGATGTAGACGCCCTGCCCCGCAATGAGCTTGCGGACCTGCTCCTGGCTCTTGCCGCAGAAGGAGCAGCGGTAGGGAACCTTGCTCTTGGTGGTCATCGGAGGCCGATGGTAGCACGGGGCCGGGAGTACTCCCCCCTTCGGCGAAGGTCTGGGATGCTTTTGCGGTGCCTCCTCGCATCACCGTCTCGACCGTCGAGACCGAAGACGGACCGATGATCGTCGCCGCCTCGGAGCGCGGGATCCTCGCCGTCGAGGACGGCGGCGACCCCGGACCGATGCTCGCGGCGCTCGTGCGGCGGCTCCCCGGCGCCGAGATCGTCGACGGGCGGACGGAGGCCGATGCGTGGCTCCGCGGCTGGTGGTCGGGGACGCGGCGCGACGCTCCGCCCCTCGACCTCACCGGCCTGTCGCCGTTCGACGCCGACGTCTACCGGTTCGTCGCCGGCGTGCCGTGGGGCGAGCGCGTCACCTATGGCGACGTCGCGGCGGCGATCGACCGGCCCGGCGCGGCGCGCGCGGTGGGCGGCGCGATGGGACGCTGCCCGCTCTTCCCGGCGGTCCCGTGCCACCGGGTCGTGCGCGCCGCCGACGGCTGGAGCGGCTGGGGCTCGAGCGACGCCCGCAAGCGTCGGCTCCTCGACCGCGAGCGCTGACCCGCTACTTCTTCTTGGCGTCCGCTGCGGCGGCCTCTTCGGCATCCGGCATCTTCCCGCCGGCGGCCTGGGTCATGCTGATCAGCGATTCGGTGTTGCCCACGAACACCTCGTCGATGAGGCCGTAGGTCTTCGCCTCGTCGGCGCTCATGAAGTAGTCGCGCTCGCTGTCGCGCTTCACCTTCTCGAACGTCTGGCCGGTGTGGTCGGCGAGGATGTGCATGAGGCGATCGGTCAGATGCATCATCTCGCGCATCTGGATCTCAACGTCCGGCGTGTTGCCCCGGAAGCCCCCGGACCCCTGGTGGATCATGATCCGCGCGTTCGGCAGCGCGTAGCGCTTGCCGGTCGCGCCGGCCGCCAGCAGCACGGCACCCATCGAGGCCGCCTGGCCGATGCAGATCGTGCTGACGGGCGCCTTCAGGTACTGGATCGTGTCGTAGATCGCCAGCCCCGCGGTCACCACGCCACCCGGCGAGTTGATGTAGAGGCTGATGTCCTTCTCCTGGTCCTCGCTCTCGAGGAAGAGGAGCTGGGCCATGATCAGGTTGGCGACGTGATCCTCGATCGCGTCACCCAGGAAGATGATCCGGTCCTTGAGGAGCCGGGAGTAGATGTCGAACGCGCGCTCGCCGCGTGCGCTCGACTCGATCACCATCGGGACGAGCATCGGTCTAACCGGACTCCTTGGCTGGTTCTGGCTCGGGCGTCTCCGGGGCCGCGTCGGCCTCGGCGGGTGCGTCATCGGTCCCGATCGCGCGGTCGATGAGCGTCTCCACGAGTGTACGGTTGCGGAGCGTCATGCGCAGGTAGGAACGCCCGCGGCGGCTGGACAGTGACTCCCGGAGCCGCGCGTCGTCGCCGTAGCGCTCGAGCTGGGCGGCGATCTCCGCGTCGATCTCGGCGTCAGTGGCGTCGATGCCCTCCTTCTCCGCGATCGCCGACAGGACGAGCAGCGTCTTCACCCGCCGCGTGGCGGGGTCGCGCAGCTCGGCAATCAGCTCATCGGGCGTCTGCTTGCTCAGGGCGAGGTACTGCTCCAGCCCGATCCGCTGCTGCGCGAGCCGGTTCGTCAGCTCGTCGCGCATGATCTCGACCTCGTTGGCGACCATCACCTCCGGCAGCTCCACGGTGGCGTTGCTGACCGCGAAGTCGATGATCCGGTCACCGAACGCATGGCGCGCCTCGTCGACGTTCCGCTTCCCGAGCGCGTCGCGGATCTCCTCGCGCAGGGCGTCAACGCTGTCGACCTCGCCGACGCTCGCGGCCCACTCGTCGTCGACGTCGGGCAGCACCTTCTCGCGCAGGTCGAGGAGCTCGACCGCGAAATGCGCCTGCTTGCCGCGCAGCTCCTCGACCCGGTAGTCGTCCGGGAACGTGATGTCGAAGTCGCGCGTCTCGCCGACCGTCATCCCGACGAGGTGGTCCTCCCAGCCGGGGATCATGCGGTTCTCGCCGATGACGAGCGGCAGCCGGTCCGCGCTGCCGCCCTCGAACGGCTCGCCGTCGATGGTGCCGGTGAACTTCACGGCCGCCATATGGCCCGCCTCGGCCGCCGCACCGTCGAGCGGGCGGAGCGTCGCCTGGCTCTCGCGGAGCTCGGCGATGACCGCGTCGACGTCGGCATCGGTCACCTCCGGCGTCTCGAGGGTGAAGGGGTACTCGGTGTACGAGCCAAGCTGGACGTCGGGCCGAACGGGCACGGTGGCGGTGAACGAGACGGCCTGCCCTTCCGCCACCGCGGCCGGGTCGAGGTCGACCTGCGGGTGGTCGAGCGGGATGACGTCGGTCTGGTTCAGCGCCTCGTCGTAGGCGGCGTTCACCAGGTGGTCGATGGCCTCCGCCAGCACGCTGCCACGGCCGACGAAGCGGTCGATGACATGTCGCGGCGCCTTGCCCGGCCGGAAGCCGGGGACGCGCGTCTGCTCGGCGAGGTGGCGGTAGGCGGTGGCGAAGTGGCGATCGACCTCGGACGAAGGGACCTCGATCTCGAGAACCACCCTCGATCCGGGCTCGGGTCGCGTGGAGACGGTGACCAAGGAGTGCTCCTGATGCTGGTGCGGTGGCGGCGGCGGCCGATGGTGGGCGAGGCGAGACTCGAACTCGCACGTCTTGCGACACCGGCTCCTAAGGCCGGCGCGTCTGCCATTCCGCCACTCGCCCGGGGAAGTCTACCGGGTTGCCGGCGGCGCTTCGAACGGGCGACCGGGTTGGCGAAGGTCCCCCGAGGCTACTGACCGCGGGAGCGGGCACTCATGCCGGAATAGTCCTGGCGGGCGGCCTCGTCGGCAACGCGCGTCGCGGCGCGTCCCGTGGCCGCCGCCGCCTCCGTACCGGCCTGCTTGACGTCCTGCGCGGCCGCGCCACGAGCGTTGCCTGCGTCGAGTGGCGCACTACCGGTCGGTGCCGTGCCGGAGAGGAACCGCTCGACCAGCCGCCGGCCGGCCGCGGCGGCGACGATGGTGGCGATCGCCTCGAACGCCTTCCAGCCGCTGCGCGCCGGGCCGGGTGGGCCGTCCGCCATCGCCTTGGCCAGCTCCTTGCGCGCCTTCTTGTTCTTGAGCGGCTCCTGCCGCCAACGAGTGAGCTCGGCCGCGAGCGCCTCCCGCGCGCCATCCGCCTTCGGCCCGACGCCGCCCGCTACGGTGTCGACCCACGACTGCAGCGTCTTCGGCAACGCGTCGTACGTCTTCTCCGGCGTCGAGCGGAAGAGGCGCCGGCGCGCGAATCGCGCGACCCGCACCGGTCCTCCGGCAAGGAGGAACGCCGCCCCAGCGCCGATGGCCGCGAACGCGGCAGGATTCTCCTTGAACCGCTTGCGCAGGTCGAGGCTGTCCTTCAGCTGGGCCGCCGTGCGATCGAGCTGCGCGCGCTGCGCTTCTACGGCTAGCCGCGCCTGATCAGGCGTTTCGCCCATTCGAGATCCTCCTTGACCGATGCGATCGTCTGCTCCGGCTTGACCTTCACCTGCCGCATCTGGCGCACGCCGCGCCAGGCGAGGAGCCCGGCGATGAGCAGCAGGACGACGAGCAGGATGAGGTCGACCCACCACAGGCCGAGGACGAACAGGGTCGCCACGATCGTCGCCAGCAGCATCACCACGAAGGCGATGACGATGGCGGCGGCGACCGCGAAGCTGATGGCGCCGCCCTTGACGTGGCCGAGCGACTCGGCCATCTCCGCGCGCGCCTGGCGGACTTCGAGGCCGGCGAGCGTGCGGGTGCCGCCGATCAGCTCGCGCGCCAGCGTGAACGCGCTCTTGCGCTGCGGGGCCGGGCCGGGGTCGGACATGACACCTTTCGCGTGCGGGTTGCCGCGATCCGTGGGTCCGGATCGCCGACGGCGGGCGTGGGCCGTGGCCGCCGATTCTAGCAAGTGCACGGCGGATGCCATCCGTCCCGCCCCGGCGGAGGCGACCGTCCCGGCGCCTCCGGGCGATCCCGGTCCGTGGCGGCTATCCTGTCGCGCCAATGGCCAAACGACGTCGGACCCAGCAGATTCAGCGGCGCACGCGCGCCAGCGACGAGGCCCTGACCCGTCCGCTGCGCTCGTCCCGGGGCTTCGACCCACGCCTGCTGATCGTGGGCGGCGTGCTCGTGGTCGGGCGTGATCCTCATCGTCCTGGCGCTCGTCGTCTTCAGCAAGCCGGACCCGAGCCTGGGCACCGCCCAGCCCGACAAGGGCGGCACCCATGTCCAGGACGGGACCGACGTCCGCGGCTCGAACCCGGACGCCTACGGCTCCCTGCCGGCGACGTCGGGGCCCCACTGGGCGGATCCCGACAACTGGGGCGTCTACACCACACCGCAGGCCGAGTCGCAGGTCGTCCACAACCTCGAGCACGGCGGGATCGTCGTCTGGTACCAGCCGGACAAGCTCGACGCCGCGCGGCGTCGCCCAGCTCACCCAGTGGGCGAACCAGCAGCTGCGGGGCGCGCAGTTCAAGGTCATCCTCTCGCCATGGTCCGGCACCGACTTCGGCCATCCCATCGCCGTGACGGCCTGGAACTACCTGCTCTACCAGGACGCGGTCGACATCGGTCAGATCTCGGGATTCGTGCAGGCGCACTACCAGCGTTCGCCGGAGCCGAACGGCGGACCCGCCCAGCCGGCGCTCTGACGGCCGGCCCGCGGTTGACCCTCCGGCCGCGCCACGGCATCATCTCGGGCGGGCGACTAGCTCAATTGGCAGAGCAAGAGACTCTTAATCTCTAGGTTCAGGGTTCGAGTCCCTGGTCGCTCACCACCTTCGCACCACTGACCGATGCCGGCCCTTGCGGGCCGGCGTCGCCGTCCTCGCGGGAGTCGGCACCTGCCGGAGTGCTAGGCTGCCGGCGGCTGGCCGACTCGGCCCCACCCAGCTGGAGGAACGCGTGCTCGAGATCCCCTTCGAGCGTCACCGCCTGGACAATGGACTGCGAATCGTCATCGCGCCGGATCGCGCCGCCCCCATCGTGGCCGTGAACCTGTGGTACGACGTCGGCAGCAAGCACGAGAAGCCGGGCAAGACCGGGTTCGCGCACCTCTTCGAGCACATGATGTTCCAGGGCTCGGAGCACGTGGACAAGCGGGAGCACTTCGCCCTCGTCCAGGCCGCGGGCGGGACGCTGAACGCGTCCACCTGGCTCGACCGGACGAACTACTTCGAGACCCTCCCCTCGAACGAGCTCGAGCTCGCGCTCTGGCTCGAGGCGGACCGCATGGCGAGCCTGCTCCCGGCGATGACGCAGGAGAAGCTCGACAACCAGCGCGACGTCGTGAAGAACGAGCGCCGCTGGAGCGTCGACAACCAGCCGTACGGCACATGGGACGAGAAGCTGCAGGAGCTCATGTTCCCGCTCGGCCACGGGTACCACCACTCGACGATCGGCTCGATGGACGACCTCTCCGCCGCGTCGCTGGAGGACGTCGGCGAGTTCTTCGCCACCTACTACTGCCCGAACAACGCGGTGCTGACGATCGCCGGCGACATCGAGCCGGACGCGGCCCTCGCGCTGGCCGAGCAGCACTTCGGCCCGATCCCTGCCAACCCGAACCTGCCGCCGCCGCCCGACCTGTCCCTGCCGCCGCGGCTGGGCGCCGAGGTGCGCGAGGTCGTGCCCGACCAGGTTCCGTTGCCGCGCACCTACGTCGCGTATCGCACGCCGGCCTTCGGCACCGACGGCTTCCACGCCATCGAGGTCGCCGCCGACCTCCTCGCCAACGGCCGCGCCTCGCGAACCTACGACACCCTCGTCCGCCGCCAGCGGCTGGCACAGGACGTCGTCGCCTTCCCGTTCCCGATCGTGGGCGGGGCATCGATCCTGGCCTTCTGGGCGACCGCGCGGCCCGAGGTGGCGCACGAGGACCTCGAGCGGGCGCTGCTCGACCAGATCGAGCTGCTGGCGAAGGACGGCCCGAGCGACGACGAGCTCGAGCGCGTCCGCAACCTGCACGCCGCGGGGATCGCCTCGAGCCTCGAGCGGGTGGCCGAGCGCGCCGACCGGATCAGCATGTACACCTGCCTCTTCGACGACCCCGGGCGGATCAACGCCGAGGTGTCGGACTACGAGGCGGTCGACGCGGCCACGGTGCGCGACATGCTGGCCGAGGTGACCGGCGCCGACAACCGCCTCGTCCTCACCTACGTGCCCGCCGAGGGCCCCGCCCCCGACAGCACCGAGGCCGAGGGAACCGCCTCCGAGGAGGTGCCGGCATGACGACGATCAACCCGCTGCGGCCGACCCCCACCGCGCCGCGCCCGTACGCCTTCCCCGACTTCACGCGCCGGCGGCTGAGCAGCGGCATGCCGGTCTGGCTCGTCCCGCTCCCCGACCGGAGCCTCGTCAACGTTCACCTGCTCGTGGATGCGGGTGCCGCCAGCGAGGACGAGGCCCACGCCGGCGTCGCCGCGCTCACGGCACAGCTCCTCGTCACCGGCACGCGGCGGCTCGACGGGGCCGCGTTCGCGGAGGCGACCGAGCGGCTGGGGATCGAGGTCTCATCCGAGTCGAGCTGGGACTCGGCGCGCGCCGCGTTCCAGGCGCTGCCCGAGCATGTCGAGGAGGGGATGGCGCTCCTGGCCGAGATGGTCCGCGAGCCCCGCCTCGACCCCGACGAGTTCACCCGCCTCAAGGACGAGCGGCTGGCCGACATCCTCCAGGCCCGCGCCGATCCCGGCCGCCTCGCCGACGAGATGTTCCTCCGCACGCTCTACGCCGACGACGTGCCCTATGGCCGCATCTCGGCGGGGTCGCCCGAGTCGGTCGAGCCGCTGACGGTCGACGACGTGCGGACGTTCCAGGCCGCCGCCTGGGGATCCGCGACGGCGAACCTCATCGTTGCCGGCGGCTTCGACGTCGAACGCGTGATGGCCGCCGCCGAGGCGGCATTCGGCGGCTGGCGCGGCAACGCCACTCCGCATCGCGAGATCGGCGTCCGCCCGGCGGGCGGCCGACGGGTCGTGATCGTCGACCGGCCCGGATCGGTCCAGAGCGAGCTGCGGGTCGGGCAGATCGGGATCGAGCGAGCGCACCCCGACTACTTCCCGGCCCTCGTCATGGCGACCCTCCTCGGCGGCGTCTTCGGGAGCCGCCTCAACGTCCGTCTTCGGGAGGAGCTCGGCTACACCTACGGCGCCCATGCCTCGTTCGACCCGCGCCGCTCGGCCGGCCCGCTCATCGCGCGCGCCGCGGTCGAGACCGATGTCACCGCCGCCTCGATCCGCGAGCTCCTCGCCCAGCTCGACCGGATGCGCGACGAGGCGCCGACCGACGACGAGCTGCGGGAGGTGAAGAACTTCATGATCGGGGTCTTCCCGCTGCGCTTCGAGTCGACCGGCGGCGTCGCGGCGGCGATCGAGCCGCTCGCGGTCTACGGGCTGCCCGACGACTTCTGGCAGCGGTACCGCGACCGGCTCGAAGCGGTGATGCCCGCCGACGTGCAGCGCGTTGCGCGCGAGCTCATCGATCCCAACGCGCTCGTCATCCTGCTGACCGGCGATGCCGCGGCGGTGCGCGCATCGGTCGAGGCGGAGGGATTCGGGCCCCTCGAGGTCGTGCCCGCCCCGGCCTGAGGCGCCGTCAGTCGGTGGCGGGGCTCCCGTCGCCCGGCGCCGCGGCCGGCCAGCGCAGCGCGAAGATCGCCTCCGGACGCCGGCGCTCGAGCTCGACCGACCCGCCCTGGGCGTCCATCGTGGCGCGGACCAGGTAGAGGCCGAGTCCGAGGCCACGGCCCGCGGTGACGCGATCGCGGAACAGCTTCTCCGCCACCTCGTCGTCCACGCCCGGCCCGCCGTCGATGACGCGGAGCACGACAGGGTCGCCGACGGTGGCCTCGATCGCGATCGGCAGGCCGGCCGATGAGTAGCGGTCCGCGTTCGTCAGCAGGTTCGTGATCGCCTGCTCGGCGAGCTGGCGATCCCCCGCCACGATCGTCCCGGCCGGGACGGCGATCCGCAGCTCGCGGTCGCCGCCGCGCGCGCGCAGCCGCTCGACGGCGGTCTCGACCGCCGCCCCCAGGTTGAAGGGCGACCGATCCGCCTCGACGCGCCCGCTGTCCGCGCGCGAGTAGAGCTCGAGCCGCTCGAGGATGCGGATCGCCGCCTCGATCGAGTCGAGCGCGCGGTCGCCGTGGTTGCGCGTGCGCTGGGCCAGCTCCGGGTCCCGCATGCCGAGCTCGATGCGGGCCTTCGCCACCGCGAGCGGGTTGCGGAGCTCGTGGGCCACGTAGCTCGCGAAGCGTGACAGGCGACGCCGCTCGTCCTCCTCGCTGCCGACGTCGCGCAGCAGCAGGACGCAGCCGCCCCCGGGCACCGGCGTTCCCTCCACGTCGAGCAGGAAGTCGCGCCCCGAGGTCGGCAGCCGGACGAGGTAGCGGCCCCGCAGCGGCTCGCGCTGCGCGATGAGCTGCGGCATGTTCCCCGGATCGATGGGGTCGCCGCGCTCGTCGCGTGGCTCCACGAGCCGATGCCACTGTTCGGGGGGACATTCGATGAACGCGCGCCCGAATGCCGCGCGCGCCGCGCGGTTGCCGAACCGCCCGTGGCCCTCCGCGTCATAGACGATGACCGGCTCCGGGACGGAGTCAGCGACCTCGGTGAGGCGCGCGCGCTCGCGCTCCGCGATGGCATAGGCGTCGGCCAGCTCCCCCTGCGCCGCGGTGAGGGCCCTCTCACGACGTGCCGTCTCAGCATGCGCCTCCTCGAGCGCCGAACGCGCCGAGCGAGCGTCGCCGAGCGCGGTCTCGACCCGCCGGATGAGCACGATGAGGAGCGGCGCGCCGATCACCGAGATCGCGAGCCGGACCGCTCCGGCCGGGGTGATCGTGACCGAGCCCGCGACGGCCTGGGCGATCACCGCGGTGGCGATGGCGAAGAGGTAGGCGCTCGTGGCCGGCAGCCAGCCCATCGACAGCCCGACCGCCACGACGATGACGAGCGGCAGGACACCGATGAGGGTGCCGAAGCCGAGCACCACGGCCAGGATGCCGGCGATGACACCCACGATCGCGCCGACGCCGACGCGGAGGGTGACCGGAAGGCGCGCGATGAGCGGAATGATCATGTGCGGGCCGAGCGGGCCGAGCGGGCCGAGCGGGCCGAGCGCTCTCGGGCGCGTGCCAGCCGCACGCGCGCCGCGGCGAGGCGACGGACCGGGTCGCCGCCGATGCGTCGCTTGTCGAGCGCCTCGGGGTGGCCACCGCGCGCGATCTCGGCCAGGAGGGTCGAGGCGCGGTCGAGCTGCCCGGTCTCGGTGAGGAGCTGGACGATCGAGTACCAGCGGGCCGGCTCGGTGATGGGCATCGCGATCGCACGCGCCACCAGCTCCGCCGCCCGGCCCACGTGGCCCGCCCGCCGGTGGGCGAGGATCGCGGCCCGCACGTCGGCGAAGGCGGGCTCCATCTCCAGGGCCTCGAGGTAGTTCAGGAGCAGCTCGGCATTCTCGGCACGGTCGTTCGGGCGGCCGCGGCGGACCATCCGGTCGCGGAACTCGGCGAGGAGAGCCCGCAGCTCGCCGTCCACCCAGCGTCGCGGGGCGGTGCCGCGGTCGAATCGGTCCTGCAGGCCGCGAAGGAACGCCGCGCCGCGGAGGAGCTGGCCGGTCGATCGGTACGCCGCACGGAGGTCGGCGTTCACGAGCGTGTCGAGCGTGCCCTCGAGCTCCACCAGCCGCTCGAGCGCCCCGAGCCAGTCGTCCACCCGGCCGCGCTCGTGGTACCAGGCCGCCGCGAAGCGAAGCCAGTAGCGCTCGCGATGCTCGCGCCAGTCCTCCCCCACGATCTCGTGCTCCACGATCCAGCGCCGCTGCGCCGCGGGACCGGCGAGGAAGACCTCCACGGGCACGCGGAAGCCGGCCACGCTGCGCCACTGCGGCTGGTGCCAGCGGCTGATCGGCGGCGCCGGGGCCAGGCGCCGACGCGGCGCACGACGTGGCGCCTCGTGGTCGTCGAGGGGCCAGGCGAGGTGGTCGGCAGTCCCGCGCTCGAGGTCGCGGTCGTAGTGCAGCCGGCGCAGCGGGTCGCGGAGCGACGACCAGGCGCGGTTGAGCATCGAGGTGCGGCGCGTGGCGAGGTCCGAGCTGGTGGCGAGGTCCGAGCTGGTGGCGACGTCGGGGTGGTGGCGCAGCACCGCCTCTCGGAACGCGGACCGCAGCTCGGCGGTCGTGGCGGAGGGCTCTGCGCCGAGCACCGCGTAGTAGTCGCGCGGCTCGGTGCGCTGGGACGCCGGTTCGGTATCGCGTGCCGCCGTGCTGGATGCCATTCGGTCGAGTCTAGCGCGCTCGTCCGCCCGATCTTGAGTCGGCTATCCTGCGCCGCATGGTCAGCGCGCCTCGCCCGGGCGCTCCTCGAGCCGGGCATCTGCTCATCATCGGCGGCGCCGAGGACAAGCTGCGCCAGCGACAGATCCTCGCCCGGTTCGTGTCGCTCGCCGGTGGCGCCGATGCGCGGATCGTGGTGATCAGCACCGCCTCGTCGCTCGGCGACGAGGCGACCGAGCTCTACCAGCACCTCTTCCGCAGCATGGGCGTGACCGACGTGCGTGGTCTGCGGCCGCTCGTGCGTGAGGATGCCGACGACCGGCGCACGATCGAGCAGGTGAACGACGCGACCGGGATCTTCATGACAGGCGGCAACCAGCTGCGCCTCTCGAGCGTGATCGGCGGGACGGGGCTCGGGCGGGCGCTCATCGAGCGCCACCGCCACGGCGCGATCGTCGCCGGCACGAGCGCCGGCGCGTCGGCGATCAGCAGCCACATGGTCGCGTTCGGCACCTCTGGCGCCTCGCCGAAGCAGCGGATGACCCAGATGAGCGCCGGCCTCGGACTGCTGCCGGGGGTGGTGATCGACCAGCACTTCGAGCAGCGCAACCGGTTCGGGCGGCTGATGGCACTGATCGCCCAGTCGCCGGCCCTGCTCGGCATCGGGGTCGACGAGGACACCGCCGCGCTCGTGACGCCGACCGGCGTGCTCGAGGTGATCGGCAAGGGATCGGTCACCATCCTCGACCCGGCGAAGATCCAGACCGATGCCTACGAGGTGAAGCGCCACCGCCCGATCATGGTCTCGGGCGTCGTTCTCCACTCGCTGCCGTCGGGATACCGGTTCGACATCCGCAAGCGCCGTCTCCTGCCGCCGCTCCGCCCGGTGACCGCCACCGATCGCGAGATCGCGTCGCTCGGTCGCGCCACCGACCGCACCCGGAAGCTCATCCGCCGCATCGCGGCCGAGGGCGCCGACGACCGCGCCCCGGAGCGCGCGCGGCGTCGGGCGGTCCACGCCCGACGGGTCGAGGAGGAAGCGAGCGAATGACGAAGCGCGCCGATCCGCCGCCCGGCGCGGTGCCGCTCCCCGAGCTCAAGGTGGTCGAGACCCGCGTCTACCGCGGGCCGAACTACTGGAGCTACGAGCCGGCGATCAAGCTGATCGTCGACCTCGGCGTGCTCGAGCACTTCCCCACGAACACGATCCCCGGCTTCACCGAGGCGCTGCTCGAGATGCTGCCGGGCGTCGGCCAGCACTCGTGCGGCACCGGCAAGCCCGGCGGCTTTGCCGGGCGGCTCCGCGACGGCACCTGGGTCGGCCACGTGGCCGAGCACATCGCGCTCCAGCTCCAGCGCGAGGCGGGCACCGAAGTGGGCCGCGGCAAGACGCGCGGCACCGGCGAGCCCGGGCGCTACCACGTGGTCTACTCGTTCGGTGAGGAGGCCGTCGGCATCGCCGCCGGCAAGCTGGCGGTGCGGCTCGTCAACCATCTCGTCCGCGCCGAGGAGGGATTCGACTTCCGCGCCGAGCTGGAGGCGCTCATCCTCCTCGCCGAGCGGTCCGCCTTCGGCCCGTCGACGCAGGCGCTTATCGACGAGGCCGCGCTGCGCGACATCCCGTGGATCCGCCTGAATGCCGCCTCGCTCGTCCAGCTCGGCCACGGCGTCCACCAGCAGCGCATCCGCGCCACCATGACGAGCAACACGAGCTCGATCGCGGTCGACACCGCATCGGACAAGAAGCTGACGAACCAGCTCCTCGCCGCCACCGGGGTGCCCGTGCCGCGCGCATCAGTCGTGCGCTCGCCCGACGAGGCGGCCGCGGCGGCCGGCAAGATCGGCTTCCCGGTGGCGCTCAAGCCGCTCGACGGCAACCACGGCCGGGGCGTCATGCTCAACCTCGGCGACGCCCAGGCGGTTCGCGACGCCTTTCCGCTCGCCCGCTCCCAGTCGCGCTCCGGCGCGCTCGTGGTCGAGTCGTTCATCACTGGCAACGACTACCGCTGCCTCGTCATCGGCGGCGTGCTGCGGGCGGTCGCACAGCGCGTGCCGGCGCACGTCGAGGGTGACGGCACGCATTCGGTCGCCGACCTCGTCGAGTCGACGAATGCCGATCCACGCCGCGGCATCGGCCACGAGAAGGTGCTGACCCGGATCACGATCGACGAGGAGTCGATCACCTACGCCCGCGAGCAGGGCTTCGAGCTGTCGGACGTGCCGCCTCGCGGGCAGCGGGTCTTCCTGAAGCGCACCGGCAACATGAGCACCGGCGGCATCAGCATCGACCGCACCGAGGAGATCCACCCCGACAACGCGGAGATCGCCGAGCAGGCGGCGCGGGTGGTGGGGCTCGACATCGCCGGCATCGACTTCATCTGCCCGGACATCAGCGTCCCGGTGCGCGAGACCGGCGGCGGGATCGTGGAGGTCAACGCCGCACCGGGCTTCCGGATGCACACCCACCCCACCGAGGGGGAGGCGCAGTACGTCGCCAAGCCAGTGCTCGACCTGCTCTTCCCGCCCGGCACCGATGCCCGGATCCCGATCGTGGCGGTGACCGGCACGAACGGCAAGACGACGACCGCGCGGATGATCGCCCACATCATGAAGGGCATGGGCCGCAAGGTCGGCCTGACGAGCACGGACGGCATCTTCGTCGACGGCCGCCTGATCCGGAAGGCCGATGCCTCGGGTCCGAGATCCGCCTCGACCGTGCTCCAGCATCCGCTCGTCGACTTCGCGGTGTTCGAGGTGGCGCGCGGCGGCATCCTCCGCGAGGGGCTCGGCTACGGCCGCAACGACGTGGCCGTCGTCCTCAACGTCACCGGCGACCACCTCGGCCTCGGCGGCATCAATACCCTCAAGCAGCTGGCCGGCGTCAAGCAGGTCATCGTCGAGGCCGTGCCGCGCGACGGCACCGCCGTCCTCAACGCCGACGACCCACTCGTCGCCCCCATGGGACGGCAGACGTCGGGATCGGTCATCTACTTCTCGATGGACCCGGAGAACGACCGGGTGAAGTTCCAGGCCTCGCGCGGCCGCCGCGCGGTGACGCTCGAGAAGGGCCGCAACGGGGAGATGATCGTCCTGCGCCAGGGACGGAAGTCGATGCCGCTGGTGTGGACCCACCTGCTGCCGGCCACCTTCGAGGGCCGCGCGCGGATGAACGTTCAGAACGCGCTGGCCGCGGCCGCCGCCGCGTGGGCCGCCGGGGCCCATCTCCATGACATCCGGCAGGGGCTGCGGACGTTCACGACCAGCTACTTCATGGCACCGGGACGCCTGAACATGTTCGAGCTCGACGGCTACCGGGTGATCGTGGACTACGCCCACAACCCGCCCGCCATCGATGCGCTCGGGCAGTTCGTCGGCAGCCTCACCGAGCCGACGCCGGGCGGGGCGCGGGCGCTCGTCACCGGCCGCCGCATCGGCGTCATCGCGACGGCCGGGGATCGGCGCGACGAGGACATCGTCGAGATCGGGCGCATCGCCGCCCGGCACTTCGACCAGATCATCGTTCGCGAGGACGAGAACAATCGGGGCCGGCCGCGCGGCCAGACGGCGGAGTTCATCGAGCGCGGCGTGCGCACCGCGATGGGTGCCGGCGAGGCACGCGTGACCGATGTGGAGACCATCCTCGACGAGATGGATGCGACGCGCCACGCGCTCGACATCGCGACCCCGGGCGATGTGATCGCCGTCTGCGTCGACCACGCGAACGACGTGTGGAAGGAGCTGCAGCGGCGACAGCACGGCGCGGCCACCGACGGCTCCGCGCTCCGGGCGGTGACGATCCTCGACGAGAACCCGACCGCCGAGGACCTCGAGGCGGTCTAGTCCCCCGCCACGAGCTGTCGCAGGCGGTTCATCGCCACCGGGACGAAGCCCGCCTCGGCGAGCCACGCGAAGATGTCGGCCCGCTCGACGTGGCTCATGACCGCCACCACGTCGCCTCGCCGGGCGCCGCCGAGGAGCGTCTGGAGCGCGACGAGCTCGCCGGGGTACGCGGCGATCTCACCGCGGTAGCCGGCCCCGGCGGCACCCTCGCGGAACAGCGCGTTCATGCCCTCGAGGTCACGCCCGCGCAGGTAGTGGCGCTTCTCGCAGATTGCCAGCTCGTCGGCGGCGCCGCCGAGCTCGCCGAGGCGGCGCAGGATGGCATCGGTCCGGTCGCCCGCCGTCCCCAGCGCAAGCCGCAGCTTCCCGCGCCGCCCAACGAGGCTGCGTGCCACGTCCATCAGGCCCGCCAGCCCCGCCTCGTTGTGGGCGAAGTCGACGATCGCCAGCACCCCGCGCCGTTCGAACAGGTTGAGGCGCCCCGGGTTGACGGACGAGTCCTGGGCGAAGGTGCGCAGGCCGCGCACGATCTTCGCCCGCGGCAGCCCCAGCGCATCCGCAGCGGCCACGGCTGAGAGCGCGTTCGCGATGTTGTAGCGCGACAGGCCGGCGAACGTGACCGCCAGCTCGTCGACCGGCGCGAGGCGTGCCGGCCGCCGGCCGGCCCCGCGCAGGACCAGCCAGCCGTCCTCGAGCACCGCCGCGCGGCCACCGCGGTCGAGCGCGACCTCGATCGCCGGCGAGGCCGGGTCGAGCGTCACGGCATACCAGCGCGCCTTCGTCTCGCGCCGCATGCGCCAGACGCGAGGGTCGTCCGCGTTCAGGACGACCCAGCCGTCCCGCTTCGTGATGCGCACGATCGCGCCCTTCGTCTCCGCCAGCTCGTCGAGGGTGTCGATGCCGTTGAGCCCGAGATGGTCCGGGCTCACGTTCGTCACGACCGCCACGTCGTTCCGCTCGTAGCCGATGCCGCGCAGGAGGATCCCGCCACGGGCCGTCTCGAGCACCGCGGCGTCGAGGCCCGGCTCGGCGAGCACGCGCGCCGCGCCGCCGAAGCCGGTCCAGTCGCCGGCTTCGACGAGCGTGCCGTCGACGTAGATGCCGTCCGAGTTCGTCATCCCCACCCGCTGGCCGGCGCTGGCCAGGATATGGGCGAGGAGGCGGGTGGTCGTGCTCTTGCCGTTCGTGCCGGTGATGGCGACGATTGGCACCGTGGCCGCCGGCAGGTGCGGCAGCGGTCCCTGGGCGGTCGCGCGGAGCGCCGCGACCTCGCGCCGCCGGCTGCTGCGCCCGAGCGCGATCCGGGCGGCTGCCGCGCCGACGGCCTGGCTGATCGTGCGCCGCCGCCAAGGGAAGGCGACGAGGGCGCGCGTCCCGTCCTCGCTGTGTCGCCGCGTCGTGCGCGGCGGGCGGAGGTCGATCGCCTCGTACAGCTCCCGGATGGCCACGCTCGCGCGCTCCGCCGCTTCGGCCGCCGCTCCGGGCCGCGGATCGGCGAACTCGATCTTGATCGCCGGCCGGGTGAAGAAGCGGTTCGGACCGTCGAGGACGCGCATCTCGAGCAGCTCGGTCTCGCGCTCCTCCAGTTGCCCGTCGTTCGGCATGGGCGGAGTATGCAACGCCCGTGACCGACTAGACTCGGCGCCGATGCCGATCCCGGTCGACCGCCTCCGCCCCGCCGTGCAGGCGCTGCACGACGCCTACCTCGCCGATCTCGCGGCGCTCGTGAACCTCGACTGCGGCTCGTACACGCCCGACGGCGTCAACCGGGTCGCCGACCTCGTCGCGCGCAGGCTCGCGGAGCTGGACGCGGATGTCACCCGGACCCCGCACCTGCCGCGGCCCGGGGAGCGGCAGCTCGGCGACCTCGTCGTCGGGCGCCTGGGGGGCGCGGGACCGCGGCTCCTGCTCATCGGCCACATGGACACCGTCTTCGAGGCCGGAACGGTGGCCGCGCGCCCGTACCGCGTCGAGGGCGAGCGGGCGACGGGGCCGGGGGTGACCGACATGAAGGCGGGGCTGCTCGCCGGGCTGGCGGCCCTCTCGGCATTGCGTGCCTGCGGCGCCACTCCGGCGGTCACGTTCGTGGCGAATCCGGACGAGGAGATCGGGTCGCCGTTCAGCACCGCGCACATCCGCGAGCTCGTGCCGGAGCACGACGTCGCGCTGGTCCTCGAGTGCGCTCGCGCGAATGGCGACATCGTCTCGGCCCGCAAGGGGATCGCCGACGCGGAGGTCGTCGTCAGCGGGCGAGCGGCGCACGCCGGCATCGAGCCGGAGAAGGGCCGCCACGCGATCCTCGCGGCCGCGCGCCAGGTGGAGCGGATCCAGGCTCTCAACGGGCGCTGGCCCGGCGTCACCGCCAACGTGGGCGTGATCCAGGGCGGGAGCCGCCCGAACGTCGTGCCGGCCGCGTGCCGCTACGAGGTCGACCTGCGTGCGGCGAGCGGCGAGGCGTTCGACGCGGCGTGGCACGAGCTCGAGGCGATCGTGGCAGTCCCCGACGCGAGCGGCGCCACCGGCGAGCTGCGCCGTACCGCGTACCACCCCCCGATGGAGCGCACGCCCGGGACCGCGCGCCTGGTCGAGCTGGCGGTCGCGATCGCCGCCGAGCTCGGCTTCTCCCTGGCAGACGCGGCCACCGGCGGGGCGAGCGACGCCAACACGACCTCCGCCGCGGGCCTGCCCACGCTCGATGGCCTCGGCCCGGTGGGCGGCAACGACCACTCGGCCGAGGAGTGGCTCGACCTCGCCAGCGTCGTGCCGCGGATCACGCTGCTCGCATCGCTGATCGACCGCGTCGGTGCGGCGCTCTGAGCCGCCGGCGACCCTCCGCTAGAATGGCCGCTCCGTGACGAACCAGAGCGACGTTAGCCCGCGCGACGGCGAATTCCGGCATCGGACCTCGTGCGAGGTGCGATTCCGCGACCTCGACGCCTTCGGGCACGTCAACAACGCCGTCTTCTCGACGTACGTCGAGCTCGCCCGCATTCGGTACCTCCTCGACGTGCTCCAGCCGGAGCGCCGGTTCGAGCGGATGCCGCTCATCCTCGCCCACCTCGCCATCGACTTCCGCTCACCGATCCAGTTCGGGGAAGAGGTCGTGATCGAGACGCGGGTGACCGAGGTCGGCCACTCGAGCTTCGCCATGCGCCACCGGATGACCGCCGACGGCCGACTCGCCGCCGAGCTCGAGACGGTGCTCGTCGCCTACGACTACGCCACGGCGCGGCCGATGCCAGTTCCTGATGCCTGGCGCGAGCGGCTTGCCGCCCACGAGGGACGCTCCCTCGACCGCCAGCGCACCGATGCCCGGCCGGCGCCGGCCGGCTCGCCCACCTGACCGAACGCCTGAGCCAGCGGAGACCGATGCCCGACCAGCAGACCTTCGACCTCCTCATCCTCGGCGGTGGGATGAGCTACGTCGGCGCCATCCGCGCTGCCCAGCTCGGCCTGTCGGTGGGGCTCGTGGAGCGCGACCGCCTCGGCGGCACCTGCCTGAACCGCGGCTGCATCCCGTCCAAGGCGCTGCTCGAGACGGCCGACCTGCTCCACCGCGTCACCGAGCAGGGGGCCGAGTTCGGCCTCGCCGGGCACGATGGCGTCCACCTCGACTACGGGCCCCTCGGGGTGCGCCGCGACGCGGTGGTGGAGAAGCACGTCAAGGGCGTCGAGTTCCTCATGAAGAAGAACAAGGTCACCGTCCTCCACGGCACCGGCACGCTGACCGGCCCCACCAGCGTCCGGGTGAGTGGCGGCGAGAGCGGCGACGTCGAGGCGAGCGCCACCGACCTCATCCTCGCCACCGGCTCCGCACCCCGTTCGCTGCCCGGCCTCGACGTCGACGGGCATCTCATCATCACCTCGGACGAGGCGCTGGCACGCAACGACGCCCCGAAGCGGGTCACGATCGTCGGGGCGGGGGCGATCGGCGTCGAGTGGGCGAGCATGTACCGCGACTTCGGGGCCGAGGTGACGCTGGTCGAGTTCATGGACCGCGTCGTCCCGCTCGAGGACCCGGAGGTCAGCAAGGAGCTGGCGCGCGTCTTCCGCAAGCGCGGCATCGCGATCCATACCTCGAGCACGATCGACACCGAGAGGCTGAACAAGGGCGACGGCGAGATCGGCTTCACGATCGCGGCCAAGGACGGCGGCAAGCGCACCGATGTCACGAGCGACGTCATCCTCGTCGCGGTCGGGCGGCGGCCGCTGACCGAGAACATCGGCCTGGAGGCAATCGCCGGGATCGAGCTCGAGCGCGGCTACGTGAAGGTCGACGAGTTCATGCGCACGCCCGTGCCCCACCTCTACGCCATCGGCGACATCGTGCCCGGCTTCGCGCTCGCGCACGTCGCGAGCCACGAGGCGATCGTGGCGGTCGAGCACCTCGCCGGCCACGACCCCGAGCCGGTGCGGATGGACCTCATGCCGCGCGTCACGTTCTGTCGGCCGCAGATCGGGAGCGTCGGCATGACCGAGGCGGAGGCGACCGCCGCCGGCCACGAGGTGAAGACCGGCTCGTTCCCGTTCCGCGCGCTCGGCAAGGCCACGATCGTCGGCGAGATCGACGGCTTCGCGAAGCTCGTCGCGGATGCGGGCACCGGCATCCTGCTCGGCGCCCATATCATCGGTCCGCACGCAGGCGACCTCCTGGCCGAGCCCACCTTTGCGCGGCTGGTGGAGGGGACCGCGGCGGAGATCGCGATGAGCGTCCACGCCCATCCGACCCTCACCGAAGTGCTCGCCGAGGCCGCGATGGCGGTCGACGGCGCGGCGATCCACGTCTAGGAGGTCGAAGCGTTGGCCAACGAGACCGCGACCCCGCCACGGCACGCCGAGCTCGGCCTGACCGATGACGACGTGCGGGCGATGTACCGCCAGATGCTGCTCGCCCGCGCCGTCGACGAGCGGATGTGGCTCATGCAGCGGGCCGGCAAGATCGCATTCATCATCTCCGGCCAGGGCCACGAGGGCGCCCAGGTGGCGACCGCGTGGCCCCTTCGCCAGCGGCAGGACTGGATGGCGCCGTTCTATCGGTCCATCGCGTCGGCGATCACGTTCGGGATGAGCGCCGAGGACATCATCACCGCCCATCTCGCCAAGGGCGACGACGTCAGCTCGGGTGGTCGCCAGATGCCCGGCCACTACGGCGGGGCGCCCTACAACATCGTGTCGCTCAGCTCGCCGGTGGGGACGCAGGTCCTCCATGCGGTCGGGATCGCGATGGGCGCCTGGGTGCGCGGCGACGACGTCGTGACGCTCACCACCTTCGGCGAGGGGACGAGCAACCAGGGCGAGATCCACGAGGCAATGAACTTCGCGGGCGTCCACAAGCTGCCGGTGATCTTCGTGTGCGAGAACAACGGCTATGCCATCAGCGTCCCGCTGGCGATGCAGGTCGGGGGCGGTCACGTCGCGGCCCGCGCGGAGGGCTACGGCTTCCCCGGCGTCACCGTCGACGGCGGTGACGTGCTCGCATGCTATGCCGCCGCGAAGGAGGCGCACGAGCGGGCGATGCGCGGCGAGGGGCCGACCCTCATCGAGGCGAACGTCGTGCGCATGACGAGCCACTCCTCGGACGACGACCAGCGGCGCTACCGCGACGCGGCCGAGGTCGAGGCGCTCAAGGAGCACGACCCGATCACGATCTTCGGCGACCAGCTCCGCGACTGGGGCCTCCTCGATGACGACGTCGACGGCCAACTGCGCGCCGACGTCAAGGCCGAGGTGAACGACGCGAGCCGGCGAGCCGAGGCGCGACCGGAGCCGGACGTCGCGACCGCGCACCTTCACGTGTACGCGGAGGACGCCACCGATGCCTGAGCTCAACATCCTCGAGGCGGTGCGCCTCGCAATGGACGAGGAAATGGAGCGCGACGGGCGCGTCATGGTCCTCGGCGAGGACGTCGGCAAGAAGGGCGGCGTGTTCGGTGCGACCGAAGGCCTGTTTGCCAAGTACGGCGGCAGGCGCGTGCTCGACACGCCGCTCACCGAGGCGATGATCGCGGGCGCCGCCGCGGGTGCCGCGATCTACGGCCTGCGGCCCATCGCCGAGATGCAGTTCGCCGACTTCGTGTACCCGGCCTTCAACCAGATCGTGTCCGAGATCAGCCGCATGCGGTATCGATCGAACGACGCCTTCGGCGTGCCGATGGTGATCCGCATGCCGTACGGCGGCGGGGTCCACGGTGCGCTGTACCACAGCCAGTCGAACGAGACGTACTTCACCTCGACGGTGGGCCTCAAGGTCGTCGCGCCCGGAACTCCGGCCGATGCGAAGGGCCTGCTCAAGGCCGCGGTTCGCGACCCGGACCCGGTGATGTTCTTCGAGCACAAGAAGACGTACCGGCTCTTCAAGGCCGAGGTCCCCGACGGCGACACGATCGTCCCGATCGGCAAGGCCGACGTCGCCCGCGAGGGCAGGCACCTCTCGATCTTCTGCTACGGGATGATGCGCACCTTCGCCCTCGAGGCGGCCGAGACGCTCGCCCGCGAGGACGGCATCGAGGCCGATGTCGTCGACCTGCGCTCGCTGCGCCCCCTCGACACCGCCGCGATCCTGGCCTCGGTCGAGAAGACGGCCCGCGCGCTTGTCGTCCACGAGGCGAACAAGTTCGGCGGCTTCGGCGCCGAGGTGGCCGCACTCATCGCCGAGCAGGGCTTCGAGCACCTCGACGCGCCGGTCACGCGCCTTGCCGGGCCCGAGGTGCCGGGGGTGCCGTTCCACCACAGTCTCGAAGACTGGTTCATGATCTCCCCGGCCAAGATCGTGGACGCCGCCCGCGCGCTGGCCGCGTACTGATGCCACCCACCGCGCTCCGGCGCTCGCCACAGCACTGAGGAAGAGGTCTCCATGCCCACGACGATCAAGATGCCACAGCTCGGTGAGTCGGTCACCGAGGGCACGATCGAGCGCTGGCTCGTCAAGGAAGGGGACACCGTCGAGCAGTACGACCCGCTGTTCGAGGTCGTCACCGACAAGGTGAACGCGGAGGTGCCGGCCGAGATCGCAGGCACGATCACGAAGATCATGGTCCCCGACGGCGAGACCGTGGCGGTCGGGACGCCGCTGGCCGAGATCGACGCCGATGGCGCCGCCGCCGGGGACGGGGCAGCCGCTGCACCGGAGGCCGCGCCGCCCGCCGAGGCCGCGGCGCCTGCCGAGACCGAGCCGGCACCGGCAGCGGAGCCCCCGACGGCCGCGGCAGATGCGCCCGCGCCGGAGACCCCACCCGCGCCCCCGGCCGAAGCGCCGGCTGCGGCCGCCGTCGTGACCGAGCAGCAGGAGGCGCCGGCAGCGCCTGCGCCAGCTGCCGCGTCCGCGCCCGAGGCACCCGCTGCGCCCCAACCGGCAGCCGAGCGGGCGACCGCGGCCACGGCCCCACCGACCGATGGCTCGATGCGGATGACCCCGGCCGTTCGCCGCCTCGTGCGCGAGCACAACCTCGACGTGGCCCGCATCACCGGCACCGGGTCGGGCGGCCGCGTCACGCGCGAGGACGTCCTTCAGGCGGTCGCACAGGGCGGCGAGGCGTCCGCGCCGGGGCCCGCCGCCCCTTCAGCGGCTCCGGCGGCTCCGGCGGCTGCACCCACCGCCGCTGCGACTCCGCCCGCAGCGCCCACACCGGCACCTCCCGCCGCACCGCCACCCCCGCCCGCTCCGATGCCGTCGGCTGCCGGCGGGGACACCGAGATCGCCCTGTCACAGATGCGAAAGAGCATCGCGGCCAAGATGACCCAGGTCAAGCAGACCGTCCCCCATGCGTACACCGTGATCGAGGTCGACATGGGCAACGTCGTGCGCTGGCGCGAGGCGAACCAGTCGGCCTACAGGGCGCGTGAGGGGATCGGGATCAGCTACGTGGCGGCGGTCATCAAGGCCGTCACCGAGACGCTGCGCCAGCACCCCACGATCAACGCCCAGTTCGCCGGCGACAAGATCATCCTCAAGCAGCGGATGAACATCGGCATCGCGGTCGCGATCGACAACGGCCTCATCGTGCCCGTCATCCAGGACGCGGACCAGCTCTCGCTCAGCGGGGTGAATCGCAAGGTCCAGGATCTCGCCGCCCGGGCGCGGAGCAACAAGCTGAAGCTCGACGAGATCACCGGTGGCACGTTCACCGTGAACAACACCGGCTGGTTCGGATCGGTCTCGAGCATGCCGATCATCAACGCCCCCGAGGTCGCGATCCTCTCGATGGAGGCGATCGTGAAGCGGCCACGCGTGATCGAGATCGACGGGAGCGACGTGATCGCGATCCGGCCGATGATGAACATGACCTGCTCGTTCGACCATCGCGTGCTCGACGGCGCGCAGGTCGGCTTCTTCCTCGCCGACGTCCGGAAGCGCCTGGAGGCGTGGAGCGTCGACACCCCGCTCGGGTGAGGGCCGAGACCCCCGCGTTTGGCTAACCGGGTTGCGTTTCATCCTCGTCGCCGCGGAGGCGCCGGACGGCCGGGATCCACGCGAGCGCCCCGACCGTCTGCGCCGCGATCCACAGCAGGACGAGGAGCCCCGGCAATCCAAGGGTGGCCGCCGGCACCGCCCAAATCTCGACCCCGGCGAGGGTGCCGAGGGCCGTGGCGCCGATCTGGAGCTCGCGCCCAGCGAAGGCGATCGTCGGCGCATGCGGCGACGACTGCGGCAGAGCGCCGGGTTCGGAGGAGGTTGTCGGTGCGACGCTTCTCGTCGCGGCCGATGGGGTGGACGTCGCAGTGGGCGTGGGGTGGGAGCCGCCCGGCGATGACGTCGCGGGCTGATCCGAGTGCGACGGCCGCGCGGTCGAGGCAGGTCGCGTTGGCAACGGGGTCGGCGTGCCGCCCGCGGTTGGCGGCGGGGTGGCGACGCGGGTCGGCTCCGGGGTCAGAACGGCGGTCGGCACCGGGGTGGGCGTTAGGGTCGGCGTCGGCGTCGGCGTCGGCGTCGGCGTCGGCGTCGGCGTCGGAAGGAGCTTCGGCAGTACGGTGACAGGCACGTCGACGCCCACGATGTCCGCGTCGTCGCACTCCTTGCGAAGGTGAGCGTGGGTCGCCCAGGAGGTTACGCCGGCGACGATCGGTGTGCTGGTGACGCTGAACGTCATCGACTCCACGGGGCGGATCCGACCGCCCCCGCTGAGGCTGTGGACCACGATGTTGGTGCCGGTGACGGTGAGGCTCCACGGGCGTCCCGAGGGGTCTGCTTCACCTGCGCGGACACATTCGTGAACGAGGCCGGCAGGTCCACCTCGAGACACCCGATCCCGGCCGGGATGGCGAGGTTGGAGGCGGTCAGGGTGAAGGTCGTGGGGGTTCCCGCGGTCGTGCTCGTCGGGACGGCCGCCAGGGTCCAGACCTCGAGCGCCGCACCGACCGAGATTGGCGCGGCGAGGGTGAGCAGGGCGCCGAGGCCGGCAACGAGAACATCCAGACGGCGCCGCGCCCTCACGCCACCCAGAGCTCCGGTTGCCAGATGGCGCTCGGTTCTTCGCCCGGAAGAGGTGCGTCGGCGCCGGTCTCGATGCCGGTGATGAAGGCGACGACCAGCTCTTCCTGGAGTTGCGACCCCGCTGCATCCCCGAGGCGCTTCAGGGCCTCCACGACCGCGAGCGCTTTGCGATAGGGACGAGTGGTTGTCATGGCGCTGAAGGCATCCGCCACGGCCAGCACACGACCGATCATCGGGATCTGATCGCCCTCGAGACCCTCGAGATAGCCGCGCCCGTCCCAGCGCTCATGGTGATTTCGAATCCCGGCGCGCACCAGGTCGACGTTCGGAACATCGCGCACAATCGCGTCGCCAAGCGCCACGTGCTGCTGGAACATCCCATATTCGTCCGCGGTGAGCTTGGACGGCTTGCGCAGGATCACATCCGGTATGCCGATCTTGCCGATGTCGTGCAGCAGCCCGGCAAGATGGATCGTGCGCTGGGTCTCTTCGTCGAGGCCCATCCGTCGGGCGAGGAAGACTGCGTAGCGTGCGACGTCCTCCGAGTGACGCTTCGTGTATCGGTCCTTCGTGTCCACCGCGATCACGAGACCCTGCAGAATGTCGAAGCGTCCAACGACGACACGCTCCTCCTCGCCGATCTGGGCGATTCGGACCAGGTCGCCGCCGCCGGCCTTGGCCTCGCCGACTGCCACACCGGCGACAGAGAGAAGCTCCGTCACCGAGGCGGCGTGCTCGGGATACGCGCAGATGCCAGCGCTCACGCTGACCGGCAGGTGCTCCGAGTCGCCGAACTGAACACTGATGCTGGCGAGCCCCTTGCGCAACCGCTCGACGGCGGCCTCCATGTCACTGACTGCCGCCCCTGGGCGCACGATGAGGAACTCGTCAGGCCCGTAGCGTGCGACCGAGCCGCCCTCGAGCGCCTCGGCAGCCACGAGCTGCGCGACGCGCAGCAGGACGTGATCCGCTGCCTCGTGGCCGTGGGTATCGTTGAACAGGCGGAAGTTGTCGATATCGACCAGCGCGACAGCGATGCTGCTCCCCGCGACGCGTGCCCGCTCGATCGAGTCCGCCAGCAGGCCGACCACCGCGCCATGGTTCAGCATCTCGGTCATCGCATCGCGGCGGGTCGCCTCGACAATCAATCGCTGCTGGCGCGTGAGGCGGGCCTGCGCCGAGCGGAAGACGCCGAACAGGAGGGCGGCGAGCACGATCGCGGCCGCGAGGACCACGAGCATCACGTCGCGGCGCGTGGCATCGAGGCTGGCAAGCAGCGGCGCGGCGTCACGCCAGATCGCCACCACCGCCAAGGGCGACCCCTCGGCGCCCAGAATCGGAAGGTATTCCTCGAGCGCCTGGCCTGGTGCCGCCGCGCCTGCCGCGCCTGCGTCGTCGACGAGCGCGATCGATGGCTCGCCCGCGATGGCCGACGTCAGGGTGTCTGACACTGATGGCCGTAGGCCTCGACGAGTGGCGAGATCGCTCACGAGAACGCGCCCATCGAGCCCGCGCACTTCGATGCGCAGGATGTCATCACGCTTGGCCAGCGCCGCCAGTTGCGTGCCAAGTGCGGCTGCACGGTCATCGGTCGGCCCGTCGGCATCGATGTCCGCTGCCCGGAGGCTCGAGTTGAGGAAGAGCTCGATGAGAGAGGCGTCGCGGCCCACGACCGCGTTGAGCGTTGCGGTCGACAGATGCGTCGACGTGACGACCACGAGGGCGGACGCGGTAACGCCGACCAGGAGCAGGAACGCTCCATAGACGAGGGCCAGCAGCCGCGGGCGAGTAGGGGCACGGGCCGGCGGGCGGGGTGAGCGCGCGGGGTCTTGCCGACGCTTCGACATGTCGCGGCGACGGTAGGCAGCGAGAGGTCAGCGGTCGATAGGACCTTCGCAGTCCCGGTCCTGCCACGCGGCCAAGCGGGTCGAACCCGCGCTCCCCGGGCCGCGTGACCCCCGGTACCGGCGCAGGACCTCCGTACCGCCTCAGACCGCGCAGGGACGGCGCGCGCGGTAGGCGGCCATGAGCTCCGCGGCGGCATCGGGTAGGTACTTCACGACCTCGCGCATCGTGACCCCCGACGCGCGGCCGGTCCGTGGCCCGATGAACGCCAGCACTTCCGCCGGCCGCCGCTTCGAGACCTCGCGCAGCACCCAGCCGATGGCCTTGCGGATGAAGAACTCGCGCTCCTCGAGCATGGCGTCGGCGTGCCGGGCGAACCGCTCGAACGGCGCCCCGTTGCGCAGCGGCTCGATCTCCGCCAGCAGCGCCGTCCGGCGGATCCAGAAGTCGTCGTCGCGCGCCCAGCGCTCGATCCACGCGTCCCCCGCGTCGGGATGGCGCACGAGCAGCGGACCGATGACGTTCGTGGCGAGCCCGTCCGACAGCGCCCAGGTGC
This sequence comes from uncultured Chloroflexia bacterium, assembly GCA_963825905.1. GTDB lineage: Bacteria > Chloroflexota > Limnocylindria > QHBO01 > QHBO01 > JAICQM01. The sequence goes on along the minus strand of CAWGUL010000007.1, from coordinate 178,997 downwards.
GCGAGGCGCGGATCAGCCGCTCGACGAGCGCCAGGTCGGCCACCTCGAGGTCCGCGACGTGGCGTTCGAGCAGGGCGACCGCCGCCATGCGCCGCTCGTGGACCGCCGGTCGCCAGAGCTCCTGGACGAGGGACACGACCCCCGCTCGATCCAGCGACAGCGACCGGTCGAAGGCGCCGATCACGCGCCGGACCTCCCAGACGGTGGCGCCCAGGAACGCAAGCTCACTCTTCAGGTAGCGGCGCTCGGCCGCCGCGCGCTCCGGCGTGCCCACCGTGGAGAGTTGCTCGGTGATGTCCGCGGCCAGGTCACGAGCGCTTCGCATGGTGTCGTGAGCGGCCGTCAGGCCGTCGTCGCTGCCGCGACCGCCGCGGACGTGCGCAAGCCACATTGACATCCCGTTCCATGGCGCCTACACATCGCGCCACGAGACTGAGCGATGGAGGCGACCTTGCGAGCTGGACATGACGACTGGTGGCGCGCGATGCGAGCGTGCCTCTTCGCCGTCACCGGCATCGCCGGCTTCGGGTACTGGACGGTCGGCCGACCATCGCTGGAGATGATGCGGGAGTGGCCGCACGTCGTCTGGTTCAGCGCCACGCTTCTTTCCCTCGCCGTGGCCATCCCCACCTTCGGCCGGATGGCGGGCGGGCGGCTGAGCGGCCAGCTCGCGACGGTCGCGGGGGCGGGGGCGGGTCTCTCGAGCATCGCGAACGTGGTCGAGGACGGATTCGGCATCGATGGTGCCTTCTTCGTCTTCACATTCGGCTCGCTCGTGATGGCTATCGCGCTGGTGGCGCTGTCCGTCGTCCTCGCGCGGAACGCATCCGGGTGGTTCCTGCTCTTCGCTTTTGTGCCGGCCGGCACCGTCATCGCCCTTGCGCTGTTCGTGACGCTCGGCGGTCCGGTCCTGCTGGTCACGTGGCTCGCCGCCGCCGCTGCCGCCGCGGTCGTCCGCCCGCGGCCGTCACCCGCCACCACCTGATCGCGGTTTCCACGATCGCAGTCTAGACTTGCCGATCATGACCACCGCGCGCCGCCCCGACTTCGCCGCGCTCGGCGAGCTGGCGGTCGTCAGCAATCCCGCCGGCGGCCATGCCTCGCCGTCCGAGGTCATGTACCCGGGCGGACCCGAGGTCGATGGCGGCCTGCTTGCGCCGGGCGACCCGATCCCGGAGAACGCCGGTCCCGGCGGCCGGCGACCCCAGTGGCTGAAGGTGCGCATCGGTGCCGGCACCACCTACGCAGGCACGAAGCGGGTCATCCGGGCCGAGGGCCTGAACACGGTGTGCGAGGAGGCGCGCTGCCCGAACGTCGGCGAGTGCTGGGCGCTCGGCACGGCCACGTTCATGATCCTCGGCAGCGTCTGCACCCGGAACTGCGGCTTCTGCGCCATCGACACCGGTCGCCCACCGATCACCGACCTCGACGAGCCGCGACGGGTGGCCGAGGCCACGCGGCAGATGCATCTCCAGCACGTCGTGATCACGATGGTCGCGCGCGACGACCTGCCCGATGGCGGCGCGAGCGTGGTGGCGGAGACGATCCGTCGCATCCGGCTCGAGAACCCGGGCACGAGCATCGAGGTCCTCATCAGCGACCTGAACGGGCGCGAGGCCGACATCCGGACCGTGGTCGAGGCCCAGCCCGACATCCTCAATCACAACGTGGAGACGGTGCCGCGCCTCCAGCGGCAGGTTCGTCGCCGGGCGCGGTGGGATCGGTCCGTCAGCGTGCTGACCCATGGGCGCGCGGTCGCGAGCGAGATCGGCTTCGACGGGATGGTGACGAAGACGGGGATGATGCTCGGCCTCGGCGAGACGTGGGACGAGATCACTGAGGCGATGCGCCTCCTCCGCGCGGCGCAGGTGGAGGTGCTCACGATCGGCCAGTACCTGCGCCCGAGCCGCAGGCACCTGCCGCTGGTGAAGTACTACACCCCGGCCGAGTTCATGAGCCTGCGCCGGATCGGCCTCGAGATGGGATTCGCCCACGTCCAGTCCGGCCCGCTCGTCCGCTCCAGCTACCACGCGGCGGAGCAGGTCCCCGGCCACGAGGCCGCGGCTGCCGTCTAGGCCGATGTCGACCGCCTCCCGGCTGCGCGACATCTCCGCGCCCCCACCCGCTCCCGTGAAGCGCCGCCTGCGGCGACCGGATCGCGACGCGCCGTATCGCGTCGTGAGCGACGCCCACCCGCTGCTCGCCGCGCACGGCGGGCTCCTCACCGTCGATCGGCTCGGCACGGTCGCCTACGAGCCGACCTGGGAGCTCCAGGAGGAGCTCGCCACGCAGCGCCGCGAGCGTCGCATCGGCGACCGGCTGCTCTTGCTCGAGCACTTCCCGGTCTACACCCTCGGGCGCGGCGGCGATGCCGCCAACCTGCTCGCCCCGCCGGAACGACTCCGGCAGATCGGCGCCGAGCTCGTCCACATCGACCGTGGCGGCGACATCACGTTCCACGGCCCGGGCCAGCTCGTCGCCTATCCGATCGTCGAGCTGCGCGATCCGCTGGACCTGCGGCGCTGGGTGCGCACCCTCGAGGAAGCGGTCATCGCCACCGCGGCGCGCTTCGGCGTCGCTGCCGGCCTGCTGCCCGAGCACATCGGTGTCTGGGTCGAGGGCGAGCGCAAGCTCGCGGCCTTCGGGGTGCGCGTGAAGCGCGCCATCACGACCCACGGCCTCGCGCTCAACGTGAACACCGACCTGCGCTGGTTCGACGAGATGATCCCGTGCGGCATCCCCGACAAGGCCGTCACCTCCCTGGCCCGCGAGCTCGGACACCCCGTCGAGATGGAGGCGGTCGAGGAGGAGCTCGGCGCGCCAGCTGGCCGCGCATCTCGGCAGCCGGATCGCCGAAGGATCGCGCGGGGCCGTCGGGCCCGCCGGCGGCCGGGAGCAGTGACCTTTCGCGACGAGACGATCGTCGAGCGCAGCGGTGCCCCGGCCGCGGACCCCAACCACGGGATCCGGATCGAGACGGGCAGCTTCGGGCCCTGGGAGACGAACGCCTACCTGGTGTGGGACGGCCGCTCCCCGGACGCCGCTCGTCGTCGACCCCGGGATGGGTGCCGCGGCGCCGCTCGCCGCCCGCGTCGTGGAGGCGGGCTTGAACCTCCACCTCATCGCCGACTCGCACGGCCACATCGACCACGTCTTCGACAACGCCGAGCTTCACGAGGCGACCAGCGCACCGATCGCCATCCACCCGGACGACGCCTACCGGCTGGTCGGCCACAACTCGTACGGCTTCGAGGTCCGTGCCTCGACCGCGGAGCGCGACCTTCGCGAGGGCAACGAGGTCCGCGTCGGCGACCTCGTCTTCGCCGTCCTCCACACGCCGGGCCATACCGAGGGCTCCGTCTGCCTGTACGAGCCGCGGCGCGCCATTCTCCTCGCCGGCGACACGCTCTTCCCGTCCGGCTGGGGACGGACCGATCTTCCCGGTGGCGACGAGGCGCAGATGATCGCGTCGCTCGCCCGCCTCGCCGCCGAGATCCCCGCCGACGTGCGCGTCCTGCCCGGCCACGGCCCGGAAACGACGATGGCGCGCGAGCTGCCCTGGCTGCGGCGCGTGGCGGCGACCGGGCGCCTCGTCGCGCCGGGCTGAGGGAGCTGCCGGCACCCGTCCCGGTACGGGTACGATCTCGCTGCGACCGCAGCTGAGGAGCTCAACGTGGGGAACCTGCAGATCACCTGGCTCGGGCACGGGGGCGTGCTCTATCGGTCTCCGGAGGGCATCCACGTCTGGGTGGACCGATGGACCGGCGGGCCAACCTATCCCGCCGCCTACGCGACGCCGGAGCGCGTCGATGTCGTTGCGCCGACCCACGGCCACTTCGACCACGTCGGCGAGGATTGCCGCGACATCACGCTCCTCGCCGACGCTCACGACGGGACGACGGTGGTCTGCAGCCACGAGATGAGCATCTTCCTCGCTGGCCTCGGGATCGAGGCGGTGGGGATGAACAAGGGCGGGACGTTCGAGGCCGCCGGCATCGGGTTCACGATGGTCCACGCCGAGCACTCCGGTGGCGCCACGATCACTGGCGGCGAGACGCAGCTCACCCGCGACCTCGGCTGCTGGGGCTGGGTGCTGACCTTCGAGGACGGCACCGTCATCTACCACAGCGGCGACACCGATCTCTTCGGCGACATGGGCCTCGTCCGCGAGCGCTGGTCGCCGTCGATCGCGGTCCTGCCGATCGGCGGTCACTACACGATGGGTCCGCGCGACGCGGGCCGGGCGGCGGACCTCGTCGGCGCCTCGACCGTGCTGCCAGTCCACTTCGGCACGTTCCCGGCGCTGGCCGGCACCCGCGACGAGCTCGCGCAGCACACCTCCGCCGAGGTCATCCGCATCGAGCCCGGCGAGACCTGGTCCGCCTGAGGCGTGGCGACGATCGAGGTCTTCATCGAGTCGGGGGCGAAGCGCGTCTTCGCTGTGACCGTCGACTATCCCGGCTGGGCACGCAGCGGCAGGACGGAGGCCGATGCGCTCGCCGCCCTCGCCGCATACCGGGACCGATATGCGCCGGTGGCGCGACGCGCCGGCCACGCGCTCCCGCGTGGCGCTCCGAGCTTCGAGGTCGTCGAGCGCGTGCGTGGCGGGGCGACGACCGACTTCGGCGCACCCGAAGGCAGGCTGTCCGGCGACGCCGACGCCCCCGCGGTCGCCGAGCGGAAGCGGCTCGCGGCGTTCGTCGAGGCATCGTGGGCGACGTTCGACGAGGCCGCCGCCGCGCACCGCGGGAAGGAGCTGGCGAAGGGTCCACGCGGCGGCGGGCGGACGCTGACGAAGGTGGTCGGCCACGTCCTCGACGCCGAGGAGGGGTATCTGGGCGCGCTCGGCAGCCGCCGGCCGAAGGAGCCGACGGGCGTCGCGGCGCGGACGGCTGCGATCCGCCGCCTGGCGCTCGACGTGCTCGAGGCACGCGCGACCGGGGCCCCGCTCGCCGACCCGGCGAGGACGAAGCAGCCATGGACCCCGCGCTTCTGGGCGCGCCGCTCCGCATGGCATGCGCTCGACCACGCCTGGGAGATCGAGGATCGCGCCGGCTGACGCGCCGCGCCGATGAGAAATCGGTCCATCATCGGTCTAGAATGGCGAGCCCCATGAGCAGCAGCCCCTCCCTTGTCCATGCCCGCGACCTGACGAAGCGGTTCGGCGACTTCACCGCCGTCGACGGCATCGAGTTCGACGTGCATCCGGGCCAGGCGTTCGGCTTCCTCGGCCCGAATGGCGCGGGCAAGACGAGCACGATGCGGATGATCGCCTGCTCGAGCCCGGTCACCTCGGGCGAGCTCAGCGTGATCGGCATGGATCCGCGAACCCAGCCGCGCGAGATCAAGGCACGCCTCGGGGTGGTGCCGCAGATCGACAACCTCGACACCGAGCTCACCGTGCGCGAGAACCTCGAGATGTACGCGCGCTACTTCGACATCCCCGGCCGGGTGGCCCGCGAGCGCGCGGACGAGCTGCTCGAGTTCGTCCAGCTCGACGAACGCGCCAAGGACCAGGTCGAGCCGCTGTCGGGCGGGATGAAGCGCCGCCTCACGATCGCGCGGGCGCTCATCAACGAGCCGGAGCTCGTCATCCTCGACGAGCCGACGACCGGGCTCGATCCGCAGGCGCGGCATCTCCTGTGGGATCGCCTCTACCGCCTCAAGCAGCGTGGCGCGACGCTCATCATCACGACCCACTACATGGACGAGGCCGAGCAGCTCTGCGACCGGCTGGTGGTGATGGACAAGGCGAAGATCGTGGCCGAGGGCTCGCCGCGCGAGCTCATCGACCGCTACAGCACGAAGGAGGTCCTCGAGCTGCGGATCCCCGACGACGTGCGCGCCGGCCTCGACGGGGCGCTCGACGGGCTCGCCGACCGCATCGAGGAGCTCCCGGATCGCCTCCTCCTCTACACCGATGACGGCGAGCGTGCGCTCGAGGCGATCCATGCCCAGCACATCCACCTCACCGGCGCCTTCGTCCGGCGCTCGAGCCTCGAGGACGTGTTCCTGCGCCTCACCGGCCGGACGCTGGTCGAGTAGGACCGATGACGCTGCTCGTCCAGCCCGCCGCGCGCGTCTTCCGCCGCAACTGGCTCGTCTACCGCAAGATCTGGTACCGGAGCCTGTTCTTCGGCTTCCTGCAGCCGCTCATGTTCCTCACCGCCATGGGACTGGGGCTGGGCGGTCTCGTGAACACGGCCAACAGCGCGGCATTCAACGGGATCAGCTTCATCGACTTCATCGGCCCGGGTCTCATGGCAGCCAACGCGATGCAGACGGCGACCTTCGAGTCCTCCTACCCGATCATGAACAAGATCATGTGGGGCCGGAACTACGAGGCGATGCTGTCGACCCCGCTCGGCACGCGCCACATCCTGCTCGGGGAGCTGTTCTGGATCGGCTTCCGGCTGCTGACGGTGGCGACGATGATCTTCCTCGTCCTCGTCCTGTTCGGCATCGCCCGCACCCCGCTCGCCGTGCTCGCCATCCCGGTCGTGGTGCTGACCGGCATCGGCTTCTCGTCCTGCCTCATCGCCTTCACCGCCACCCAGAAGAACGATGTCGGCTTCAGCGCCGTGTTCCGCTTCGTCGTGAACCCGCTCTTCCTGTTCTCGGGCACGTTCTTCCCGCTTCCGGCCCCGGTCGCGGCCATCGCGTGGGCGACGCCGCTGTTCCACGGCGTCGAGCTCGCGCGCGGGCTCGTCCTCAACCGGCTCGACCTGGCGGCTGCGCCGCTCCACCTCGCGTACCTCGTCGCCTTCGCCGCCATCGGACTCTGGCTCGCCGACCGCAACCTCCACCGCCGGATGTCGAAGTAGGACCGATGACCGCCGACGCCCGTCCCCTCGCCCGCACCCCCGGCGCCGCGCCGGGCGGCCTCGCCGGCCTGCTCGCGACCGTGTGGCGTGCGCGCCGGCTCGTCGAGCGCAACGTCATGGTCTACCGCCACCAGGCGGTCGTCATCCTGTCGGGCGGGATCGAGCCGATCTTCTACCTCATCGGCATCGGGCTCGGCGTCGGCGGCCTCATCAACCACGTCACCCTCGCCGACGGGCGCCAGGTGTCCTACGTGGCGTACGTGGCGCCGGCGCTGCTCGCCACAGCGGCGATGAACGGCGCGGTGTTCGAGACGATCTTCAACGTCTTCTTCAAGCTGAACTTCGCAAAGACGTACGACGGCATCCTGGCCACGCCGATGGGGATCCGCGAGATCGCGATCGGCGAGATGCTGTGGGCCCTCCTGCGCGCCGCGCTCTACGCGGCCGCCATGCTCATCATCATGCTCGTGGCGGGGCTCATCCTGTCGCCGTGGGCGCTGCTCGCCTTCCCGGCGGCGCTCCTCATCGCCGGCTCGTTCGCCGCGGCCGGGCTGGCGGGGACATCGGTCCTGCGCACGGTGCAGGACTTCGACATCCCGATGGGCCTCATCGTCATGCCGATGTTCCTCTTCAGCGGCACGTTCTTTCCGATCAGCGTCTACCCGTTGCCGATCCAGGTCTTCATGGAGATCACGCCGCTCTACCACGCCATCAGCCTCATCCGGGGCTTGACGACCGGGGTCGTCGGCTGGGCGCAGCTGCTCGACTTCGCCTACCTGGTCGCGTTCTTCTCGGTCGCGATGTGGTTCGCGATGTCCCGCATGGAGCGGAAGCTCATCAAGTAGGGCGGCCCGGCGGTCGGTGCTCGGCCGGCCCATGCTCGGCGCGGGTGACCCGCTCGTGACGCACGCTGTCACATGCTGCACGTTGTCACGAGGGGCGCGGACAGCGCTTCGACCCACCTGCGAGCGGTTGTCCCCCTAGACGATCCGCCGCCAGCGAGGATCGGCCGGGGCGTCGCCGCGGCGGTACGCCTCGGCGAGGATCTCGATCGGGTGCCGGGTCCGGACGCCGGTCGACTGCTCGATCTGCCAGCGGCACGTCTCCGAGTCGCAGGCCGCCTGCCGCGCGCCCGCCTTCGCCGCCGCACGGACCTTCGCGAACAGCGGCGCCCCCACATCCTGGGCGATCTGCCAGCGCTCCGCCTTGAGACCGTACGTGCCCGCCGCGCCGCAGCAGTCGTGGTCCTGGTCGACCGCCGCGAGGCCGGGGACGAGCGCGAACAGGTCCATCGCCGGCGTGCCGATGCCGTGCGACTTCAGCTGGCATGGCGGGTGGTACGGCAGCGCCTCGTGCATCGGTCCGAAGGCGGTGTCGAGCTTCCCGCGGTCGTGGAGGTCGCTGAGGAGCTCGCAGATATCCCAGGTCGCGTCGGCCACCGCGCGGGCATCGGCGTCGTCGAGGTCGAGCATCTCGCGGTACTCGGCCTTGAGGGCGTGGGTGCAGGACGTCGACGTGCCGACGATCTTCACCCCGGCGCGGGCGTACGCGGCCAGCGTGGCGAGGTTGCGCTGCGCTTTCCGGCGGGCGTGGTCGTAGAGGCCGTTGCTGATGAACGGGAGGCCGCAGCACTCCTGCGGGGGAACGATGACGGTGTATCCGTTCCGCTCGAGGACGGCCACCGCATCCTCGCCGACGCCCGGCTCGAAGCCGTTCACCGCGCAGCCGTGGAAGTAGGCGACGGTGCGGGCGGGATCCGCGCCAGCCGGCAGCTCGGTCAGGCCGCCGCGACGCTTCCAGGTCGACGAGAACGTGCGGCGCGCGAACGCGGCCAGCGGGCCGCGGCGATGCACGCCGAGGACCTTCTCCCCCGCCCAGCGCGCCAGCCGGTTGCGCAGGCCGAGGTTCGCCAGCGGCGCCAGCGGGACGCCGAGGCGCGCGAGCAGGTCGGTGTCGCTGATGAGCCGATTGCGCAGGCTCGATCCGCGCTTCGTGACGATCGCGGCCCGCGCACGGTTGTTCGTCTCGGCGATGAGCACCCCCGCCGGGCAGGCGCGGGTGCAGATCCCGCACCCGGAGCACAGGTCCACGGTGTGATCCGGATTCTGGGCATCGTGGGTCGGGCCGCGGAAGCGCTGAGCCTGCGGCCCGACGTACTTGGGTCCGGGGAACGCATCGGTCACGCGCGCGACCGGGCAGACCGTCTGGCAGACCGTGCATTTGATGCAGGCATCGGTGCTGAATGGCGGGAACTCGCGAGCCGCGGCGTCATGGAACGTCATGCGCTGGCCGCCTGGCGGACCGATCCGCCCGCGAGCGCGGCCGCGACCCGGTGCGCGCTCGCGATCGCGACGCCGTCGCCGCAGCGCTGCTCCAGGTAGTGCATGCCGGCCAGCATCGAGCCGATGACACGGACGTTGCGCGGCCCGTCGACGGGGCGCAGATCGGCGTCAACGGCGATGCCGGCCCCGTCGATCGGCGCTCCGGTCAGCGGATCGTCGCCGAACCACGCGTCACGGGGCGGGGCGGCCACCGGCAGCCCGAAGACGCGCTCGCGCAGCGTCCCGTCGGGATCGGCGCGGATGCCGCCGCCGGCGAGCCCGCCGGTGGCGAGCACGAACGCATCGGCCGCGATGCGGAGCGTGCGCGACGCGCCCTCGGTGTGGATGGCGGTGACGCGATCCCCGGTCCGCTCGACATCCACCACCGGGAACCCCCATTGCAACCGCGCGCCGACCGCGAGCAGCCGTTGGCGCAGCGCCTCGTAGAGGCGCAGCCCCGGCACCGACGGCGGCACGCTGACGATCTCGAACGGCGCGCCGCCGAGCGCGACCGTCGCCTCGGCGAACGCGGCGGCATGATCGGCGAGGCCGAGCACCGCGGGCAGCCCGATCCGCCAGCGCCCGGCCGGGATGGCGTCCGCGATCGCCCGCAGGGCGGCGTGACGCCACGCCGGGTCGTCGAAGTGGCGCGCGAGCGTCAGCGCGTTGAGGTTGTGGAGGTCGTCGAGAGCCGGAAGCTCGACCTCGCGCGCCTCGATCCGCTGCGGGCCTCCCGGCCAGCGGCGTCCACGCAGGTTGTCGGCCGCAAGCCCGGGCCACGCGTCGCGGTAGCGGCGGAAGCCGATGAGGAGCAGGCCAACGCCGCGCCACGGCTCGCTTAGCGCGGCCTGGGCGGCGGGCAGGACCGACGCCGGCCGCAGCGTGCCGATCGCGGTCGGCACCTGGGCGAAGGAGTCGTCGAGGCCACCGGCGTAGCGCAACCCGGCGTCGGCGAGGCGCGCAAGCTGCTCGTCCAGCGCCGCCGGCAGGTCCGTCGCGACGCGCGCGAGCGGGTGCGATCGGTCCGTCGCCAGGCGTGCCAGGCCCTCCCGCGCGGTCCGCGCACCCGCCGGCGCGGCGAGATCGAGGCCGCCATGGGTCCAGTGCGTGGCGGCCATCCCCTTGGCGGCCACGAAGACGCTCGCCCCGCGCTCTGCGAGCGCGATCCCGCAGCTCAGGCCGGCGAGCCCGCCGCCGATGACCGCCACGTCAGCGCGCGCCATCGGCCACCGCCTCGTCACGCAGCCCGTCGACGGCGAGGGTGCCGCGGAAGATGCCTGCCGTGAGCGCCAGCTCGGCGAGCTGGTCGCCCCACGCGATCGGCCGCGTCCCGCGTGTCCGCTCGGCGAGGAACTGGAGCAGGGCCGCATTCGGGTTGGGGGCGCCGGGCGGCAGCTCGCCGGCGGCGCGGCGGGTCGCGAGCAGCGCGGTCGCGCGGATCATGCAGAACGCCCCCTGGCACGGCCCCATCCCGAGCCGGGTCGTGCGACGCAGGTCGTCGAGCGAGGAATCGCCACGCTCGTCGAGCGCCGCGGCCAGCCGGGTGCGGGTGACCATCTCGCACTCGCACAGCAGCTCCGCGTCACCGCCACCGGTCGCCTCGTGGGCCGCGAACCGATCGCCGAGCCAGTACGAGCGCCCGTGCGCCGGGCCAGGCAACTCCTCGTCGGCGGTCCGGCACGGCGCGTCGACGCCGAGCGACGCCGCCACCCGGTCGACCGTCTGCGCCGCCATGAGCCGATAGGTCGTCAGCTTGCCGCCGACGATGCTCCACATCCCGCGCACGCCGTCCCGCCGGCCGTGGTCGATGACGTGGTGCGCGCGGCTGATCTCGCGCGAGTCGTCGTGGTGCTCCGCCGTCTCGACATCCGCCGCGTCGTAGAGCGGGCGCGCGCCGGCGTAGGCGCGCAGCACCCGCGCGCCACCGAGCCCCGGCACGAGCCGCTCCCCGTCGACGAGCAGCGCGTCGACCTCGTCGCGCGTGACGCGCACCTCGTCGGGGTCGGGCACCGTGATGTCGGTCGTGCCGAGGATGCAGACGGTGTGGACCGGCACGATGATGTCGCCGTCCCCCGGTGGCGCGAGGCGGTTGACGACGGTGGCGGTGAGCCGCCGCGACAGGATGAGCATCGACCCCTTGCCGGGGCTCATCGTCAGCTGCGCGCCGGCGATGCCGGCCACCTTGCCGGCCCACGCGCCGGCGGCCGAGACGATGGCGCGGCAGGCGACCGTTCGGCGCTCGCCGGTGTGATGGTCGAGCAGGACGGCGGCCGCGACCGCGCCCTCCGAGGTGCGCTCAACCGCGACCAGCTCGTGGTAGCGCCATGCCTCTGCCCCGTGCTCGCGCGCGCTGGCGAGGTTCGCGTCCACGAGCTCCCACGGCTCGAGCGATGCGTCCGGCACGCGGAACGCGGCCCGGATCCCCCGGTTCAGCAGCGGCTCGGCGGCGAACAGCTCGGCGAGCGGCACGGGCTCGGCCTCGATGCCCGCCGCGGCGCATGCGGCTGGAAAGCGGTCGAGGTAGTCGTCCGGGTCGTCCGGGGTGGCGACGAAGTAGCCGCCGGTGAGCTCCAGCGCGGCCGGCGCGATCCGCCGCAGGATCGCGTTCTCGGACGCGCAGTGGCGCGCCGACAGCGGATCGCTCTCGACGTAGCGGCCGCCGGAGTGGAGGAGGCCGTGGTAGCGGCCGCTCGTGCCCGACGCGAAGTCGCCGCGCTCGACGAGGAGCGACCGCACGCCGCGCATCGCCAGGTCGCGCAGGATGCCGGCGCCGGTCGCGCCCCCGCCGACGACGAGGACGTCGACCTCGGCGCGGGCCGGCGCGGACGTCACGTTCGCCCGCCGCGCAGGATCGGCAGCGCCCCGCGCAGGTAGTCCCAGCCGGAGACGATGGTCAGCGCCGTCGCCACGACCATGATCCATAGGCCGGCGACCTCCAGCGTCGGACCCGCCCCGGTGGCGGCGATGGGGCCACCGGTCGCACCGTCCCTGGCGAGGAGCAGGATGGCCATGCCGACCAGCGTGGTCGCCGTCTTCGCCTTGCCCAGCGCGCGAGCGGGGATGACGACGTTCGCGGCGGCGGCAACCTGGCGCACGCCGGAGATCACGAGCTCGCGGATGATGATCGTGGCCACCATCCAGGTCGGCAGCAGGCCGACCTCGACCATCGCGACCAGCACGCCGGCGACGAGCACCTTGTCGGCGGTGAGGTCCATGAACACGCCGAGCGGTGACACCTCGTCGCGGCGGCGGGCGAGCCAGCCGTCGGCCCAGTCGGTCAGCGAGGCGAGCGCGAAGACGACGAACGCCGCCAGGCCGGTGCCGGCCGTACCGATGAGGATGAGCGCGCATACCACCGGCGTGGCGAGGATACGGGCCACGCCGAGCAGGTTCGGGGCCGAGCTGATGCGCGCCGGCCGGATCGCGCGTTCGACCACCGGGGCCGGGTCACCCACGCGCCACCTCCTCCTTCTGGCCGATCCGTCGCTCGGTGCCGTTGCGCAGACGGCCGATGTTGTCGCTGTGCGCCCACGTCACCAGCAGCCCGGCGGCCAGCGCGTACGCCACCCCCGCCCATGGCGCGAGGCCCGCGACGGCGAGCACGGCCACGACGATCGGCGCCAGCAGCGAGCCGGCGATCGAGCCGGCCGAGACATAGCGCCAGCGCCAGACGACGAACACGACGATCGGCGCCAGGATGAGGAGCGCGAGCGGGGCGATCGCGCCGAGGCCGCCGGTCGAGGTCGCGACACCGCGACCGCCGGTGAATCGAATGAAGACCGACCAGATGTGACCAACGACGGCCGCGAAGCCCGCCGCGGCGGCGACCCACGGCGCGCTGCCGGCCGGCCCGGCCATGGAGAGCGCGTAGGCCAGGAGGACGGCCGCGACGCCCTTGCCCACGTCGAGGATGAACACGATCGCCGCCGCGCGCGCGCCGAGGGTGCGAAGCGCGTTCGTCGCGCCGGTGCGGTGCGACCCGAAGTCGCGAATGTCGATGCCGCGGGTGAGGCGGCCGAGGATGAGGCCGAACGGCAGCGCGCCGAGGAGGTAGCCGAGGAGGACGAGGACGGCAGCCCCAGGCAGCCCGCTCACCGGCGCGTCCCGAGCTTGTCCATGCCCGCCGCATCGTCGGCCGCGGCCGCCACCCCGTCGACACCGTCCCCGGCGCTCGCCTGGACGGCGGCGATGAACGTGCCCTCGACGAGTGGACCTCCGGAGAGGCGCACGCGAGCGGCAACGTCGGGGGGCACCAGCTCGTCGAGCGCAAGCTGCGTGGCCAGCACGGCTCCACCGAGATCGGCGAGGATCACGGCGCCGGCGCCGGCATCGGCGCGCGCGATCGCGTCGGCGATGCGGGCCGCATCGGTCCCGATCGCGCCGTCCGCCATCCCGCCCGCGGCGACGAGCCGCGGCCCGTCGGCGTCCAGGTTGGCGAGCTGACGGACGAGGTCGACCGTGGCGTCGGCGACGGCAGCCGAGTGCGAGACGACCACGATCCCCACCGTCGGCTCATCGGGCATGCGTCACCGGGACCCCTGTGGTGCGAGGGTGGGGCGGCGCGAACGCCGCCCCCATCGGTCCGATCCTAGTGCTCTTCCCAGTCGAGCGCTCGCTGGACCGCCTTCTTCCATCCCTTGAACAGCTTCTCGCGCTTGTCCGCATCCATCTGCGGCTCGAAGCGACGATCCAGCGCCCAGTTCGTGGCCACGTCGGCGGTGTCCTTCCAGAACCCGACCGCCAGGCCGGCGAGGTACGCCGCCCCCAGGGCCGTCGTCTCGGCGACCTGCGGCCGCTCCACCGGCACCCCGAGGATGTCGGCCTGGAACTGCATGAGGTCGTTGTTCACGACCGCGCCGCCGTCCACCTTCAGCTCGGACAGCTTCACGCCGGAGTCGGCCTGCATCGCCTCCAGCACCTCGCGGGTCTGGTAGGCCATCGAGTCGACCGTCGCCTTGGCGATGTGCTCGATCGTCGAGCCACGCGTGAGGCCGACGATCGCGCCGCGCGCGTACTGGTCCCAGTACGGCGCGCCGAGGCCGACGAAGGCGGGCACCATGTACACGCCCTCAGTGTCGGACACCTTGCCGGCGAGCTTCTCGACGTCGGCCGAGTTCGTGATCACGCGCAGCCCGTCGCGGATCCACTGCACCGCCGCGCCGGCGATGAAGACCGATCCCTCGAGCGCGTAGATCACCTTGCCGCCATAGCCCCACGCGACGGTGGTGAGCAGGCCGTTCTTCGACGGCACCGCCTCCTCGCCGGTGTTGATGAGCATGAAGGCGCCGGTGCCGTACGTCTGCTTCGCCATGCCGGGCTCAAAGCAGGCCTGCCCGAAGGTCGCCGCCTGCTGGTCGCCCGCGTCGCCGGCGATCTTGATCGGTGCGCCGAAGAACTCGGCCTCCGTCTCGCCGTACACCTCGGACGAGGGCTTCGGGGTCGGCATCATCGCGCGCGGGATGCCCATCTCCGCCAGCAGCTCGTCATCCCAGTCCAGGGTGTGGATGTTGAAGACGAGGGTGCGGCTGGCGTTGCTGTAGTCGGTGACGTGGACCTTGCCGCCGGTCAGGCGCCAGATGAGGAACGTGTCGACGTTGCCGAACAACACCTCGCCGCGCTCCGCCTTCTCGCGGGTGCCCGGATTGTTCTCGAGGATGTGGCGGATCTTCGTCCCGGAGAAGTAGGCATCGATCGGCAGGCCGGTCTTCGAGCGGACCGTGTCCTCCATGCCCTTCGCCTTCAACGAATCGCAGTAGGCGGCGGTGATTCGGCTCTGCCAGACGATCGCGTTCTGCACCGGCTTGCCGGTCGCCTTGTCCCAGACGACGGTCGTCTCGCGCTGGTTCGTGATGCCGATGGCGGCGACGTCATCCGGGGTGGCGCCCCCGTCCGCCATCACCTTCTTGGCCACCGCCAGCTGCGAGTCCCAGATCGCCTCCGGGTCGTGCTCGACATGGCCGGGCGACGGGTAGATCTGCGGGAACTCCTGGTTGGCCGTCGCGTGGATGGTGCCATCCTTGTTGAAGAGGATCGCCCGCGACGAGGTTGTTCCCTGGTCGAGGGCGAGGACGTACTTGGCCATATCGATCGCTGCCTTCCTTTCGTGGACGGTTCGCGTCTGGATCAGCCCTCCGCGACGGCGTCGCGAAGGGATTCGAAGAGGATCGTGGTGGAGGTGGCGCCGGGATCCTGGTGCCCCATGGCGCGCTCACCGAGGTAGCTGGCGCGGCCCTTCCGCGCCACGAGGGGCGTGACCCGGTCGCGCCCGGTGGCCGCCGCGTCTGCGGCGGCCGAGAGCGCCGGACCGATGCCGTCGCCCACCGCCGCGTCGTACGCGTCGAGCGCGGGCGCCATGGCGTCGACCATCGTCTTGTCGTCGAGCTCCGCCTTGCCCCGCTGCCGGACTCCCTCGAGTCCGGCCCGCAGGGCCGTCCCGAGGCCGGCGGCATCGGTGGCCGCCTCGTCGCCGAAGCCGGTGGCGAGGCGGAGGAAGAAGGTGCCATAGAGCGGCCCCGACGCGCCGCCGACCGTCGAGATGAGCGTCATGCCGACGAGCTTCGCCGCGGCGCCGAGCGTCTCGGTCCCGCCGCCGTCGAGCTTGGCGCGCACCGCGGTGAAGCCGCGGTCCATGTTGATCCCGTGGTCGGCGTCACCGATCGCCGAGTCGAGCTGCGTGAGCTCGTCCCGGCGCTCGTGGATCCGGTCCGCGAAGGTCGTCAGGAACCGCGCGAAATCGGCCCCGTCGAAGTCGCTCATGAAGTGCCGCTCAGGCGCCCCAGCGCAGGGCCGGCGTGTTCACCGGCGCATCCCAGAGCCGGATCATCTCGTCGTCGAGCTTCAGGAGCGTGATCGAGCAGCCCGCCATCTCGAGCGAGGTGATGTAGCTGCCCACCAGGTTGCGGGCGATCGTGACGCCGCGGTCGGCGCACATCTTCGCGACCTTGTTGTAGATCACGTAGAGCTCGATCAGCGGGGTGCCGCCCATGCCGTTCACGAACGCCAGGGCCCGGTCGCCGGAGGTGAAGCCACCGTCGTCGAGGATCGGTCCCATGAGGGCCTCGGTGATCTCGTCCGCGCTCCCCAGCTTGCGGCGCTCGCGCCCCGGCTCGCCGTGGATGCCGATCCCGATCTCCATCTCGTCGTCGCCGATCTCGAAGGTCGGCTTGCCCGCGGCCGGCACCGTGCAGCTGGTCAGGGCCATGCCCATGCTGCGCACGTTGTCCTGCACGCGCTGGCAGAGGGCGGTGACCGTCGCGAGGTCCTTTCCTTCCTCCGCAGCCGCACCGACGATCTTCTCGGCGAGGACGGTGCCGCCGACGCCGCGCCGGCCGGCGGTATAGAGCGAATCCTGGACCGCCACGTCGTCGGCGATGACGACCGAGGTGACCTCGATCCCCTCCGCCTGGGCGAGCTCCGCGGCCAGCTCGAAGTTCATGATGTCGCCGGTGTAGTTCTTCACGATGTGGAGGACGCCGGCGCCCCCATCGACCGCCTTCGTCGCGGCGAGCATCTGGTCCGGCACCGGCGAGGTGAAGACCGCGCCCGGGCAGGCCGCGTCGAGCATCCCCATGCCCACGAAGCCGCCGTGCATCGGCTCGTGCCCGGAGCCGCCGCCGGAGATGACGCCGACCTTGCCCTGGCGAGGCGCACCGGCCCGCACCACGACGTTCGGCTCGATGACCTTGATCAGGTCGCCGTGGGCGGCCACCATCCCGGCGAGCGCCTCGTCGACCACGTTGTCGGGTGCATTGATGAGCTTCTTCATCGATCTGGTAGCTCCTTGCTCGGCCGCAGCGCGCGGGACCGATACGAACGCGGCGGGAGGATCTCCCGCCGCGTTCGACGCCTCGATGGAGCGTCAGCCGCCCATGAGGTACTTCGTGAAGATCTGGTTGTACGCGACCGCCCCGATGACGCCGCCGATGATCGGGCCGACCACCGGGATCCAGCTGTAGCCCCAGTCCGAGTCGCCCTTGCCGGCGATCGGGAGCACCGCGTGCGCGATGCGCGGACCGAGGTCACGGGCGGGATTGATGGCGTACCCGGTCGGGCCGCCGAGCGAGAGGCCGATGCTCCACACCAGGAAGCCGACCAGCAGCGCCGCGAGTCCCGCGCCGAGCTGGTTCGACGTGATGGCGAGCACGCCGAAGACGAGCATGAACGTGCCGATGATCTCGCTGATCAGGTTGCTCACGGTGTTGCGCACCGCGGGTCCGGTCGAGAAGACGGCGAGCTTGAGGCCCGGGTCGTCCGTGATCGCCCAGTGCGGCATGTAGTGCAGCCAGACGACGACGGCGCCCAGGAAGGCGCCCACCATCTCGCCCACGAGATACCACGGGACGAGGTCCCAGCCGACCTTTCCGATCGAGGCAAGCCCGATCGTCACGGCCGGGTTGAGATGCGCCCCCGTCAGGCCCCCGATCGCATAGACGCCCACCGCGACGGCGAGTGCCCATCCGGTGGTGATGACGATCCAGCCCGCGTTCTGCGCCTTGGATCGAGTCAGGAGAACACCGGCGACGACGCCGTCGCCAAGGATGATCAGGATCGCGGTGCCGACAACCTCGGCGAGCATGATCTGAAAGCCATCGGTCAGCATGCCCATTCCCTCTGTACAGCGATGTGGCTCGGATCAGCGGCGGCGCGCGAGCGCGCGCTCACCGGCGGACGCATCAGTCGAGCGAGCGGCACCTCCTCCGCGAGTGCGGCGCTCGGCTCACGGCGCGGCGCTCAGTGGTCGTGATCGTGGTCGTGGTCATGGTCGTGGCCATGGCCATGCGGGTCGTCGCGCTCCTGCCCCTCGGCGAAGTCGCCGTGGGTCGGCAGTGCGTGCGAGTGCGGCAGGTCCTCCTGCCCTTCGGCGAAGTCGCCGCGCCGGGTGTCGTCGGAGGCGTGCTCGCCTTCCTGTCCCTCGGCGAAGTCGCCCGTATGCTCAGACTCCGGGGTCTCGTGCCCCTCCTGGCCAGTACTGAATCGCCCCTGCGTGTCGTCGTGGTGCCCCACTGACGTCCTCCGTGCGGGTGTCGGCTCCCTATTGTCCCTCGCGACGCAAGGGCCATGCGGCCCCCCCGCTGCAGGGCGGTTCCGTCAGCCGCGGGGCGGTGACGCGGCCTGCTGCGCCCGGCGCTGGGCGAGGCGGATGAGCACGAGCACCGCCACCCACGCGATGGCCGCGGCCGCTCCCACCCAGAGCGAGAAGGGCATCCCGCTGGGCCAGGTGATCGAGAGGCCGAGCAGCCCCACCACGAAGGCGCCGGCGATCGTGATGAGCCGCCAGCGACCGCCCCAGCCGAGCTCGGCGGCGGCCGGCCCGCGCCGGGCGGTCCGCTTCTGGCGGGCCCGCTCGATCCGGTTCTGCGTCTGCCGCGGCAGCGGCGGCGGCGCGAGCGGATCGCGGTTGCGGTTCATCTTCTGGTAGGCGCGGCGCTCTTCACGTGACATGGCGATCCGAGGATACCGCCTCAGCCGCGCGGGTCGACGACGCGCTGCCGTGGCCGACGGCTGCCCGACGAGCCCATCGCGCTCGACGGGTCGTCGACGCGCAGCTGCACGACGTCGATCCCGAAGAGCGCGGTGAGCAGCCAGTCGATGCCGACCCGCGCCTTGCGCCCGAAGCCCGGCAGCCGGCTCCAGTAGTAGCCGCGCCACATGAACCAGGCGATCCAGCCGCGGACGTGGACGCCGAACACGACCCCCACCCCGGTGTGGCTGCCGATGCTCGCCAGGGTGCCGATCGTGCGGTAGCGGAACGGCCGCTGCTCCCCGCCGTCGATCCGCGCGACGATGTTGGCGGCGAGGATCTTCGCCTCGCGGATCGCGTTCTGCGCGGTCGGCCCGTGCGGTCGGCCGGTGGGGTCGTCCACGTTCGGGATCGTCGCGCAGTCACCGATCGCGTACACGCCGTCCCGGTTCGTCTCCATCGTCGGCCGCGTGACCGCCCGTCCGCCGCGATCTGTCTCCACCCCGGACGCCGCCACGAGCTCCGACGGCTTCACCCCGCCGGTCCAGATCACGGTGCGGGTCGGGATCTCGCGCCGCTCGTCGCCGACGATGACCGCGTCCTCGCGCACCTCCTTGATGGGGGTCGAGAGGAGGATCTGGTAGCCGCGCCGGGTGAGCCGCCGCGACGCGTAGTCGGCCATGTCGGCCGGCATCTCGGGCAGGATGCGGTCCTTCAGCTCCACCAGGAAGCCCTGCACCTCGTGGTCGAGCACGCTCGGGTAGTACCGACGCCGCGCGTGGCGCACGAAATCCTCGACCTCGCCCGCGGTCTCGACGCCGGAGAAGCCCGCGCCACCGACGACGAACGTCAGCAGCGCGGCGCGCTCCGCCGGATCGGACTCCAGCTCGGCCCGCTCGAGCATCTCGATGAGCCGGTTGCGGAGGCTGAACGCGTCGGCGAGGGTCTTCATCCCGACCGCGTGCTCCGCCAGGCCGGGGATCCCGAACGTTGCCGTCTCGCCGCCCATCGCGAGCACGAGCGTGTCGAAGCGCAGCCGATGCGGCTCGCCGTCCCCACCGACGACGCTGACCATCCGCTCGTCGAGGTCGATCCCGTGCACCTCGGCCGTGATGCACCATGTCGAGGGCCGGCGCACCATGCCGCGCAGCGGGTTCACGACGTGCCGCGGCTCGAGGACCCCGGAGCAGACCTCCGGCAGGAGCGGCGTGAAGAGCGTGAAGTTCTCGTCGTTCACGAGCCAGATCTCGACGTCGCGGCGACGGCCGAGGCGACGCTCGAGCGCCTGCGCGGTCGAGACGCCTGCGAAGCCCCCGCCGAGGATGAGGACGCGGTGAGCCGGCGGCGGCTCGGCGTAGATCGTGCGCATCGATTCGATGATAGGCGCCCTCGCGCATCGGTCTGTACCATGGGCGCGGATGGGCCAGATGCACGAGATCTTCGACCAGTTCAAGCAGCAGCTCCCGGACATCGATCCGGTCGAGACGCAGGAGTGGGTCGACTCGCTCGACGCGGTCGTGCAGCAGGCCGGCCCGGACCGCGCCCGCTTCCTCCTCTTCCGCCTCCTGAAGCGCGCGCGCCAGCTGCAGGTCGGGCTGCCGAACCTCGTCCAGACGCGCTACATCAACACGATCAGCCCGGAGCAGGAGCCCTACTTCCCCGGCGACGAGGCGATGGAGCACAAGGTGCGGCGCCTCATCCGCTGGAACGCGCTGGCGATGGTGCTGCGCGCGAACACGCGCTTCGAGGGGATCGGCGGCCACCTCTCGACGTATGCCAGCGCGGCAAGCCTCTACGAGGTGGGCTTCAACCACTTCTTCCGCGGCAACGACGAGGCGACCGGCGACCAGGTCTTCTTCCAGGGCCATGCGGCGCCCGGCATCTACGCCCGCGCCTTCCTCGAGGGCCGCATCAGCGAGGAGCAGCTCGACCACTTCCGCCGCGAGGCGCTCTGGCCGGGCGGCCTCTCCTCGTACCCGCACCCGCGCCTCATGCCCGAGTTCTGGCAGTTCCCGACCGTGAGCATGGGCCTCGGCCCGATGAACGCGATCTACCAGGCCCGCTTCAATCGCTACCTCGCCGCGCGCGGGCTGGCCGACACGGCCGGCAGCCGCGTCTGGGCGTTCCTCGGCGACGGCGAGATGGACGAGCCGGAGGCGATCGGCGCGCTCGGCCTCGCGGCCCGCGAGGGTCTCGACAACCTCACCTTCGTCGTCAACTGCAACCTCCAGCGCCTCGACGGACCGGTGCGCGGCAACGGCAAGATCATCCAGGAGCTGGAGGCGACGTTCCGCGGCGCCGGCTGGCACGTCATCAAGGTCATCTGGGCGCGCGAGTGGGACGACCTGCTGGCGCGCGACGTCGACGGCATCCTCGTCAACCGCATGAACGAGACCCTCGACGGCGACTACCAGAAGCTGTCGGTCGCCGATGGCGCGTACATCCGCGAGCACTTCTTCGGCCCCGATCCACGCCTCAGGGCGCTGGTCGAGCACCTCAGCGACGACGAGCTGGCCAAGCTGCGCCGCGGCGGCCATGACTACCGAAAGGTCTACGCCGCCTACGCGGCCGCGGTCGCCCACACCGGCGCCCCGACCGTCATCCTCGCCAAGACGGTGAAGGGCTGGACCCTCGGCCCCGGGATCGAGGGCCGCAACGTCACGCACCAGGCGAAGAAGCTCACCACCGACGAGCTGAAGATCTTCCGCGACCGGCTCGAGCTCGACATCCCGGACGAGCAGCTCAAGGACGCGCCCTACTTCCATCCCGGCGCCGACGCGCCCGAGATCCAGTACATGCGCGAGCGGCGCCGGCTGCTCGGTGGCTCGCTCCCCCGCCGGCTGGTGCGGCCGAAGCCGCTTCCCGCGCCCCGCGACGCATCGTTCGCGGAGCTGTTCGCGGGCAGCGAGCGACCGGCGAGCACGACGATGGCCTTCAGCCGGCTCGTGCGGAACCTCGTGCGCGACCCGGAGGTCGGATCCCGGATCGTGCCGATCATCCCGGACGAGGCCCGGACGTTCGGCATGGACCCGCTCTTCAAGGAGGTGGGGATCTACAACCCGCTCGGCCAGCGCTACACGCCGGTCGACAAGGAGCTGCTCCTCTCGTACCTCGAGAAGACCGACGGCCAGATCCTCGAGGAGGGCATCACCGAGGCCGGCGCCATGGCCGACTTCACCGCCGCGGGCACCGCCTACGCGACATGGGGCGAGCCGATGATCCCGTTCTACATCTTCTACTCGATGTTCGGCTTCCAGCGGACCGGCGACCAGGCGTGGGCGTTCGGCGACTCGCGCGGACGCGGCTTCATGATGGGCGCCACCGCCGGCCGCACCACCCTCACCGGCGAGGGCCTCCAGCACGACGACGGGCACTCGCACATCCTGGCCACCACGATCCCGAACATCCGCGCCTACGACCCGGCCGTGGCCTACGAGCTGGCGATCATCGTCCGGGAGGGAATCCGGGCGATGTTCGAGCGGAACGAGGACGTCTTCTACTACGTCACCCTCTACAACGAGAACTGGCCGATGCCGGTCAAGCCCGAGGGCGTCGAGGACGGCGTCATCCGCGGCCTGTACCGCTACCGGGCCGCCGAGGGCGGCAACCGCCGCGTCCAGCTCATCGGGTCGGGACCGATCCTGCACCAGGCGGTCGCCGCCCAGCAGATCCTCCGCGAGCGCTTCGACGTGGCCGCCGACGTGTGGAGCGCAACCAGCTTCCAGCAGCTGCGTGCCGATGCGCTGGAGGCCGAGCGGTGGAATCGGCTCCACCCCGCGGCCGAGCAGCGCGTCCCGTACGTCACGAGCGCCCTGCGCGACTCGCAGGGACCGATCGTCGCCGCCACCGACTACCTCAAGGCGGTGCCGGAGCTGGTCGCCCGCTGGGTCGAGCGCCCGTACACGATCCTCGGCACCGATGGCTTCGGCCGCTCGGACACGCGCGAGGCGTTGCGCATCCACTTCGAGGTCAGCCCGCAGCAGATCGCCTACGCGGCGCTCCACGGGCTCTGCCGGGTCGGCGAGAGCACGCCGGATGAGCTGCGGGCGGCGCTCGAGACGCTCGAGATCGACCCGGACCGCCCGAACCCGGTCGGCGCCTAGCGCATCCCGGCGGTCGTGAGGCGCGGCCGCCCGCAGGCGGCGCAGTAGCGGTCCTCGGGACCGACCACCGTCCGGCAGCTCGCGCAGCGCGGCGGCCCCAGCGCCGCCAGCGTGGCGCGGATTCCCAGCCAGGCGGCGCGCAGCGTCACCTCGAGCCACGGCCGCCGCGTGGGCATGACCGTCACCAGGGGCGGCGAGGCGGCGCGGTCGCGCGTGGCCCAGAAGCGCCAGCGCGCGATGTCGTACTCGGCCCGCGCCGCGGGATCGGTGAGCAGCCCGCGCACCGCGTTGACGACCTGCATCTCCTCGTTCGCGCGGCGTGAGCCGTTGCGATCGGGATGGAACGTGCGGGCCAACCGCCGGCAGGCGGCGACCACCTCATCGGTCCCGGCTCGGGGGTCGATCTGGAGGAGTCGATAGACGTCCCGATCGGGACTGTACGGCAGCAGCTGATGGTCCATGGGCTTCGGGGGGCCATGGTAGCGCGCCTCCGACGAGGCTCGTCAGCGCCCGTTGCACGCACATTTGGAAACCCGTATGCCGAATGTCGAAAGCGGGGTTGACAGTTGTGCATGCTAGCGCTACAGTGGCATCACGACCTAAGAAAAGCCAAGCAGTGATTGCGAAATCATGAGTAGGAGATCAACGATGTTGGATTATCGACTCCACTACGCGATCCTCGCCACCGAGGATCGGCTGCAGGCAGCGGCACGAGACCGTTCAGCCCGCCGCAGCATTCCGACCCGAGTCGTTCGCGTGCCGAGCGATCGCCGCCCGGCTCGCCGCTAGGAAGCCCGACCACCATGGCCCACGACGTCATCTCCGTCTGCCCCGTCTGCCAGGGCGAGCTCATGATCAGCCGCCTCCATTGCCGGAGCTGCGGCACCGCCCTGGAGGGCGAGTTCGGGGTCGGTCGCTTCGGGCGACTGTCACGCGAGCAGCTCTCCCTGCTGGAGAGCTTCCTCCGCTCTCGCGGCAACCTCAAGGAGATGGAGCGCGAGCTCGGCATCTCCTACCCCACCGTCCGTTCGCGGGTCGACGCGCTCGTCCGTGCGCTCGGCCTCGGGGAGGGCGACGAGCCGGTGGTCGAGCCGGAGGCGTCCGAGGATGCCGAGCCCGAGCCCGTGCAGGCCGCCGATCCGAGCGCTGCGCAGCGCCGTGACATCCTCGAGCGCCTGGCCCGGCGCGAGCTGAGCGCCACCGACGCGGCCGAGCAGCTGCGCGCCCTGGGGGGTGAGTGACGTGCCGACCTTCTCGCGCACCCAGGCCTTCGGCCATCACCTCGGCACCGATGGCCGCGTGACGATCAACGTCACCGACGCCGACCTCCACGTCGAGGGCGTGGACGGCGAGGAAGTCCAGGTCCAGGCCACGTTCGACATCCGGGCGACCACCGATGCCGAGGCCGACGCCATCTTCGAGGCCGCCCAGCTGCGCGTCACGCGCGCATCGCGAACCCTCCAGGTGGAGCAGCCCGACGAGCACCGCGGCTTTCGGGGGCTGCGCCACGAGCTCGAGACGGCGGTCTCGCGCATCTTCGGTGGCAGCGGCGTCGAGGTGACCGTGCAGGTCGAGGTGCCGCGCGCGGCGGAAGTGCGCGTCGTGTCGGTGAGCGGCGACGTCGACGTCAGCGACCTCGTCGGCGACGGGCGCTATGAGACGGTGTCCGGCGACCTGTCGATCAGCGACGGCAGCGGCAACCTGCGCATCAACACGGTCTCGGGCGACGCGCAGGTGCGGGCCCGGGACGCCGTCAGCATCCGGGCAGAGACGGTCTCCGGCGACCTCGGCGTCAGCGCGCCGCGGCTCGAGATGTTCCGCGCCACCACGGTGAGCGGCGACATCGACCTCGAGGGCGAGCTGGCCGCACAGGGCGAGTTCCGCGCCGAGACGGTGAGCGGTGACCTCAGCGTCGGGCTGGCCGGGGGCGCAACGTTCGACGTGCGCGGCCTCTCCACCGATATCCGCAGCGACCTCGATCACCGGATCGAGGGACGCCTCGATCGGCGCCGGCTCGTCGTCGGCAGCGGCGGGCCGCAGTTCATCTTCTCCTCGATGTCCGGCGACCTCGCCGTCCGCCGACCGCGACGCATCGGTGACGGACCACGGATGGTTCCATCGACCCCGCCGGGTCCGCCATCACCGCCGGCCCCGCCGGTGCCACGCGCACCGATCGCGCCGGTGTCCGGCGCGGCACAGCTGGAGATCCTCCAGGCGCTCGAGCGCGGTGAGATCGACGTCGAGGAGGCGACGCGCAGGCTCGCGGGAGGGACCAGCGATGCCCGATGAGCTCGCCACGATCCTCCGCCTCGTGGCCGAGGGGACGCTGAGCCCCGAGGAGGCCGCGCCGATCATCGACGCCATCAACCGCGCCAAGGCCGCGCCGCGGCCCGACGAGGCGCTCGGCGCGGCCGGCAGCGCGGCCCGCGGGCGCCGGGTCCGCATCCAGGTCAGCGAGAAGGGACGGCGGGTCGTCGACCTGCGCGTGCCGCTCGGGCTCGCCTCGATGGCAGCGCGCATGGTCCCGGGCATCCCCGAGCGCTACGCGACCCTCATCACCGAGGCG
Organism: uncultured Chloroflexia bacterium; assembly: GCA_963825905.1. Taxonomy (GTDB): domain Bacteria; phylum Chloroflexota; class Limnocylindria; order QHBO01; family QHBO01; genus JAICQM01. The sequence continues at coordinate 153,723 of CAWGUL010000007.1, read as the reverse complement.
GTGGAGTCGAACACCGCCGGCACGATCGTCGACGCCGAGGACGAGTCCGGCGACGGCGTCCTGATCACGCTGGAGTGAGCCGATGACTGCCGTCGACCCGACCCTCATCGCTGAATCGCCGGCGCCCACGGCGGAGGGCCCGCGCGAGCGGCTGCCGCTCTTCGGCCCGCTGCGGGTGCGCGACTTCCGCATCCTGTTCAGCGGTGAGACGGTCTCGGTCCTCGGCGACCAGTTCCACTTCATCGCGCTGGCGTGGCTCGCGCTCCAGCTCACCGGCTCCGGGCTGGCGCTCGGCACCGTGCTCATGGTCGCCGGCGTCCCGCGCGCGGTCTTCATGCTCGTCGGCGGCGCGTTCAGCGACCGCTTCTCGCCGCGCACGCTGATGCTGATCAGCAACGCGATCCGGGCCGTCGTGGTCGGTGTCCTGGCGGCCATGGTGCTCGCCGGCGTCGCGCAGCTGTGGCACCTCTATGTGCTGGCCGCGATCTTCGGCATCGTCGACGCGTTCTTCTACCCGGCCATGACCTCGATCCTGCCGATGATCGTCGAGGAGCGGCGCCTGCCCGCCGCCAACGCGCTCATGGAGGGGATGCGGCAGCTCACCGGGCTCGTCGGTCCGGTCCTCGCCGGCCTCCTCGTCCAGCTCGTGTCGACCGGTCCGGCGTTCGCGATCGACGCCATCAGCTTCGCGGTCGCCACTGGCGCCCTTGTCGCCGTCCGCGGCGGGCGGCGGACGGTGAGCGCCGAGCGCATGGACGTCACCGGCGCGGTGCGCGAGGGGATCGCCTACACGTGGTCGGACCCGGCGATCCGCTCCTTGATCCTGCTCATCGCCGCCTTCAACGTTGCCTTCGGCGGACCGATCAACGTCGGCCTGCCGTGGCTCGCCGAATTCCGCTTCCACGCCGGCGCCAGCGCCTACGGGATCATGATCGCCGGCTTCGGCGCCGGCGCGGTGCTCGGCACGATCGCGGCCGGGATGGTGGCGCGCATCGAGCGCCTCGGCACGCTCCTGCTCGTGCTGGCGCTCGTGCTCGGTGTCGGCCTCGCGGTCATCGGCCTGGCGCCATCGGTGCCGGTCGCCTTCGCCGTGCTGGCCGTCATGGGCGCCGGCGCCGGCTTCCTCAACGTCCGGATCATCGCGTGGCTCCAGGCCCGGGTGGAGCCGACGCGCATCGGCCGGGTGATGAGCCTGGTCATGCTCGGCAGCGTGGGGCTGGCCCCGATCTCGTACGGCATCGCCGGCGCGCTGGTCGACGTCCACGCCACCCTCATGTTCCTCGTCGCCGGCGCCATCGTCGTCGCCGCCATGGTCGCCGGCCTCCTGAGCGGCGTGCCGGCGCTCATCCGCGAGGAGGGTCCGCGGTGAGCGCTCCCGCCATCGACGCGACCGGCCTCGTCAAGGAGTTCGAGCGCGGGCGGCAGACGCTGCTCCAGCGCATCCGCCGCGAGCCCGACCGGCGGGAGCGCTTCCGCGCGGTCGATGGCATCGACCTCCGGGTCGAGCGCGGCGAGATCTTCGGCGTCCTCGGCCCGAACGGCGCCGGCAAGACGACGACGATGCGCATGCTCGCCACCCTGCTCGAGCCGACGGCCGGCACCGCGCGCGTCCTCGGGCTCGACGTCGTGCGCGACGCGCGCGAGGTACGGCGCCGGATGGGTGCCGTCCTGTCCGACGGGAGGAGCCTCTACTGGAAGCTGACCGCGCGCGAGAACCTCGAGTACTTCGCCGCCCTCTATCACGTGCCGCCCGGCGAGACGAAGGCCCGCATCCAGGCGGCGCTCGACACGGTGCGCCTCGACGACCGGGCCGACGACTACGTCGAGCGCTACAGCGCAGGGATGCGGCAGCGGCTCGTCCTCGCCCGAGCGCTCCTCCCCGACCCCGAGCTGCTCCTCCTCGACGAGCCGACGGTGGGGTTGGACCCGCAGAGCGCGCGCGACCTGCGCGACCGCGTCATCGCGCTCCGCGCCCGCGGGCGCACGGTGCTGCTCACGACCCACTACATGGAGGAGGCGGACCAGCTGTGCGATCGGATCGCGATCGTCGACCACGGCAGCATCGTGGCGCTCGACACGCCGGCGGCGCTCAAGCGGACGATCTCTGCCACCGAGGTCGTTCGGCTCGAGGTGAGCGCGCCGCCTCGTGACGGCGGTGACCGGCCGCTCCTGGAGCGGCTCGGCAGGGCGGGCGAGGTGAAGCATGCGGCGCGCGAGAACGGCACGCTGTCGGTGACGATCCACACCCCGAGCGCCCGTGACTTCGTGCCCGCCGCCTTCGACGCGGCGCGGGCCGCCGGCGCGGCGATCAACCACGTCGAGGTGGTGCCGGTCACGCTCGAGGACGTCTTCCTCTCGCTCACCGGCCGGGCGCTCCGCGAATGACGAGCGCGCTCGCCGACCTGCGCGCGCTCGGCGCCGCCGGGCTGAAGGAGTGGCGCCTCCTGCGGCGCTACCCGAGCATGTTCATCGGCTTCCTGTTCTGGCCGATCGCCCTGCCGCTGAGCTACGTGCTCCAGGCCCAGGGCTTCGGCGGCTCGAGCGCGGCGGCGCGCGACGCCTTCGCGCAGCGCGCCGGGACCGCGGACGTGGCGGGCTTCCTCTTCCTCGGCTGGGCGGCGTACATGTGGATCAGCATGATCCTGTGGGGGCCGGGCACCGCCCTGCGCACGGACCAGATCCGCGGCACGCTCGAGGCGGTCTTCATGACGCCGGCGTCGCGCCTCGTAATCATCTTCGGGCCGGTCGTCAGCCAGGTCGTGTGGGCGGTCTGGATGTTCGCCGTCGTGGGCGGGGTGCTCGTCGTCTTCTTTGGCGCGCCGATCGGTCCGCTGGAGGCGCTGCGTGCGCTGGCGGTGATCCTCGTGGCCGTCCCGGCCCTTTACGGGCTCGGCGCACTGTTCGCGGCGGTGGTGCTGCGGTTCGGCGAGGTGCAGGCCATGGTCCAGGGCGTGCGCGGCGTCTTCACCGTCCTGTGCGGCATGAGCTTCCCGATCATCATGCTGCCGGAGTGGGCGCGTGCGGTCGCGCTCGCGCTGCCGCCGACCTACCTCATCGCCGACCTGCGCCACGTCCTGCTCAGCGGGGCAGGCCTCGTCGAGCTCCTCCCCGACCTCGCGATCCTGTTCGCCATCGGTGCGATGCTGTGCGTCGCGGCGGTCGTCGCGTTCCGTCGCACCGAGCGCCACGCTCGGCGCGGCGGCTCGCTGGCGCAGTACTGATGCGCGACGTCGCCGTGGCGCACGGGCCGTCCCGCCGCGAGGACCTCGCCGCCGAGTGGCGCGCCGCTGTAGCGCTGGCCCGGAAGGAGCTGCGCATCGCGCGCCGCTATCCGCTGAACCTCGTCAACGAGGTGCTGCAGCCGCTCTACCAGTTCCTCCTGCCCAGCCTGCTGCTCGGCGCGACCTTCCTCGTCGGCGGGCGGGCGATCGGGCTCGAAAGCTCGACCGGCACGACCGACCTGGCGGGCTACCTCTTCCTCGGCATGATCGTCGGCGGCCTGACCGCCACCGCGTTCTGGGAGATCGCGTTCGGCTTCAAGCGCGAGATGGACGCGGGCACGCTGGAGCCGGCCTGGCTGACGCCGACGCGCCCCGAGACGATGGTCATCGGCCGCGCCATCGGCGGCATCGCGGTCGCCGCGGTGACGAGCGCGGTGCTGCTTGGCATCGGCTGGGTGATCTTCGGCGCCTCGTTCGCACCGGGCGCCTGGCTCGCGCTCCCAGCCCTGGGCCTGGCGGCCTTCAGCATGGTCGGGGTGGGCTACCTCGTGGCGGCGGCGGTGCTGCTGATGCGGGAGCCGAGCTTCTTCGTCGACGCCACGAACTTCCTGTTCGCCATGGCCTCCGGCGTCGCCTTCCCGGTCATCGTGCTGCCGGCGCTGCTGCGACCGATCGCCTTCGCCCTGCCGACGACCTACGCGCTCGACATCCTCCGCATCCACGCCCTCGGCACGACAGCGATCGCCCCGGAGCCGATCGAGTGGCTGGCGCTCGTGGCCACCTCGCTGATCGCGCTGCGACTCGGCATCGCCGCCTTCCGGCGCACCGAGCACCGGATGCGCGTGCTCGGTACCCTCGGCCAGCACTGACGCGGAGCGCCGCCTAGACTGCTTTCGGTGGAGCCAGCAACGACCACCGACTCGATCACCGTCATCGAGCACGCCAACTTCGCGGTCTCGGACCGCTCCGGCGACATCCAGCCCGGCAGCTACCACGGCTTCTTCGCCGACGACACGCGCTTCCTCTCGCGCCTCGCGGTCCGTCTGGGCGGCAAGCGCCTCGAGCCGCTCTCGACCGTCACTGACGACCACGGGCAGGCGACCTTCTACCTCGCCAACCCGCGCCTCGGGCGGATCGCGCCGAGCAGCCTCGTCGTCATGCGCGACCGCGCCGTCACCGATCGGCTTTCCGAGCGGATCCGCCTCATCAGCTACGCGCCTGAGGCGGTCAAGGTCCGGCTGACCGTCACGGTGGGAGCGGACTTCGCCGACATCTTCGAGGTCCGCGGCTGGCGGCGCCTCGCCCGGAGCATCAGCACCGAGCGCGAGGCGCGGGGCGTGACGTTCGCGTACGCGCATCGTGGCTACCGCCGCACGACGCGCGTCTGCGTCGACCGCGACGCCCTCGGTCGCGACGGCGACCTGAGCTTCGACGCCACCCTCGAGCGCGGCGTGCCGTGGGACGTCACGCTCACCGTCGATCCGTCGCGGGAAGCGGAGCGCGGCCCGCGTCGCACGCCTCCGCCGGCCCGCCTGCGCGAGCCGGAGCGCGTCCGGGACTGGCTGCGCGCGGCGCCCCGCCTTCGCACCGACGATTCGCGGCTCGGGGCAGCATGGCGCCAGGCGGTGATCGACATCGGCTCGCTGCTGCTGTCGGTCGAGGGGGGCGGCTTCATCCCGGCCGCCGGGATGCCGTGGTACATGGCGATCTTTGGTCGCGACTCCACCATCACGTCGATGCAGACGATGCTCATGGACCACGGCGAGCTGGTCGACGGCACGCTACGGCAGCTCGCTGGCTACCAGGGCACGCGCGTCGACACGTTCCGCGAGGAGCAGCCCGGGAAGATCCCGCACGAAGTGCGGAACGGCGAGCTCGCGGCGCTCGAGCATGTGCCGCACGGCCGCTACTACGGCTCGGTCGACGCGACGCCGCTCTACGTCCTCCTCTTCCTTCGCGCCGCGCGCTGGGCGGGCTGGCTGCGCCAGGCTCCATCGGGATCGCTGCTGGCCCGGCCGAGCACGACGAAGGGACCGATGCCGGAGACGCTGGCGCCGGTCCTGCCCGCAGTCCGCGCCGCGATGGCCTGGATCGACGCGACGGCGGACGACGACGGGCTCATCTGGTATCGCACCCCGCATCGCGGCGGGATCCGCAACCAGGTCTGGAAGGACAGCAACGACAGCTACCGCTTCGCCGACGGCCGCATCGCCGATTTGCCGATCGCGGCGGTCGAGGTGCAGGGATACGTCGTCGCCGCGCGGCTCGGCTGGGCGGCGATCCTCGCCGGGCTCGGCGACGAGGCCGGCGCCGCCCGCCAGCGCACCGCCGCGGCGACGCTGGCCGAGACGATCGAGGCCGCCTTCTGGATGCCCGAGGCAGGCACGTATGCGATGGGCCTCGACCGGCGGCGACGGCAGATCGACAGCGTGACCTCGAATCCCGGCCACCTGCTCTGGGCCGGCGCGATCCCGGACCGTCGCGCCCGCGCGCTGGGCGAGCGCCTCACCGCCCCCGACCTCTTCTCCGGCTGGGGGATTCGTACCATGTCGGCGCAGATGGCCGCCTACAACCCGATCAGCTATCACAACGGCACGGTCTGGCCCCACGACAACAGCCTCGTGGCGGCCGGCCTCGCGCGCTACGGGCAAGACGAGGCCGCGTGGCGCGTCATCGACGCCCAGCTCGACGCCGCCGACACCGATCCCGCCCACCGGCTGCCCGAGCTGTTCGCCGGCTTCGACCGTCGGACCACCAGCGACCTCGTCCGCTACGCGGTCGCGTGCGCGCCGCAAGCATGGTCGAGCGGCGCGATCGCGCTGGCGGTCGAGACGCTGCTCGGCGTGGAACCGGGCGCGCACGCCCCGCGGATGCGGTCCCTGAGTACCGGGCCGCGCATCGAGCTCGAGCCGGTCCGGATCGGTCCCTGGCAGGGCGCGCTGGCGACGACGCGCGAGGAGGCCGGCGCCCTGCCGCACCCGCGACGGGCGGAGCGCCGGCCGGCGTGAGCGACGCCCCGACGGTCCAGCACCCGGCCCCCTGGTGGCAGGGGGCCGTCATCTACCAGGTCTACCCGCGATCGTTCGCCGACAGCAACGGCGACGGGGTCGGCGACCTGTCCGGGATCATCGCGCACCTCGACCACGTCGCCGCGCTCGGCGTCGACGCGATCTGGCTGTCCCCCATCTATCCCAGCCCGCTCCACGACGTCGGCTACGACATCACCGACTACACCGATATCGCGGCGGAGTACGGGACGCTTGCCGACCTCGACGCCCTGATCGCCGCGTGCCACGCCCGGGGGCTGCGGCTCCTGGTCGACCTCGTCCCCTGCCACACGTCGGTGGAGCATCCGTGGTTCGCCGAGGCCCGAGCGTCTCGGGCTTCGGCGCGACGCGACTGGTATATCTGGGCCGATCCGGGCGCCGCTGGCGGACCGCCGAACAACTGGGTGGCGGCGTTCGGGAGCTCGTCGTGGGAGCTCGACGCGCCGAGCGGGCAGTACTTCCTCCACTCCTTCTACCCGGAGCAGCCGGACCTCAACTGGCGCAACCCGGCGGTCGCGACCGCAATCCACGACGTCATGCGCTTCTGGTTCGAGCGCGGCGTCGACGGCTTCCGCGTCGACGCCATCGCGCACGCGATCAAGGACGACCAGCTCCGCGACAACCCGCCCGCGGTGCATGGACGCACCGTGTTCGGGATCGACGCCTCAGGCCACGAGCGGCTCTGGAACGTCGAGCGGCCCGAGGTCCACGACGTGATCCGCGGCATGCGCGCGGTCAGCGACGGATACCCGGAGCGGGTCCTCATCGGTGAGGTCTACACCCCGACCGAGATGCTGGCCGGCTTCCTCGGCCACGGCCGCGACGACGAGTTCCCGCTCGCATTCAACTTCGAGCTCCTCCACAGCCCGTGGGACGCGACCGCGTTCCGGCTGGCGATCGAGCGCAGCGAGGCCCTGACTCCGGCCTTCACGAACCCGACCTATGCGCTCAGCAACCACGACCAGGTCCGCCACGCCACGCGCTACGGTGCGGGCGCAGTGCGCCTTGCCGCGCTCCTTCTCCTGACGCTGCGCGGCACGATCACGATCTACGCCGGCGAGGAGATCGGCCAGGAGGATGCGGTGGACCTGCCCGGCCCGCGCTGGGATCGCGCCGGCCGCGACGGGCAGCGCACGCCGATGCAGTGGGATGCCAGCGAGCACGGCGGCTTCACGAGCGGCCACCCGTGGCTGCCGGTGACGGACGCGGCGACGCGGAACGTGGCCGCCCAGAACGTGGATCCGGGCTCCGTCCTCAACCTCTACCGGCGGCTCATCGCCCTCCGTCACGCGCTGCCCGCCCTGCGCCACGGAAGCCAGCGCTCGATCTTGGCGCTCCACGACGGGGTCATCGGCTGGACGCGCGAGGCGGACGGTGACCGCCTGCTCATCCTTGGCAACATGGGGTCGAGGCCAGTGAGCGTCACGGCGCTCGATCTTGCCGGGGCGATGATCATCGACGGCACGGCTACGCCCACCGAACGCAAGATCGCCGGCGACACCGTGGGCCTCGGGCCCGGTGAGGGCGTGATCTGTCGCGTGGAGGGTCGCCGCGCGACCTAGGTCGGACGGGCGCTGGCCCGTGAGCCGAGCTGCCCGGTGCCCGCAACCATTGCGATGGCCCCGCGCGTGCTGTAATACGCAGCCGAATGAGCAATCGCCGCCCGATTCCGCCCGAGCGCGAACCTCGCCCGTCTGTCGATCCGTTGCTCGAAGTCCGCGAGAAGCGCCGCGGGCAGCGGATGGGCGACGCGTACGTGAAGATCGTCCGACCCTTCGAGGAGTCCTTCGAGCGCGGCGACGAAGAGGGAACGCTCGTCGCCAGCGAGCGGACCGTGCTCGAGCGTCGCGGCTGGACGTCGGTGGTGCGCCGCATCCGGACCGCGCTCATCGGTCGCCCGATCAGCAGCCAACGCGAGTCACACGAGCGCTTGACCAAGCTCAAGGCGCTCGCCATCTTCAGCAGCGACAACATCAGCTCGTCGGCCTACGCGACCGAGGAGATGATGCGCATCCTCATCCTCGGCGGGATATCGGCGCTCACCCTCTCGATGCCGATCACCGTCGCCATCGTCATCATCCTGGCGATCGTCGCCACGAGCTACTCGCAGACGATCAAGGCCTATCCCGACGGCGCCTCGAGCTATCTCGTGGCCAGCGACAACCTCGGCACGCTTCCCGGCCTCACCGCGGCCTCGGCACTGCTCATCGACTACGTGCTCACCGTGGCGGTGTCGGTGTCCGCCGGCGTGGCTGCCATCACCTCGCTCGTGCCGTCCTTGTTCCCCGACCGCGTGCTCATCGCGGTTCTCATCGTCGTGGTCCTCATGCTCGGCAACCTGCGCGGAATCCGCGAGTCGGGCAGCATCTTCATGGCGCCGACGTACCTTTACATCGGTGCCATCGCGGCCCTCATCGTGTGGGGCCTGTTCCGCCAGTTCGTCACCGGCGACCTCGGCACGTTCGCCGCCCCGCCCGAATGGATCAGGGCCGACGAGCAGGGCGCACTTGGCGTGCTCAGCCTGTTCCTCCTGCTGCGCGCCTTCAGCTCGGGCGCGGCCGCGCTGACCGGTGTCGAGGCCATCTCCGACGGGGTGCCGGCCTTCAAGGCGCCGGAATGGCGCAATGCGCGCACCACGCTGATCTGGGCCGCGGGCATCTTCGCCTTCCTCTTCCTCGGAATCAGCTATCTCGCCAGCACCATCAGGGTCATCCCCGACCCCGACGAGGTCCAGACCGTCCTCAGCCTCATCACGCGCCATGTGGCTGGCGACGGCTGGTTCCTGATCCTCGTCCAGGTCTCGACCGCCCTGATCCTGGCCCTTGCCGCGAACACGAGCTTCGCCGACTTCCCGCGCCTGTCAAGCTTCCTCGCGCGCGACGGCTTCATGCCGCGCCAGTTCGGGTTCCGCGGTGAACGGCTCGCGTTCACGACCGGCATCGTGGCACTCTCCGGCCTCGCGATCATCCTGCTGCTCGTCTTCCAGGCGAGCGTCACCGCGCTGATCCCGCTCTACACGCTCGGCGTCTTCGTGGCGTTCACCCTGAGCCAGAGCGGCATGGTCGTCCGCTGGTGGCGTCGCCGCGAGCCGGGCTGGCGTCTCGGCCTGCCGATCAACGCGCTCGGCGCAGCCACGACCGCGGTGATCGCGGTCATCGTGGCGGCCACGAAGTTCCTGTCCGGCGCATATCTCGTCATCATCGCGGCACCGCTCCTCATCCTTCTCCTGCTCGCGATCCGGCGCCACTACCGCAGCGTCTCGCGCCAACTCAACCTGGACCAGATCGCACCCGGCAAGGAGGTGGCGGCGGAGCCGATCGTGATCGTCCCGATCGCGCGCCTCGACCGCCCGGCGCGGCAGGCGATCGCGTTCGCCAACTCGATCAGCCGTCACGCGGTGGCGGTCCACGTCACCAACGACCCGGCCACCGCCGAGGCGCTGCGCGAGCGCTGGCCGGAGTGGGCGGGCACGACCGAGCTGGTGGTGGTCGAGTCACCGTACCGCGCGCTGGTGGGACCGCTGCTGGCCTACATGGACGCGCTCGGCAAGCAGGCCCCCAACCGCCCGATCGTGGTCGTCCTCAACGAGGTCGTGCCCCGCCACTGGTGGGAGAACCTGCTCCACAACCAGACCGCCCTGCGCCTCAAGCTGCGCCTCTTCTCGCGCCGCAACACGATCGTGGCCGACGTCCCCTACCACCTCGACTGAAACGATGACCGATTCCACCGCGCCCCGGATCCTCGCCCGGGTGCCGATCATCTTCGACGTCGCCGACGGCGGGACCGAGCACGCGCCGCTCGTGATCGGGGCGGTCGGCGGGGTCGTGACGCGCCTCGTGCTGGACACCGGCTCGGAGGTCCATCTCCTCAACCGGGAGCTCGTCGACGAGATCGGCCTGGCCACTGAGGCCGGGGAGGAAGGGACGGATCACAGCGGCGCCACCATGCCGAGCTGGAGCGTCGAGGACGTGGGGCTCGCGCTCGGTGACGCGCGGCTCACCCTCCGCGACGTGGTGGCCATCCCGGCGCCGAGGCCGTTTCCGGGCTGGGGCGTCGGCGGCATCCTCAGCCCCCAGCACCTGCACCCGACCGCGCGCGTGGTCATCGACCTCGCCGCTGACGAGCTCCTCCTCGTGGAGGCGGACGACGCGACCCTCGATGCGTGGCTCGCCGCCCGATCCCCCGGCTTCGAGACGCTGGTGCTGCCGCGGGACCCCGGCTTCGCGACGCCCGTCGTCGAGGCCGCCGTTGCGCCGTTCCCGGCGATCCCGACCCTGCTCGATTCCGGGGGGCGTGGCACGGAGTTCGCGGCCTCGTCGGTCCCGGGCCTCGCCTCGGGCGCAGCGACCCGCATCGGCGGCGGGGTGAGCGGCGCGGACGTTGTCGCCGCCTCGGCCGGCGGTCAGACCCTGGTCGTCGGTGGGCGCGAGCTGCCGGTGGCCTCGCTCGAGGTGCGCTCCTCGATGCACGACCCGCAGGGGATCATCGGCATGGACGTGCTGCGCGGCACCGTGCTCGCGCTCGCGGCGGATCCCTCGCGGGCGGTGCGCTGGCAGCTCCCCCCGCTCAGTCCTCCTTGATCTGGCTGCCGATCGGCACGATCTCCCACCACACTTTCCCCGGTGGCAGGACGACCGGATCGCCGCTGTTGGCGTAGGTCCACGTGGTGAGGTCTCCCGCCGCCGCCCGCGACCAGCGGACGTCGCGAGCCTTGCCCGCAACGAAGAGCACGCCCGTGCCGGTCCCAACGAGGTGCTGGTAGCGGCGCGGATAGCCGCCCGGATCGAGCTCGTTGGCGAGGATGTCCTGCTTGACGACCTGCACGATCACGGTGGTCGCGCTGAGGCGCTTGCCGTCGATCGCGTCGGAGTTCGGAGCACCGGCATCGGTCCGCAGCCAGAGGCCCTGGCCGGCATCCCACTGCCAGCCGAACTTCCAGATGGTCGAGGTCTGGAGACCGATGGTGGTGACCGGCCTCCCGGCCGGCATCGGCGGCGCCTGGCCGAAAACGAACGGCGCGCGAACCGTCCCCGCCCGGTCGATGAGGGCCGTGAGCTTCCCCGCCTCCAGCTCGTGACGGGCCGCGTCGACGTCGAAGAACACGTTGTGCGGTGCCGGCCAGTGGCCGCCGCGCGCGTAGAAGCTCCAGCCGGTGGTCAGGCCGTTGACGTACGGGATGCCGGACTCGTCGAAGCGCGCCAGCACCTTCGAGGCGCCGCCGAAGTGGAACGTCACGTCGTGGATCTGCTGCCAGTAGTCGATGTTGAAGTAGCGCGCCGAGCGCACCGGGCCGACGGGCGTGCCGATCGTCGAGCGGCACATGAAGACCGCCCCGAAGCGGGTCGTGTCGCCCTCGACCGGCGCCTCGATGACGAGATCGGCGAGGTTCAGGCCGGACGGCGGGCGCGCGATCGGGTTGTTCTCGATCTGGACGAGGATCGGCGTGCGGGTCGCCAGCGTGGGATCGCTGAGCCCCGTCCCGTTCATCGGGCAGACGGCGACCGGCGACGGGCTGGCGCTGGCCGTTGCACTCGCCGTCGGCGTTCCGGCCGATGCACTGGGTGACGGTGACGCCACGGTCGCCGGGCTCCGAGTGAGCGCGATGGCCGCCACCACGACCGCCACCACGACCACGAGCCCGACCGCGACGAGCGCGCCAGGGCGCGAGCGAAGGAACTGCATCGGTGACCCATCCTAGCGAGTCTGCAAGGCTCGAGGCGCACCGGGGAGGCTTGCCGATGAGCGCTGAAACGGACTGGGAGTGGCACGCCCCGAGGGATTCGAACCCCCGACCTGCTGATCCGAAGTCAGCTGCTCTGATCCGCTGAGCTACGGGCGCATGTTCACGCTGAAAGAAGGCGGAATGTCCATTCTGGACGAGATAGGCGCCGAGTGACGAACATGGTCCCTGCGAGGTGACGCTGGCCTGAGCAGCCGGGCCCTCTGGCCCGCCTTCCATCCCGGGGTCGCAACGTTCGCTCTCCGCAAGAGTATCGACTATCACACATGTGTGGTTCACGGTGGGGAGCCGATACGATCCGCCACGTGATCTGCCCGCACTGCACTACCCGAATGAAGGCTCGGTCTCACCGCACCGTGACCGGCAGCGTCCAGAAGGGAACCCGATGCGCGATCTAAGCACCCTTCCCAAGGTGGAGTTGCACCTCCATCTCGAAGGCACCCTGGAGCCGGAGACCGTGCTGGAACTGGCCCGCCGCAACAATGTCGAGCTGCCCTACGCCGACCTGGAGGACCTGCGCGGTCGGTACGAGTTCACCGATCTGCAGAGCTTCCTGGACCTGCTCTACGCGAACCTCGCCGTGCTGCAGACCGAGCAGGACTTCAGCGACCTGGTGACCGCCTATGTCGCCCGGGCGGCCGCCGGCGGCGTACGCCACGTCGAAGCGTTCTTCGACCCGCAGCCCCACGTGGCCCGCGGCATCCCGCTCCAGCGGGTCCTGGACGGGCTCGCGTCGGGCATCGCCGCCGCCGAACGGGACCACGGCACGACCGTCGAGCTGATCGCCTGCTTCCACCGGGACCGCTCCGAGGAGGAGGCCCTGGCGATGCTGGCCGCTCTGGAGGAGGCCGGTGCGCCGATCATCGGGATCGGTCTGGACTCGGCCGAGGTCGGCAACCCGCCCGCCAAGTTCCAACGCCTGTACGCCCGCGCCGGTGAACTGGGACTCCACCGGGTCGCTCACGCGGGCGAGGAGGGCGGGGCTGCATCGGTGACCGAGGCGCTCGACCTGCTGCACATTGAGCGGGTCGACCACGGCATCCAGGCGATCGATGACCCGGCCCTGATGGATCGGTTGGCGCGCGCCGGGACCCCGCTGACGATGTGTCCGCTGTCCAACGTACGGCTCCGGTGCGTGGACACGCTGGCGGACCATCCGCTGCCGGCCTTCCTCGAGGCGGGCGTCCTGGTCACGGTCAACTCCGACGACCCGGCCTATTTCGGTGGCTACGCGGACACGAACTACGAGGCCCTGCGGGCGACGTTCGGCTTCAGCGACGAGGTGATGGCCCGGTTGGCGCGCAACTCGGTCACGGCCAGCTTCCTGCCCGAGAGGCGGAAGACCGGGCTGCTGAGCCAGATCGATGCCTGGATCGCCACGTAGACGGAGCCGACTCCGGCCGAGTGCTTCGGCACTGCTTCCGATGGCACCTGCCAGGAGGCTCTTCCGCCTGCGGCCGTCATCCGGCTTCGTCTGGCGACGCTCCCAGAGCGGCCCCTTGCGGCTTCACAGGCCTGGAGTGCCAGCGAAAGCGGACGCGCGACAGCGGATAACTCGACGCTCTACGCTCCTTCGCCCAAGCTCGGTGCCACGGCGCATCGGCTGGGATCATCCGAACTCAGCTGCTCTGATCCGCTGAGCTACGGGCGCCGGTCACGCTCAAACTGAGCGGATAACTCGACCGGCATTGTGCCACCACGCCCGCACAGCGGACCCGCACGTTCCAGGTCTGCTGGCTGCGGTTGCGCGTATGACGCTTCTTCGCGACACCGAGAGCATGAGCACGACCTGGTCAACGGCGTCCGACAGGATGGACGACGGCACCGCGCCAACGCGAGAGGTCGACGGGGATCGCGCCGTTCGGCGATGGATGTCCGGCGACGCTGTGGCCACCCCCGCGGACGCCGCTGCCCGCGTGAGTGCTCGCAGACCACCGACGATGTCCCCGCCGACCTCCGGTCCCGCGCTCTGATCTGGCCCGGAGGATAACTCACGCTAAGCGCCAAGAAGCGGTCTGGTCCTACCTCAGGCCGATGGCGTTGCCCTGCGGCACAGGGGCGCTTCCGTGATGGAGACGAAGCCCGAGAGCCAGCGGATAACTCGACGCCCTGCGCTCCCCCGTTCACACTCGATGCCAGAGCGCAAAGGCCGGGATGGTCCGAAGGCGAAGGAACTCCCTGTAGGAGGAACACGCGATGAAGTGGGTTACGCGGGAGCATCCGCACACGGACCGCATCGCCTGCCCGTGGCTGATCCGTAAGTTCATCGATCACGAGGCGGAGATCGTCTATGTGCCACCTGACCAGGTCCTCGACTACGCAGTCCGCCACGGCGCGACGAGTTTCGACGCGCCCGGCGCGACGTACACCCATCGTGACGGCAAGTGCTCGTTTGAGGTGCTGATCGATGATCACGGCTTGGGCGGCGACCCGGCCCTGGCGGTCCTGGCGCAGGTTGTCCACGGCGCCGATGTGTCCGAAGACGCCGACATCACGCCCCAGTCCCGCGGGCTCGAGGCGATCGCCCGCGGCTTCATGCACCTTGGCCTCGACGACCGGCGGCAACTCGAACTTGAGCTGCCGGTTTACGACGCGCTGTACGCCTGGGCACAGCTCCAGGTGAGGGGCGGCTGACCGGTGGAAACGATCCCGCCTGCTGCCACGCTGGCTGGCGGAATGGGCCGCCGGCAGAAGGACCAACTACGCACCCGAAGTAACCGCCCGGCGGCGGATCCCGCCGCTGGCCGATGAGCGGCTCGTACTCGCGGTCGAGATCGGCGGGATTCGCGGCGTCGCTCCAAGAGGCGGCGATTCATCTCGCATCCTTGCGCGACGCGACGCCCAGCCGATCAACCGCCCGCGGACACCCGCCCCGCCAGTCGCTTCAGCGTCCGCGCTTCAGTTCAGGATGTACTCGATGCTCCCGAGGACGGTCCCGTCGACATAATCGAGCAGGACCTCGAATCCCCGATGGCCGCTCGAGAAGAACGCGGACCAGACCCATCGGTCCCGTGACAGCCCATCCGCCCATTCATGCTGTTCCCACCCGGGATGGAGCTGCCAAAGCTGGACTGCCCGCACCATGTCGAGGTTCCACGGCCCGGCATCGGGCAGCGCGGCGCGGCCTGCGGCCACGGCCACGTCGATCGAGACACCATGGGGAGGCGTGGGACCGACCGTCGGCTCGGGCGTCGGCGAGAAGACCCGACCACCGTCCGATGGATGCACGGTGATCTCAACGAACGTCGGATCCTGAACGTAGATCGCGCAGACGAGGCGACCATGGTGCTGGCCCTGGTCGAATGCATCGCGCGTGATGTAGATATCGGCTGGCTCGGTGCTCATCGGGTCCCCCACCACCTCCTGCACGTCGAGGGCGGCGGTCGTCGAGCGACCCGCGAAGGAGAGCGCAGTTCCGGGTGGGAAGCCACACGCGGCTGGCGCCTCGCCGGCAGCCGGCGCCCGGGACGGGCCTTGTGGGTATCCTGCCGCCGATCCCCCGCCAACGCCGAGCCCACGACAGCCCGTAAGCGAGATCAGCCCGATGACGACGATCGTGGACATCCGATCAGTCATTGGTGACCGTCGCACCATCGTGCGCTCCTCCCATCCGGTGACTCCGCCGTCGAGCGTACCACCGTCGCGCGGATGAACCCACTCCGATGATTCCATCCCAATACGCTTGCCCATCGCCGCGTCGTGTGGTATTCTCTCCCTGCTCGGAGGAGCTTGAACAACTAGTGATTCGGTTTGTGTTTTGCATGGACCGAAGCATCTAGGGATCAGGTTCCTTCGGGCGTTTTCGTTGTCTGCGCCGAAGTCGCGGCACGTCGGACGCAGGCAGGCTGACGGCTCGCCCTTCCCGCCGACGGCGGCGAAGACTCACACTGCCGGGATGACAGCGGCCATCCGCTACGCGATCGCTCCCGACGGGGTCTCCATCGCGTACCAGGTCATCGGCGACGGGCCGCGCGACCTCGTCTGGGTGCCCGGCTGGATCTCGCACCTCGAGGCCGCCTGGGAGGAGCCGACGCTCGCACGCTTCTTCGAGCGGCTCGCCTCGTTCTCGCGGCTCATCCTGTTCGACAAGCGGGGCACCGGCCTGTCGGATCGGGTGGCACCCGCTGCCCTGCCGACCCTCGAGACGCGCATGAGCGATCTGCTCACGGTCTGCGACGCGGTGGGATCGGAGCGCGCGGCACTCCTGGGCGTGTCGGAGGGCGCGCCGATGTGCGTCCTGTTCGCGGCGACGTATCCCGCCCGCACGACGGCGATGATCCTGCTGGGAGGTTTCGCGCGCGAGATGGCCGGCGACGATCACCCGTGGGCGATGACGCCGGAGACGCTGGATGCCTTCCTGGACGAGGTCGCGCGCGATTGGGGCGGCCCGGTGGGGCTTGAGGTGCGCGCCCCGAGTCGCGCGCGCGACGAGCGCTTCCGCGGCACGTGGGCCCGCTACCTGCGCCAGGGCGCCAGCCCCGCCGCGGTCACCGCGCTCGCCACGATGAACGCGGCGATCGACGTCCGGCCGGTCCTCGGCTCGGTGCACGTCCCGACGCTCGTCCTGCATCGGATCGGCGATCGCGCGGTACCGATCGAGAGCGGGCGCTACCTCGCCGCCCACATCCCCGGGGCGCTGCTGCGCGAGCTGCCGGGGGAGGACCACCTGCCGTGGGTGGGAGACGCGGACCGTGTGCTCGACGAGATCGAGGAGTTCCTCACCGGCGTGCGCCAGCGCGGCCGCGATGACCGGGTCCTGGCCACCGTGCTGTTCACCGACATCGTCGGCTCGACCGAACGCGCTGCCGAGCTCGGTGACCTCGCCTGGACCGATCTGCTGCGCGCCCATCACGCGATCGTGCGAGCCGAGCTCGAACGATTCGCGGGTCACGAGGTGGACACCGCCGGCGACGGCTTCTTCGCGACGTTCGACGGCCCGGCGCGTGCCATTCGCTGCGCGCTCGCCATCAGCTCCGCGGTGCACGGCCTCGGGCTGCGCGTCCGTGCCGGGATCCACACCGGCGAGGTGGAGCTGGGGAGCGACGGGATCGGCGGCATGGCCGTTCACATCGGTGCCAGGATCGGTGCCCTGGCGGGGCCGGACGAGGTGCTCGTCTCGCGCACGGTGCGCGACCTCGTCGTCGGTTCGGGGATCGCCTTCGAGGATCGCGGCACGGCAACGCTCAAGGGCGTGCCGGACGACTGGCAGCTCTACGTGGCGCAGCCCGGCTGACGCCGCACGTCAGACGCGCATCGCGCCCCCCGCGCTCCGCGACAGCCACGCCACGGCCATGCCGGACGCGATGAGCAGGACGCCGGGCAGGTCGAGGACCGTGGCCAGCACCACGAGCAGGCCGAGCAGGCTGATGCCGAGTCCGAGCAGCAGGGCGAGAGCGTCGCGCACGCGACCACCTCCGATCGTTCGCCGCCGGCACGCACCGCGCGCCAGCCGTCCCCGGATCGTGGCGGGCGGAGCCAGCGGTCGAAATGGCCCCTTCGGCGGCAGCCGTCTAGGACCGCTGGCGCCGCGGACGCGCCTACCAGAGCGCCAGGCCGGTGGTCTCGTCATGCGTGCGGACGAGGGACAGATCGGTCCATTCGTGGATGATCACCTCCGCCACGAATGCCAGCGTGCCGGGCAGGACGTGGCCGCTGACCGTGGCCCCACGCTCGTCGGCGAACGTTGCGTGGGCGTGGAGGAACGGGCGGCCGTCGCGCTGCGAGATGTTCCCCACCCAGCCCGCGAGCTCGTGGTGCTCCGCTGATGCGAGCTCGATGTACCGGAGCGCCGCCTGGTCGTAGTACGCGTACGCGGCGTGCTGGACTGCGCCGACGACCGTCACCTCGGCGGCGAGGATCCCGCGCTCGGCGCAGGTGCGCTCGATCTCCTCGACGACGTCGCTGCCCGTCTGCAGCCGCCCGACGAGCGTTCGCCCCGGATGCGCTTCCCAGAAGCGGGTGGGCACTGGCACGGGTTGTTCCTCCTCTGCCGCAGCGCGGCGCTCATTCGAAATGCTGAAGGCTGGCGACGATCGGCAGCCGGCCGGCTCGCCGCGCCGGATAGATGCCGGCCAGCGCCGCGACGCCGGTGCCGAGCAGCACGCAGCTGATGACGAGTGGCCACGGGACGGCGAGCCCCGCCGCGAAGTCGCGCGAGCCACCACCCACCACCATCGCCCACGCCATGGCAAGACCGATGCCCGCGGCCAGGATCCCGCCCACGGCGCCGAGGATCGCGGCCTCGGACACGACCATCGCCTGCACCTGGCCGACCGTCATGCCGTGCGAGCGGAGGATCGAGATCTCGCGCGCGCGCTCCACGACTCCGATCCCGAGCGAGTTGACGATCCCCGCCGCCGCCACCGCGACCGCCACCAGGGCGAGCACGTCGAACAGGCCGATCAGGCGGTCGAACGAGCGGGCCAAGTCGCCGGCCAGCTGCTCGGCGTCGACCGGTTCGGCGGCGAGGCTGCGCGCCGTCTCGGCCACGGCGCTGCGGAACGCCGCCGGCGTGACGCCGGGAGCGGGGACGAGCGCCCACAGGCCGGCGGTCGTCACGCCGAACGCGTCCTTCGCATCGGCCAGCGAGACAATGAGGGCGCCATCGGGTGACTGGGCAGGGAGGGTGTAGGCGATCACGCCCGCCACGGTGAAGGCGGTCGCATGGCCGCCGGGCTGCGACAGCGACAGGCTGTCCCCCACGCCGATGCCGTCGCGGTCGGCCATCGGCTGCGGGACGAGCACCGCCCGGCCATCCCGCAGGGCGTTGAAGGCGGCGCCGCGTGAGCCGCTCGTGAAGATGAGCGAGCCGGCATCCTGGAAGACGGTCGGGTCGATCCCGGCGACGCTCACCTCGCGGGCGACGTCGCCGTTGCCGATCACGGCCGGAAACTCGGCGATCGGGCTCGCGGCGCGCGTACCGGGGATGGCCGTGAACGTCGGGCGGAACAGGTCGATCTCGTCCGGCAGCGCGAGGCGAATCGCGGTGCCGCCGGGCAGGACCGATGCGATCCATCGCGCGGCCGTCTCGCGGGCCGACGCGGCCACGCTGCCGAGCGCCACCACTGCGGCCAGCGCGACCACGAGCGACGCCACGGTCAGCCCGGTGCGAACGCGGTCGCGGCCGAGGTTCGCGCGACCGAGCATCCCCTCCGCGCCGAATAGCCACTCGAATGGGCGGCCCACGATGCGGCCGATCGGCAGCAGCAGCCACGCCGACGCGAACGCGCCGACGAGCAGGATCGCGAGCGCCATCCCGATCCCGATCATCGGGGCCTGGCCGCGCTCGAACGGGTAGAGAAGCAGTCCCAGCGCGACGACCGCCACCTCGAGCCACGCCACCCAGCGCAGGCGCTCGCCCAGCGAGCGTCCGGCACGGCGCGATGGGCGAAGGGCATCGAGCGGGCCGGTGCGCGCGGCCTGGAGGGCCGGCACTGCGGCGGCGGCGATCGTCACGCCCAGGCCGAGCGCCGCCGCGAGCAGGAGGGCGGCCGGGCTGAGCGGCAGGCCGTCGATGAGCACCGCCCGGGTGGCGCGCAGGAAGCTGATCATCCCCGCCGCCAACCCGATACCCAGCGCGATGCCGAGCAGCGACCCCGCCGCGCCGATGAGTAACCCTTGCCGGGCGAACAGCCACAGCACCTGGCGGCTGGTCGTGCCGGCGGCGCGGAGGAGCCCGATCTCGCGCACCCGCTCCCCGACCGTCATCGCCATCGTGTTGGCGACGAGGAACGCCCCCACCACGAGGGCCACCAGGCCGAACAGGAAGGCGATCGGCGCGAAGGCGGCCTGCGCCCGGGCGAAGCGGGTCGCCGCATCGGCGGCCGTCTCCACGACGAACGGCTCACGCAGCTGGCGGTCGAGCGCCGCCTCGACGTCGGCAGCGTGGCCGTCGACGGTCTGGACGTCCACCGCCACCACCGGGGCGGGCTTGGCGATCATCGAGTCGAGCTGCGCGCGGTCGACGATCAGCACCGCGCCCCGCTCGAGCGCCCCGAGGCCGACGTCGTCGACGAGCCCGATGACGTGGAAGGCGGGCTCGCCGGGCACCCAGTCGGCTGGCCGGATCTCATCGCCCAACGTGAGACCGTGGTCGGACGCCCAGCCGGCGTTGAGCAGCACACCGGTCGGGTCGGCGGTGGCGAGCGGGCTTCCGGCGACGAGGTGCGGGTCGCGGATCGCCGGCTCGACGTCCGGATCGAGGGCCACCGCCAGCAGGCCGAAGACGCTCTCGTCCGGCCCGGGTGGGGTGGAGAGGGTCATCCGCCGCTCCCCGACCGCGGCCGCCGCGCGCACGCCGGGGATGCGCCGTATGGCAGCGACGGCACGCGGCGTGAAGCCTGCCGGGTCGAAGGCACGGACCCGGAACGCCGCCCGCCCGACGAGCTCCTGCGCGGCACGCTCGATCGCCTCCCCGGACGCCTGGTTCGCGATCAGGGTCGCCACCACGATGGCCACGCCCACCGCGACCCCGATGACGGTCAGCGTCGTGCGCAGCGGCCGGCTCGCCAGGCTGCGGGACGCGAGGCCGCTGAGCCGCATCGGGCCGGTCTAGAGCCCCAGCGCCGACAGCCGTCGGATGAGCGGAGCGGGCGCGTGGTCCGAACGCCGGCCGAGGGCGATCTCGTCGCGCACCCGGCCGTCGCGGATGACGAGGACCCGGTCGGCATACGCCGCGGCGCGCGCGTCGTGCGTGACGAGCACGATCGTCTGGCCGAGGCGGTCGCACGAGTCCCACAGCAGGTCGAGGATCTCGATGCCGGTCGTGAAGTCGAGGTTGCCCGTCGGCTCGTCGGCGAGGAGGATGGCCGGCGATGCCGCGAGAGCCCGGGCCAGCGCGACGCGCTGCTGCTCGCCGGCGCTCAGCTCGTCCGGGCGTGCGTCCGCCTTGTCGACGAGCCCGACCAGGCGCAGCAGCTCGTCGACCCGTGCGCGGTGCTCACCGACCGACCCGCCGGCGATGAGGAATGGGAGCGCCACGTTCTCGCTCACCGACAGCAGCGGGATGAGGTTGAAGAACTGGAACACGAAGCCGGTCTTGCGACGCCGCGTGAGCGTCCGATGCTCCTCGTCGAGGGCGGTGACGTCGATGCCGTCGATGACGACCGTGCCGCTCGTCGGCTCGTCCAGCCCACCGAGGAGCTGGAGCATCGTGCTCTTGCCCGAGCCCGACGGCCCCATGAGGGCGACGAACTCGCCGCTCGTGACCGACAGCGAGGCCCCTCGCAGCGCCTCGACCGTGCCCGAGCCGGCGGGATAGGTCTTGACGAGGTCGCGCGCCTCGAGGATGAGGGAGCTCATGCGCGACCGAGTCTAGCCCGCGCAGGCCGCGTCGCGGGCCGCCGGCTCAGCCGATGAGGAAGCCCAGCAGGCCGCCGATGACCGCGTCGACGAAGCCGCGGTCGGCGGCGCTCGCCGCCTCGATCCGCATGCTGGGGAGGGCCGCCGCGGTCGAGACGCCGTCCCGGCCACGCGGCCATGCCGCCTCGGTGGGCAGCGCCCGGGTCGAGGAGCTCGACCAGTGGACCGACGTCACCGTGACGACCCGCGCACCGTCGAGCGGCTGCGACGAGACCGGGCGGGCCGGCACCACCACGGCCACGTGGCGCGGCGTGGGCGAGGGAGCCACGCGCGCCGGCTGTCGTACCGGCGAGCCGCCGCCCGACGGCGGCGGCGGTGGATTCGTCCCTCCCGGCGGTGGCGGAGGGGGTGCCGGTGACGTGGAGAGCGCCTGCATGAAGAGCTCGGTGTAGAAGCGAGGGCTGCGAGTTGCGCCGAGGAAGCTGACGTTGTCCGCCCCGAAGGCGCCGATGCCGCCGTGCGTCCAGGATGGCTCCAGGATGTTCGCGCGGTGGCCGGGGGAGGCCATGAATCCCTCGTGGATCTTCACCGGCGAATCGGTGTCGGCGTAGCCATTGTTCCAGCCGATGTTCTCGCCGCCCCATCGGTAGCGCAGCCCGTTCGTGTCGTACCAGTGGTAGACCTCGTAGCTCGTGCCGAGGATCGTGTGGCTGAAGTAGTTGCGCTGCACCTCGTCCTTGCTCCGCCAGCGGGCCAGCCCGACCAGCGTGCCGTTCTGCTGCAGCACGCGCAGGCCGTTGTTCGCGCGGGCGCCGTTCGTCAGCTGCCACAGCGTCGCCTCGGCGCTCGACTGGTTCCACCCGGTCGCCGGCGTGGCGCCCACGGTCGCGAAAGCCGCGGCGCCGAGGAGCGCGGTGCCGCCGAGGAGCTGCCGCGCGTGCCGTCGCGCTGCGTGCCCGTCGTGTGAGGTGCTCGATCATCCGGTGCTCCAGCGGAGAGGTCGGTGCGGCCGGCAGCTGGCCGTGCTCGCCATGGTCGGGCGTGGCGGCGCGCGGGTCTGTAGCCGGGTCGTCCCGTGGGGGGCATGACCTTGCGCCGCGCTGGGTCAGGGTCCAGAGCGGGACCATCGGGCCACCCGTCGGCACGCGGCGTGCGAGCCTGCGGGGCATGCGACTCGCCGTGCGGCGCTGGCCGGACCCGATCGACCCGACCCGGCCGCCCCTCCTCCTCGTCCACGGCGTCACCGCCTCCAGCCGTACCTGGTGGCGGATCGGCCCGGCCCTGGCCGCGCTGGGCTGGCAGGTGCTCGCTCCCGACCTCCGCTGCCACGGCCGGTCCGGCTGCCCGACCCCCATCGGGCGCTGGGACGCCGCCGACGACCTCGCCGAGACGCTGGCGGCCGAGCTCGGCGACCGACGGCTCGACGTGGCGTGGGGCCATTCGCTCGGTGCGCGGACGATCTTGCAGCTCCTCGTTCGCCAGCCCGGGGTCGCGACGCGCGCCGTGCTCGAGGACCCACCCGGGCTCCGGGGCGACCGCAGCGACCAGGTCGCCAATTGGCGCCGCGAGGCCGACCTCGCCCGGCGCGACCCGCCGACCCTTGCCGCCGAGGTCCGCGGGCGCAACCCGGGCTGGGCGGAGCGCGACGTGACGGGCGTCGTCGCCGACGTGGCCGACTGCCGCATGGAGGCGATCATCGCGGCCGCGGAAGGCGGCGAGGCGATGGTCGACCCCACCGAAACCCTCGTCGGCCAGACCGGCGTGCCGGTGCTCTTGCTGCTCGCCGACGAGGAGCGCTCGGGGCTCCGCGGCACGAGCCGCAGCACCACCCTCGCCCGCCTGCCGACGGGATCGCGCGCCATGGTGCTCGCCGCCGGGCACTCCGTGCACCGGGATGCGCCGGAGCCCTACCTCGAGGCCGCAACGGCGTGGCTGCGTGCGCCGCAATGGCCGCGCTGCGTGATACTCCCCCGGGGTATTTGACAGTCACGGATCGCGGTCCGCACAATGGGGTCATGGCATCGACGCCAGGGCCCATCGAGGTCGTGCAGCTCCCCATCTCCGGCATGACGTGCGCCTCGTGCGTCAATCGCATCGAGCGCTTCGTCAACCGCGTCGACGGTGTGGCGGAGGCGACCGTCAACCTGGCGACCGAGCAGGCGCGGGTCGCGTTCGACCCTGCGGCGACATCGGTCCGGGCCATCACCGCCGCCGTGGAGGCGGCCGGCTACGAGGTCGCGGCGGCTCCCGCGGCGACGGCGGCGACCGCGGATGACGGTGAGCTGGATCGTGCCGCGGAGCTTCGTGCGCTCGGCTGGCGGGCGGCGGGCAGCCTCGCCATCGGCCTGCTGATGATGGCGCTCATGTTCCTGCCGACGGGCATCCCGATGGCGATCCTGGCGCCGGCACTCCTCGTCGCCGCCGCCGTCGTCCAGGTCTGGGCCGGGGGCACGTTCTACCGCGCCGCCTGGCGCGCCGCGCGCCACGGCTCGGCCACGATGGACACGCTGGTCGCGGTCGGCACGAGCGTCGCATTCGGCTACAGCGCCTTCGTGACGCTCTGGCCCACGGTCGCGGCCTCGATCGGTCTGCCGATGGACACCTACTTCGAGACCGCGGTGATCATCGTCGCGCTCGTGCTCACCGGTCGCTGGCTCGAGGCCCGTGCACGCCGCCAGACCGGTGCCGCGGTCCGGGCGCTCATGCAGCTCCAGCCCACGATGGCGCGGGTCGTGCGCGTCGGCGGCGAGATCGACGTGCCGATCGGCAGCGTGCGCGTCGGCGACCTCGTGCGGGTGCGGCCCGGCGAGCGCGTGCCCGTCGACGGCACGGTCCACGAGGGCCACTCCGCGCTCGACGAGAGCATGGTCACCGGCGAGAGCCTGCCGGTCGACAAGGGACCCGGCGACGACGTCATCGGGGCGACGCTGAACGCGTCGGGGTCCTTCGTCATGCGCGCCCGGCATGTGGGCGCCGACACCGCGCTCGCCCAGATCGTGCGCCTCGTGACCGATGCGCAGGGCTCGAAGGCGCCGATCCAGCGCCTCGTCGATCGCATCGCTGAGGCCTTCGTGCCGCTCGTCATCGTGGCCGCGCTGCTCACCACCGCGACGTGGCTCCTGCTCGGCAAGGACGCGGGGTTCGCGCTGAGCGCCGGCATCGCGGTGCTCATCATCGCCTGCCCCTGCGCCCTCGGGCTCGCCACGCCGGCCGCGATCATGGCCGGCACGGGTGCCGCCGCCGCGCACGGGATCCTCATCCGTGGCGGCGAGGCGCTCGAGGGCGCGCGCTCAATCGACACCATCGTGCTCGACAAGACCGGCACGCTGACTGTCGGCCGGCCGGCCCTCACCGAGCTCGCGCCGGTCGCCGGCATCGGCGAGGACGAGCTGCTCCGGCTCGCGGCGAGCGTCGAGCTGGCATCCGAGCACCCACTCGGGGTCGCGGTGGTACGTGCCGCAGGGGATCGACATCTCGCGCTCGGCACCCCGAACGACTTCCAGGCCATCGCGGGCCGCGGCGCGACGGCCGTGGTCGACGGCGCCACCGTGCTCGTCGGAGGCCCGGCGCTCCTTGCCGACCACGGCGTCGAGATGAGTGGCGCCGAGGTGGCCGTCGAGGCGGCGGCCGCGCGTGGCGGGACGTCCATCCTCGTCGCGCGCGACGGGACCTTCCTCGGCCGCATCACCCTCGCCGACGCGCTGAAGCCAGGGGCCGGCGACGCGGTGGCGGCATTGCGCGGCCTGGGCCTCGATCCGTGGATGATCACCGGCGACCATCGGCGCACGGCGGCGGCGATCGCCGAGGCCGCGGGAATCGCCGCGGACCACGTGGTGGCGGAGGTGCGGCCCGCCGACAAGGCCGATCGCGTGCGCGCGCTCCAGGCCGCCGGGCATCGGGTCGCGATGGTCGGCGACGGGATCAACGACGCGCCGGCGCTCGCCACCGCCGATCTCGGGATCGCGATCGGGACGGGAGCGGACGTGGCGCTCGCCGCCTCGGACATCACGCTCGTCGGAGGCGACCTGCGGGGCGTCGGTGCCGCGATCGCGCTGTCGCGCCAGACGGTGCGGGTCATCCGCCAGGGGCTGTTCTGGGCCTTCGCCTACAACGTCGTGCTCATCCCGGTGGCGGCCGGCATCCTCTACCCCGCCTTCGGCCTGCTCCTCAATCCGGGCGTCGCCGCCGGCGCCATGGCACTCAGCAGCGTGAGCGTCGTGACGAACGCGCTCCGCCTGCGGCGCTTCCGGGTGGCCGGCGGAGCCCCTCCGACATTGGCAAACGAACAGGAAGGACCGATGACCGATACCGTCGTGACCGATCCGGTGTGCGGGATGGAGGTGGACCTGTCAGACGCCACCGCGAACGGCCTGGTGGCCATCCATGCCGGCACCACCTACGGGTTCTGCGGCCGCGGCTGCTACCTCGACTTCACCGAGGATCCCGAGCGCTACCTGGCGCCGGACTACACGCCGTCGATGTGACCCGGGTCAGCGGCTCGCTCGGCGTCGAGCTCGCGGCGCAGCGAGCGGAGCTCGCGGAATGCCGCGACGGCCAGGATCCGGCGCCGCTCGGCACGTCCCAGCCGCATGAGGGGGCTGTCCGGCTGCTCGGTCTCGAGGCGCGCCTCGCCGCGGTCGACGAGGGCGCGGACGGGGGCGAGCTCCTCCATTGCCGTCACATCTCCTCGATCGTCCCGTCGTACGGGTCGCTCGGCCCGCGCGTCGGCCGGGCGGCCGCGAGGCGACGCCAGTCGAGACGGGGCGCCCCACCGATGAGCGCGTTCGCCTCCCATAGCAGCCCGACGATGAGGACCGCGACGAGCGGGTGAAGATGCGACGAGGCGATCGCCCCGGCCAGCGTCGCCGCGACGCCGGACCAGCCCGCGATCACGGCGAACGGCAGCACCCAGTGGCGCTCCCCGCCGAGCGCGAGCGCCGACGTGGTCAGCAGCAGGCCGGGGACGAGGGCCGCGGTCATCGGCATGCCGGGGGCGCTGGCGAGCGCAACCTCGAGACACGCGATGCCCGCGAACGCATGCAGGGCGCGGACGAGCGCGAGCGGCGCGACGAGCTCCGAGTCGAGCCGGGGGTCGAGTCGCAAGAGGCCATCCATGGCTCGCAGCGTCATGAGGTCATTCTCCGCCGGGTGTCCAGCACGCGGATCGGCAGCGACTGGGTCAGCGGAGCTCAACCGAGCGCTTCGCGAGCCCGAACCAGTACCCGTCGATCTTCGTGTCGGGCGCGGCATCGGGCTTCGAGGCGGCGCCGAGAGCCACGAAGAGCGGGGCGAAGTGCTCGGTCGTCGGATGGGCGTACGGCATCCCCGGCGCCCTGCTGCGGAACGCCATGAGCTCGTCCATGTCGCCGCGCGCCAGCGCCTCGGCGGCCCAGGCATCGAACTCGAGCGACCATGCCGGCGCGCCCGGCTTGCCGCGGAAGTAGTCGTGGATGAAGGGCAGGCCGTGGGTCATGAAGCCCGACCCGACGACGAGCACGCCCTCGTCACGGAGGGGCGCCAGCCGCCGCCCGAGGTCGAACAGGTGCTGCGGGTCGAGGTCCGGCATCGACATCTGGAGGACCGGGATGTCGGCCTGCGGGAACATGGCGGTCAGCGGCACCCACGCCCCGTGGTCGAGGCCGCGGGTCGGCATCTGCCTGACCGGCTCGCTGTCCGGCATGAGCGACGCGACGGTGGCGGCAAGCTCGGGCGAGGGCGGCGCGTCGTATCGCATCCGGTAGTAGTGCTGCGGGAATCCATAGAAGTCGTACACGAGCGGCACGCGGGTCGTGGCGCTCACCGTGATCGGGGCCGACTCCCAGTGGGCGCTGACGATGAGGATCGCCTTCGGCCGCGGCAGGCTGGCCGCCCATCCGCCCAGCTCCGCCATCCACGTCGCGTCCTCGAGCAGCGGCGGCGCGCCGTGGCCGAGGTAGAGGGCGGGCATCGGTCCGCTCGCAGGCGTCGGCACGTCGGTCACGTGCCGAGGATACGCCCGAACGCCCCGGCAGGCGGAAGCCTCGCAAGAGACGATGCCCTGCGGGCCATTCGGCACTTGGCGCGCCGCGGGCCCGCGCCGATCATCGGCCACCGGAGGAGGCACCGATGTTCGTCGTGCATCTTGGCGCGCAGCACCACCGACCGATCCAGCTGCCGATCGTCGATGGCGGCGTCGTCTGCCTCCTGACCGGAAGCCGGCAGCCGATCGGCGCCTGCAGCCGCTGTCCGCATCTCCAGGGCAGCCTGGGCGGGCCCGATCCGGCGCTGCTGTGCGATGTCCAGGCGCAGCGCGACGCGCGGAGCGGGCTGCGCAGGTGGCGCGCCATCGGTCACCGATGGCCGATCGTCGACGCTTCGTGGCCGGAGCTCGGCGAGCCCGAGTAACCCGCCGATGAACCAGGCCGGCCATCCATCCGAGATCCACGTGGTTCGCCGCCGTCCAGCTGCAGTGCCGGTGTACCTGCTGGACGTCCAGATCTCGCCGGGCGAGCGGACTGTGGCACGTGGCCCGCTCTGGGACGGACCTCTGAACGCATCGCCCGAGGACACGAACGACGGACCGAGTCCGGTGGAGGCGCTGCTGGCGGGGGTCGCAGGCTGCTTCGTGAGAAACCTGCGCTGGGTGGCAGATGGGGCTCACGTCGCGTTCGATCGCATCGAGCTGAGATTGGCGGCGGAGCGCGACGATGACCCGCCCATGATTCGGGAGGTCCGCCTCGAGGTTCGTCTCGATACCGATGCCACGGCGCGGCGAGTTGCCGGCGTCGTCGAGCGCGCGCTGAGAGGCGGGACGATCGTCCGCACCATTGCGCGGGCCGTCGACTTTCGGTTCGAGCTGTCAATCAACGACGAGCCGTGGCCGATCGATCTCGGCGTCGTCGGGCTGGGCGATCGGCGCCCGGCTGGGGCAAGCCACCCCACGCCAGGAGGTTCAGCAGCACCCGGCTGAGCCGCACCCGCAGGCAGCGGTCGCCGCCTTGGCCACCGGAAGCTCGTCCAACACGGCGCGCGCCGCGCGCGTCGCCGCGTCCAGCGGCTTCGTCGCCTTGGCGATGACGCTGTGCATGCCCACGGCGACGGTGTGGGTCGACGTGAGCGAGACGTCGATGAGCCCGACGTCTCGCAGGCCGGCCTCGAACTCGGCGAACGAGAGGGCGCCGGCGATGCAGCCGACGTACGAGCCGCGCTCGGCGCGCTGCTCCGCGGTGAGGGCGTCCTCGGCCACGATGTCGCTGATCCCGATCCGCCCCCCGGGTCGGAGAACGCGCGCGATCTCGCGGAACACCGCTGCCTTGTCCGCGGCCAGGTTGACGACGCAGTTGCTGATCACGACGTCGAGCGATTCGGCCGGCAGCGGGATCGCTTCGATGTGGCCCTTGAGGAGCTCGACGTTTGTCGCCCCGGCCTCGGCGGCGTTGCGCTGGGCCAGGGCGAGCATCTCGTCGGTCATGTCGAGGCCGAACGCGCGCCCGGCAGGTCCGACTCGTTTCGCGGACAGCAGGACGTCGATGCCGCCACCCGAGCCCAGGTCGAGGACGCGCTCGCCCTCCCGGAGATCGGCGACGGCGGTCGGGTTGCCACAGCCAGCGAGGCGAGCAGCGCCGCGTCGGGGAGCTCACCCCGTTCGAGTGCGCCGTACAGCTCGGGTCCGATTCCCTCCTCCGGGCCGCAGCAGGCACCGCTGCTGGAGGCAGGACGCCCGAATGGGCGTGAGCAATGGCCTGCCGACGGGGGACGGCCGTTTCGAAGAGGACAGCGGACGAAGGACTGGGGTGGCCTACGGGTTTCGAACCCGTAACCTTCGGAGCCACAATCCGATGCTCTGCCAGTTGAGCTAAGGCCACCACGCACGCCTCGCGCGCGCCGGAGCCGGCTCCGGGGCGAGGGCCGCCGGATTGTCCCATGCACCCCGGGGAGCGTCAAACCTTTCGGCCACCGATGGCATCGCGTCTGCAACCCGCCTCGGCATGGCGGTTTCGCAGAGCGTTGCCACTCCCCCGCCGCGCGCGTCGCTGCCCGCGCTGCGCGCCGCTGCGGCCGCGTGTCGGGCGTGCGACCTGTGGCGCGACGCGACCCAGACGGTCTTCGGCGAGGGAGGGAGCGATGCCAGGCTCATGCTTGTCGGCGAGCAGCCCGGCGATCAGGAGGACCTGGCGGGTGCACCGTTCGTGGGGCCGTCGGGCGTCCTGCTGGACCGTGCCCTCGCCGACGCCGGCATCGACCGGCGCCGGGTCTACGTCACGAACATGGTGAAGCACTTCAAGTGGAAGCCACGCGGCAAGCGCCGGATCCACCAGACGCCGACCACGTACGAGGTGCGGGCCTGTCGCCCGTGGCTGGACGCCGAGATCGCCCGCGTGCGGCCGGAGCTGGTCGTCGTCCTTGGAGCGACGGCGGCGAAGGGCATCGTGGGGCCGAAGGTTCGCGTGAC
The DNA here is from genome assembly GCA_963825905.1 of uncultured Chloroflexia bacterium. Lineage (GTDB taxonomy): Bacteria > Chloroflexota > Limnocylindria > QHBO01 > QHBO01 > JAICQM01. Next base: position 123,984 of record CAWGUL010000007.1, on the reverse strand, counting down.
CCGACAGCGGGGCGAGGTGGTCGGGGCGGAGATCGGTCCGGTCGGGATCACCATCCATCCGTCCGCGATCCTTCGGGCGCCGACCGACGAAGCGCGGCGCCTCGCCTATGAAGGGTTCGTGGCCGACCTCCGCCGCTTCGGATCCCGCTGAGTTCGGGTCGCCCCGACGGCCATCAGGGCCGGCGGTCGCCGCCCCTGACCTGGCGCAGCACGAGAAGCACGACGGCCGAGCCGAGGACCGCGATGAGCAGCGCGCCGAGGAAGCCACCGGCCTGGTTCTGGTGCAGCAGCCCGGTCCAGATCCAGCCACCCAGCAGGCCGCCGACGATGCCGATCAGCGTGGTGCCGATGCAGCCGTTGCGCTCGCGGCCCGGCACGAACCAGCCGGCGATGGCGCCCGCCAGCAGGCCAATGACGATCCAGCCGATGAAGCTCATTCCCTCGGGCATCGTGGTCCTCGATCTTCGGTGTTGGTGGGAGCGGTCGGTAGCAGCCAGCATGCCCGATCGAGGATCAGCGTGGCGCCCCCGGGCCGGAGACGGGTCGGGTGAGATCCGCGATGACGGCGCCCTGGCTGACGCTGGCGGCAAAGCGCTGGAGCGGCGGCTCCGTGCCGCCGCCGAGCGGCAGGCCGTCGAGCCCCCAGCGCCGGCCGCCGCAGTCGGTGAGCTCCTTGCCACCGGGCGTGATGCTCAATGGACACGGGTCCACCGGCGAGCGGGCGTTGAGCACCGCCACCTGGGACCCGGGGAGCTGGGCGATGACGAGCGTCAGCGCCACCCCGTTCGGCTGCCGCGCCTCGCCGAGCAGGCCGTGGGAGCCGGCGAGCAGCACCGATCGCAGGATCGGCCCACCGCCGAGCTCGCTCACGCTCGCCACCCCGAGGTTCGAGTCGCCGCGTGGCGCCGCCACCGAGTAGATCGCGGGCCGGACGAGGAGCAGGACGGCGAGCAGCCCGATGAGCGCCAGGATGCCGCCGCCGATCCATCGCCCGAGCGGCGGTCCGGCGTCGGGATCGGGACGGGCGGTCATGCGTCGGACCCGGGCGGGACGAGCTCCACCACCGTGGCGCCCGTGCAGTTGTAGAGAAGGGTGGAGCCGTGCCACAGGCAACGCGAATCGAGGCCGCGCCGCACGAGCGCGGTATGGCCGTGGAGCCAGAGCGGCGGCCGCAGGCGGTCGATGAGCCAGCGGAAGGCGGTGAAGCCGCGGTGCGCGTGGTCCGCCGCGTCGTTGAGGCCGCGCGGCGCGGCATGGGTGATGACGAGGACGGGACGTCGCGTACGGCCGACCAGCCGCGCCACCGCGACCCGCCCCCACATCGCGAGCCCACCCACCTGCATGGCGCCCGCCTCGTTGTAGCGCGGCGAGCCGGAGAAGCCGAGCAGGGCGATTCCCTGCTCGTCGACGAGCCGGCCGTCGGGCAGCGGCTCGGGAAGCATGCCGCGCTCATTGACCCGCCACGCGGTGCCGACGTCGTGGTTGCCGCGCACGTAGCGCAGCGGCGCGCCGAAGGCATCGGCCACGAAGGACAGGTACGGCGGCTCGAGGTCGCCGGCACCGATCACGAGGTCGATCGGGCCCATCGCCGCGCGGCTCTCCGCGCAGGTCGAGCGAGCGCGCCCGCTCATCCGACACGGCGAGGATCCGGAACGGCCGTCCCTCGCGAGCGGCGAAGAGCGCCGGGTCTGGCCAGGCCACGCGGAGCCGGTGGCTCATGCCCCGTCATCCCCGTCCGGGGCATCGGTCTCGATGCCCCCGTCGGTGGACTCGGGGAACTCGAGCGCGTCGGTGCCGCGCAGCAGGTCGGACCGGTGGACGGAGTCGAGCGCCGGCCGATGGAGGGCGGTGCGCGACTGGCGGCCGACCGCGGCCTGGCGCAGCTCGTCGGCCGCGGCGACCGAGCCGGCCACGGAATGTGGCGTCTCGTCGAGCGACTCGACGCCGGGGAGCAGCAGCTCCACGACATCGGCATCGATCGCCACCGACCCGTTGCGTCGGGCGGCGGCGACGCGATTGTGGCCGTCGACGACCCAGTACTCGTCCCCCACCTGCAGCAGGTCGACCGGCGGCAGGGTGACGAGCTGCGACGTCGCCCGATTCAGGCGCTGCCAGCGCGCCGTCCAGTTCCGGCCGCGCAGGCGCGGCAGCGGGAGGAAGTCGTCGGTGTTCTGCGAGGGGTGGCGCGCGGTGCCGACGATCCGGTCGATCGGGACGACGCGGAGGCCGAGCGCGCGCCGCGACGCGGAGCCGGCGTGCGGATGGCGGTCGAACAGGGAGGGCAGGATGCGCGGCCGACCGAGTGCCAGGAGGCGCCGGCCGACCGAGCGGACGGGTTCCATCGGTCTGCGTTCGCGCTCGTTCGGGGACTGGACGTGCTGGGTACTATGATGCCCCGGCCAGCATTCGAGGGAGCAGCGCCGAGCTGGAATGGCGTGGCAGTGCACCGCGCACCGGGCATGAGGACCAGAGGAGACCGATGGCGACCGTCACGTTCGACCACCTCACGAAGCGGTATGGCAACGAGTTCACCGCGGTCAAGGACCTGAACCTGGAGGTCAAGGACGGCGAGTTCCTCGTCCTCGTGGGACCGTCGGGCTGCGGCAAGACGACCGCCCTGCGCTGCGTGGCCGGCCTCGAGGACATCACCGACGGCAAGCTGCTGATCGGCGACCGGGTGGTCAACAACGTGGCGCCGAAGGACCGCGACATCGCGATGGTCTTCCAGAGCTACGCGCTCTATCCCCACATGACCGTGTTCGACAACCTCGCCTTCGGCCTGAAGCTGCGGAAGATGAAGTCGGACGAGATCAAGAAGCGCGTCGACGACGCCGCGAGGATCCTTGGCCTCGAGAAGCTCCTCGACCGCAAGCCGAAGGCCCTCTCCGGCGGCCAGCGCCAGCGCGTCGCGCTCGGTCGCGCGATCGTGCGCGAGCCGTCCGTGTTCCTGATGGACGAGCCGCTCTCGAACCTCGACGCGAAGCTGCGCGTCGAGACGCGCGCGAACATCGCCCGCCTCCACCAGCGGCTCGGGACGACGACGATCTACGTCACCCACGACCAGGTCGAGGCGATGACGATGGGCGACCGGATCGCCGTCATGCGCGATGGCGTGCTCCAGCAGGCCGGCTCCCCGCAGGAGCTCTACGACTTCCCGGTCAACGTGTTCGTGGCCGGCTTCATCGGCTCGCCGTCAATGAACTTCGCGACCGCGAAGATCGACGGAGACAACCTCCAGGTCGGCAGCGCGACGATCGCGCTGAGCGACCGGCCCGCCCAGGTCGCCAAGGAGCGCAAGGATGGCTCCGAGGTGATGATCGGATTCCGCCCGGAGCATCTCGAGCTTGCCAACGGGACCGGCAGCGGGATGGCCCTGCTCCCGGCCAAGGTCGACGTCGTCGAGTACCTCGGCAACGAAGAATTGCTCCACGCCGAGGTCGAGGGCAACGAGATCGTCGCGCTCGTGCCCTCGGATCGCAAGGTGAAGGTCGGCGAGTCGGTCGACTTCACCCTTCCCATGGACAAGCTCCACGTATTCGACCCGGAGACCGAGCGCAGCCTGACGGTCTGACGGGAGTGATTCCGGCATGAACGTTGCGCTAACGTCCGGGGGTAAGATCCTTAACCAGGCTCAAGGTCCCACGCTCACAGTCTTTAGCAGACCGGAGGACTCGATGAACCGATTCCGCATGGCTGTCCCCATCGTCGCGCTCGCGATCATGTTGACCGCGTGCCCGGCTGGGAACACCAGCACCACCCCCAACCCGAGTGCCAGCGCTGGCAGCAGCGCCAGCGGCAACGCGGGTGCCACGATCGAGGTGACGTCCCTCTGGGGCGGCGCCGAGGCAGCGGCCTTCCAGGCCGTCCTCGACGCGTTCACCGCGAAGACGGGCATCAACGTCACGTACACCTCGGTGCGCACGGACTACTCGACGGTGCTCAGCAACCGCATCGAGCAGAACGACGCCCCTGACGTGGCGATCATCCCGGGCATCGGCTTCCTCCGCAGCTTCGCGAAGGACGGCAAGCTGGTCGCGCTCAAGGACCTCGGGATCGACGATTCCAAGCTCCATGACGCGTACCTGCCGAACCTGGCCGACATGGGCACGAGCGTCGGCGCCGTCGACGGCACGGCCTACGCGGTCATGGTCAAGCTCAACAGCAAGTCCACCATCTGGTACGACCCCAGCCGCTTCAGCGCGAACAGCTGGCAGACCCCGACCGATTGGGACGGCCTCGTCGCCCTGACGAACCAGATCAAGGCTGCCGGCAAGAAGCCGTGGGGCCTGGGTGCCGGCGACAGCTGGACGCTCACCGACTGGTTCGAGAGCATCTACCTCCGCAACAGCGGGGAGCAGGCCTACGACAAGCTGTTCAGCAAGGATGGCGACTGGACCGATCAGTCGGTCAAGGACGCGATCAAGATGATGCAGGACCTCCTCACGAACGACAACGTGGCCGGCGGCCTTGACGGCGCGCTCGCGACGGCGTTCGTGGATGGCATCGGCCTCGTCTTCAGCGCGAACCCGACCGCCGAGATGTACTACGAGGGCGGCTTCGTCGGCGGCATCGCCACCGGCGACGTCAACACCGACCTCAAGGTCGGCCGAGACGATCGACTTCTTCGACTTCCCGGAGATCAACGGCAGCGGTGCCAAGATCACCATCGGTGGTGACGTCATGGCCGCGCTGACGACGAACCCCGGCGTCGCGGAGTTCATGCAGTTCCTCGCCAGCGCCGAGGCCGGCAAGGCCTGGGTGGCCGGCAAGACCATCATCTCGCCGATGAACGGCGTGACGGCCAGCGACTACCCCGACGCGACGAAGAAGGAGGCGACGCAGATCGTCAACTCCAAGCTCGCTCGCTTCGACGGGTCAGACCTCCTGCCGGGTGGCCCCGATCTCGGAGCCGTGCTGCAGCAGGCGCTGCAGAATCCGTCCGGCGTCGACCAGTCCCTGAGCGACTTCCAGACCCAGGTGACTGACGCCTGGAACAGCTGACGACCTAGGTAGGAGCGGGCGGCCGGCGACGGTCGCCCGCTCACCCTTCACCGGAGGGTCTTCCCGATGACGGACGCCACGGCCACGGCGGGAACCCTGGAGCGGTCGCGGAATGCGACGCCGGACCAGGGTGGGTGGAGCTGGACGGCGAGCCTGTTCCTGGCGCCCGCCCTCCTGCTGCTCGCCGTCTTCCTGCTCTATCCGACGATCAGCACGATCATCCTCAGCTTCGAGAAGGGCCTCGACAACTACCTCCGCCTCTTCACCCGCGACCCGAACTTCCTGAACCTGCGCGGCTTCCCGCCGTCGGGTGCGTTCTGGAACAACATCCTGTGGGTCGTCTTCTATACCGGCGGCTGCGTCCTCTTCGGCCTCGTCATCGCCGTCATGGCGGCGCGCGTGCGCTACGAGGCGCTCGTCAAGGCGATCGTCTTCCTGCCCCAGGCGATCGCGGCCACCGCGCTCGGCGTCATCTGGCGCTTCATGTACTTCCCAAGCCCGAAGACGGGTGCCCTCAACGCCGGGCTCGGCATCTTCGGCATCGACCCTATCGCCTGGCTCGGCAGCCCATCCTTCGTGAACGCCTCGCTGATCGTGGCCGGCATCTGGGGGTCGGTCGGGTTCGCGACCGTCATCCTCTCGGCCGCGCTCAAGGGCATCAGCACCGAGATCCTGGAGGCGGCACGGGTCGACGGCGCCCGGGAGAGCCAGATCTTCTGGCGCATCCTCGTGCCGATGCTCTCGCTGCCCATCAGCGTGGTCGCGGTCACGCTCATCATCAACGTCGTGAAGCTCTTCGACCTCATCTTCGTGATGACGCGTGGCGGCCCCGGCGTCTCGAGCCGGACGATCGCATTCACGATGTACCAGGAGGCGCTGGCGTCGCGGAACTTCAGCTACGGCGCCGCCGTGGCGGTCGTGATGCTCGTGGTCCTCACCCCGGTGATGGTGTTCAACGTGCGCCGCTTCCGCGCCGAGCGAGTCGTCCAGTGACCGCGCTCGAGCCGGCGATCAAGCCGCCACCCCGCAACTTCGGCGAGCGCGTGAGCCGGGTATTCAACAAGGCCCCGATTCACGTCGCGCTCATCCTCATCGCGCTGGTCTGGCTGCTGCCGACGATCGGCCTTCTGATCACCTCGTTCCGTCCGCGGGGCGAGATCCAGTCGAGCGGCTGGTGGACGGTCTTCGCCGGCCACTTCGACTTCACGATCAGCAACTACCAGCAGGTCCTCCAGCAGGGGAACATGCTGTCGGCCTTCTACAACAGCGTCTCGATCGTGGTCCCCTCGACGATCCTGCCGCTCGTGCTGTCGGCGATGGCCGCCTTCGCGTTCGCGTGGATCAAGTTCCCCGGCCGCGACGTGCTGTTCCTGAGCGTGATCGCGATGCTCCTCATCCCGGCCCAGATGACGTTCATCCCGCTGTCACGCCTCGTCGGGCAGACCGGCCTGGGCGGGACGTTCCTGCCGATCTGGCTCGTCCACACCGCCTTCGCGCTGCCGTTCGGGATCTTCCTGCTCCGCAACTTCTTCATCACCCTGCCGAAGGACCTCATCGAGGCGGCGCGGATCGACGGTGCCGGGAACGTCGACATCTTCCGGCGCATCGTGGTGCCGCTCTCCGTGCCCGCGCTCGCGAGCCTCGGCATCTTCCAGTTCCTGTGGACCTGGAACGACCTCCTCATGGCGCTCGTGTTCGCGCCGCGCCAGGGTCAGCCGATGACGGTGCAGATCACGACGCTGCTCGGCACGTACGCCAGCGAGTGGTACATCCTGGCGGCGGCCTCGTTCCTCGTCATGATCGTGCCGCTGGCCGTGTTCTTCAGCCTGCAGCGCTACTTCGTCCAGGGCCTCCTGGCCGGCTCGGTGAAGTAACGATCGCCGCGTGAGCGACGATCGCCACGTCGACGAAGGTCGCGGCCTCCGGGTCGCGACCTTCAACGTACGCGCCGCCATCGGGCCGGGACCATTCCCCGACCGGCTGGTGGCGGCGGTGCGACCCGGCCCGCCTCGAGCGCATCGCCGCCGTCATCACGGCCCTCGACCCCGACCTGGTCGGCCTCCAGGAGGTGGCGCTGCTCGCGCTCGACGGCGAGGTCGTGGACCAGGCCGCCGAGCTGGGACGCCTCACCGGGATGACGCATCGGTATGGGGCGGTGCGGACCTGGGCGGCCGAGGAGCACGATCGCGTCGCGGGCGCGGGCCTGTTCGGGAACGCGCTGCTCGCCCGCGGCCCGCTCGACGAACCCCGCGTGCTCGCCCTGCCCCGGGCGCCTGACGACGCGCTCATCGAGCCGGCGGCGAGCGACCGGGAGGGCGCTGGCGTCGCCTACCGCGACGCGCGGCCGACCATCCGCGAGCCGCGCTGCGCGGTCATCGCGACCGCCACCACCCCTGCCGGGCGGCTGCGGGTCGCAAGCGCACACCTCTCGCACGTCGGCTCCGGCGAGCGACGGCTCCAGGCCGCCGCGCTGGCGGCAAGCGACGCCGACATCGTCCTGGGCGACCTCAACGCGTCGATCGAGGCTCCCGAGCTGGAGCCCTTCGCCGGCTGGACCGATGCATTCGCCGCCGCGGGCATCAGTCCGGGCGACGCGCGCCGGCGCTCGACCGATGACGGCTGGCCGATCGACCACGTCCTCCTCCGGGACGCATGGCGCGTCGAGCGTTGCGAGGTCGTCGCCGCCGCGGGAGATGCGAGCGACCACTACCCGGTCGTCGCTACCCTGCGCCGATGAGAACGATCCACGTCGTCCCGCACACCCACTGGGACCGCGAGTGGTACCGGCCCTTCCAGAGCTTCCGGATGCGCCTCGTCGCCTGCGTCGACCAGGTGCTCGACATGATGGACGACGATCCCCGCTTCGCCTTCACGCTCGACGGGCAGCTGGCGACGGTCGACGACTACCTGGAGATCCGGCCGGAGGGCGAGGCCGCGGATCCGTGCGGCCGTCGAGCGCGGCGCGCTCGCCATCGGTCCGTGGCAGATCCTGATGGACGAGTTCCTCGTCAGTGGCGAGAACATGATCCGCAACCTCCAGCTCGGCTGGCGGCGGGCGGAGGAGCTCGGCACGCCGATGCCCCTTGGCTACCTGCCGGACATGTTCGGCCACGTTGCGCAGATGCCGCAGATCCTGCGGCGCGCCGGGATCGACGCCGCCATGGTGTGGCGCGGCGTGCCCTCCACCGTCGACCGCCACCTCTTCCGCTGGGAGGCGCCGGACGGCTCGGCGGTCACGGCGCACTACCTGAACGAGGGCTATGGCAGCGGGGCGTACCTCCTGTCGGTGCCCGATGACATGGCCGGCAAGCTCGCGCCGTTCGCGACGGCCATGCGCCCCTACTTCGGCGATGACGCGCTGCTCGCGATGTACGGCACCGACCACATGCTCCCCGACCTCACGCTCCTGGCGCATCTCGACGGGGTGAACGCCGCGCAGCACGACTACCACCTCCAGACCGACACCCTGCGCGCCTACCTCGAGGCAACGACCGGCGAAACGGCGGGCCCGTTGCCGACCGTCGTCGGGGAGATGCGCTCGAGCGCACGGGCCAACATCCTCATGGGCGTCACATCCGCCCGCATCGACCTCAAGGCGGCCTGTGGCCGCGCCGAGCGGGCGCTGGAACGTTACGCGGAGCCGCTTGGCGCCCTGTGGGGCGCGCCGGGTGCCGACGGCTGGCCGGCCGCGTACCTGCGCCTGGCATGGCGACGGGTGATCGAGAACAGCGCGCACGACTCGATCTGCGGCTGCAGCCTCGACGCCGTGGTCGACCAGGTGCTCGTCCGATTCGCGGAGGCGGAGCAGCTCGCCGACGACCTCGCCCGGCGCGCCGGAGCGCGAGATCGCGGCCGAGGTGCCACGCGGCGGCGTCGCGGTCCTCTCCCCCACCCCTGCGCCGCGCATCGGGCAGGTGGAGCTGTCCCTGCCGATCCCCGAGGAGTGGCCGTCGGTCGTGCTCGAGGATGCGGGCGGCGCGCGGCTCGCCACCCAGGAGCTCGAGCGCGCCGAGCGGCTGGTCTTCGCGGAGACGATGGCGGGCCGCGAGATCGGCGTCCTCCTCGACCGCCGCACCCACGGCCGCGAGCTCTTCGGGCGCTACCTGACGGGTTGGGTGATCGGCGACGCGGAGGTGATGCTCGAGGTCGACGTCGAGGAGGACCCGGCCTGGCTCGACGTCGACCGCATGCGGCGCGAGATCGAGATGGCGATCGCCGCCGATCCCGAGGCGACCTGGGAGCTTCGCGTCGTCTCCGCCGCTCGGCGCCGCCTCATCGCGGAGGTGACGGCGCCGCCGCTCGGCTGGAGCGCGTGGCGGCCGATGTCGGGCACGGCGGCGCCATCCGGCGCCCCGGTGCGCGCGAACGAGCGAGGGCTCGCCAACGGGCTGCTCACCGTGACCGTCGATGACGCCGGGGAGCTGACCCTTGTCGCGGCGGACGGGTCGCGCCTCGCGGGTGTCGGACGCATCGAGGATGGCGGCGACCACGGTGACTCGTACAACTACGGACCGCCGGCCACGGACACGCTCGTCGCCACGCCGGGAGAGGTGCGGTTCGTGCCGACGCTCGACGGCCCGCTGCGCGGGGCGCTGGAGGTGCACCGCACGTACGACTGGCCGGTGGGCCTGGAGGGCAGCGCCCGCTCCGCGCGGACCGTCCCGACCGAGGTCATCACCCGGGTCGAGCTGCGGAGCGGCGAGCCGTTCGCGCGGCTCGAGGTCAGCTTCGACAACCGGAGCGACGACCACCGCGTCCGCTTCGCGGTCCCCCTCGCCCGCCCCGCCGACCGCTCCTTCGCCGAGGGCCAGCTGGCGGTCGTGGAGCGCCCCGCCACGGCCGCCGAGGCGGGACACGGAGAGGTGCCGCTGCCGACCCATCCGGCCCGCTCCTTCGTCGACGCCGGCGGCGCGGCGGTCCTCGCCGGGCACATCCTCGAGTACGAGCTTGCCGCCGGGAGCGAGGGCGACGAGCTCCGCGTCACCCTGCTGCGCGCCACCGGGCTCATCAGCCGCAACGACAACCCGTATCGCGAGGACCCGGCGGGACCGCAGATCGAGATCCCGGACGCGCAGATGCGTGGCCACTGGTCGATCGGCTTCGCCCTCATGCCGCACGCGGGCGACTGGCACGCCGGAGGCGTGGCGGACGCCGCCGAGGCGTATCGGCATGACCTGCTCGCGACGCCGGGGAGTGCAGCGACCGACGAGCCGCTGCCGCACGGTGCCGCTGGGATCGAGATCAGCGGCGGTGCGCTGTCTGCCCTCCTCCGCGTCGACGACGAGCTGGAGCTGCGGGTCCTGCGCCAGGCGCCCGACGACGGGGAGGTCGTCATCCGTGGCACGTTCGCCTCGGCTCGAGAGGTGGATTTGCTCGGCCGCGATCGCGGCGGCCTCGACACCCTGCCCGGCGAGCTGCGGCTCGCGATGGGCGCCTGGGAGTTCCGCACCGTCCGGCTGCGCTGAGCAGGTTGCTTGTGCGCCTCGGTGGCGCTCCTTCTGTCCCGGCGTCAGCATCGGTTCGTGACAGCGTGCGTCACGAACGGTAGACCCGCGCCGGCGAACCCCCGGCGAAGCCCTCTTCAGCCGAGCCGGGTGAGGATCTGCTCGCGCTCGAAGGCCCACGAGCCGATCACCAGCGCCAGCCCGATCAACGCCGCGACCAGGAGGTCGCCCACGATGACCTGGTCGCGGCTGAAGGTCGCCTGGCCGCCGAAGAACTGGGCGACCGCGACGGCGATGATCGGGATGACGACGAAGCCGCCGATCTGCTGGGCGCTGCGCGGGTCGGAAACACGCGAGCTGACGATGATCCCGAGCAGGACGGAGAAGCAGCAGATGAGCGGCACGAGGGTGAGCATGGCCAGGATCCAGACGTCGCTGAAGACGAGGTTCCGCAGCCGCGGGTCGGCGATCGCGCCGTTCACGAGGCCGTAGAGGACGAAGACGATCCAGGTCGCGCTCACGGCGGGCAGCGCGGCGGCGAGCGTCTTCCCGGTGATCAGCTCCCCCACCCGTATCGGGGTCGCGAGCTGCGGCTCCAGCGAGCGCGTCGTCTTCTCACCGATGACCGATTGCGTGGCGATCGCCATCGGCACCATCGCCGGGATGAGGAGGAAGTAGGCCATGAAGTTCGTCACGATGAAGCCCTGGGCCGCCACCTTGGGCGGCAGCGTCGGGAAGGCGGCGATGTACTGGCCGATCTGGCCGAGCTGGGCGGGGTCGAGGTCGCGGGCCTGGATGAAGGCGACGAGGCCGGTCGGGATCGCGGCGAACACGAACGCCGGCAGCATGACCGCGAAGAGGAGGAGCCGATTGCTCACGATCTCGCGCCACTCCTTCGCGAACACCGCCGCCACGTAGCCGCCGCGCATCAGGCGACCGCCTCGTCGCCGATCGCGTCGCGGCCGACCAGGTGGAGATAGACCTCCTCCAGGCTGGCGGCCTCCTCGCGCACCGCCACGATCCGCGCGCCGTCCGCCACGAGCGCGCGCACGATCTCCGGGTTGTCGTTGCGCGCGTCCTCGACCTCGATCACCAGCGTCCGGCCCTCGCTCCGAGCGCCGGCCACGAACGGCAGCCGCGCCACCGTCTCCAGGAATGACTCCGGCCCGCGCGGCCCGACGAGCTCGACCCGCGTGGTCGCGCGGCGGCCGAGCCGGCGCAGCGAGGCCGGCGTGCCGACGCTCAGCAGCGTGCCGCGCATGATCCCGATCCGGTCGCAGAGGCGCTCCGCCTCGTCGAGGTTGTGCGTGCAGATGACGATCGAACGGCCGGCGTCGCGGAGGGCGGCCACGATCTCGCGCACGCCGCGCGCGGCCGAGGGATCGAGGCCGCTCGTCGGCTCGTCGAGGTAGATGACCTGCGGGTCGTGGATGAGGGCGCGGGCGATGGCGATCTTCTGGCGCATCCCCTTGCTGAAGCCGCCGACCCGGCGATCGGCGTGCTCGCCCATGCCGACGAGGCCGAGGTGACGGGTCACCGCGTCGCGCTGGGCACGGCCGCGCAGGCCGTAGAGCCGGGCGTAGTAGGCGAGGTTCTGCCGCGCGGTGAGCCGCTCGTGGAGGCCGGGCAGCTCGGTCAGGATGCCGGTCTGGGCACGGACGGCCTCCGTGTCGGTCGCCAGGTCCAGCCCGTTGAGGGCCGCCCGGCCGCCGCTCGGTTCGATGAGCCCGGCCAGCATGCGGACCGTCGTCGTCTTCCCCGCCCCGTTGGGGCCGAGGATGCCGAAGATCTCGCCGTCACCCACGGTGAACGACAGGTCGTGGACCGCGGTGAGCGCGCCGAAACGCTTGGCGAGCGACTCGACGACGATCATGCGGGGCGGCGTGGGGGCTGGACGTGGTCGCGCATGGGGAGCGCATCGTACCGGGCGCGAACGGCAGCCGCCCATGGGTACGATCGGCCGCCCCGGAGGCGGGCTAGGATCGTCCGCATGGAAGAGCACACGATCAAGACGGAGCGGCCGTTCCGCGGCCGTTCCATCAGCCTGCGGGTCGACGAGGTGGAGCTGGCGAGCGGACGCCGCACGACGCGCGAGGTGGTCGAGCACCCCGGCGCGGTCGCGATCGTCGCGTGGGACGGCAGCCGGGTCGCGATGGTCCGCCAGTGGCGCCACGCGACCGGCGAGACGCTGCTCGAGATCCCCGCCGGGACGCGCGAACCGGGCGAGGAGCCGGAGGCGACTGCCCGCCGTGAGCTCGGCGAGGAGGTCGGCCGGGCCGGCGCGACATGGCGCCGCGGGCCGGTCTTCTACACCGCGCCGGGTTTCTGCACCGAGCTCATGCACCTCTTCCTGGCCACCGACCTGACCGATGCGTCGGCCGCCGCGGACGACGACGAGGAGCTCGAGCCGGCCTGGCTGACCGTCGACGAGGCGCGGGCCGCGATCGATGACGGCCGGGTGCGCGACGCGAAGACGATCGTCGGCCTGTGGTGGCTCGATCGTCTGCTGGCATCCGGCTTGCCATCGCGCCGGGGGTGACGACCGAGACGCTCGACCTCCCCATCGACCCAGAGGCCTCCGCCGAGGAGGCCGGCCTGCGCTACGTGACCGACGCCGGTCCCGGCGTGCGGCGCCGCCGCGCCGGCCGCGGGTTCAGCTACATCGGTCCCGACGGCAGGCGCATCACCGACCCCGACCGGTTGGCGTGGTTTCGGCGGCTCGCCATCCCGCCGGCCTGGACCGATGTCTGGATCTCGCCGCTGAAGCGCGGCCACATCCAGGCCACCGGCCGTGACGCGCGCGGGCGCAAGCAGTATCGGTACCACCCGCGCTGGCGCGAGGTGCGCGATGCCGCGAAGTACGGGCGCATGGTCGAGTTCGCGCGGGCGCTGCCGCGCATCCGCCGCGCGACCGAGCGCGACCTCCGTCGCCGTGGCGCGCCGCGCGAGAAGGTGCTGGCGCTCATCGTGCGGCTGCTCGAGGCGACGCTCATCCGCGTCGGCAACGAGGAGTACGCGCGCGCGAACCGCAGCTTCGGCCTGTCGACCCTGCGCCGGCGGCACGTGGACGTGGCGGGCAGCCGCCTTGCCTTCAGCTTTCGCGGAAAGTCGGGCAAGGAGCACGAGATCAAGGTCATCGACCGGCGCCTGGCGCGGCTGGTCAAGGAGGTGCAGGAGCTCCCCGGGCAGCTCGTGTTCCAGTACGTGGACGGGGATGGGACGCGCCAGCCGATCGACTCGGCCGACGTGAACGACTACCTGCGCGACATCAGCGGCGACGAGTTCACCGCCAAGGACTTCCGGACCTGGGCGGGCACGGTCGCCGCCTCGATGGCCCTGTGCGAGTTCACCGAGATCGACTCCGACGCGCAGCGCAAGAAGGCAGTGGTGGAGGCGATCGAGAGCGTGGCCCGCCAGCTCGGGAATACGCCGACGGTATGCCGCCAGTGCTACGTCCACCCGGACGTCCTCGACGCCTACATGGACGGCACCCTCGTCGACGCGCTCTCGCAGCGCGCCCACGGGGCAGGGCGCGGCGCCCACGCGCTGCGCGCGGAAGAGGCCGCGGTGCTCGGTCTGCTGCAGGCGCGGCTGGCACGCGAGCAGCGGAAGCGCGGCCGCCGCGCCGCCTGAGCCTTAGCCCTGCTTCCCGAGCCGAGCGAGCGCGCGCCGGTAGTCGTCGTTGTCAGGGCGCAGCGAGGTCGCCATCCGGAGGTGCCGGCGCGCGGTCATCCGATCGCCCAGCCGCCTCGCGGCGAGCCCGAGCCCGAAGTGCGCGTAGTCGGCCAGCGGGTCGCGCTCCACGATGGCTCGGAATCGTTCCGCGGCGAGGTCCGGCCGTCCCTGGTTGAAGTACGCGCGGCCGAGCGCCTCGAGGATCGAGGCCTTCCCCGCCTCGAGCGCCAGCGCCCGCTCGAGCAGCACCGCCGCCGCGCCGGGATGGTCCTCCTCGAGCAGCCGCACGCCGCGCTGAAACAGCTCATACGCGGAGTCTCGCTCGTCGGCGCCGTCCATCGGTCCAGCCTCGACCGATCCGCCGCCCGCGTCAGGCGCCGAGGTCGACGCGGCGCAGGCGTGGGTTGTCGGTGCGCCCCGGGATGCGGCCGCGCTTGGCGATCGGCCGCCCGTCGATCTCCTTGAGGTCGCCGGTGAAGTCGATCGGGCTGGCATCGGAGATGGCGCCGCCCACCGCGAAGCTGTCCACCGGCGCGCCCGCCTCCTTGAAGTAGAGGATGCGGTCGACGTCGATGCCGCCGGAGACGACGATCTTCACGTGATCGTGGCCGGCCTGGTCGAGCCGCACGCGAACTTCCTTCACGAGGTCGGCGGTCACGCGACCGCGCTCCGACGGCGTGTCGAGGCGGACGCCGTACAGGCGCTTGCCGAGCGCCTCGGCGACGCGCAGCGCTTCTTCCGCCTCGTCCTTGAACGTGTCGACCAGGACGATGCGCGGCACGTCCGGCTCGATGTGGCGGTCGAACGCCTCGGCAGCGCGCACGGTGTCGCCGAAGATGAGGACCAGGGCATGCGGCATCGTCCCGGTCGGGGCGAGGCCGGCCAGGCGGGCGCCGGCCGGAGTCGACGCTCCAATACAGCCGCCGACGACGCTCGCGTAGTCCATCTGGTCCGCGATGCTCGGATGGACGTGCCTGGCGCCGAAGCCGATGACCGGGATCGGGGCGGCCGCGTCGACCACGCGCCGCGCGGCCGTGGCCCAGCCGGTGGACTGGCTGAAGATGCCGAGGATCGCGGTCTCGTAGAGGCCGAACGCGGAATAGCGCGCCGTGATCCGCATCACGACCTCCTTGCGCCCGATGAGGTCGCCGTCCGCGAGCGACTCGACCACCGGCTCCGGGTCGTGCGGCCGCTCCGGCCCGAGCGCCTCGCGGAGGTAGGCCTGCGCTTCCGCGGCTCCGCAGAGGACGGCATCGGCGCGGCAGAAGATCTCCATCGTGACGACCGGGTCGATGCCCTCGGCGGCAAGGATCCGCGCGGCGCGCTCGAAATAGACGTCGGAGTTGTCGCCCGACATGATCTCCGGCTCGGGCCGGAAGTTCGGCGTCGGCCGGTGCGCGCTCGGGTCGTCAGGCGTCATGCGGCGTCATTCTAGCGGTGCAGCTCCGCCCGACGGCGCAGGAGCCAGATCGCGAGCCCCAGGCCGGCCACGAGGACCACGGCGGCAGAGACGAGGCGCACGATGCCGGCCGTCTGCGCCCCCTCGAGCAGGCCATCCGCCTGACGAACCTCGTCGAGCGCGACCTGCAGGTCGCCGTCCGCGAAGGCGCCGTTCGCGCGCACGAGCAGCGCGGAGGGATCCGGGCCGGCGAGGAGGCCGATGCGGGCGAGGAACGGCCGATCCGCGACCGATCGAATGAGGGCGGCGCGGTAGGCATCCGCGACCGCCCGCTCGGCCTCGAGCTCGGTCGTCGCATCGGTCCCGCCGCCGTCCGCCAGGTAGCGCTCGCGGAGGCGGTTCGGGGTCGTCAGGCCGGCCTCGCCGATGGCGGAGAGCAGGCTGTCACGCCTTCCGAGCCAGTCCGTGGCGGCGGCCATGGCGCTGGTGGCGGTCGGGAAGTCCCACGCCGCCAGCGCGGAGGTCACCGGCGCCGGGCCACCCCAGCTGCCGGCGCGCGCGAGAAGCCCGGCGTAGGCCTGGCGAGCGGCCTGGCGCGCGCCGAGCTCGCCGGCCGCGTCCGCCGGAAAGACGAGCGCCGAGTAGCGGGTCGCCAGGTCGGTGCCCGGGCTCACCGCCTCGAGGTGGTCGAGGAACCGACGCGAGTCGACGGGGCGGTCCGGCAGCGCGCCCGGCGGCGGCGTCTCGATCTCGACCGGGTCGTAGGCGTTTCGTCCAGCCTCGATGCGGCGCAGCGCGGCGCGCACCGCGTCGGCACCGGCACGCGACGCGATCTCGTTCATGAGCTGCCACGACGCCGCATAGCCATAGGCGTCCTGATCGGGCGTCGCCGCCCCCGCGCCCCACGATTCGAGCGGGAAGGCCACCTTGGCGAGGGCGGTGACGCGAGCGGCCGGGTCATAGGGTCGGTCGAGATGGAGCTGCGTGCCGACCTCCGCCGCCACCCACGAGGCGAGCCCCTCGCGGATCCAGCGGTCGCTGGCGAGGGCGGGGCTCAGCCAGAGGTGCGCGGCCTGGTGGACGAGCGTGAACGCCGGCTGGTCGAACGCCACGAGCAGCTCCGGCGAGGTCGATCCTCCCTCGCTGATGCCGCCCTGCGCGACCGCCACCGACTCGGTGACGACCACGGGGCCCTGCGGCAGGTACGGCAGCCCGAGCGCCTGCTGGACGAGCGGCATCGCCCGCGCGAGGAGGTCGGCGGTGGTGGCGCCCCACGCGGGATCGTCGTCGAAGGAGCGGACCTGGAGATCCATCGTGCCGCCGTCGAGGGCAATGCTGCGATCCGTGGTGGCGTATGCGGTGGCGTGGGTGGCGGTCACCATCGCGAGCCAGTGCGAGGGGTCCGCAATCGCTCCCGACATCAGCGTCACGCCATCGGAGCCGGTCGCGGCGGAGAGCGTGTCGCCGTCAGTCTTCACCTCGTAGCCGCTCGGCACCTGGACCGTGACCGCGCTTGCCGTCCCGAAGCCCCAGGCCGGGAAGACGACGGCGCTCGGCCGTGCCCGCAGGCCCGCGGCCGCCCCATCGGCGAGCTGGTACGACACGCCGACGTCGACCTGCCGCTGGTAGCGGATCCCCGTCCGGAGCTTCACGGTGACGACGTTGACCCCGTTCTCGCGCGCGACCGAGGCGCCGAGCGCGCCGGCCGCGTCGCGGGCGGTGACCGCCGAGGCACCGTCCTGCACGGCGAGCTTGAGGCTGTCGAAGACGCTGAACTGGCCGGGCGGATTCGGCGTGGTGTTCTCGAACGTGGCTGCGACCGCGACGTCGATCCGCCGAGATTCGGGGTTGAGGGTGTACGTCGCGCGGGTCGCCAGGCTGTAGGCGGCGGCGGCGCGGGCCGGCAGCGGCAGCGCGACGAGCGGCAGGAGCCCTGCGAGGACGGCCACGGCGGCCACGGCGGCCAGCGAGGCACGCCTCATCGGCCGCGTCCCAGCAGTCGGCCGAGGAGCCCCACCCGGCGCGGGCGCGGCACCGGCGGCGACCACGCGGGCATCACCGACTCCACCTCGGCCCGGTACGCGTCGAGGAGGCCGGGGTTGCGGTGGGGGCGCGCCTCGGCCGCGGGCAGGATGCCTCGGTCGGCGACCGCCGAGGCGGTCTCCTCGAGCAGGCGATCGGCGACGACGGTCAGGCGCACGATGCCGCGACCGACGGCGTCCCGATCGACGGCGAGCGGCGGGAGCTCGGTCACGAGCATCGGCCGTTCGTCTTCGGTCATGGCGAACTTCACGAATGGGTAGTCGAGGTTGGCGCGGAGCATGCGGTGGAACACGCGCTTCGGGATCTCCATCGC
Source organism: uncultured Chloroflexia bacterium (assembly GCA_963825905.1). Taxonomy (GTDB): domain Bacteria; phylum Chloroflexota; class Limnocylindria; order QHBO01; family QHBO01; genus JAICQM01. The sequence continues at coordinate 106,109 of CAWGUL010000007.1, read as the reverse complement.
CTCGAGGCCATAGTACGCCCACAGTGAGAGGCCGACGCCGGCGACCCAGGCGAGCGTGATACGGAGGTCCTGGCGCCGCGAGCCGTCTACCACGACGTCGCGTGACAGCGTGCCGGCCTCGAGATCCGCCCCGCCCACGACCTCGAGGCCAAGGTCCGCGAGCCACGCGTCGAGCGGTGGCGCCCCTTCGCTCACGAGGTCGTGTGCCGCAGCGTCTCTCCGGACCCGAGCCGTCGGCGGCGGCCGAAGTCGGCAGCCGTCACGTGCGGATCGATGCGGCAGTTGCGGCCGATGACCGCCCGCGGCGGGATCGAGGCCCGCTTCCCGATGAGGGTCAAGCCCGAGTACAGGCGCTCCGGCTCGTCGCGGTTCGGGCGGAGATCGTCGCCGGCACCGATGACGGCGTTCGCGCCGATCGTCACCTCCTTGTCGACGATCGCCCGATCCAGCACCGCGCCCGGGCCGACCTCGGTGTCGAACATGACGATCGAGTCGCGCACCGTGGCGCCGGCCGCGACGCGCACCCCCGGCGAGAGGAGGCTGCGCTCCACGGTGCCCTGCACCACGCAGCCGTGGCTCACCATCGACCGCGACACCCTGGCGGAGGCGGCAACGAAGGCGGGCGCCCGCTCCTCGCTCCTGGTGTAGATGAGCCAGCCACGGTCGTAGAGGTCGATCTCCGGCTCGTCGGAGAGCAGGTCAAGGTTCGCCAGCCAGTACGCCTCGACGGTGCCCACGTCGCGCCAGTAGCCGCCGTACTCGTAGGCGTACACCCGCTTCCCGCCGTCGACCATCGCCGGCAGCACGTCGCCGCCGAAGTCGATCCGATCGGCGGTGAGGGCGTCGCGCAGCGCCGGCCAGCTGAAGACGTAGACGCCCATGCTCACCAGGTTCGAAGGAGGGTCCGCCGGCTTCTCGATGAACGAGGTGATCCGGCCCTCGGCGTCGACGTCGGCGATCCCGAACCGGTGCGCCTCCTCGATCGGCACGGTCCGGACCGCGCACGTCACGTCGGCGCTCACCGCGCGGTGGCGGTCGAGGAACGGGCGGTAGTCCATCTTGTAGACGTGGTCGCCGGCGAGGACGAGGACGAGCTCCGGGTCGCGATCGGCGACGAACTCGAGGTTCTGGAGCACCGCGTCGGCGGTGCCGCGGTACCAGTCGCGCGCACGGCCGCGGCCGAGGTAGGGCTGGAGGAGCGTGACCCCGCCCCGGCTGCGGTCGAGGTCCCATGGCCGCCCGACGCCGATGTGGTCGATGAGCGAGCGTGGCGCGTACTGGGTCAGGATGCCGACGTCGGTCAGCCCCGAGTTCACGACGTTGCTCAGCGCGAAGTCGATGATCCGGTACTTCCCGCCGAAGGGAACTCCCGGCTTGGCACGCACCTGGGACAGGATCGACAGCCGCTCACCTTCGCCACCGGCCAGGATGAGCGTCAGGGTCGAGGACGGCACGAGGCGATTCTAGGCGCTGGCGCGCCCCCCGGCGGAAGGGTCAGCGCCTGCGGCGTCGGCGCCGTCGCCCCAACGCGACGAGGTACGAGCTGGCTCCCGCGACCAGCGGAGCGCCGAAGACCGGGATGAGGGCACCGCTGGGCGTGTCGCCGGGGACCGCCGCGGCGGCCGCCGCCGTGGGCGCGCTGGATGGGCTCGCGCATTGCGGCTTGTTCTTGCAGCTGCTGCTCGGCTGGGGACTGCCCGGTCCGGAGGGGTTCGGCCCACCGCTCGAACCCGGCGTCGCCGATGGCTGCGGCGTGAAGCGCCGCTGCCCGCAGATCGTGTTCCCGAACCCGCGATTGCCGGGCACCGGGGCGATCGACAGCCAGACCTTGTCCGGCCCGAGGGTGCTCATCTTGCTCGGATCGCCCTTCGCACCGGTCTCGCCGTTCACGAACCGATCCGCCCACCGCTGGGCCGACTCGACCCACTGCTGCGGCCGTCGGTCGTCGGACGCGACCATGGCGACGATGTCGAAGCAGCCCTTGCTGTGGAACCCGTCGGGCTTCGGCTCGGTGCCGGCGAGGAACGGCATCATCTGCGTCTGGCCGCAGCTGCTCGTCGCCGCGAGCCCGCTGAAGCGGCAGACGCTGATCATCTTCACGTCATCCGGCTTCGCGAAATCGGTCTGGGGCACCGGCTTCTTGCCGTTCCACTCCCACGGCTGGTTCAGCGCGACCTTCATGAAGTCGCGCCACAGGTAGAGCGGCCCGTCCGCGCTGAAGAGGCCCTGGCCGAGCTTGTTCGAGAGCGGCTCCTGGTTGTTGTTGCCCATCCACACGCCCACCGTCAGGCCGCCGGGGACGTAGCCGAAGCCGGAGACGTCGCGGAAGTCGTTCGTGGTACCCGTCTTGAAGCCCGCATGGCGTCGGACGCCGTTCGTGTCGAACAGCTGCGCGGTCCGGCCCCAGATGGCGTTCGTGGCCGGGTTGGTGTTGCCCTCGAGGATCCAGTGCGTCAGGTATGCCTCGCCCTTCGTCATGGGGTGGGTCGGCTGCTGTCCGCCCTGGTCGAGGCTGTAGATGATCCGGTTGTTGCGGTCGCGAATCTCGCGGATCGTGGTGGCCGGGTGCAGCGTGCCCTGCTGGGCGAAGACGCTGTACGCCTGCGTCATGTTCGCGAGGCTGACCGGCACCGATCCGAGCGTCAGCGTCAGCCCGGGATCCTGGCCCATGATGTAGTCCTTGCTCGCGATCCCCATTTCCTGCGCGAACTGGGCCGTCGTGTCCGCGCCGACGAGGTACTGCATCATCACCGACGGCACGTTGAGGCTGTTGCGCAGCGCGTCGGTGGCGAGCAGCGGCCCGTGGTCGTGGATGTCGGCGTTGGTCGGGATGTAGGACGTCGACTGGGTCTGCCCGAACTGCGTGACCGAGTCGACGAAGAACGTCGCCGGCGTCGCCTTGCGGGCCTTGAAGGCTGAGCTGTAGGTGATCGGCTTGAAGGCCGAGCCGGGCTGCCGGCGTCCGAGTCCGGCGACGTCGAACTGGCCGTCGACGCGGGGGTCCTTGCGGTTGTAGTAGTCGACCGATCCGACGTAGGCGATGATCTCGCCGGTGGCCGAGTTGATGGCGACCAGCGCGCCGTTGCCGACGTTCTTGTCGGACAGCGCGGCGACCCACTTCGCGACCTCCTTGTGGGCCTGCTCCTGGAGGCCGAGGTCGATCGAGGTCGTGATCTTGTAGCCGCCGGTCCGCAGCTCGAACGCCGGGTTCTGGAAGCCGAGCGTGGCGAGGATGCGCTCCGCCTCGCTTCGCACCCGGAACGTGAAATGCGGCTCGCGCAGCGGGCTCGACACCCGGCTCGGGTTCATCGCGGTCCAGGTGACCGCGTTCGCCTCGTCGCGCTGCGCCTTCGTGATATAGGCATCGCGGAGCATCGAGTCGAGGACCTGGGTCCGGCGCCCGATGGCGGCCGCGGCGGCCTGCTCCGAACCCGGGTCGCCGTTCGGATTCTGGTACGGGTCGTAGACGCTCGGCAGCTGCGGGAGGCCGGCGAGGAAGGCGGACTGCGCCAGGGTGAGCTGCGAGAGATCGGTGATGCCGAAGTAGTTCGCGGCCGCGGCCTTCACGCCGTACGAGCCGTTGCCGTAGTAGACGAGGTTGAGGTACGTGGTGAGGATCCGCTTCTTGCCCTGCACGCCGGGGTACTGGGCGGTCACCTCGCGCGCGAAGATCTGCTCGCGGATCTTGTCGTCGATGCCGGGGTGCTGGCGCGGCGCGGGCGGCGTGCAGACCTCCTCCTCGGCGGCCGCGGTCGGCTCGCTCGGGGCCGCGGACGGGTCCGGCGGCAGGCTGGTCGTGATCGGCTGGCTGGCGGCCGGTGCGCTCGGCTCCACCCCCTGCTGCTCGCTGAGCACGGCGGCGTAGTCGATCATCTGCTGGGTGAGCGTCGACGCGCCGCGGACGATGCCGCCGGCCTTGATGTTGGCGTACATGGCGGCGATGGCCGCGCTGTAGTCGACGCCGTCGTTCGTCCAGAAGGTGCGGTCCTCGGTCGCGACGGTGGCGTCGACGAGGTACGGAGGGATCTGGTCGAACGTCACCGTGTCGCGGTTCTGGCACTCGAATCGGGCGAGCAAGGTCTTGCCGGTGCGGTCGTAGACGTACGACGACTGCGGCAGCGACAGGTTGTCGAGGACGTTCGGCTGCGGCAGCCCGGAGGCGAAGTAGTTGTAGGCGGCCAGCAGGCCGCCCGCGGTGCCGAGCACCGAGCCGCCGATCATGATCGCGAAGGCGCCCACGACGACCACGAAGGCGGTGGTGAGGCTTCGTCGACGGCTCGACCCGCGAACCGTGGTGCGGCGCATCATCAGCCGATGACGCCGCCGCTGCATGACCGGACGCATCTGGCGGCTACGGTAGCAGTCCCGCCGCACGCGGTCGAATGACGCCTCCGCTCGGCGCGGGCGTCAGCGGAGCAGCGCGGGCGTCAGCGGAGCAGCGCGGCCACCGCGCCGGCGAGCGGGCCGAGCAGATCCGGATCGCGGACGAGCGTGATGACGGCTCCCAGGACGAGGAACGGCCCGAACGGGATGTAGGTCTTCATCGCCGCGCGCCCGGTCGCCAGCAGGACGATGCTCGCCAGCGCGGCGCAGATGGCGGCGATGAAGATGACCGAGAAGATCGCCGGCCAGCCGACGAGCAGGCCGATCGGCGCGACCAGGTAGAGGTCGCCGAGGGCGACGCCGCCACGGACGACGAGGCCGACCACCCACAGGAAGAGGACGGCCGAGGCCGCCCCGACGAGCGCCCACAGCGGCTCCACGGTCGGGTTGAAGGGCACGAACGCGAGCGCCACGAGGATGAGCGGATCGAGCGCCAGGTGCGGCAGCCGGCGCTGCTCCCAATCGGTCGCGGTCAGGACGGTGAGCAGGCCGAGGACGAGGAGCTGGACCGCCGTCGCCCACCATGGCAGCGTCGAGCGTGCCACGATGGCGGCGGCCGCGAGCGCCGCGGCGAGCGCGAGGATGCCGGTCCGCAGCCCCGGCGACCGGTGACTCGCCTCCTCGACCGGCCAGCGGCTGGCAAGCCGCTCCGCGGCGGCGCCGAGCAGCGCGAAGCCGATCCCCGCCACGATCACGATGGGCTGCACGGTCGGTGGCCGCTCCTCGTCACGGCGCGCGGTGCTCGCGCGCACCGCGCCATCCTACCGATCGTCCCTGCCGGCTCGACATGGCCCGATCGTCCCGTCGCGACCGATGGCCGGCGGTGCTGGCACGCGTTCTGCCTTCCATGAGGGCATCGGCGGCGTCTCGAACGCCGCCGGACAGAACGAACACCGTAATGGGGTGCAACTCATGGACTCTGATCGCATCGGCGGAACCGTCAAGGAAGGCATCGGCAAGGCCAAGGAGGAGTGGGGGGACGCGACCGACAACCCGCGCACCGAGGCCGAGGGCCAGGCCGAGCAGGCCGAGGGCAAGCTCCAGGACGAGTGGGGCAAGGCCAAGGACACCGCGCGCGACGTCGCCGACGGCGACCGCTAGCAGCGCAGACCGATGGCGCCCGCCGGCCTCGCCGGCGGGCGCTTCGTCATGTGTGGGCTCCCCCGAGGCTCAGGCGCCGGCGGCGTAGTCCAGCGCGAGGCGGGTGAGCGTCGTGACCCCCGTGCCGAGCGCGCCCTTCGGGTTCGTGGCCTTGTCCGACGTCAGGTACGCGGCGCCCGCGATATCGACGTGGACCCACGGCTTCGTGACGAAGTCGGCGATGAAGACCGCGCTCTTGATCAGCGAGCCGTCGCGGCCGCCGGAGTTGACGATGTCGGCGTGCGCGGAGTCGTAGGCGGGCCGATACTCGGTTGCCAGCGGCATCTCCCAGAACCACTCCCCCGTCGCGTCGGCGGCGCGCGCCACCTCCTGCGCCCCATTCGCGCGGACCGTGCGAAGTAGCAGCTGATCAGCTCGCCGAACGCGACCATCGCCGCGCCGGTCAGGGTCGCGATGTCGACGAGGTGGGTCGCGCCCTGCCGCTCCGCCCAGTGGAGCGCGTCGGCGAGGATGAGGCGTCCCTCGGCGTCGGTGTTCGTCACCTCGATCGTCTTGCCGTTCATCGCCTTCACCACGTCGCCAGGCCGCTGCGCGTTGCCGCCGGGCATGTTCTCGACCATCGGCGCTACCGCCATGAGCGGCGCATCCGGGTTGAGGCGGGCGACCGTCCGCGCCGCCGCGATCACGGCCGCGGCGCCGGACTTGTCGTGCTTCATCTCCTCCATCTTGTCGGCCGGCTTGATGCTGATCCCGCCCGAGTCGAAGCAGACGCCCTTCCCGACGATCGCGAGCCGCCGCTCGGCTGAGGCCTTCTCCCAGCCGGGGAGCTTGATGGCGATCAGGCGCGGCTCGTGGGTCGCGCCCTGGCCGACGCCCAGGAGGGCGCCCATGCCGAGCTCCTCCATGGCCGCGACGTCGAGGACCTCGACCGTGCAGCCATCGGCCTCGAGCTCGCGCGCGACCTCGGCCATGCGCTCCGGATAGAGGTCGTTGGCGGCGCGGTTCGCGAGCGTGCGCCCGAACTCCACGCCCTCCGCCATGATGACCGCGCGGTCCAGGCCGGCCTGGTCGGGCACCTGCTCCCCCACCAGGACGAGCTCCTCCACGCTCCGCAGCATGGCCGGGGTGTCGCGCACGCGCCCGTAGATGGCGTGCGGCCGGTACGTGCCCTGCGTCGCGCCTACCGTCGCCGCCGCGTATCCGTCGACGTCCTCGCCGTCCCGAAGCCAGAGCGCAAGCCGGGGCGCGCCGCGGCCCTGCAGCCGTCGGCTGGCCGTGGATGCGATGCGCCGCGCGCGCCATGGTCCGCGGCCGCGCCGCACGCCATTCACCAGCAGGACGCGATCGGCGGCGAGATTCCCACCGTCGATCAGCGCGCTGTGGTGCTCGGTGATGTTGAACTCGCCGAACTCGATCGCCCTGCTGATGACGCCGCCGGAGGCCGCATCGAGCGCCGCGAGGTCGGCGGGCATCTCGCGATCCTCCTTGTAGATCGGGACGGCGAGCACATCGGCCTGGACGGTGGCCGGATCGCCCGATTCGGCGCGCAGGCGCATCGAGGCTTCTCCTGTTGGCAGTGGTCGAACACCGGCAGGTTGCACGCCAATGGGCGGCGCCGGCCTTTCGAGTATAGACGCGCCGGGCGGTCAGTTCCGGACGCGATGGGCGTACATGACGAAGCGGCTGCCGACGTCCACCGGCGTGCCCGCGGCCGGCTCCTGGTCGTAGATTCCGGCCGCGCCGCTGGTGACCGTCTCGAACTTGATCGTCCAGTCGAGGTGAGCCTGCTTTGCTGCTGCCTCGCCCTGCGCCTCGCTCATCCCGATCGTGTTCGGCACGCTCACCTTCCCCGCAGGGAGGCTCGCCGACGAGGTGGCGCTGGGACTCCCCGGGCCGCCACCGCCGGGCACCTGCCCGAGACTGACGATGGTGAACACGACGACCAGCCCCACGACGATCGTCAACGCGGCGAGCACCCACGCGCCCATGCCGCCGCGACGACGAGAACCGCCCGCGGCGACGGCTCGCGGGGGTCCGTCGCGCCGGATCGGGCCGCCGGAGGGGAGCACGAGCGGCGGCACGTACCCCGCCTCCGGCGCCGGGCTGGCGGGAACCACCTCGGTCTCGTCGACGCGTGCGTCGGGCGTCGCGATCGCCGATTCAAGCGCGGCCGCCATGGCACGGGCGTTGCGGAACCGTCGAGACGGCTCCGGGTCGAGCGCCTGCGCGACGGCCGCGTCGAGGCGGCGTGGGATCCCCGGGCGGCGGGTCGACGGCGCACCCGGCGGCTGGCCCTCGGCCGCCAGCATCGCCTCCGGCGTGTCGGCGTCGAACGGCACCTGCCCGGTCAGCGCCTGGTAGAGGACGACGCCGGTGGCGAACAGGTCGCTGGCGGGGCTGAGCGGCTCGCCCCGAAGCTGCTCGGGCGGCATCGCGTGCAGCGACCCGAGCGACGTGCCCCTGCCGCTCCCCGCCGGCGTCCGGGCGATCCCGAAGTCGATGAGCTTCGCCGGGCCTGGGCCGACCATCACGTTCGCCGCCTTCACGTCGCAATGGACGAGGCCGCGATCGTGGACGAGGGCGAGCCCAGCGAGGATCTCGGCGGCGAGCTCCACCGCCTCGCTCGCTGGCAGCGGCCCGTCTGCGCTGAGCTTGTCGCGGAGCGTCCGATAGCGCGACAGGAGCTCCATGACGATGTAGCGCGCGTCACCGTCCTGGCCCGAGTCGTAGACATGGACGAGGTTCGTGTGCGCGAGGCCGGCTGCCGTGCGTGCCTCCGCCAGGAAGCGCTCGGCGAACGCCGCGTCGCTGGCGTACGGCTCGGCGAGCACCTTCACGGCCACGTCGCGGTCGAGGCGCTCGTCATGCGCGCGGTAGACACGCGCCATGCCGCCGCGCGCGAGCAGCTCCAGCACCCGATAGCGGTCCGCGATGCGGTGCTGGATGAGCCGGTCCGGATCCTGTGCCTCGTCGGGCTGGTCGGTCACGGTGCCAAGGGTGCCCCATCCCGGGCGTCGAGCGCCAGCAGCCCGGCGCTCGCGGCGTCGAGCGCGCCCTGGGCGTCGACGAGTGCGCGCGCCTGGGTGGCGAGCTGGAGCAGCGGCGTGCCGAGCACCCGGCCGGCACCCTCGCTCACCGCCAGGCTGAGCGCACGGTCGGATACGGCCGCCTCCTCCGCGGCATCGGCGAGGCGGCGCTGGGCCGCGATCGCGGCGGCGTGGTCGCCGTTCCGCAGTGCGGTCACCGCCTCGCGGACGGTCGCGAGCAGATCGGACGTGGTCTCGAGCCACAGCCGCAGCTCCGGCAGCGTCGACGCGTTCGGCCGCACGAGGTCGAGCGCCGCAGCCGCCTCGTCGGCCGCGGCGGACGCGCCCGCGGCGTCAGCGCGGCCGAGGGCCGTCGCCGAGCGCCGCAGCGCCTCCAGCACCGCGGTCGCGTTCGTGCGCAGCGCGATGAAGCCGGCCGCCGACGCGCGCGCGGCGTCGACCCCGTCGCCGATCCCCGCCGTGCGGTCACCGTCGGTCCCCAGCGGTCCGAGACGGATCTCGAACGGACCGAGCATGCCGCGCGCCCGCTGGATGGCGGCCGCAGCCGCCGCGATCGGGGCGGCGGAGGCGCGCACCGCCGATGCCGCGGCGGCGAACGTCGCCACGTCGAGCGACGCGTCGGTCGAGGCGCTGATCGACGCCTGGCGGGTGGCGTCGATCGCGGCGGTCACCGATGCCAGGGCCGTGTCGACCTGCTCCCGCGCGCCGGCAAGCGCCACGGTCGCCGCGGCGACGCCATGCGCGAAGCGGGGCGGATCGGCGAGGAACGCGGGGCCGGCTCGGAGCGCGAAGGGGACACCGGCGAGCGCCACCGCCGCCACGGCCCTGGCCACGACACCCGGGCCTATCATCGGCGGATGGACCTTGCCGCGGAGCTGCGGGGGCTGCCGAAGGCGGAGCTGCACCAGCACATCGATGGCGCCGTGCGCCCCGCGACCGCGGTCGAGCTCGCCGCGCGCGCCGGGATCGCGCTCGCGAGCGTGGCCGACGCCCGCGAGCGACTCGTGGCGCCGGCGCACTGCCGCGACCAGGCGGAGCTGCTGACGTACTTCGACCTGCCGATCGCGGTGCTCCAGACCGCCGCGGCGCTGACCCGTGTCAGCGCCGAGCTCGTCGCCGACCTTGCCGACGACGGAGTGCGGTACGCGGAGCTGCGCTGGGCGCCCCGCCTCCACCTCGAGGCGGGGCTCGCGGTCGACGAGGTGATCGCGGCGGTCGTCGACGGCATCGCCCGGGCGGCAGGCAGTCTCGGGGGGCGGGCTCCGCTCGTCGGCCTCATCGTGACCGCCATGCGGAGCCACCCTCCGGCAGCCAACGTGCGGCTCGCCGAGGCGGCCGCCTCCTTCGGGCCGCCGGTCGTCGGCTTCGATCTCGCCGGGCCGGAGGAGGCATACCCGGCGCCGCCCCACGCGGCGGCCTTCGTGGCCGCGGAGCGGGGCGGGCTGGCCACCACGGCCCACGCGGGCGAGGTGGCGGGCGCGCAGCGCATCGTCGAGGCGCTCGACCTCGGGGTGCGGCGCATCGCCCACGGTGTGACCGCCGCCGGCGACGTGGAGGTGATGGCGCTCCTGCGGGCGCGCGACGTGACCCTCGACCTGTGCCCGACCAGCAACGTCCAGGCGGGCATCGTCGCCGACCTCGCGGCCCATCCGCTGGCCGCGCTCCACCGGGCCGGGATCTCGGTCACGATCTCGACCGACGACCGCACGGTGAGCGACATCACCCTCTCCGAGGAGATGGCGCGCGCATCGCAGTTCATCGGCCTGACCGATGCCGAGCTTGCCGCGATCGCGACCAACGCGTTCCGCCGCGCCTTCGCGCCGAGCAACGTGATGGCGCCCCTCGCCGCCGCCGCCGAGCGTGCCTGGGGCGAGTGGCTGGCGACCCGCATCAGCTGACCCCGATCCCGAGGGCGGCGGGCAGCTCGCCCGGCCCGGCGAGCACGAGGTCGGCCCTGCGCTCCCCGGCGAGCGCGGCCGCGGCAGCGCGCGTCGGCGACGCCGGTCAGGACGAGCACCGACGCGATGCCGGCCCGATGAGCCGCGACGATGTCGGCGTCGGGGTTGTCGCCGATCACCACTGCCTCTTCGGGGGCGCAGCCAGCCGCCTCGAGGATCGCCCCGAACATCGCCGGCGATGGCTTGCCGATCACCGTGGGCTCGCGCCCGCTCGCGACCGCGACGGCGGCGACCACCGCCCCCGCGCCGGGCAGGAAGCCGTCGGGCGTCGGGTAGCGATGGTCGGCGTTGGTGGCGATGAAGCGGGCACCCTCGCGAACGGCGCTCGTCGCGATCCCGAGCGAGCGATAGGTGACGCGGCGGTCGAGCCCCACGATGAGCGCATCCCACGCCCGTCGAAGCGGCCCGCCCTGATATCCCTCCCCCTCCACCTCCGCGGCGTGGTGCGCGTCGAAACCGGCCGCCGCCAGCTCGTCGAGCATGCCCGGACCCCCGAGGGTCAGCGTCGAGCGCACCTCGGGGAGGTGGCGGCGCAGGTGCTCGATCGTCGCCGAGGTGGAGGTGACCACGCGGTCGGCGCTCGTGGCGATCCCCATCGCGGCCAGGCGGGCGACGTAGACCTCGCGACTGACGGTGGAGTTGTTCGTGGCGAAGCGGACAGCAATGCCCGCACGCTCGAGGGCGGCGATCGCCGCCACCGCGCCGGGGACCGGCACGTCGCCGCGGTACACCACGCCGTCGAGGTCGAAGATCGCCAGGCGCGGAGGTCGCGGCAGGGCCATGGGCCGGCATGATAGCCAGCCGAACGCCCGAACCACGTCGCAGAAGGTTGAGTGGGGCCTTCGCGAGGCAGTATCATGCCGCAGATTCTGCGCCGGGCACACCTCGCTCGGGCGCATCCCACCACGCGCCGCGCGGAGGCGGCAGATGTGCACCCGAGTGGTGCGGAGGAGCAACTTGATGCGAAGGTCCCCCAGCTTCGCGCCGATGGCAATGCTGGCCATCCTGGCCCTGATCCTTGCCGCCTGCAGCGGGACGAATTCCGGGAGCAGCAGCGCGGCCGCCGGCAGCGGCAGTGCCAGCGCCAGCGCAACCGTGGCGGCCAACGGACTCTGCGTGCCGGTCGGCGACGCGAGCGCGGAGCCGACCCCCTCGCCGTCGAACGCTGCACCGGGCAGCAGCGACCTGAAGATCGGCGTCGTGACCGACGTCGGGACGCTCGATGACCGCAACTTCAACCAGTACAGCTGGGAGGGTGCCCTGCGTGGCGCGGCCGCGATCGGCGCCGCACAGCCGCAGAACATCGTCACCACCCAGTCCGCCGACTACGACAAGAACATCCAGTCCTTCGTCGGCCAGAACTACAACATCATCGTCACCATCGGCTTCGCGCTCGGCGACGCGACCCTCGCGGCCGCCAAGGCGAACCCGAACATCCACTTCATCGGTGTCGACCAGTTCCAGGCTGGCGCCGATGCGGCCGCGGGTGCAGGGCTCGCCAACTACGAGAGCGTGATCTTCAACGAGGCGCAGGCCGGCTACCTCGCCGGCATCGTCGCGGCCAGCATCAGCAAGTCGGGCCATATCGCCGCCATCGGCGGCTCCGGCACGATCCCGCCGGTCGTCAACTACATGCGTGGCTACGAGAACGGCGCGAAGAGCGTGAAGTCCGACGCGACGGTCACCCTGAAGTACGTCAGCGATGACCTGACCGCCGCCTTCAACGACCCGACCGGCGGCAAGACGTTCGGCGACCAGTTCCTCCAGCAGAACAGCGACGTCGACGTCCTCTTCCAGGTCGCTGGCAAGACGGGCAACGGCCTGATCCAGGCGGCACAGGCAGCCGGCATCTACGCCATCGGCGTTGATGTCGACCAGCACGCGTCCCTCCCGGACAGCGCCGAGTGCATCGTCACCAGCGCCGAGAAGAAGCTCACGCTCGCCGTCTCCGAGGGCATCATCGCCGCCGGCGGTGGCAGCCCACGGAAGGGCAACGTGTTCTACGGCGCCGACAACGGCGGCATCGGTCTGGCTCCCTTCTACCAGTTCGCCGATCTCATCACCTCCGACATCCAGTCGAAGGTCGACGACGCGCTCGGGAAGATGGGTGGCGGAACGCTCGATCCGTGCCAGCCGTCGAACAAGTGCTTCTCGGGCACCCCGGACACGGGCAACTGAGCCCAGCCAGGTAGCGGTTTTCGCGGGCAGGTCGTTCACCAGGATCGACCTGCCCGCTTCGTTTCCTCAAGAGCAGAGGGCCTTCGCGATGACGCGCGATCCCGAAGCCTCGCGCCCCGCGGCCGCGTCGGACGCGCCGCTGCTCGAGATGCGCGGGATCACGAAGCGGTATCCGGGGGTCCTTGCCAACGACGGCATCTCGCTCGACGTCCGGCGCGGCGAGATTCATGGCCTCCTCGGCGAGAACGGGGCGGGCAAGTCAACCCTCATGAACATCCTCTACGGGCTCGCGCAGCCCGACGAGGGTGAGATCCTCCTGGGCGGCCGGCCGGTGACCATCGACGGGCCGGCCGATGCCATCGACCGCGGGATCAGCATGGTCCACCAGCACTTCATGCTCGTCCCGGTCCTCTCGGTCGCCGAGAACATCCTCCTCGGCGACGAGCCGATGGCGAACCCGGTCTTCCTCGACCGCGGTGCCGCGCACCGTCGCATCCGCGAGCTCGGCAAGCGGTTCGGATTCGACGTCAATCCCGATGAGCAGGTCGGCTCCCTGTCGGTCGGCTGGCAGCAACGGGTCGAGATCCTCAAGGCGCTCTACCGCGAGGCGGAGGTGCTCGTCCTCGACGAGCCCACCGCCGTCCTCACCCCCCAGGAGACGCGCGAGATCTTCGTCGTCCTGCGCCAGCTCACGAAGGAGCTCGGGACCGCGATCATCTTCATCAGCCACAAGCTCAACGAGGTCCTCGACATCGCCGATCGGATCACGGTCATCCGTCGCGGTCGCGTGGTCGGGACCCGCATTCCCTCCGAGACCGACGAGGACGACCTCGCGGAGCTCATGGTCGGCCGCGGCGTGCAGCTCACCGTCGACCGCGGCGAGAGCCATCCGACCGACCCTGCGCTCACGGTCGAGCGCCTGAGCGTGAAGGATGCGCGCGGGCAGGAGGTCGTCCACGGCGTCAGCCTCGAGGTGCGCAAGGGCGAGATCCTCGGCATCGCCGGCGTCGCCGGCAACGGCCAGGACGAGCTCGTCGAGTCGCTGATCGGGCTGCGGAGATCGTCCGGCGGGACGGTGGCGCTGAACGGGCGCAACGTGACCGGGCGCATCGCCGCGAGAGCTTCATCGGCGCGGGGTCGGCTTCGTGCCCGCCGACCGGCATCGGTACGGGCTGGTGCTCAGCTTCCCACTCACCGACAACCTCGTCCTCAACGACTACTACCACGCCCCGTACGCGCGCGGCATGGTCCGCGACGACGAGGCGACCGCGCAGAACGCCGAGCGCCTGATCGCGGAGTACGACGTGCGCACGCCGTCACCCACCGTGCTCGCCGGCACGCTGTCGGGCGGCAACCAGCAGAAGGTCGTCGTCGCGCGCGAGTTCGATGGGGAGCTCAGCCTCCTCGTCCTCGACCAGCCGACCCGCGGCCTCGACGTGGGGAGCATCGAGTTCATCCACCGCCAGGTGATCGCACGGCGCGACGCCGGCTGCGCCGTCCTCCTCGTCTCCGCCGAGCTCGACGAGGTCCTGGAGCTGTCCGACCGGATCGGGGTCATGTATCGCGGCGAGATCGTCGCCGTGCTCGACGCGCGATCGACGAACCGTGAGGAGATCGGGTCTGCTGATGGCCACCGGCGGGAAGACGCGCGACGCCCAGGCCCCGGAGGACGCGGCGTGAGCGGCCCCGCTGACGACCGACTCCCTCCGCGAACCGCCGCAGGCCTCCGTTCCGGACGCGCCCCGCCGACGCTCCTTCGCGGCGCGCCTCCGGCAAGTGGTCCTCGTCCCCAGCCTCGCGATCCTGCTCGCGCTCTCGTCGGGGCGCTGATCATGATCGTCTCGAGCCCGCTCGTCCGCGGCCACCTCGAACCGACGCTGCCGCTCACCGCCTACTGGGCGCTCGTCGTCGGCTCGTTCGGCTCGGTGGACGCGATCGTGAGCACGATCTCGCAGGCGGCCCCGCTGATCCTGGCCGGTCTCGCGGTTGGGCTCGGCTTCAAGGCGGGCCTGTTCAACATCGGCGCGCAGGGCCAGTTCCTCTTCGGTGCGCTCGCGGCGGCGGCCATGGGCGTCGCGACCGGCGGGCTGCCGCCCATCGCGGCGATCCCGATCGCGATCCTCGCCGGCGCCATTGCTGGCATGGCCTACGGCGTCATCCCCGGCTTCCTCAAGGCGTTCACCGGCGCCCACGAGGTCGTCACCACGATCATGCTGAACTACGTCGCGATCCAGATCGTCGCCTACGTCGCCTCCGGGCCGCTCCGCGGCGCCCACGTGTCATTCGCCCGGACCGAGACGATCACCACGGCCATCCTGCCGATCCTCATCGGACGCGACGGCCACCTCGGGATCGTGCTCGCGCTGGTGGCGGTGCCGATCATCTTCTGGCTCCTGTTCCGCAGCACGCTTGGCTTCGAGATCCGAACGGTCGGCGCGAACCCCGATGCCGCCCGCTACGCCGGGATGGGCGCGCGCTCGCTCATCGTCCTGACGATGGCGATCTCCGGCCTGCTTGCCGGACTCGCCGGCACGATCGAGGTGCTCGGCACCATTCACCACATGCCTGCTGCATACGCCACGTCAGTCGGATTCGACGCGATCGCCGTCGCATTGCTCGGGCGCGCGCACCCGGTCGGCATCCTCCTCGCCGGCATCCTCTTCGGGGCGATGCGCGCCGGCGCCGGGCTCATGCAGATCCAGGCGGGAATCCCGGTCCAGATGATCAACGTCCTCCAGGCGGTGATCCTCTTCTTCCTCGCCGCCGAGCTCCTCGTGAGGGCGATCTTCCGGGTCCGGACCGCCGGGGCCAGGCGTGTCCGAGATCCAGACCGTCACCCGCTCGTACGGTGAGCAGGTGGCGAAGTGATCGACGGCCTCTACGGCATCCCCGATCATCGGGATCCTCTTCCAGTTCATCGGCTACCTGATCGGCGTGATGCCGATCATCGCGCCGACGATCGTGAGCGCCGCCACGCCGATCGCCCTCGGGGCGCTCTGCGGCTTCATGAACGAGCGGTCCGGGCGTCGTCAACATCGGGATCGAGGGCATGATGCTCACCGCCGCATTCGTCGCGTGGTGGACCGCCTCCCTCACCGCCCAGGCGATCCACGGCGATCCCGGGCTCCTGGGCGCCACGCCGGCCCTGCTCATCGGCCTCGCGGCGGGGATCGGCGCGGCGATGCTCGTCTCGCTCGTCCACGCGTGGCTGTCGATCTCGGTACGGGCCGACCAGATCATCTCCGGCACGATCATCAACATTTTCGCGGTCGGCATCACCGGCTACCTCAACCTGCTGATCAGCCAGCATGCCCCGCCATCGGCGGGCCAGTTCGCCGCCTGGCAGCCCCCGAAGGCCCTCACCGACCTCCCTGCCGTCGGCTGGCTGTTCAATGCGCTGCTTCGCCCACGGACCGATCGCGCTCACCCTCATCGTCTCGGTCATCCTGCTCCAGCTCCTCCTCTTCCGGAGCCGATGGGGCCTCCGCACGCGGGCCGTCGGCGATCACCCCGAGGCGGCGGAGACGGTGGGCATCGACGTCATCGCCCTCCGCTATCGGAACGTCGATCCTCGGCGGCGTGTTCGCCGGGCTCGCCGGCGCCTACCTGACGATCGAGTTCGGAAACTCATTCCAGGGCGAGATGACGAACGGCCGTGGCTTCATCGCCCTCGCGGCGCTCATCTTCGGACGATGGACGCCGGTCGGCGCATTCGGCGCCGCGCTCCTCTTCACCGCCTCGGAGGGGATCCAGCGCGCCGTCCGCTTCGGGCCGCCGAAGGGTGCGCTGGGTGATTTCCTGTCCGGCATCCCGTCGCAGTTCTACGGCGCGCTGCCGTACCTGATCACGATCATCATCCTGGCCGGCGTCGTCGGACGGAGCGTGGCGCCTGCAGCCGTCGGACGGCCATTCAGCCGCGAGAAGCGAGAGAAGCGAGCGAGCGCAGGGTCCGCGCCGACCTCCGCCGCAGCCGAGGCAGCGAAGGGACGCTGAGCTAGGCGGCGACGCGCGGATGCGGCGCGGGCGGCACGCCGAGCAGGTCGATGCTGCAGCCGGGCGGCGGCGAGGTCCGCCACCACCGGTGCGTGGTCGTAGTCGACGCTGCGGAACCCGACCACGATGTCCCCGCCGACGTAGATGACCGCATACCGGGCCCGCGCATCGCCGTCGCCGCCGCAGCCGACCGAACCCGCCGCGACGAAATGGGCCGGTCCCACGACGCGATGGAACGACTCGTGGGTGTGGCCGAAGCAGAAGAGATCGTCGCCCTCGTCGGCCGCGATCCGGGCGAAGGCGCGCGACGGCCGGTTCGCCCAGAGGTACTCACCCTGCCGCACGGTCGAGCCGTGGAAGATGAGCGCGCTGCGGTCCTCGGTCGTGAGGCGCAGCGTCATCGGCAGGGCACGCAGCCAGCGCCGATGCTCGTCACTGACCTGCTCACGCGTCCAGGCGAGCGAGGCCAGACCGGCCGTCTCGGTGTCCGAACTCGGCCACAGCGTGCCGGGCTGGTCGCGATCCATGCCCACCGCCTCGTCCCAGTTGCCCTGGACGACCGGGATCCCCAGGCGCTGGAGCTCCGCGCAGACCTCGTTCGGGTGCGGGCCGCGGCCGACGACGTCACCGAGGCACCACAGCTCGTCGCATCCGATGCGTGCGGCATCGTCGACGACCGCGCGCAGGGCGGGCAGATTGGCGTGCAGATCCGAGATGACGGCGATGCGCATGGCGCATTCTCGTCGGCAGCCCGCAGCATGGACAATCCCCCGATGGTCGCGCGGCGGCGGGACGATCCGCCGACCCCTCGGTCAGGCCGCGCCGACTCCGGCGAACGGCGCGGCCACGACGCTGACGCGGCCGGCCACGGTGCGGGCGAGCTCACGCAGCGCCTCCGCGGCACGGGAGTCACCGCCGCCCGGATACTGCGTCGACGTGATCGGCACGCCCGCGTCTCCACCGGTTCGCACACCCGGCTCGAGCGGGATGCGGCCGAGGACGTCGAGCTCCAGCTCGCGCGCGATCTTCTCACCACCGCCCGAGCCAAAGATGTCGTGCTCCTCGTGGCAGTTCGGGCAGATGAAGCCGGACATGTTCTCGACCACGCCCAGGGTCCGGACGTTCACCTTCGTGAACATCGCGATCGCCTTGCGCGCGTCGGCGAGGCTCACCTCCTGCGGCGTGGTGACGACGACGGCCCCGGTCAGCGGGATGAGCTGGCTGAGCGAGAGCGCGGCGTCGCCGGTGCCCGGCGGCAGGTCGACGACGAGGTAGTCGAGCTCGCCCCACTCCACGTCGCGCAGGAACTGCTGGATGGCGGAGTGGATGAGCGGGCCGCGCCAGATCACGGGCGCGTCGCCGGTGAGGAAGTACTGGATGCTCATCATCTTCACGCCATGGCTCGTGACGGGGTTGACGCGACCTCCGTTGCCGGTGACGTGCGCGCCGGTCGTGCCCATCATGAGCGGCACGTTCGGACCGGTGATGTCCGCATCAAGCAGGCCGACGCGAGCGCCATCGCGGGCGAGGCTGACGGCCAGGTTCACCGCCACGGTGGTCTTTCCGACTCCGCCCTTGCCCGAGGCCACCGCGATCGTGTTCTTGACGCCCGGGATGAGATCCGCCGCCGGCCCGCCGAAGCTACGCTTCACGTTGCTCGCCCAGTCGACCCGGACGACGTCCGCACCCAGCGCGCCGAGCTCGCGGGTGATGTCGTTCTCGATCGTCGCCTTCAGCGGGCAGGCGGGCGTGGTGAGCTCGACGGTGAGGTCGACGACGGTGCCCTCGATCGTGATCTGCTTCACCATCCCGAGCGAGACGAGGTCGCGGCCGATCTCGGGATCCTTCACCCGCGCGAGTGCGGTCATGATGTTGTCGTTCGTCAGCAACTCGGGCATGCGTGCGTCAGGGCGTCCTTTCGTTCCGGACCGATGGTGGCGCCACGAGCGTAGCAGAGGCGACCCCGGGCGTCCCGACCCTGACCTGGCGTGCGACCTGCGGACGGCCGAGGGGTCAGGGCAGCCCGTCGAAGAGCGACGTCTCGCCGCCCGCCTCGCCCGATCCGGCAGCCACCGGCAGGTTCGAGCGCACGAGGCGGTAGGACTCGCTGCCGAGGTAGGCGTCCCGATCCGCATCGGTCCAGTCGCTGAAGGCGCCATCGGAGCCGGTCTGCGTCACGTGGCGGTTGATCGCGCCGAGCTTGAGCGGCGCCAGCTCACCGAGCTCGATCGTGAGCGCCTCGCCGGACGCCGCCCCGGCACGCCGGCCATGTCGACGGCGCCTCCCGGGGCGGCGAGCTCGTAGAGCTTCGCGGCGCGCCACGCCACCTGGTCCTCCTCCAGGTCGTCCTCGTAGGCGAGCGGCTCGCCGGCACGGTCGAATGCGGCGCGGACCGCGCGATGGAGGACGACGTGATCCGCATCGCCGGTCGCGCCGTCGGGCCCGAACGACAGGATGACCTCCGGCCGATGCATGCGGATCGGCTCCACGATGCGCCCGACGAGCTCGTCGAAGTCGACGGCCTCGAGCGTCGTCTCTGCGTAGTCGAGCATGCGGAGCACCCGGACCCCGAGCATCGCCACGCTGCGCCGGATCTCGTCCTCGCGGACCGTGTCGAGGTTGCGCCACACGGTCGGCTTCGTCACCGCCCGGTTGCGGCCGCCGGGAGCGGGCGCCTTGTCGAGCAGCCGGGCGTCGAAGACGCCACGTGTCGCGCACACGACCACGACGTACGCCCCGCTCGCGGCCGCGCTCGCGATCGCGCCGCCGAAGCCGAATGCCTCGTCACCGGGATGGGCGACGATCGCCATCAGGCTGCGGGTGGGAGCCCGTTCACGAACCGGTCGCCAGATCGAGGACACGGCCGGCAGTATATCGGGCTAGCCTGGAGGCTCCGACGCCGATGCGCGCGGTCGGTTCGACCGGCAGCACGACCCGCTCGATCGCCGGCGTGCGATCGACGAACGAGGCTGCGTGACCGGCGGCAATCGCCGCCTCGACCTCCTCGAAGCTCAGGATCCCGGTCCTGAGCAGCATGTTCAGCTCCTCCCGCAGGTAGGTGCGCAGCATCTCCGGTCCATCGGTGCTGATCGTGAATCGCACGCCGTGATCGACGAGCCGTCGCAGCAGGAGGCGCACCTCGTCGAGGTCACGCACGACCCGCGTGTTGAGATTCGACGACGGGCAGATCTCGAGCACGACGCCACGCTCGTGCAGCATGTCCATCACGAATGGGTCGAGCGCGCTCTTGATGCCGTGACCGATGCGCGTCGGCTCGAGCGCCTCGACCGCCTCCCGGACCTCCTCCGGCCCGCCGGTCTCACCGGCGTGGACGGTGACACCCAGCCCGGCACGCCGCAGCTCGGCGAAGAGGTCCGCGTAGTCGGCAAAGCGGAACGACGCGACGACCGGGCCGGCGATGTCGACCGCCACCACGCCGCGCGTCTTCCAGCTGATCGCCTTGGCCGCGATGATCTCGTTGAGCTCGTAGCTGAAGCCGCGGTCGAGGCAGAAGATGAGCCCCGCGCGCACCTGGGGATACTCGAGCATGGCGCGGTCCATGCCGCGCACGGCGGCCGCGATGATGTGGTCGAGGTCCTGCTCGCCGCCACGGTTGCGCTTCATCGGGTTGAAGCGCAGCTCGAGCTTCGTGATGTTGTTGCGCCGGTAGGCGCCCCCGATCACCTCGTAGACGCTGCGCTCGACCGCGATCGGGCTGGACTGGATGAGCTCGGTCCAGTGGAACAGCTCGAGGTAGGCGTCGAAGCCGCGCCTGCGACGACCGACGGTGATGAGGTCGCGGAAGGCCCAGTAATCCTTCGTCGGCAGGCGGATCCCCTGGGCGTGGGCGATGCCCCACATGATCGCCGGCGTGACGGCCGCACCGAGGTGCACGTGGAGCTCGGTGAGCGGTGTCTGACGCGTGATTCGGGGGTCCGGCATGTGCCGTCGCGTTGCGAATTTGGCGGAGTGTACCCCAGCGCACCGAGCGTCGAGCGCCGGGATTCGGATGCTAGAATCGCCGCGCCATGGACGTCATCACGAACCTCATCGAGTGGGTCGCCAACGACTCCACGACCGTGCTCGTGAATCTGTTTCCGTACCTGCTGCTCGGGCTCGCCGCCCTCTACGTCCTATGGCTGGTCGTCGGCTACCTACGCGTCTCGCAGGTCGCGATCGAGCACGACGGCCCGGGGACGCAGGCGGTGGCCCTCCTCCCCGGTGCCGCCGACGGCGCAGCCGCGTCAACACTGCGTGGCATCCCGTACTGCCCGGTCGACGGCCTCCAGTACCCGGTCGGCGCGCGCTACTGCGTGCAGGACGAGTCGGAGCTGCTCGTCGCCTGCGCCAACTGCGGCGCCACGATCCGCGCCGCGGACGAGACCTGCTACCGCTGCGGAACCCGCGCCACCCTGGCGAGCGTCTCGGAGCACTGACGCGGGACGTGGCCGTCACCTGACGGCGCGGGGCCGCGCAGCTTCAGCGTGACCGCCCCATGACCCTCGGCACCGGCCTCCTCGCCGCCGCGCTCGCCTGCCTCGGCATCGCGTGCGTCGCCGGCGTCGGCCGCGCGGTGCTCGGTGGACCGGTGCTCGCCGCTGCGCCCGCGAGCGGAGCGCCACACGGCCCGCGTGACGCGGCAGTCGGCCGCCTCGGCGCCGTCGCCCTGCTTGCCGGACTCGTCCTGCTCCTCGTCGCGATGGCGCTCCGCGCCGTGCTCGCCGGCCGCGCGCCGTGGGGAAACCTCGCCGAGGTGTCCCAGGCCGTCGCCGCAATCCTCGTCGGCGGCTACCTTCTCGCCGCACGTCGCCAGCCGATCGCGGGGCTTGTCCCGCTCGTGGCCGGCCTGGCCGCGCTCCTGTGCGTCGTGGCCATGGTCCTGCCGGACGACATCGTCCCGCTGGCGCCGGCGCTCCAGGCGCCGCTTCTGCTCACCGTCCATGTCGGCGCCGCGATCGTGGCCTATGCGGTGGCGGGCCTGGCATTCCTCGCCGCCGTCGGCGAGCTGATCCAGCGCGTCGCCGGCGGTCGGATCGGCTTCCTGCCCGCGGAGGCGACGGCACGCAGCCTCGCGCACCGCGCGGTGCTGGTGGCGTTCCCGATCCTCACCGCCGCCATCGTGCTCGGCTCGGTGTGGGCCAACCTCGCCTGGCGCTCGTACTGGAACAACGACCCGAAGGAGCTCGCGGCCGCCGGCACGTGGCTCGTCTACGCCGCGTACCTCCATGTCGCCGGGCGTCGGGATCGGGCCGGGCGGCTCGCGGCATGGCTGCTCGTGATCGGCTTCGCCGGCGTCCTGTTCACGTTTCTCGGCGCCAGCCTGCTGTTCCCCGGGCAGCACAGCTACGCGGGGGTGTAGGCGCTTCGATCAGCCCGGCATGAGCGACTGCACGAAGGCGCGCATGGCCGGGATGTTCGGGATCATCACCCAGCCCCGCGCGCCGTCGATGCCCTGGAAGGTGGCGAACTGCGGCGGCTCGAGAACCTGCGTCACCACCTTGGCGGTCGCGGAGCGACGGGCGAGCTCGATGAAGGTGGCCAGCTTCGAGACGGGGATGTCGGTGCGCACCGAGCCGAGGTCCCGGGCCAGCCGAGCGAGGTCAAGGCCGAGCCCGCGAACCGTGGCGCGCCGGACGAGCGCCACGAGGACCTGCATCTGGCGCCGGCCGCGACCGTAGTCGCCGCCGGTCGAGTGTCGGCTGCGGACGTACATGTTCGCGCTGTTCGCGTCGAGCGTGTGGGTCCCGGCGGGCATGTAGAAGCCGAGGTGGTTATCGACAATCGTCGAGGGCGCCGTGATCTTCAGCCCTCCGACGGCGGTGATGAGGCGGCCGAAATCGCTCATGTTGATCTCGATCTGGTAGTCGATCGGAATCCCGTAGGTCGTGGACAGCGCCCGGCGCAGCGTCGCGATGCCGAACACGCCGTAGATCGCGTTTGCCTTGCCGCGGTAGTACGTCCCGTTCCCGAGCGGCAGGTCGACCGTGTCGCGCGGGAGCGCCACGACGCTGATCTGGCGCTGGTGGGCGTCGATGCTGGCGATGAGCATCGCGTCGGTGTTGATCGCCATGCCACGCGCCGCCCGTTCGTCGTTCGAATCGGTGCCGACCACGAGCACGGTGACCCGGCTGCTCAGCAGCGCCTGGTCGAGCGGGATGGGGGTCGGTGTGGGGACCGGGGTCGGTGACGGGGTCGGGCTGGGTGTCGGGGACGGCGTGGGGCTCGGGCTCGCGGTCGGGCTGGGGCTCGGCGTAGGCGAGGGGGTGGGCGTGTCCACCGCGGGCGCGCTCGCGCACGCTGCCAGGATGCCGAGGAGGAGGATGAGGAGGTTCGAGAGGGCGCGAGGACGCGGGGATCGGCGCATGCGACGCGGATGATACCCCGCCGTCCGCGCGTGACGCATACTCGCGCGGATGTTGAGCCGCGAGGTCGAGGTCCGCACCGGGTCGGATCCGTCGCTCGCCGACCTGACCGATGCCTGCGCCGCCTTCCTGGCCGATGCTGCGGGCGGTGCCGACGGCCTGCTCAACGTCTTCGTCCCTCACGCGACGGCCGGGGTTGTGATCATGGAGCTCGGCGCCGGATCCGATGACGACCTCCTCGCGACCGTCGATCGCCTCCTGCCCCGCGACGACCGCTGGCGGCACCGCCATGGCGCCACCGGGCACGGTGCCGACCACGTGACGCCGCTCCTGGCCGGCCCGTCGCTGACGATTCCCGTGCTCGCAGGCACTATGGCGCTCGGCACGTGGCAGTCCGTCGCGCTCCTGGACACGAACCGCGACAACCCGGTGCGACGGGTGCGGCTCAGCTTCCTCCCCGGCTGATGGCGGTCACCTGGGTGGCGACGATCGCAGGGTCCTCGGTCGGCGCCTGGCAGGCGTAGCCGCGGCAGACGTACGCGGTCGCCTTCCCGCGCGGGACCTTGCCGGCGAAGATCGGCCACGCTGAGGTGCTGTCGCCGGGCGCGATCGCGGCCACGACGAGGTCCGGCGCGTAGGGCGTCGCGGCGGCGACCCGCAGCGCGACGGCGCCATCCGCGCGAGGATCCGCGGCCGCGATCACCGCGTCGACGGGTGGCCGGAGGCCGCGATCCGCCGCGGCGAGCATGCGGCCGAAGCCAGACGGCTGGCGATCGAGGGCCGGCACCACGCTGCGCAGGATCGCCCGCGCCCGGCGGTCGAGGTCCGCGTCGCCGGTCAGCAGCGCAAGCCGCGGCAGCAGGTCCGCCGCCACGCTGTTCGTGGCGGGCAGCGCTCCGTCGACGAGGCTCCGGACCGGGGCGATCGCACGCTCGTGCTCGGGCCCGGTCTCGGCGAACACCTCGGCCGCCGGATCCCAGAAGTCGGCGATCGCCCGCTCCACGAGGCGGCGCGCGAGAAGGAGCGGGCCTGGGGTCCCGAGCGCCGCGTGCGCCGCGAGCAGGCCATCGGCCAGGAACAGGTAGTCCTCCCCGAAGGCGGGCGTGTGGGCGCGACCGTCACGTACGGTGCGCCACAGTCGATCCTCGTCCCGCACGAGGTGGCGCTCGACGAAGTCGACGAGGTCCGCCGTGGCGGACCGATATCGGGGCTCGTCGAGGACCAGGGCGGCGTGGGCGAGGGCGCGCAACGCGAGCCCGTTCCACGACGCGAGCTGCTTGTCGTCGCGCCCGGGGCGCACGCGAGCGCCGCGGGCGGCAAGCAGCGTGGCCCGAGCGCGGCCGAGCAGCGCGTCGTCCGCAGCCACGTCACGCGGGCGATGAAGGATGGAGCGGCCTCCCTCCCAGCTGCCGGACGGGGTGACGTCCCAGGCTCGCGCGACCGCGTCGACCTCGGCGGCCTCGAAGGCGGCCGCGGCGAGCACGGAGCGCAGCTCCGCATCGGTCCAGGCGTAGAAGCGCCCCTCCTCGCCCTCGCTGTCGGCATCGAGCGCCGAGGCGAAGCCGCCGTCTTGTGTCCGGAGCTCGGCCAGCATGAAGTCGAGCGTCGAACGCGCGACCTCCGCGTAGCGGTCGCGCCGCGTTGCGCGAAAGCCCTCGACGTAGGCGTGCGCCAGGAGCGCGTTGTCGTAGAGCATCTTCTCGAAGTGCGGGACCAGCCAGCGCGCGTCGGTGGCGTAGCGGGCGAAGCCGCCGCCCAGCTGGTCGTTGATGCCGCCGTCGGCCATCGCGTCGAGCGTGCCGGTCACCATGCGGAGCGTGGCGTCATCACCGGTGCGGAACCATGCGCGGAGGAGGAACTCGAGCGTCATGGCCGGCGGGAACTTCGGCGCCCCGCCGAACCCGCCCTCGACCGCGTCGTACGTGGCGGCGAGGCCCGCCACGGCCCGGTCGAGCTGGGCGAGCTGCGGGTCGATGGAGCCCGGCGCGACGTCGAGCTGGGCGCGGAGGTGTGCCGTGATCGCCGCCGCAGACGACGCCACCTCGGCGCGTCGCGTCCGATAGGCGTCCGCGATCGAGGTGAGGACGTGCGAGAAGCGCGGCAGGCCGTGGCGATCGTCAGGCGGGAAGTACGTGCCGCCGAAGAACGGCTCCAGCTCCGGGGTGAGGAATACGTTCAGCGGCCATCCCCCGCTGCCGGTCATCGCCTGCACCGCGCCCATGTACAGCTCGTCGATGTCGGGCCGCTCCTCGCGGTCGACCTTGATCGGCACGTAGTGCGCGTTGAGGAGCTCGGCGATCGCCGGATCCTCGAAGGACTCGCGCTCCATCACGTGGCACCAGTGGCAGGCGGAGTAGCCGATCGAGAGGAAGATCGGCCGGTCGAGCTCGCGCGCGCGCTCGAGCGCTTCACTCCCCCATGGATACCAGTCGACCGGGTTGTGAGCGTGCTGGAGCAGGTACGGGCTCGTCTCGGCCGCGAGTCGGTTGGCCATCCGCGCCAGTGTCGCACCGATGACCGGCAGCGACCTCGCCGGGAACCGTGGCGAGGGCGGCGATCGCTCGCCGCCCTCGTCGCCAAGGAGCTCCGGAGCTACTGCGCCGCCTGGAGCTCCGTCACGCTCAGGCTCGTGGGGTCGGTGCCGTTGCAGGGTGGCACCGGGTCGGCGCCCCCCGACACTGCCACCGGCATCCATGACGAGCCGTCGAGCTGGAGCTCGAGGCCGACCGGGCCGGCAGGCGCCGATTGGCACCAGTTGCTCCACTCGACGCCGACCGTGTAGCTCGCGCCCGGCTCGAGACGCGTCGTGCCCGTGACGGCGACATCCGAAACGACGAGCTGCGCCCCCGATCCATCGACCATTCGGCCACGCGGTCCGGTGGCGACGTCACACGCGGCTGCGCCATCGGCGAGCGTCACGGTCACGATCGTGCCGCGGCCGCCTGCCGCGCCGCCCCACGGCTCCGCGGTCGAGACGACGTCGCCTGCTGCGCAGGCGCCGCCGGTGCTCGCCACCGGTGTCGGCGTAGCCAGCGCGCTCGACGGGCTCGCCGTCGGCGATCCGCTTCCCACGCCACCAACGTTCGCATTCCCGCCGCGCCCGAGGCCGCTGACGATGGCCACCGCCAGCAGGGCCGCGACCGCGGCTCCCGCGAGCAGACCGACTCGCATCACGCTCGCCGCCCGACGCGGCCGCTCCCGCTGCTCGATGGTTGCCGGCAGGTCGGCCGGCGCGTATCCCGCCTCACGCGGCCCACGCTCCGTGCGCAGCCGCCGCTCCAGGTCGTCGTGACCCATTCCCTCTACTCCTCCTCGCCGAGCGAGACGCGCAGGGCGTCGAGTGCTCGGCTGACGTGGCTGCGCGCCGACGGCGCGGCGATCCCCAGGATCGCCCCGATCTCCTCGTACGGCAGGTCGGCTCGATATCGCAGGTAGACGCACCAGCGCTGGCGCTCCGGGAGACGTTCGACCGCCTGCCAGATGCCCATCCGGTCCGCCGCGTCCAGCGCCTCGTGCGCTCGTGCCGGACCGCCCCCGAGGCGCTCGGTCAGGAGCCGCACGCGGCGCCGGAGGCGATGGCGATCCATCGCGAGGCGGTAGAGGGCGCGGAAGGCCCACGCGTCGGGACGGTCGATGACCGCTCCCCCGCGCAGGGCGGCCCACAGCCGAAGCAGGGTCTCCTGCACGGCGTCGTCCGCCTCCTCCGGCGCCAGCCCGAGGTGACGCGCCAGGCCCCAGAGCTCACGTCCGCGTTCCGCCTGGAGGCCTACGACGCTCGCGCGCAGCGCATCGGCCTGGATGGAAGCGGGATCGTGGAGTCCCATCGCCGGATCGATCGTGGTGGTGATCATGCCCATTCGACGCGGGACGTCGGCCAAACGTTGAGCCGCCGCACAACGACGTCAGACGGGCCGCTCGCTCGCGAACTGCTCCGCGTAGAGCCGAGCGTAGAGGCCCTCGTGGCGGACGAGCTCGTCGTGCGTGCCGCGCTCCACGATCCGGCCGCGCTCCATCACGAGGATGAGGTTCGCGCGCAGGATCGTCGACAGGCGGTGTGCGATGGCGATCGTGGTCCGGCCTTCCATCAGCCCGGCCAGCGCGCCCTGGATGAGCCGCTCGCTGACCGTGTCGAGCGCGGAGGTCGCCTCGTCGAGGATGAGGATGCGCGGGTCCTTCAGGAGCACGCGAGCGATCGCGACGCGCTGCTTCTCACCGCCGGAGAGCTTGTAGCCGCGCTCGCCGACGATCGTGTCGTAGCCCTCCGGCAGCTCGGAGATGCGCTGGTGGATGGCCGCCGCGCGCGCGGCCGTCTCGATCTCGTCCTGCGTCGCGTCGGGGCGCGCGTAGCGCAGGTTGGCGAGCACCGTGTCGTGGAACAGGTACGTCTCCTGGGTCACGACGCCGATCTCGCGCCCGAGCGAGGCGAGCGCGATCCTCCGCACGTCGACGCCGTCGATGCGCACCGCACCGGCGTCGACGTCGTAGAGCCGCGGGATGAGGTACGTCGTCGTCGTCTTGCCGCTCCCCGACGGCCCCACCAGCGCCACCAGCTGGCCCGGGGCAGCGGTGAAGTGGATCTCCTGGAGCCCGAACGGTCGGATGGCGGTCGGGACCGCCAGCCCCGCGGCCTGCGCCTCGGCGGCATCGGGAGCCACGGCCACCTGGGCCTGCGCGACCGGGTAGCGGAAGCTCACGTGATCGAGCGCCACCTCGCCGCGCATCGTGGCCGGGTCGAGCGTCACCGCATCGGGCGCATCGGTGATCTCGTGCTTCATCTCGAGGTACTCGAAGATGCGGTCGAAGAGCGCGAGCGCGCCCTGGATCTCGACCTGGACGTTGAGCAGCTGACCGAGCGGGAAGAAGAGCCGGCTCTGCAGCGTGGTGAAGGCGACGATGGTGCCGATGCTCACGTGCTGGTCGCCGCCGATGATGAGCGAGCCCGCCAGCAGGTAGACGAAGGCGGGCATGATGCTGAAGAACGTGCCGATCAGCGCGAAGAACCAGCGCCCGATCATCTGGCCCCGGATCTGCAGCTCGCCGAGCCGCTGCGACTCGCGCCCGAAGCGCGCGATGCTCGCATCCTGCTGCCCGAACGTCTTGCTCAGCAGGATGCCCGACACGCTCAGCGACTCCTCGGTGATGGCGCTCATCTCGGCCATCGAGCGCTGCGTGAGAGTGCTCACCTCGCGCCGCACCTTGCCGACCCGGAACGTGATGTAGGCAAAGACCGGCAGCAGCCCCAGGCTGAGGGCGGTGAGGCGCCAGTCGAGGATGAGCATCGCCACGATCGTGGTCACCACGGTGGCGAAGTTGCTGAGCAGCGACGCCGCGGTGTCGGTCACGACCGACTGCACCCCGCCGACGTCGTTCGCGATCCGGCTCTGGATCTCGCCGGTCCGCGTCTCGGTGAAGAAGCGGAGCGGCATCCACTGCAGATGGCGGTAGAGCGCCAGCCGCAGGTCATTCATCACGCGCTGGCCGACGACGTTCGAGAGGAAGCTCTGCCAGACGCCGATGGCGCTCGTCACGATCGGCAGCACGATCATCAGCCCGCATTGGAGGTAAAGCAGGCCGAGGTCCTTCGGGCCGGTGAGGTTGTCGATGACGAGCTTGAGCAGGATGGGGTTGACGACCCCGACGCTGACCGTGACGAGGATGAGGCCGGCGATGAGCACCAGCCGCGCCCGGTAGGGCCGGAAGAACCCGGCGATGCGGCGCAGCGTCCGGCGCTCGCTCCCCGGCCGACGGGTCAGGTCCGGCTCCGCACCGCCGAGGCGTCCCCAGCCGCCGCCACCGCCACCGCCGCCGCGCCTCACGTGAGCAGGATCGACAGGAAGGCCTGCGCCAGGCCGATCCCCTGCGGCTCGCCGGCGAGCCGCGCGCGCTCGCGAACCGTCTCCTCGAGGTCGTCACGGTCCGCCACCTGGCTGACGTGGCACGCGATCGCGCGCAGCCCGAGCTCGATCGTGTCGGCGATGTCGACGAACAGGTTCGGCTGCTCGACCCCCATCAACAGGACCTGCCGCACCTTCCAGGGCGCGAGGCCCTCGTCGCTGGCGAGCTCGGGGAAGTTCAGCCGGTCGCGCGCGGCGGGGTACACGCTGGCGAGCGTCGCCTCGCCGGTCGCCAGGTGGTCGGGATGACCGATGAAGGGGTTGAAGTCGAGGCGCCGCTGCGGGTTCTGGGTGATCAGCAGGTCGGGCCGGAAGCGCCGGATCTGGCGAGTGATGTCCCGACGCAGGTCGAGGCTCGGGGTGAGGTACCCGTCGGGGTAGCCGAGGTGCACGATCTCGCGCACGCCGAGCACGTCGGCCGCGGCCCGCTGCTCGGCGACCCGCGTCGCGGTGAGCTGGGCCGGCGTCATCGCCGGGTCCTCGCTTCCCTTCCCGCCGTCGGTCGTCACCACGTAGTCGACCCGCGCGCCGTCGCGGACGAGCTGCGCGATCGTGGCCGCGGCGCCGAACTCCGCGTCGTCCGGATGGCTGATCACGACGAGCGCCCGCTCGAGGGGCGCGATGAGGCGATGCGGTTCGACGGGGGTCATCGCGCCATCCTACGACGGTTGCGCGGCGCGCGGGATTGACGGTCCGAACGGGCGCGCAGCATACTGCCCACCAGTATGACGAACGATGCCGCCGACCATTTCCGCCACGCCTACACGAAGGATCGCCGCGAGCTCCTCACCCGCCTCGCGCGGATCGAGGGCCAGGTGCGCGGGATCCGGCGCCTCGTCGAGGAGGAGGCGTACTGCCTGGACGTCCTGCAGCAGGTCGACGCGATGACCGCGGCCTCCGACCAGGTCGCGCTGCTGCTGGTCGAGGACCACATCAGCGGCTGCCTCACGCACGCCATCGAGACCGGCCAGGGCAAGCCGTACGTCGACGAGGTGATGACCGTCGTGCGCCGCACGCTGGGACGCAAGAGCCGGCGCTGAGCGGGCCCGGACACGGCACGGGAGTGCCGCAGGGGGGAACCACGGCACTCCCAGCGCGAGCGTACACCGATGGTCAAGGGACTGCTCGGCGACCGGCCAACCGCCCTCGCGCCGCCCTATTCCCCGAACATCGTGAGCTGCTCTCCGCCGCGCTCGATGAGCGGGTCGAGGCCGAGCACCGGCTCGAGCCAGTCGAGCCGGACGCCGCCGCGGGAGGCGAGCGTGTCGAGGTGCTGCCACTTCAGGATGCGCCAGTTCTGGCGCTCCATCTCCTCGCGCAGCCATGGTGAGCGGTCGAGCTTCAGCCGCAACAGCTCCGTCCGCTCGGCGGGGACGACGAGGAGCCGCACCTGGTCATCGCCGGGCGGGATGCGACGCCCGCGGCGCAGGATCGGCTCGCCCAGCATGGCGGTCCACTCGACGTCGATGAGGAACGTGAACCGGCCGCGCACGTACCAGATGGCATCCACGTCGCCCAGCGCGTCGGCCGGAGCGCGCACGATGAGCGGCAGGTAGGCCCGCCGCTCGTCATCGCGCAGCCGATCGCCGAGCGTGCCACCCTGCCAGGGCCGCGCCTGCTCGCGCTTGCTCAGCCACGAGCGCAGGCCGAGCCGATGTCCGAGCTCGGCGATCGTGGCCAGGACGCGGGCATGGTCGTCGATCCGCTCGGCCAGGTCCTCCTCGCTGCGCACCATGCCCCGCTCCCCGATCCGCGCATAGGCGCCGACACAGGCGCGCACGAGCTCCTCGTCTGGGGCGCCCACGCCCGGGAAGAGGGTGTAGATCCGCTCGAGCAGCGTCTGCTCGTCGAGGCTGCCGGCGGTCGTCAGCAGGTTGAACGTCGCCCACTCGACCCGGTCGGCGAGCGGCGACTCGGCGAGGGACGGATCGCGGAGCCACCAGCTTGGTGCGGAGGGGTCGCCCAGCCGAACGAGGGTCGGATGATCGTCGCGCCACAGCTCCTCGCGCAGGAGCTGGACGACGATCGCCGGCCCGCTGCCGTCGAGCTGGTCGGCCGGCTCGCCATCGTCGCCGTCGCGGCCGCGCGATGCCACGATCCGTGAGAGCAGACCCGCCCGCTGGAGCTCGAGCAGGACCGCCGCCGTGATGCGGCCGACGCGAGCGGGCTCACCGCGGTCGCGGAGCAGGCCCACCGCCGCGCGCTCCATCGCCTCCGACAGCTCCGGGTAGGTGAGCGTGTCGCGATCGACGCCGAGGCGCAGCGGACGCGGGCTGACGGCGGAGCGGAGCCGGTCCTCTGCCGACGGCTTGCGGAAGTGCACCATGAACCCGTCGCCGCTCTGGTGCGACTCGCGCGGCACCAGATCGGTGAGCTCGAGGCCGGCGGCCGCACCGGCGAGGACGACGGCGAGCAGGCGCTCCGGATCGTCGCCGTCGAGAAGGATGGCGCACCAGCCGTCCGGGCGGAGCGCGCCGGCTGCGGCCGCCAGCCCGTGCCGCAACGCGGTCGCCTCGGCGCCATCCGCCGTCTCCGGCGCCCCGAACAGCGGCTCCAGGCGGAGCGTGCCGGCCGCCTCCCGCCCGAGGAGCCAGGCGGTGGCGAGGTACTCGAAGCTCAGCTCGTCGACGTTCGCGGGAGCGCCTGCCGACCCGAGCACGAGGTCGACCGATTCGGGCGGCACGTACTGGCCGACCACCGCCGGCCGGCAGCGGATCCAGAGCACGTTCGCGGGACCGATGCCGCCGAGGTCCTCGAGGTCGGTCGCGAACCGCACCTGCTCCCGCGGGCTGCCGATGGCGGCGACCGCCACCCGGACGTCCTGCACGGCGCGCTCGAAGAGGCGCCACACATTGACCTCGCGATGGTGGCGCGACGCCGGCTGCCGGACGTGGCCGCCCGTGATGCGGAGCGAGGCCACCCGGCCGGGGTACCCGTTCAGCCGCGAGGCCGGCAGCAGGCAGGCGGCGAGCGCGATCCGGAAGAGCGCGGCGATCGGCTCGGTGCGGAGCTCCGCGTCGATCTTGTTCGCGATCGTCTGGAGCGCGTAGAGGTTGCGCGGCGTGTAGAGGTCGAGCAGCTCGTCGACCAGCTCCTCGCGGCCGTCGAGGATCGGGAACCGCTCGCGGAGCTGCTGCACGTGCTGCGCCTCGCGCGCGTCACCCGGCGCGATCGGCACCGGCGTGGCCGGATGGACGGTCGACGCCCAGCGCGGGTCGTTCGCCGGCGCACGGAGCGGCGGGTCGATCGGCCGCGGGGGAGGTGGCGGTGGGCCGCCCGCCTCGCCGAGCGGCGCGTCGTCGCCGGTGAGGCCGACCGGTGCCGGCGGGAGCTCGTCGAGCTCGTCGGCCGGGTCCTCGTCGACGGCCGGCGCCGGCGGCTCGTGGTCGATGCCGAGCTTCGCCAGGTCGAGCTCGTCGACCGGCGCGGAGCGCTCGACCGGGCCCCCCACCGCCACGTCGCACGCTTCGCAGCGGTAGACCTTGCGCGCCGGCGCGTCGCTGCCGCGCGGCCACACGAACTGCTCGGCGACGACGGGGCGGCGGCACGCGGCGCAGTGGCTGGCGTACAGTTCGTCGAGATGCTGGGCCAGCGGCACGTCGACGCGGCGCGCCGCCGCAAGCTGGCCGAGCGCGGCGTCGATCGCCGACGGGTCGGGGGCCTGAAGGAAGGCGCGCCCGGCGAGCTGGGCGAACGGGCTGGGATCGGCGGCAATGGCGCGCATGCCATGCGCGAGCGCGCGCCGCGCAGTCCAGCCGGTCCCCGCCCACGGATCGAGGACCGTGTCGCCCGCCGCGCCGAACGCGGTCAGTTCGGCGTCGAGCAGGTTATCGGCCGGGGATGGGAAGTAGCGCTCCAGCAGCGCCAGCCCGGGGAGGCGCCGAGGAAGGACGACGTGGCTCAGTCGCCTCCGGTCGTCCCCGGTCATCGGCGCTACGACTCCTCGAGCAGCTCTTCCTCCAGCTCGGGCTCGGCGCTGTACTCGGGGAGGCTGGTGTCGAGCTCCTCGACCTCCTCGGTGTCCTCGTCGAGCTCCTCGCTCTCCTCCTCGTCATCGTAGCGGAGCGCCGACCCCTTCATGTACGGTCGGACGTCACCCGGGCGCGCGGCCGTGCTGCCGGGGAAGGAGACCTTGCCGAAGTTCGCGGGATGGGCGAAGACCTCGCGGATGATGATCCGCACCTCGTCCTCGTGGATCACGGTGATGGCCGCCTCGTAGCGATTGCCGGTTTCCATGAGCTTGAGGAGCCGGGTGCCGACGCGCGGCTCGACCAGCCCGACCTCGGTCTTGCCGGAGCGTGCCATCAGCTGGTCGCCCTCGGCCACGAGGTCGATCGCATCGCCGGGCGAGAGCGGCGCGAGCGTGCGCGGCGGAGCGAGGTTCACGAGCCGGGCGTGCCCGGTCTTGCCCATCTCCTCGATGAAGTGCGCGGCGGCGGCCTTCTCGGCCCGCCCTCGGGACTTCGGGCGGCCGGCGCCGTCGCCACCGGCGAGCAGCGTGCGCAGCCGTTCGACGTTGCGCTCCGCGATGCGGTTCGTCGCATCGCGCGCGAGCGCCTGCTCGTACGCCTCGAGCGCGCCGTCGTGCTGGCCGAGCTCGGCGAGCGCCTTGCCGAGGCGGTTGTAGGCATCGGTGTCCGGTCCGAGCTCGAGCAGCTGCCGATTCGCCTCCGCGGCGGCCTCCCAGTCGCCGTGCGTGGCATGGTGAATCGCGGCGTCGGTCAGCTGCCGGCGCTGACGGTTGGTGGTGTCGGTTTCGCCGAGCGTCATCGTCGGTCGAGCGTCTCCGTAGGGGACCTCGGGGGTGGGGTGGGCGCCTCACGCGAGCCGTCCGGCCCCGAGGGCGCCTTGTTGTAGCACCGCGCTCTGGGGGTGTCAACGCGAGGTTGACGGCAGGCCCTATGTGGCGTGGAGCAGCACCGCGACGACGATCCCCAGCACCGCCAGCGAGCCGAACTCGACCGCCACCGAGCGGCCCTCGGCACCGTCCTCGAGCGCTTCCGCGGCCCCGCTCCAGGCGTGGAAGGCGAGGGCCACGAGCGCCGGCGCGACGACTCCCGGCAGGCTCAGCAGGGACGCAGCGGTCGCGACCTGGAGCATGGCGAGCAGGTGGAGCAGACCCTGCCCGAGGCCGCTCACGCCGGCGTGGCCGCGCGCCTCTGCGGCGCGCACGCCGAGGACGAAGGCGACCGGCATGGCGAGGAAGAGCGGCGGCGGCCAGCCGGTGCTGCCAAGAAGGGCGACGATGCCGGCGGCGGCGGCGAACAGGATCGCGACCATGGCGAGATCGAGGACCGTGCGGGCCGGCACGCCGCGCGAGGTCCGCAGCTCCAGCCACAGCACCGACCAGATCAGGATCGCCGCCAGCGGCACGAGGAGGAGCGCCACGCCGCCCGGCACGATGCGACCGAACAGCGACAGCGCGACGGCGGCGAGGGTCGGCACGGCGTAGCGTGCGAAGCCGAGGCCCGGCTGCGCCGGCCCGAGCAGGCGCACCGTGCCGAGCCCGCCGACGAGGAGCTGGGCCCCGATGGCGATCGCCATCCACAGCGGCTCTGCCAGCCACGCGACCGCCGCCAGGATCGCAAGCGCGAGCGCGAGGCCGATGACGCCTGGCCGGTCGATCCGGCGCAGCACCGCGGCCCCGCGCCGATCCCCGAGGAGGCGCGAGATCATCGGACGAGCTCCAGCAGCGCGTCGGCGCCCAGGGTCGACGCGATCGCCTCGGGGCCGAGCCCCGCCCGCCGCGCCACGTCGACGCCGTAGCGGAGCTGGTCGAGCTCCTCGGTGCGGTGCGCGTCCGAGGCGACGGTGAGGCGCGCTCCGGCGCGCGCAGCGGCGCGCGCATGGGCGTCCGACAGGTCGAGCCGCGGGCTGCCGTTGATCTCCAGCAGCGTGCCGGTGGCTGCCGCCGCCTCGAACACCCGCGACCAGTCGAGGGGCAGCGGATCGCGGCGCCCGACGATGCGGCCCGACGGATGCGCCAGTACGTCGACGTGCGGATTCTCGATCGCGGCCAGCGCGCGCCGCGTCAGCTGCTCGGTGGCCTGGCCGCGACCGGTGTGGATGCTCGCGATGACGACGTCGAAGCGCGCCAGCAGCTCGTCCGGGTAGTCGAGGGCGCCGTCGGCACGGATCTCCATCTCCGTGCCGTGGAGGATGCGGAACGGGGCGAGCGCCACGTTGAGCCGCGCGATCTCGGCCCGCTGCGCCTCCACGCGGGAGGGATCGAGGCCGCGTGTGATCCCGAGCGACGGCGAATGGTCCGTGAGGACCATCCACTCGCGGCCGTCGTCGCGGGCGGCGCGCGCCATCGACTCGATCGTGTCCACGCCATCGGTCCAGTCGCTGTGAACGTGCGTGTCACCGCGCAGGTCGGCCATCGTCACGAGGTGCGGCAGCGTGCCGGCGGCGGCGGCCTCGACCTCGCCCTCTCCCTCGCGCAGCTCGGGCGGCACCCAGGCCAGGTCGAGGCGCGCGTAGACGTCCTCCTCGGTCGCCGCGAGCAGCAGCTCGCCGCTCTCGACGACCTTGAAGCCCTTCTCCGATAGCGACAGGCCGCGATCGAGGGCGCGGCCGCGCAGCGCCACGTTGTGCTCCTTGCTGCCGGTGAAGTGGACGAGGTGGGTGCCCCACGCGGCGGGCGGGCACACCATGAGGTCGACCTGCGGCCCATCGGCAAGGACGATGCTGCTCTTGTCAACCCCGGCCGAGACGATGTGGCGCACGTCCGGCAGCGCGTCGAGCGCGGCGATGAGCGCGGCGGGGTCGTCGGTCGCGGCGAGGAGGTCGAGGTCGCCGATCGTCTCGCGCCGCCGGCGCAGCGAGCCTGCGGGCGCGATACGCACGACCCCCCGCACCTCGCCGAGCGCGCCGATGAGGCGGCCCATCAGCTCGTCCGCGTCGTGCAGCAGCATGCGGCGGCTCTTCTGCTCGATCCGGGTGATCGCTTCGAGGATGTTCTCCTCGGTGCGGGCGGAAAGGCCCTTCAGGTGGCGCAGCCCACCGCTCGTGGCGGCGGCGCGCAGCTCGTCGACCGACGTGATCCCGAGCTCGGTGTTGAGGAGCCGCACCGTGCGCGGGCCGACGCCGGGGATGCGCAGGATCTCGAGCAGGCCGTCCGGCACCTGCTCGCGCAGGCGGCGGTGGTAGTCGAGGTCGCCGGTCTCCGAGAGCTCGGCGAGCTTGGCGGAGAGGGCGGCGCCGGCGCCGGGCAGCTTCGGCGGCGTCCCGCGCCGATACAGCGCGGCAACGTCGTCCGGGTAGCGCGCGACCGCGTCCGCCACACGACGGTACGCGACCGACTTGTAGACGACCTCCCCGAGAATCTCGAGCATGTCGCCGATCTCGCTGAAGATGCGCGCCAGCTCCGCGTTGCTGATCACCGCGTCCCCCGATCGGGTCGCGGCGCGTGGTCGAGGCATCGAGGAACGATTCTAGGGAACGCGACGAGCCGGGTCCTCGTCAGAGGCCCGGCTCGGCGTGGTGTGGTGGGGCATGCGCCCCGTCCGCGCGCTAGGCGCGGGAACGGCGGAGGCGAAGGACGCGACCGAGGATCGGCGTCGTGCGCCGCGGTCGTGCCGCGGTGCGGGCGAGCCGCTCGCGCGACGCTTCCTCGATCAGCTCCTCGTGCCGCAGCAGGGCGTGCATGCCCCAGTAGCTGATGGCTCGGTTCATGGATGTGCTCCTTGGGGTCGGCTCAGATGGACCGATGCTGGCCCGCGTCGACCTGCGGCCGGCTGTCCGCCCCCAGGACGGCCGCGGCGACATCGAAGACGACGATCACGGCGATGACGATCAACAGCTCCATCGGTCCAACGGCTCCTTGTCCGACTCGTAACTTCTAAGTGGTCTGTAACTGGTTACATGTGCATTGTAGGTGTATACTCGTAACTTGTCAACACCCGTATACTGGTTACGAATGTCCCAGGACCGTGACGCCATTCCCGAGCCTGCCGAGCACGACGACCTCTTCGTCGCGTTCGCGAACACGCTCGAGCTCGATCGCGGCGAGCCGGTCGACGCCATCCCCGACGTCGACCGCCTGCTGACCTGGCTGCGCGCGCACGGGCTGCTGTCCGAGCGCGGCCGCGCCGCCGAGACGGGGCGCCTGCGGCGCGACGCGGCCGAGGCCGAGCGGCGCCTGGAGCGGTTCCGCCTGCTCCGCGACCTCGTCCACGCCATCGCGGCGCGCACCAGCGAGGGGCGGCCGCTTACCACGGCCCAGGTGCGCGAGGTCAACCACATCCTCCGACACGGGGTCCACTACCACCAGCTCCGACTCGATGCGGACCGGACCCGCTATGGGCTGGCCCAGATCGGTGACCGACTCGACCAGGCGCGTGCGACGATCGCGGGCGGGCTGGCCCAGTACCTGGCCGAGGAGGACGCCGACCGGCTCCGCGCCTGCGCCAATGAGGGCTGCCGCTACCTCTTCATCGACCGCTCGCCCACCGGCCGCCGGCGATGGTGCGACATGCGCACGTGCGGCAACCAGGCGAAGGTGGCGCGCCACCGCGCGAAGGCACGCGCCGGGAGCGCCACGGAGGGGCGCGAGACGCTTCCCACGGCGGCGGCGGCGGACTAGAATGGGCGCCGCCTCATCCGCCCATCGGTGGATGGCGCGCCAATCACGCATCGAGGCGGACGACCGCAGCCTCCATGGACGCCGGTCCCAGTAAACCTGAGCGCACCCGGGTGACCCGTCGCCCCGAGGAGCCGGCCGCCTCCTGATCCGTCAGGGAGGCGCCTTCTCCTCCCGACGATGAGCCACCTGCGCCCCACCGAACGCGAGGTGGTCCCGATGAGCAAGTTCGACACGCGCACCGCCGTGCCGTCGGTCGACACGAGCGAGCCCGAGCGCCCGGCTGTCCCGGCACGGACGGTCCGCGGCGTGCGCAGCCTGCCTCGCCTCCTCCGGTCGCGCGGCCACGCCGAGCTGCCAGCCGACGAGGAGCCGCGTGGCGAGCCGCGGGTCGAGGAGGTCCACGGCCCGTCGGTGCGGTGGCTGAACATCGACGAGCCGCGCCTCGTCGACCGCGTCTGGCTGGCGGAGACGTTCGGCTTTCACGAGCTCGACCTCGAGGACGTGGCCAGCCACAACCAGCGGCCGAAGCTCGACGAGTACGACGAGTACATGTTCCTCGTCATGCACTTCCCCCGCTACGACAAGGACACCGGCCGCCTCCACTCGGCGGAGCTCGACGTCTTCATCGGTCCGGACTACGTCCTCACCCTGCCGAACGAGCCGATCGTGCCCCTGCCCGCCCTGTTCGAGCGTGCCGAGAGCCGCCAGGACTTCCGCGACCAGCTGATGAGCAAGGGCTCCGGCTACCTGCTGTATCACATCCTCGACCGGGCGGTGGATGCCGGCTTCCCGATGCTCGGCCAGCTCGGCCGCAAGCTGCGCCGCCTCGAGGACGACATTTTCGAGGGCCGCAGCAGCGAGATCGTGCGCGACATCAGCAACGCGAAGCAGGAGATCATCAACTTCCGATCGGTCATCCGCCCGCAGCGCGCCGTGTTCCGCTCCCTGGAGCGCGCGAAGCAGCGTTACCTGACCGAGGACCTCGACATCTACTTCGACGACCTGACCGATGCGAGCGAGCGAATCTGGGACGTGCTCGAGAACTTCATGGAGATCGTCCAGGGCCTCGAGAGCACGAACGAGTCGGTGATCAGCCACCGCCTGAACGACGTGCTCCGCGTCCTGACCTCGTTCAGCGTCATCCTTCTGCCGCTCACCCTGCTGGCCAGCATCTTCGGCATGAACGTCCACTTCCCCGGGACGGACTCGGCCGAGGGGTTCTGGATCGTCATCGGCACGATGGTCGTGATCCTCGTCGCGATGGTCGCCTTCTTCCGACGCCGCGGCTGGCTCTGAGGCGGCTCCGGTGACCCAGGAGCAGACGAGCGAGCTGCTCGCCGAGGTGCAGTCACTCATCCGCGATCGCGAGCGGGAGGGCGTCCACGGGCTGTCGGAGCGGGTGGGGCCGGCGGAATGGGCCGACCTCGTGCCACAGCTCGACCCCGACGAGGTCACGGTCCTCCTCCACTGGCTGCCGGACTCGGAGATCCCCGAGCTCCTGGAGGAGCTCTCGCCGACCGACGCGGCCGCGATCCTGCGCCGCCTGACGCGCCGCGACGCGGCCGCCCTGCTGGGCGAGATGGATCCCGACGACGCGGCCGACGTCGTCGAGCGCATGCCGGCCGGCGAGGCCGCCGAGATCCTCGTCCAGATGCGGCCGGAGGAGGCGTCCGAGATCCGCGATCTCTCGATCTACCCACCGGACAGCGCGGGCGGGATCATGACGCCGGCCTACGTGGCGGTGAACCCGAGCGCGCGAGCCAGCGACGCCATCACCGCCATTCGCGGCCTCGTCGAGACCGCGGAGACGGTCGACTACGTCTACGTCGTGGACGAAGAGCGACGGCTGCTGGGCGTGCTGTCGCTGTACCGGCTCATCCTCAGCCCCGGCGCGACCCGGGTGGCGAACCTCATGGCACCGACCACCGTTCGCGTGCGAGCCGATGCGGACCGCGAGGTGGCGGCGCGGCTGCTCACCGACCGCAACCTGCTCGCCATCCCGGTCGTGGACGACGACGATCACCTGCTCGGGATCATCACCCAGGACGACGTGGCCGACGTCCTCGAGGCGGAGGCGACCGAGGATATCGAGCGACTCGGCGGATCTGAGCCGCTCAACGTCCCCTATCGGTCCTCGAGCGTCATGCTCCTCGTCCGCAAGCGCGTGGTGTGGCTGCTCCTCCTCTTCGCGGCCGAGGCGTACACCGGCACCGTGCTCCGCGACTTCCAGGGCGAGCTCAGCCAGGTCGTGTCGCTTGCCTTCTTCATCCCGCTGCTGATCGGCACCGGCGGCAACATGGGCAGCCAGACGGTGACGCTTATCGTGCGCGCCATGGCCCTCGGCGAGGTCACGATCCGCGACATCGGCTGGATCGTCTTCAAGGAGATGCGGGTCGGGCTCATCCTCGGCGGCGTGATGGCGGTCGTCGCCTTCGGCCGCGCCTGGCTGCTCGGGGTGGGCTTCGACATCGGCGTGGTCGTCTCGCTCACGATCCTCGCCATCTGCCTCTGGTCGGCAACCGTCGCCGCGCTCCTGCCGCTCGTGCTGCGGCGGCTCCGGGTCGACCCGGCGGTCGTGTCGGCGCCGCTGATCACGACCCTCGTCGACGGCACCGGTCTCGTCATCTACTTCGAGATCGCGCGCCTCGTCCTCGGCCTGTAGCGCTCGCCGACGCGGATCAGGCGCCGATGGGGTGCCAGACGGTCTTGATCTCGGTGAACTCGCCGATCAGGTACGGCGACTGGGCTCGCGGGTCGAGCCAGTCGTAGCGCTCGAGGCTCACGGCAGGCCGCACCAGGCGCTTCACGTTCTCGACTGCGGCCGCCTCGATCGCCGTTCCGTCGGCGGCGTCGGCACCGAACGCGTCGAGCGCGTTGACGTCCATGTGCGACGCCAGCGTCGGGACGAGCTCGCGGCGCAGGCCGGTGATGAGGTTCACCACCCCGCCCGGCACGTCGGAGGTGGCGAGCACCTCCGTGAGCGTCACCGCCGGAAGCGGCCGCGCCTCGGAGGCGATGACGACCGCCGCGTTGCCGGACACGATCACCGGCGCGAGCCGGCTCACGAGGCCGAGCAGGCTCGACGCCTCGGGTGCGATGACGCCGACGACGCCGGTCGGCTCGGGGATGCTGAAGTTGAAGTAGCTGCCGGCGACCGGGTTCACGCTGCCCACGACCTGCGGGTACTTGTCCGCCCAGCCCGCGTACCAGACCCAGCGGTCGATGGCCCCGTCGACGAGCCGCGTGGCGCGGGCACGCCCGACCCCCTCCGCCGCCATCACCTCGGCCACGAACTGATCGCGCCGCCCCTCCATGAGCTCCGCGATGCGGTAGAGGATCTGCGAGCGGTTGAAGGCGGTCTTCGCCGCCCAGCCCGGCTGCGCCTTCCGCGCCGCGCGCACCGCGTCCCGGATGTCCTTCCGCGTCCCGCGGCAGGCGTTCGCGAGCAGCGCGCCCTTCGCGTCGAAGATCTCGTACGCGCGCCCGGACTCGGTACGCGGGAACGCGCCACCGATGTAGAGCTTGTACGTCTTGCGCACGCCGATCCGCCCGGCGCCGTTCGTGCCGCCTGTCGCGAGCGGCTGCGCGGCCCTTGCCCGCAGGACTGATGGCGTTGCCGTCCTGCGCGCGCCGCGCGTGGGACGTCGCGAGGCCATCAGCCGCGGGCCCCGTTGCCGTCGGAGAGATCGAGATACGCCGCCAGGCCGTGGATCCCGCCCTCGCGCCCGTAGCCGGACTCCTTGTAGCCGCCGAACGGGCTCGTCGGGTCGAAGCGGTTGAACGTGTTCGCCCACACCACCCCGGCGCGCATGGCGTTCACCATCTTGAAGATCCGGCTCCCCTTCTCGGTCCAGACGCCCGCCGACAGGCCGTACGGGGTGTTGTTCGCCTTCTCGATCGCCTCCTCCGGCGTACGGAAGGTGAGGACCGAGAGGACGGGGCCGAAGATCTCCTCCTGCGCGATCCGATGGCTCTGCGACACGCCGGTGAAGAGCGTCGGCCGGAAGAAGAAGCCGCGGGTGGGGAGCTCGCAGTCGGGCTGGAAG
Source organism: uncultured Chloroflexia bacterium (assembly GCA_963825905.1). Taxonomy (GTDB): domain Bacteria; phylum Chloroflexota; class Limnocylindria; order QHBO01; family QHBO01; genus JAICQM01. The sequence goes on along the minus strand of CAWGUL010000007.1, from coordinate 64,560 downwards.
ATCTCCGCGCCCTCGTCGATCCCGCTCTGGACGAGCTCCTGCACCTTGGCGAGCTGCCCAGCGGAGTTGATGGCGCCGACATCGGTGTTCTTGTCGAGCGGGTCGCCGACGCGCAGCGTCGACAGGCGTGCCTTCAGCTTCTCGAGCAGCGGCTCCTGGATGCTCTCCTGCACGAAGAGGCGCGAGCCGGCGCAGCACACCTCGCCCTGGTTGAAGTAGATGCCGTTGATGATCCCCTCGATCGCCTGGTCGAGCGGCGCGTCGTCGAAGACGATGTTCGCGGCCTTGCCGCCCAGCTCGAGGGTCAGCTTCTTGCGGCTGCCCGCCACGGCTCGCGCGATCATCTTGCCGACCGCGGTTGAGCCGGTGAACGCCACCTTGTTGACGTCCGGGTGGGTGACGAGCTCCATCCCGATCTCGCCCGGGCCGGTGATGATGTTCACGACTCCCGGCGGCAGCTCCGCCTGGCGCACGACGTCGGCGAAGAGGTACGCGGTGAGCGGCGTCGTGGAGGCGGGCTTGAGGACGACCGTGTTCCCCGCCGCCAGGGCGGGCGCGATCTTCCAGGCCAGCATGAGCATCGGGAAGTTCCACGGGATGACCTGCGCGGCCACGCCGAGCGCGCGCGGCGTGCGGCCCGGGAACGCGTAGTCGAGCTTGTCGGCCCAGCCGGCGTAGTAGAAGAAGTGCGCGGCGGCCAGCGGCACGTCGACGTCGCGTGACTCCTTGATCGGCTTGCCGGAGTTCATGCTCTCGACCACCGCGAACTCGCGCGAGCGCTCCTGGAGGATGCGCGCAATGCGGTAGAGGTACTTCGCGCGCTCGCTGCCCGGCAGCCGCGACCAGGCGCTGTCGTAGGCGCTGCGCGCGGCCGCCACGGCGCGGTTGACATCGGCCTTCGAGGCGTGCGCGACCTTCGCCAGCGGCTCCTCCGTGGCCGGGTTGATGACGGTGAACGTCTTGCGCGGCTTCGATGCGGCGAACTCGTTGCCGATGAAGAGCCCGTACTCCGGCTCGATCCGGATGTGATCGGTCGACTCGGGGGCGGGCGCGTACTCCCACGGGATGCCGCGGGCGGCGAGGCCCCAGCCGGCGGCGGGGCGCGTCCCGCCCTTCTTGGTGAGCGTCATGAGTGCTCGATTATCGCATGGCGCCACGGCGCGACCCGATGGTGGATGATGCGGCGATGACGACCGTCGCCCTCGTGCTCACCGCCATCGTCGCCCTCCTCCACGTGTGGTTCGCGGTGCTGGAGATGCTCCTCTGGCGCCGTCCGCTGGGAATGCGCACGTTCCGGACAACGCCGGACGAGGCGGCGGCGACCGCGACGCTCGCCGCCAACCAGGGCCTCTACAACGCGATCCTCGCGGCGGGGCTGGTATGGGGGATCGTGGCGGCAGAGCCGGTCGGGTTCGCCTTCCGCGCCTTCTTCCTGGGCGCGGTCGTGGTTGCCGGCATCTTCGGCGGCCTCACCGTCTCCCGACGCATCCTGGTCGTGCAGGCGCTGCCCGCCGCCATTGCGCTCGCCGCGGTCCTCGTCGCCGGCGGCTAGCCGCCGGGGCGGACCGTCCCGAAGAGCTGGACCGGCGAGTCGGACCAGCGTGCGCCGCCGCCAGAGGTCAGGGCGGCGGCAGTGGCGTCGTCGAGGTTGACCACGCGAAGGTGCGGACCGACGCAGGTGGGCGGGGACGACTCGCCGAGCGCCTCGCACAACCACGCCGTGCCGGCCGGGTCGATGAGGAGCGACCCGTTGACGAGGAGCGAGGATCCGCCGCCGGCCGGGACGTCACGGATAGCGAGCCCGGGGCCGTCCGCGATGCCGTTGGTGGCGACGTCGATCACCGCGGTGCCGCTCCCCGGGGAGGCCACCGGGTCAGGAACGAAGATCGAGCATCCCGCCGCGAGGGCGATGAGGGCAACCGCGACTGCGAGCTCGGCCTGGCGTCGGGGGTGCATGAGCGAATGATAGGCGCGAGCACCCGCATCACAGTTCCCGTAGCATCGCCGCCTGCCATGCGCACCCGGCGACGCTCCCCGCTTCTCGCCCTCCTCCTCGTCGCCTGCTCCACGATATCGACGGCGCCCAGCCCGAGCGGCAGCGGCGCCCGCGTGCCACCACCGATCCCGAGCGGGGACCTGTATGCGACCTCGCCGGCCGGGGCCGCTCCCGGCTCGCTGCTCGCGAGGCAGGAGATCGGCGCACCCGACGGGATGCGGGCCTGGGCGATCGCCTACGCGTCGACCGGCGTCCACGACGAGCCGATCACGGTGACCGGCCTCGTCCTCGCTCCGGCAGCGGGCACCACGGCGTCCCGCCCGGTCGTCGCGCTCGGCCACTGGTCGGTAGGCATCGCCGACCCGTGCGCGCCATCGCGGCGCGGGATCGGTCCGGGCAGCACGGTCGCGGTCGTCGGCATCCCATTCGTGCGCGCCGGGGACGTCGTGGTGGCGACCGACTACCCCGGGCTCGGCACCGCCGGCACCGCGGCCTTCCTGATCGGGTCGCTCGAGGGCACGGCGACGCTCGACGCGGCGCGCGCGGCGCGATCGATCGCCGAGGCGGCCGCCGGGAGCCGGGTGGCGCTCGTCGGCCACTCGCAGGGCGGGCAGGCCGCGCTCTGGGCGGGCCAGCAGGCAGCCGCGCGCGCGCCGGAGCTCACGATCGTGTCCGTCGCCGCGGTGTCGCCCGTGGGTGACCTGGTCGAGATCGCGCGGGCCGGCTTCGGCTCGAGCGGCGGCCGCAGCCCGTGGATCAACGCCACCGAGCTCGTGGCGAGCTGGTCGGACCTGTTCGGGCTCGACGCCGGACCGATCCTGACCGCTGCGGGCGCGGGGCTCGCGACCGACCTGCGCTCCCGCTGCCCGGGCGACGTGCGGGTGGCCGCCTCACCGCTGGCGTCCGACCCCCTCGACGACCCTGCTTGGATGTCGCGGCTGACCGCGGAGTCGGCGGGCGGCGCCGCGATCGACGCGCCGGTATGGATCAGCCACGGCACCGCCGACCAGCTCGTCCCCATCGCCTCCAGCCGGGCGGTGCGCGATCGGCTCTGCGCGCTGGGTGGCGACGTCACGCTCAGCGAGCTGCCGGGGGTGGACCACACCGGGGCGATCCTCGACGCCGGCCGCGTCGACGCCGTCGTGACCTGGGTCCAGGCCCGGTTTGCGGGGACGGCCGCACCGAACGGCTGCGGCTGAGCTCCTGGTTCAGGCCGGCAGCACGCCCTCGAGGCGCAGCAGCGTGCGCTTGCGCTCCAGGCCACCGGCATAGCCGCCGAGGCCGCCGGATGCGTGGAGCACGCGGTGGCACGGCACGATGATCGGGATCGGGTTGCTGCCGAGCGCGTTGCCCGCCGCGCGGTACGCGTTCGGAGAGCCGGCGGCGGCGGCCACCTCGCGGTACGTGGTCGTCGCGCCGTACGGCACGCGCGCCGTCGCGTGGAGCACGCCGATCGCGAAGCCGCGGACCAGCGTCCAGTCGAGCGGCACGTCAAAGGCGGTCCGCTTCCCGACGAGGTACGCCTCGAGCTGGCGCCGGGCAGCGTCGGTCGGCGTCGCCGACGCCAGGATGCGCGGTGAGACGCTGCCGGCCAGCTCGTCGAGGAGATGGTCGCGCGGCTCGTCCTCGAACGCGACCCGCACCACGCCGCGCGGCGTCACGAAGACGGTGAGCTCGCCGAGCGGCGAGTCGAGCGTGCCGTAGGCGACGTCGACGAGCCCTTCCCGGGTGGCGCGCGCCGCGAGCTCCTCGCGGAGGCGTGCGAGGTCGAGGTCGGCCGGCGGCGCGGCCGCCGCCAGCCGCGGCTCGAGGTCGCTCATCGGTCCAGCTCCCGGCGCAGCTTCGTGATCCCTTCGTGGACGCTGCGGCGCGCCGCGTCCTCGGTCGTGCCCATCCGCGCGCCGATCTCCGCGTAGGCGAGGTCGAACACGAACCGATGGACCACCGCCGCCCGCTGCTTCGGAGGCAGCGCGCCGACGCGTCGCCAGAGTCCGTCGTCGGCGGTCTCGGCTGGCGACGATGCCGCCGGCTCAACGCCGTCGAGCGGCGCGGTCGGGCGACGATGCGTGCGACGGACGTGATCGGTCGCCTTGCGCTGCGCGATGGTGTAGAGCCAGGCGCGCAGGTTCTCGGCGTGGCTGAGGGACGGATAGGCGCGGAGCGCGGACATGAAGGTCTCCTGGAGGCAGTCCTCGGCCTCGGTCGGCCCGATGCAGGCCACGAGGAAGCGGTGCAGCTCCGTGGCGTGAGCGTCGATGAGGGTCTCGAACGGTGGCAGGTGCACGTCGATGGAACGCCGCACGGCCCGCTCCCGTGAGATCAGCCGGCGGCGCGCGCGACGAATGCGTCGATCGCGGCCGGGTCGTCGTGGGTGATCGTGCCGATGTCGCCCTCCCACGCCACTTCGATGCCGGGGTTCTCGGCGTTCATGCCGTCGGCACAGAAGAGGTGGGCGGAGCCCTGCACCTCGTCGCCGCGGGCCGTGGCCCAGTCGGCGATGAGCGCCGGCCGCGACCGGCCGCTGTCGAGCGCGTCCGCCAGCGTCGCGACGTCGAGCGAATCGCAGGCGCTCGCCACCTCGAGGATGACGTGGCGCAGGCTGATGCAGCGGCTCTCGGCGAAGAACGCGCGGCGCAGCCCCCTGTCCAGCTCCTCGGATGCCGCAAGCGACTGCTCCTTGGCGGCGAGGACGGCCTCCATCGGCGGCAGCAGCGTCACCGGGTAGCTCTCCGATGGCGCGGACCACGGCTGCCATCCGGCACGCGGGGCAAGCCGCTCCGCGACCGGCCACTCGGCGTCGATGCGGCGCCGAGGCGTCGGCTCGCTGTTGAAGAGCTCGAGCGGGAAGGCGTGGTGGTCGAACCGGACCCGATCGGCCAGGCCGAGGCGGCGCCGCGCGTCCCACAGGCGCCACACGACGACGTGGGACCACGGGCAGCCGAGATCGGACCAGACCGCGATCGTGCCGCGGGCGACCTCCATCGGCCTAGTCGAGGGTGAAGTAGTCGCCGCCCGCGTAGCGGCCGGTGCGCTCCTTGCGGATCTGCATGAGGACGTCGTTGAGGAGCGAGCTGGCGCCGAAGCGGAAGCGGTCCGGCGTCATCCAGTCCGGCCCGAGCGTCTCGTACAGCACCGTCAGGTAGCTGATCGCCTCCTTCGCGGTCTTGATGCCGCCCGCCGGCTTCATGCCTACCGCGCGGCCCGTCTGGAGGTGGAAGTCGCGGATCGCCTCCAGCATCACGAGCGTCACCGGCAGTGTGGCCGCCGGCTGCACCTTGCCGGTGCTCGTCTTGATGAAGTCCGCCCCGGCCGCCATGGCGAGGACCGATGCGCGCCGCACGTTGTCGTAGGTCTCGAGCTCGCCGGTCTCGAGGATGACCTTGAGGTGCGCCTCGCCGCACGCCTCCTTGACCGCCACGATCTCGTCGAACACGAGCGCGTAGCTGCCCGCCAGGAACGCGCCGCGGTCGATGACCATGTCGATCTCGTCCGCGCCGAGCGCCACCGCGGCGCGCACGTCGTCGAGCTTCACATCGAGCGAGGCCTGCCCGGAGGGGAAGTAGGTCGACACCGATGCCACCTTCACCCCTGACCCGGCAAGCGCCTCGCGCGCGGTGGCGATCATGTTCGGATAGACGCAGAGGGCGGCCACGCTCGGGATCGACGGGTCGGTGGGGTCCGGCCGTCGTGCCTTGCCGGCGAGGGCACGAACCTTGCCCGGCGTGTCCTTTCCCTCGAGGGTGGTGAGGTCCATCATCCGGATCGCCAGGTCGAGCGCCCAGAGCTTCGCCTCGCGCTTGATGCTGCGCTTGGCGAGGCTTGCCGCACGCTCCTCCACGCCGACCGCGTCGACTGCCCACACGCGACCGAGGAGCGAGCCGAGCGCTTGGTGGCGAGGACTGGTGAGGTCGCGAAGGGCGCGCTCGGTGGCGCGGGCTGGAACGGTGCTCGTCATGGGGCCCGATATTGTACCGCCGCGTGGTTCGACACTCCGGCGCACGCCCGGGCGCGTGCTACGCTCGCCGCACCGATGAGCGAGCGCGATGCCGCGACCGAGCTGGTCGTCTTCTGCCTGACCCGCGACCGCGAGCTCGCCGCGGCGCTCGACGACCGCCTGGTCGGCGCCATCACCTTCTTCTACAACGACGCCGCGCGGCTTCACCAGGCGACGCTGCTGCGCGCGCCCGACATCGCCGTCGTCGACACCGGCGCGATCCGCGTCGAGTTCGGCGACGCGGGCCTCGGACCGGTGGTGGCGTTCCTCCGCGACCACGGCCCGGCCACCCGCATCGCGGTGCGTCCCCAGGGCGGGCTGGAGCACCTCGTTGCCGCCGAGGCCGGTCCCGGGGTCGAGATGCTCCCGGGCGAGCGGACCGCCTGCGTGGAGGCGATGGCCGCGTTCTGCGGCTGCGCCTGAACGCCTCGCGGCGCCTGAACGCCTCGCGGCGCCGAGCTCACTGCCCGGCGATGAGCGCCTCGGGGAAGGTGCAGGCCGGCTCACCGCCGAGCTCGGGGTCTTCCGGCAACGGCGCGTGCGCCCGCTCGCCGGGCATCACCCGCCCGATCCGCAGCGGCGGCCAGTAGCGGCCGACCACGCGCCATGCCACGCTGTCGGTCGGCAGCGCGCCGAAGGTGCGCGAGTCGGTCGAGGCGGCGGGGCTGTCGCCGCGCAGCACGACCTCGCCGTCACCGACGTGGGCCACCCGCTTCACGAGCTCCCGACGCGGGTCGCGCGGATCGGCGACGAGGACGACGTCCCCGACCCGCGGCGGACCGCCGACGCGGGCCACGAGGAGCCGCTCCCCGGGGAGCAGCGTCGGGGCCATCGAGGTGCCGCGCACGGCGACGACGTCGAGCCGCCGCCAGGCGCCAACGGCCGCAGCAGCCGCCGCCGTCCCCGCGAGCCCGAAGAGCAGCCGGCGGACGCCCCTCGCCACTGGCATCGGCCTACGCGGGCCGTCCGTTGACGCGCGTCTTCTCCGGCCCGCCGGTGGCCTTCCACATCTCGTCGACGGTGTCGATCATCGACAGGAGCTCCCTGGCGGCGCCGGCGTCCATCGACTGCTTCACCTTGCTCGCCTGCTTCGTCGCCTTCCAGAAGGTGTCATGGAGGTCGGGGTACTTCTCGAGATGCTCGGGCTTGAAGTAGTCGTGCCAGAGGACGTCGAGGTGATGCTTCACCAGCTCGGCGCGCTCCTCCTTGACGTGGATGCAGCGGGCGCGGAACAGCTTGTCGTCGCTCGCGTCGTGCTTCTCGATGATGCGCAGGCACGACTCGGCCTCGATCCGGGCCTGCTCGGGGTCGTAGACGCCGCACGGGATGTCGCAGTGGGCATCCACGATGCGGGAGGGGCGCAGCAGCGCGCGCAGGGTGATCATTCGGTCTCCTCTTGACGGTGGACGTGCATATCGGTCCCCCATCCTAGGAGTCTGAGCAAGCAGCCTGCCGGACCGATGGATCGGCCGCACGGCGCCGCGATGTCACGGCGCGCTCTGTGCCGGGCTGGCGCTCGTTCCCGGCATCGTGCGATGCGCATTCATGCCCTGCTCGAGCACGGTCGTCGTTCCGTCATCGTGGTGGGCGCGCACGGCCACGGCCGAGATCGGCTCGTTCCACCACGCCACCCAGGCACCGCCCCCGACCCACGCCTCCACCAGCCCGCCGTTCTCCAGCAGGACCTCGACGCGGTCCACGTCCGAGGCGGCGCTCCCCCACATCAGGATGTCATCGACCACCAGTCGGCCCTGCGCGTCCATCCCGCCGGGCGAGGTGACGCCGCCGGCGTACGCGACGCCGATCGAACCCGGCGCCTCGCGGACCGAGCGAAGGATGCTCTTGTCGTCGGTGCCGCGCCCGAGGATGCAGGTGACGAGGAAGCGCTCGTCGGCGTAGACGAAGAGGGCCGCGTGGTCGCGCTGGTCCTCGTGGACGCGCGGTAGGGTGGCGAATTCGTGACCGATGTTCTCGGCCGTGACGCCGTTGACGAGCCACTCGGACGGGACCTCGCCCTCGAGCAGCCGGCAGCGAGAGTCGGCGAGCGCGACCGGCACCGGCGGCGAAGTCGGCACCACCGACGGGAGCGGGCTCGGCGACTGCGCGAGACTGCCGTTCGCGCCCGGCGTCGTCGGGGCGACGCGTCCCACGAGCCCCACCACGGCAATTGCCAGCACGGCACCGGCCGCGGCGGCGGCCACCAGCGCGCCGATCCTCGGCCAGCGCGTCGTGCGCTCGGGTTCTGCGGGGGCCTCGGGCGCAGGCCGCTGGAAGTGATAGTGGCTCGTCGCGCGTCGGATGCGCGTGCGCAGCTCGTCGTCGGTCGGGCGCTCGGGGGTGGTCATCGAAAAGCCTCCTCGTCGTACTCGGTGCCGCCCAGCGCCGTGCGGAGCGCTTCGAGGCCGCGCATGAGGTGGACGCCGACCGTGCCGGACGCGATGCCGAGCGCCTCGGCCGTGGTCCGCGCGTCCAGGTCGGCAAGGACGCGCAGCGCGACGACCTGCCGCTGTCGCTCCGGCAGGCGCCACAGCTGCCGCAGCAGGAACGGGTCGAGCGAACGCGACTCGTCGGGAATCACCATCGGCAGGTCGGGGACATCCCGCACCTCGCGCCGCCAGCGCCGCCAGCCGGAGATGAACCGGTTCATGGCGGTCCTGACGACCCATGCCGTCGGGTTCGGATGGTCCGACAGGCGTGGCCAGCGCTCGCAGGCGCGGGTGAAGGCCTCGGCCACCGCATCCTCGGCATCCGCCGGTCGGCGGGTGGCGAGCAGGACGGCCCGGTAGACCGGGTCCCTGGCGGTGGTGTAGAAGTCCGCGAAGCTCGCGGGCGCGACATCCCTCATGCCCCGTCAACGCCTGGCGGGGCCGCGCCGTTTACATGACCGATGGATCAGCTGCCCATGACCATGCCGCCGTCGATGCCGAGCACCTGCCCGGTGACGTAGCGCGCCTCGTCCGAGGCGAGATAGACGGCCGCCGCCGCGACGTCCTCGACCGCGCCGACGTAGCCCATGGGAGTGAGCGTCTTGATCGCCTCGGTGGCGCCGGCCGGCAGGTCGGCCGTGAGATCGGTGTCGATGAGGCCGGGGGCCAGCGCGTTGCAGGTGATGCCGCGGCTGGCGAGCTCGCGGGCCGTCGTCTTCGTGAGGCCGATGAGCCCCGCCTTGGCGGAGGCGTAGTTCGCCTGGCCGGCGTTGCCCATCCGGCCGGCGGCGCTGCTCATGTTGATGATCCGGCCGGCACGCGCCTTGACCATCGGTCGCGCCACCGCGCGGGTCATCCAGAACGGACCGCCAAGGTTCGTGCTGAGCACCGCGTCCCATTCGTCGGCATCCATCCGCATCAGGAGGTTATCGCGCGTGATGCCGGCGTTGTTCACCAGGATGTCGATCTTGCCGAGGCCAGCCAGGGCGGCGGCGACGATCGCCTCGCACGCCTCGCGCCCGGCCGAGGTATCGCCCTGGACGAGGACCGCGGTGCGGCCGAGCTCGCGAATCTGCGCCGCGACCGCCTCGGCCGCGTCGGCGTTGCCGCGGTAGTTGACCGCCACGTCCGCGCCCTGCCGCGCGAAGGCGAGCGCGATCGCCCGCCCCAGCCCGCGGCTGCCACCGGTGACGAGCGCCGACTTGCCGGCGAGGTCGAACATCAGACGGCTGCCGGTTCGGGCGCGGCGCTGCGCTGCGGCTGACCCAGCCGCGTCTGCGCACCGGGTGCGAGAAACGCGCGCGCCGGGTCGGCGGTCCACTCGACGACCGCCGCACCCGCGGTGTAGCCGGCGCCGAAGGCGACCATGAGGATCCGGTCGCCCTCCTTGATCCGGCCGGCGGCGACCGCCTCGACGAGCGCCATCGGCACCGAGGCGGCGGAGGTGTTGCCGTACTTCTCGATGTTGACGAACACCTTCTCCTCCGGGATGCCGAGCGCCTTCTCGACGCTCTTGATGATGCGCAGGTTCGCCTGGTGGAAGACGAACTGATCGATCTCCGCCACCGTCAGGTGCGCCGCCTCGAGCGCCGCGATCGCGGACTCGGCCAGCTGGCGGGTCGCGTACTTGTAGACGTCGCTGCCCGCCATCCGGATCGTGTGCATGTTCGCGGCGACCGTCTCGGCCGACGCGGGATGCGCGCTGCCGCCGGCGCGCACGATGATCCCCTCGCAGCCGGTCCCGTCGCTGAACAGGTCGACCCCCATCAGGCCGCCCGGCGCGTCGGAGGCGGAGAGGAGCACGGCGCCGGCACCGTCGCCGAACAGCACGCACGTGCTGCGATCTGTCCAGTCCAGGAAGCGGCTCAGGATCTCGACGCCGATGACGAGGACGTTGCGCGCCATGCCGCCGCGGATGAAGCTCGTGCCGGTGGCGAGCGCGAACAGGAAGCCCGAGCACGCCGCCTGGAGATCGAAGCCCGCCGCGCGCGTCGCCCCGAGCTCGGTCGCGACGAGGACCGCGGTGGCCGGCAGGGGGTAGTCGGGCGAGCAGGTGCCGACGATGACGAGGTCGAGGTCGCGCGGGTCCAGCCCCGCCACCGCCAGCGCGTCACGTGCCGCGTGCACGGAGAGCGTGGTCGTGGTCTCGTCGGGCGCGGCGATGCGCCGCTCGTGGATGCCTGTCCGGGTGACGATCCACTCGTCCGAGGTCTCGACCATCGTCGAGAGCTCCTCGTTCGTCATGACGCGCGACGGCGCGTACATCCCCCAGCCGGTGATCAGCGCATTCGTCGTCATCGTGGTTCCTCCTGCGGCCGACTCCGTCGGTCGCGTAGCTCGTGTCGTCAGCCGGGGTCGACCTCGAGGATCGGCTGCTGGCGCTTCACCAGCGTGCCCGATTCCACGAGGATGCGGGTGACCTTGCCCGTGGCGTCCGATTTGATCTCGTTGAACAGCTTCATCGCCTCGATGAGGCCGACCACCTGGCCGGCCGACACCTCGGCGCCCTCGGTGAGATATGGCCGCGCCCCCGGGGACGGCGCGTTGTACCAGACCCCGGTCAGCGGGGCAGTGACGAATCGCCGCCCCGGTGCCGGCTCACCGTAGGGGCTGAGCTTCTCTGCCGGGGCGACGGCCGACGGCAGCGCGGGACCGGACGCCGGCGCGGGTGATGCGACGGCCACGGCGCGCGGACGCGCCAGGCGGACGCGAATCTCGCCCGACTCCACCTCGAGCTCGTCGAGCCCGGACGCCTCGAACGCGGGCGCGAGCAGGTCGACGGCGCGGAGGATCGGATCGAGCGTGGCCGATTCGTCGCTCATGCGCCCTCCCAGCGTCGGAAAACGAGGGTCGCGTTGTGACCCCCGAAGCCGAAGCTGTTCGACATGCTGACCGGCACGTCGAGCGGGCGTGCCTCGTTCGGGACGTAGTCGAGGTCGCAGTCCGGGTCGGGGTGCTCCTGGTTGATCGTGGGCGGCACGACCGACTCCTGCATGGCGCGGATGCAGGCGATCGCCTCGATGCCGCCGCCGGCGCCGAGGAGGTGGCCGGTCATGGACTTCGTGCTGCTGATCGGGATGCGGTACGCGCGCTCCCCGAAGACCGACTTGATGGCTGCCGTCTCGGTGCGATCGTTCGGGCCGGTGCTCGTGCCGTGGGCGTTGATGTACGCCACGTCGTCCGGCGCGAGGCCGGCGTCGGCGACCGCGCGGCGCATGCTCTCCGCCGCACCCCGTCCACCCGGGGCCGGCAGGGTGATGTGCGAGGCGTCGTCAGTCGCCGCATAGCCGACCAGCTCGGCGTGGATGCGCGTCCCGCGCGCGGTCGCATGCTCGAGCGCCTCGAGCACGAGCATGCCGGAGCCGTCGCCCATGACGAAGCCGTCACGCTCCGCATCGAACGGCCGCGACGCCTTCTCCGGCGTGTCGTTGAACTTCGTCGACAGCGCGCGCATCGCCGAGAACGCGGCGACCGGGATCTCGCCGATGCCCGCCTCGCAGGCCCCGGCCAGCATGACGTCGGCGTCGCCGCGGCGGATGATGTTCAGCGCGTCGCCGATGGCGTGGTTGCTGCTCGCGCAGGCGCTGACGGTGCAGTAGTTCGGGCCGCGCAGGTTCGCGTTGATGGCGATGTAGCCGGCGGCCATGTTCGCGATCATGGCGGTGACGAGGAAGGGACCGATGCGCTCCACGCCGTACTCCCCGGCCTCGAGCACGTCGCGGATCATCGTGTTGATGCCGCCGATCCCCGAGCCCACGATCGCGCCGCTGCGGGCCGCGAGATCGTCGTCGACGATCGGGTTCGGCAGGCCCGCGTCGCGCATCGCCTCGGCCGTCGCGGCCCAGCCGTAGTGGACGTAGCGGTCGTTGCGCCGCACCTCCTTGCGCGGCATCACCTCCTCGGCGCTGAAGCCGCGGATCTCGCCCGCCACCTTGCTGTCGACCTTGGCCGGGTCGAAGCTCTCGATGCGGCGGATGCCGCTGCGGCCGTTGACGATCCCGTCCCAGAAGGCGGCCACGTCGTTGCCGACCGGGGTGATCGCGCCCATCCCCGTGACGACCACCCGGCGCTCGCCGTCACGCATCGGGGGCACCGCCACCAACCGACTGGTCGCGCGGGATGATGATCGACAGCGTCGCCTCGACCGCGATCTCACCGTCGACCGATGCCACGCCGCGCACGCGCCCGAACATCCCGCGCAGCTTCTCCACCGTCACCTCGAGACGCAGCGTGTCGCCGGGCAGGACCATGCGCTTGAAGCGGCAATCGTCGATCCCCGCGAAGAGGCCAAGCTTGCCGCGGTACTCGGGCAGGGTCTGGACGGCGACGCCGGCCGTCTGCGCCAGCGCCTCGACCATGAGCACGCCGGGCATGATCGGGCGGCCGGGGAAGTGGCCGGTGAACTGCGGCTCGTTGGCGGTCACCTGCTTGATCGCCACCGCCCGCTTGCCCGGCTCGAGCTCGACGACGCGGTCGACGAGGAGGAACGGGTAGCGGTGCGGGATGATCCGCATGATGTCGGCCGCCTCGAGCGGCAGCGCCGGGACGTCGGCGTCGGTCGTCATCGGTTCGGTCGTCTCCATCGGTCTGTGCGTGCTCAGCCGGCCACGAAGGCCGCCGGCCCCACGCGGTCGAGCAGGTTCGTGCTCACCTCGGCGTCGAGGAAGGCCTGGTTGTCGATGATCCCGCGGTGGAACGGCACGTTCGTCTTCACCCCCGAGATGTGGAGCTCGGCGAGGGCGCGCCGCGCGCGCTCGAGGGCGTGGCGGCGGTCATCGCCCCACACGATGAGCTTGGCGAGCAGGCTGTCGTAGAACGGCGGCACCTCGTAGCCGGGGTAGAGATGCGTGTCGACCCGCACTCCCGGGCCGCCGGGCAGCCAGAGCTCATCGATGACGCCGGTCTGCGGCGCGAAGTTGTCGGACGCATCCTCGGCGTTGATGCGGAACTCGATGGCGTGGCCGCGGATGGGGATCTGGTCCTGGCGCAGCGTCAGCTTCTCGCCGGCGGCGAGGCGGATCTGCTCGCGCACGAGGTCGACCCCGGTCAGCGCCTCGGTCACCGGGTGCTCGACCTGGATGCGGCAGTTGATCTCGATGAAGTAGAAGTTCCCGTCACCGTCGAGCAGGAACTCGAGCGTGCCCGCGCTCTCGTAGCCGGCGGCGAGGACGCTCGCGATCGCGAGGTCGCGCAGGCGGCGGCGGGCCACGTCGTCCATCGCCGGCGACGGTCCCTCCTCGATGATCTTCTGGTGCCGGCGCTGCACGCTGCAGTCGCGCTCGCCGAGGTGGACGCCGTTCCCATGCTGGTCGATGAGCACCTGGACCTCGACGTGCCGCGACTCCTCGATCCACTTCTCGAAGTAGATGCTGTCGTCGCCGAACGCCGCCTGCGCCTCGCTGCGCGCCAGGGGGAGTGACGTCTCCATCTCGCGCGGGCTCCGCACCAGCCGCATGCCGCGGCCACCGCCACCGGCGGATGGCTTGAGCAGGACCGGGTAGCCGGCCTCCGCCGCCTGGTCGAGCGCGTCGCGCAGGTCGGTGACGATGCCGCGGCTGCCCGGCACGGTCGGCAGGCCGGCGGCGCCGAGCATGCGGCGCACCGCGTACTTGCTCGCGAAGCGCTCGAGCACCTCCGCGGGCGGACCGATGAACGTCAGCTCGTGCGCCGCGCAGGCCTCCGCGAAGCTCGCGTCCTCCGAGAGGAAGCCGTAGCCCGGATGGACCGCGTCGGCTCCGGTGAGGAGGGCCGCGCTGATGAGGGCCGGCTGGTTCAGGTAGCTCTTCCGCGCCTCCGCCGGACCGATGCAGATCGCCTCGTCCGCCAGCCGCACGGCCAGCGTCTCGCGATCCGCCTCGCTGTACGCCACGACCGCGCCGATCCCGAGGTCGCGGCAGGCACGCAGGATGCGCACCGCGATCTCGCCGCGGTTGGCGATCAGGACCTTGGAGAACATCAGACCGTCGCCTCCGCCGCGAGGAGCAGCGCCGCGGCCTCGGCCACGCCGCTCGGGTCGCCGACCGCGATGGTTCGCGCCCCCGGCACGATGCGCCGCACCATCCCGACGAGCGCGGCACCGGCTCCACATTCGACGAACGTGTCGACGCCCTCGCCGGCCATGCGCCGGACCGATGCGACCCACTCGACCGGCGCGCTGACCTGGCGCGCAAGGAGGGTGCGAATCTCGGCGCCGTCGGTCACCGGTTCCGCGGTCACGTTCGAGATGACCGGCGGATCCGCGTCCTGCCAGGTCACCGCGGCGAACGCCTCCGCCAGCGCTGCGCCCACCGGCGCCATCCGCGGCGAGTGGAAGGGGCCGGACACGCGCAGCGGCATGACGCGCTTCGCGCCGGCGGCGCGCAGCGGCGCCTCGGCCACGGCGAGCGCGCCGCGCGTGCCGGAGATCACGACCTGGCCCGGGGCGTTGTCATTGGCCACCACGAGATCCCCGTCGTCGAGGCCCGGCAGCGCATGGATCGCCGCCGCGATCGCTTCCCGATCGAGCCCGATGACCGCGCTCATGCCACCATCCTCGTCGACCGCGGCCATGAGCTCACCGCGGAGTGCCACGAGGCGCAGCGCATCCTCCAGCTCGAGTGCGCCCGCCATGACGAGCGCCGCGTACTCCCCCACCGAGTGACCCGCCACGAAGGCCGGCTCGAGGTCCCCGCCCGCCGCGCCGAGCGCCTCGGAGACGGCCCATGCCGCGGCGACCGAGGTCGTCAGCAGCGCCGGCTGGGTCCAGCGCGTGTCGCCCAGGCGCTCCTCGGGGCCGGTGAAGCACAGCTCGCTCACGCTCCAGCCCAGCGCCTCGTCTGCCCGCGCGAAGACCTCGGCGGCCGATGCCGAGGCGTCGACGAGCGCCCGTCCCATCCCGACCGCCTGCGATCCCTGCGGGCTGAAGAGGAGCGCGAGGCTCACGCGCCGTCCTCCAGGTCGACGAGTGGCTGTCCGTACTCGACGGCCTCCCCGCTCTCGGCGATGAGGTGCCCGACGGTGCCACCGCGCGGCGCCCGGACGTCGTGCCGCACGCCGAGCATCTCGACCCAGCCGATCGGGTCTCCCTTCTGGATCGCCATCCCGGGCCCGAGGCCCTCGGCGTAGACGAAATGCCCGACGGCCGGCGCGGTCACCGGGTGCCGGGCCGGTACCGCGGCCGACGGTCCTGCCGGGTCGAGTCCCGGCCCGAGCGGCTGCGCGTCGGCAGGGGCGGTGGCGCGTGCGACGGGTGCCGGCTGCACTGGCTGGCCGCCGCCCGCGGCGGCGACGCGCATGCGCAGGTCGCCGTGGGCGATCTCGATCTCGCCAAGGCCGTAGCGCGCCAGGCGCTCGGTGAGCGCCGGCAGGAGGTCGCGCGCGGCTCCCTCGACCGCCGCCAGGTCGTCCTGCTCGGTCATGCGCCTCCTTCGCCCTCCGATTCGTCGCCGTCCGCGCCCTGCCACACGTCGCTCCACCGGCGCCGGCCGACGCCGGGAAGGTGCAGCAGGCGACCGAGGCGGTCGCGCAGCTTCGGCTCGCCGGCGCGCGGCGTCTCCCCGCCGGCCACCTCGCGGAACGCGCCGACCGCCCGGACCCGAGCATACCGGCTGGCGAGCAGCTCGCCGGCGTCGAGGCGCGCCAGGTCGTCGAGGGCGGCGACGATCGCGCGCTTCAGGGCTTTGGCGGTCGCGTCGTGGTCGGTGTGCGCACCTTGGCCCGGCTCGCCGACGATGCGGTCGACGATCCCGAGCGCCAGCTGGTCGGCCGCGGTCATCCGCATGGCGGCCGCCGCGACGCGCGCCTCGTCCGGCGAGCGCCACAGGATGGCGGCGCAGCCCTCCGGGCTGATGACCGAGTAGACCGCGTTCTCGAGCGCGATGACGCGGTCCCCGACGCCGATCGCCAGGGCGCCACCCGAGCCGCCCTCGCCGATGACGTTGACCACGATCGGCACCGACAGCCCGGTCATGAGCTTGATGCTCGACGCGATCGCCTCCGCCTGTCCGCGCTCCTCGGCCGAGGGTCCGGGGAACGCGCCGGCGGTGTCGAGGAATGTGACGACCGGCATCGCGAGCTTGTCGGCGAGGCGGAGCAGGCGCTGCGCCTTCCGAAAGCCCTCCGGATGGGCCGATCCGAAGTTGCGGAAGATGTTCGAATCGGTATCGGTCCCCTTCTGGTGTCCGATGACCATCACCGGGCGGCCGTCGAGCAGCGCCGGGCCGCCCACGATGGCCGGGTCGTCCCGGAACGCACGGTCGCCGGCGAGCTCGGTGAAGTCGCTGAAGATGCGGCGCACGAGGTCGAGCGTGCGGGGACGCTGCGGGTGGCGCGCCAGCTGGACCCGCGTCCAGGCCGCCTCCGCCTCCGCCGCGGTGGGCGGCTGGGCGGCGACGCGCTCCGCCACGGCGGCGACCGTCTCGTCGACCGTCATCGCTCGTCGGCCTCCGGGGCATGAGCGGCCGCCCGGCCGGCGCGCGCCGGCTGGTCGCCGTTCACCCCGCCCGGCTCCGCGTCGATGCCGATCGTCTCGCTCACCGCGCCGCCGAGCCGCTCGGCGAAGCCGGAGAGGACACCGATCGGGCCCCACGGTCGCTCGCCATCGCCATCCGCGCCGAGACGGCGGCCGACCGGCAGGAGGCGCAGGACGCGCGCCAGCGTGGCGCGCAGCTCGGGACGCGCCACCACGAGATCGACGAAGCCGTGGTCACGCAGGAACTCGGAGGTCTGGAAGCCCTCCGGCAGCTCCTCGCCGACGGTCCCCGAGGCGACCCGCGCGCCGGCGAACCCGATGAGGGCGCGCGGCTCGGCCACGATCACGTCGCCGAGGCTCGCGAAGCTGGCGAGCACGCCACCGGTCGTCGGGTCGGTGAGGACGCTGATGAAGGGGATCCCGGCGCGGTCGAGCTGGACGAGCGGCGCGGTCGTCTTGGCGAGCTGGAGCAGGCTCAGGGTGCCCTCCTGCATTCGGGCGCCGCCGGATGCGGCGACGACGATCGCCGGGACGCGTGCCGCGAGCGCGCCTTCGAGGCAGCGGGCGACCTTCTCGCCCACCACGCTCCCCATCGAGCCGCCCATGAAGCGAAAGTCGAACAGGCCGATGGCGACGCGCTGCCCCTCGATGCGTCCGTAGCCCCACACCGCGGCCTCGCGCAGGCCGGTCTTGATGCGCGCCGCCTCGAGGCGGTCGACGTACGCCTTCGCGTCGTGGAACCCGAGCGGGTCGAGCGATTCGAGGCCGGCGTCGCGCTCCTCGAACGAGTCGTGGTCGAGCAGCAGGTCGATCCGCTGGCCGACGCTCATCCGGAAGTGATGGCCGCAGGTGGGGCAGATGCGCTGGTTCCGCTCCAGCTGACGGTTGAAGACCTGCGCGTCGCAGCTCGGGCACTTCGTCCATGCGTCGGCCAGCCCGGCGCGGCGGCGGCTGAACGGAAACTTGATCGGCATGGCGGTCAGCGTCCCAGGGGCCGCTGGGCGGTATGTCGGCGACTCGTGCGCCACACCGCGTAGGCAGTGACCCCCACCCCCACTGCGGCGGAGGACACGGCACCGGCCGCCACGAGTCGGTTGTGCGCAGCCGTGGAGATGGCGCGCAGCGCCCGCCCACCGAGGCCCTCGTCGCTCAGCCGATCGGCGAGGGCCACCTCGAAGCGCAGCCCGGCGGGGATCGGCGCCAGCGCGCTCCGCAGCCGCTCCGCCGCCGCCAGCGCGGGCGCCAGCGCGGGGTCGGGACGCGGCGTCTCGCCGGCGATGATCGCGTCGACCGCCTCGTCGAGGCGATCGGCCAGGGTGCGTGCGATGGGCATGGGTGGGATGAGGGTGCCGTGTGCGGAGCGTTCATCCTATCCAAACACCGGGAACGGTGGAGCGTTACACCCCGGCGCGCGGCGTCCCCGATGGATCCGACAGCCGCGCCGCGAGCTCACGCAGCGACCGATGGAGGAGCACGCGCACCGCGCCCGGCGAGCGGTCGAGGATGGCGCCGATCTCGGCCGAGGTCAGGCCGTCGACGAAGCGCAGCAGCACGACCTGGCGACGCTCGTCGGGCAGTGATCGGATGGCCCGCAGCACGCGTCGCGCCTCCTCGGCACGGGCGACGAGCGCGGCGGGATCCGCGTTGGGCGCCGCTCGATCCCAGTCATCGGGGAGCGGATCGGTGCGTCGTCGTCCGCGCGTGCGGTGCGCGTTCGCGACCGTGTTGTGGGCGATGCGGAAGAGCCAGGCCCGGAACCCGGCCCCGCTCTCGCGGTAGCCGCGGATCCCGCGCAGCGCGCCCATGAACGTCCGCTCGGTGGCGTCCTCCGCGTCGTGGTGGTCGCCGAGGGCGTAGAACGCGTAGGCGTAGACGCGATCCAGGTAGCGACGGTAGAGGACGTCGAACGCGCGCCGATCGCGCTGCGCGGCGCGCACCGCGGCGCGGTCCGGGTCGACCCGCGGCGCCGGGCCTTCCGACGGCAGCGGCCTCGGCATCATGCCGGCAACGCCGATGCGGTCACGACCCGCACCACCTCACCGTGGCCCAGCGCGATGCGACCGGCGTCGGTGTCCACGAGCAGCGAGCCGTCGTCGGCAAGCCCCGCGGCGACGCCGCGCACGAAGGTGGCGCCGGTGTCGACCTCGATCGCGTGGCCGTCGAGCCAGGAGCGCGCACGGAGCCGCGGCAGCGGTGTGAGGCCCGCCTCGAGGTCGCCGATCTCACCCTCCAGGTGCTCGAGCAGCGAGGCGAGCAGCGTCACCCGGTCGACCTCGCTGCCGCCGAGCTCGACGAGCGAGGTGGCCCCGTCGCGGATCTCGAGCGGCATCTCAGCACGCCGCCAGTTCACGTTCAGGCCGATGCCGATCACCGCGCTCGTCAGCCGCTCGTCGCGCACCGCCGTCTCGACGAGGAGGCCGCCGAGCTTGCGACCGTCGTCGCCGACGATGTCGTTCGGCCAGCGCACGGCGAGCGCGGCCCACGGGTCGATGGCTTCCACGACGGCGATCGCAACCGCGGCTCCCAGCAGGCCGGCGTCGCGCGCGGCCAGTTCGACGGGTGCCACCACCGAGCACATGAGGTTCACGCCCGGGCGCGAGGTCCAGGTCCGGCCGCGCCGGCCGCGACCGGCGATCTGCTCCTCGGCCACGACGACGACGCCCGCCTGTCCCGCGGCGAGGAGCTCGGCGGCGCGGTCGTTCGTCGAACCGATCGAGTCGTGATGCTCGACGGAGCGGCCGATCCGGCGTCGCGGGTCGGCGGCATCGCTCCAGCGGGCGGCGACTTCAGTCCGATGCATGCGCCGTCCGATTCTACGCGCGCCCGCCAGCCGCCTCGCCGCCCCGCCGGAGGCCGCGAGAGGCTGCGCTACACTCGCCGCCTCACATGACGCAGACCGCCGAGCTCACCAGCGTCCCGGGGCCGCCCATCCGCGAGCGCGTCTTCTCCGGCATCCAGCCATCGGGCGCATCGCACCTCGGGAACTACCTCGGGGCGCAGGTCAACTACGTCGCGCTCCAGGATCGGTACGACGCGGTGTACGCGATCGTGGACCTCCATGCGCTCACCACCGTCCACGACGGAGAGCTGCTGCGCCAGCTCACCCACGAGATGGTGCTGGACCTGCTCGCGATCGGCATCGACCCGGAGCGCGCGACCCTGATCCGCCAGTCCGACATCCCGGAGCACGCGGAGCTGGCGTGGATCTTCAACACCTGCGTGCCGGTGGCCTGGGCAGAGCGGAATCCGACCTACAAGGAGGCCCGCGAGGATGGCAAGGAGAACAGCCTCGGCCTCCTCGACTACCCCGTCCTCCAGGCCGCCGACATCGTCGTCTACAAGGCCACGCGCGTCCCGGTCGGCAAGGACCAGGCCGCGCACCTCGAGTTCAGCCGCGAGATCGTGCGCGCCTTCAACCGCCGCTACGCGCCGATCTTTCCCGAGCCGCAGCCGATGTTCACCGATGCCCCGGTGGTGCTCGGGATCGACGGTGCACGCAAGATGAGCAAGAGCGCCGGCAACACGATCCCGATCTTCGCCGAGCCGGACAAGATCCGCCGCCTCGTCATGAGCATGGTCACCGACCCCCAGCGCATCCGGCGCACCGACCCGGGTCGACCGGAGATCTGCAACGTCTGCCAGCTCCACCGCTTCTTCGGCAGCGACTATCTGCAGATCCAGGACGGGGAACGCACCGCGCGCACCGGCTGCGTCGACACCAAGCAGCTGCTGGCGGAGCGGATCATCGAGCGCTTCGCGCCGATGCGAGCGCGACGCGCCGAGCTCGCCGCCACCCCGGACCTCGTGGAGGACGTGCTCGCCACCGGTCGCGCCCGGGTGCGGCCGATCGTCGAGGCCACGATGGCCGAGGTGCGCGAGGCGGTCGGTACCGGCTACCGGACCGGCGGCAGGGACTGAGCATGGAGCCGCGCGAGACCCGCGTCGAGCTCGGCGGGATGGGCGTCGGACCGCGCGAGCGGCGCTGGCTGGTCGCCTTCCTCGTCAGCGGGACCGCCCTCTTCGTCGTGCTGCTCGGCCAGTACGCGCTCCAGGTCGTCGCCACGTTCAGCGGCGTGCTGCTCATCCTCTTCCTGGCGTGGCTGCTGGCGTTCGTGATCAGCCCGCTCGTCAGCGCCATCGAGGACGGCTCGCACGTCTCCCGGGGCTTTGCGGCCGCGCTCGTCTACGCATTGGCGCTCATCGGCCTCGGCTTCATCCTGTTCTACACCGGTGCGGCGATCACGCAGCAGCTCGGCGAGCTGACGCGCACGTTCCCCCAGAAGGCGAGCGACATAGAGGCGACCCTCGGGTCCTGGCAGCAGTCGCTCCAGTTCGGGCGCCTCCAGGTCGACCTCGTCCAGATGTTCAAGACGCTCCAGGACCAGGTCGGCACGATCGGCGCGCAGCTCTTCAACCAGATCGAGGCGATCGCGGGCGTCACCGTCTCGGCGCTCGGCTCGCTCGTCCTCATCCTCATCCTGTCGCTCTACATGGTCGTCGACCGCGACCGGATCCTCGCCAAGGTGAACCGCATCGTCCCGAATCGGTACAAGGACGAGTTCTTCATCTTCGAGCGCTCCGTGGCGCGCGCGTTCGGCGGCTTCCTGCGGGCGCAGCTCATCCTCGCCGTGGTGCAGGCGATCCTGGTGGCGGTGGTGGGCGGCATCTTCGGCATCCCGTTCCTGTTCCTCGTCGCCACCCTGTCGGCAATCGTCATGCTCATCCCGTTCTTCGGACCGCCGCTCGCCCTCATCCCACCGGTCGTGGCCGCGCTCATCTACACGAACGGCTTCATCCCGGTGACGCTCATCCTGCTCGTCGTCCAGACCGGCCTCGTGAACTGGCTGCAGCCCAAGCTCATGCAGGGCGCGCTCGGCCTCCACCCGCTGCTCGTGCTCGTCGGCCTGCTCATCGGCTCGACCGTCGCCGGCGTGTGGGGTGCCCTGTTCGGGATCCCGGTCATCGCGGTCATCAACGTGTTCATCAACTACCTGCTCTTCCGCGCCGTGCCGAATGCCGCCCTGCCGGAGGTCGAGCAGCTGAGCGACGTGTCGGAGGGCACGATGGTCACGATCGAGAAGGAGCAGCGCTTCGACGACACCCATCCGCATATCCGGGTGCACCGCTCCCTCCGTCCCGACGGGACCGAGCAGGTCGATCTTGAGATGTCGGACGAGCCGCCCCCGGTGCGCCCGGCGCGCGGCGACGGCGAGGGCCCGGAGAATGCCCCGAGCGGCGGCTAGGGCGCGGGAGGCGGGGTCGGTCGCTCGAGGACAAGATGGCGGCCGCCGGCGGCATCGGTGGCAGACGTCATCCGCACGCCGAACGCGTCCTGCACCAGCGCCGGGGTGAGCACGTCGGCCGGGGCGCCGTCGGCACCGATGCGGCCCCCGTCGAGCACCGCCACGCGATCGACACGCGCTGCCAGCGCCAGGTCGTGGAGCACCGCCACCGCCGCCAGTCCGGCCCGGCACAGGCGCAGGACCGTCTGCAGCAGGCCGAGCTGATGGGCGAGGTCGAGATGGAGCGTCGGCTCGTCGAGCAGCAGCAGCTCCGGCTCCTGGGCAAGCGCCATCGCCACGAGCACGCGCTGCCGCTCCCCGCCGCTCAGCTCGTCGACGGCGCGGTCCGCCAGCTCGATCGCGTCCGCCTCGCGCAGCGCGCGCTCGACGGCGGCCGCGTCGCCCGGTGAGGCGCCGAAGAGACGCTCAGCGTGGGGCGCGCGCCCCATCTCGACGACCTCTGCCACCCGGAAGCCGGAGGGCAGGTCGAGGTGCTGCGGCAGCACCGCGATCCTGCGCGCGAGGTCGCCGCGACGCCAGCTTCCGAGCGGGCGGCCGCCGAACGTGACCGTCCCCGTGTCGGGCCGCACCGTGCCGGCCAGCAGGCGGAGGAGCGTCGTCTTGCCGCTCCCGTTCGTGCCGAGCAGCGCCACGAGCTCGCCGCGTCGAATGGCGAGGTCGACGCCGCGCAGCACCGGCCGTTCGGGGCGGTAGGCGAAGGCGACGCCCCGCGCCTCGAGGATCGGCTCGACGCGCGGGGCTGAGGCAACCGCCGGCGGCGTGGGCGTGGCCGCGGTGCTCATGCCGCGAGCGCCCGCGAGCGGCGGAGGAGGACGAGGAAGAACGGTGCGCCGAGGAGCGCGGTGACGACGCCGACCGGGATGCCGCCGGCCAGCCGCGCCCCGGTGTCGGCAATCGCGAGCAGGGCGGCGCCCACGAGCAGGCTCGCCGGCAGGAGGAGCCGGTGGTCTGGCCCGAGCACCAGCCGCAGCAGATGCGGCACGACCAGCCCGACGAAGCCGATCGTCCCGGCCACCGCCACCGCAGCGCTCGTGGCGAGCGTGGCGAGCAGGGTCAGGACGAGCTTCTCGCGCTCGACCTCGAGCCCCAGATGCGCCGCCGGCCCGTCCCCCAGGAGCAGCAGGTTCAGCCGTCTCCAGCGGACGAGGATGAGGGCTGCGGCGGCGATGACGAGCGGGGTCGCAAGCGCGAGCTCGCTCCACGCCGCCCCGCCGAGCGATCCCATCAGCCAGCCGAAGATCGCGCCGAGCCGGTTGCCGGCGAAGAACATCAGCAGCGCGGTCGCGGCGGCCAGGACGCTCGAGATCGCGTAGCCGACGAGCAGCAGCGTGACGACCGGCACACGCCCGCCGCTGCGCGCGACCGTGTACACGACGAGGACGGTGCCGAGTCCACCGGCGAAGGCGAGCGCCTGCGCCAGCCCGATCCCCCACCACGCCGTCCCGGCGCCGAGCGCGAGGGCCGGCACGAGCGCCGGCAGCATGAGGCCGGCCACTGCGCCCAGGCTCGCGCCGGCGGCGGTGCCGATGACGTACGGGTCGGCGAGCGGGTTGCGCAGGAGCGCCTGGAACACGACGCCGGCCGTCGCCAGGCCGCCGCCGACGACGAGCGCGGTCACCGCGCGCGGCAGCCGGAGCTCCCAGACGATCTGCTCCGCCCCGGGCGACCAGGTGACCGGGATCGGCAGGCCGGCACGATGGGCGAGGATCGCGGCCGCGTCGAGCGGACCGGCGATGCCGCTCGTCCCCACGCCCACCGCCACGACAAGCGCGACCAGCACGAGGAGCAGGCCGCCGCCGATGACGAGCCCCGCGCGGGCGAGCGACGGCCCCGCGACGAGGGCGTCGACGCGCGAGGCTCGCGGGAGGGCGGCGGCGCGCACTCGATCAGCCGTCCACGAGGTCCGGGTGAATGGCGTGGGCCAGCGCCCGGAGGCCGTCCACGACGCGCGGCCCGGGGCGCGTGATGACGAGGTCCTCGGGCATCGGCATCACGCGCTGCGCGGTCACGGCCGCCATCTCACCCCAGCCCGGGCGCGCGGCCACGCTGGCGGCGGTGATGGTGGCGTCGTAGGCCGCGTCGCCGAGCAGGATCACCTCCGGGTTCGCCGCCACGAGGTTCTCGAGCGCGATGCTCGTCGTCGTCGCGTCCCCGGTTACCGGCGTGCCGCCGGCAAGGTCGATCAGAGAGGCCAGGAACGAGCTCGCACCGGCGGTGTAGATCTGGCCCTCGAAGACGCCGACCTCGTAGAAGACCCGCGGCCGCTTCGCACCCGCCACGGCGGCGCTGATCGTCGCCACCGCGTCGTCGATGCGGGCCACCTCGCGCTCGGCCGCGGGGGCCGCGTCGAGGGCACGGCCCACGAGGCCGATGTCGTCGCCGATCTCGGCCACCGACTGCGGGTAGAGGACGAGCACGGTCAGCCCGAGGTCGGTGAGCTGGCCGATGACCGCGTCAGGGGTGATGCCGTTGCCGCCGGCGAGGACGAGGTCCGGCTGCGCGGCCACCACCTTCTCGACGTCGACCTGCGCGCCGACGACGACCTTGTCGACGCCGGCGACCTGCGCCGGGTAGTCGTCGAAGTCGGTCACGCCGACGAGCTCGTCGCAGGCGCCCACGGCGCAGGCGATCTCCGTGTTCGACGGTGCGAGGCTGACGATCCGCCGCGGGTCGCGCGCGACGCGAACGGATCGCCCGGCGTCATCGGTCAGGGTGACGGGGTAGCTCGTGGCCGCGAGCGTCGGCGTCGGGCTCGGCGCTGCGACGCTCGGCAGCGGCGATCCGGCGCCGCTCGACGGCGAGCGGGAGCCCGTGCCGCAGGCGGCGAGGAGCAGCAGGGCGAGGAGGACGGGGCTGGTGCGCGGTGCGCGGAACACCATGGGTGATGCCGTTCCCTTTCTCTCGAGGGTCGTGACATCGCGACATGGCTGGTCGACCTGGCTCCCGGGGGCGCCGCACGGCGCATCGGTCCGGATACAGTTGCGGGACAGCGCCGGCATCGCACCGGCTTCGCCATTTGCCCACCGGCCTTTCGGCGGCGGCACCCGTCGCGGTCTTCGGTTGGTGGCCCGATGCTAGCAGACCGACCGCGGTCCGCTCTGGGTGGCTCAGGCCGGGGTGGCGATCTCCTCGCGGGTGCCGTAGAGCGGCGTCTCGCGGGCGGCGTCGGTGAGCATCGGATCGAGCATCTTCTGCACGGCGAGGGTGTGGACGCAGCCGCCGGCCGCCTCGAACAGGTGGCAGTCGCAGTGCCAATGATCGTGGTCGAGCGTCACGGTGTGGGAGCTGTTGTCCCCGGCGAAGCTGGCCTCGAACCGCTGGAGCTTCACGCGGTCCGGCTCGTGCGCGTAGCGCATCGCCTTCTCGACCTTGCCGATCATGCTCGAATGCACGTCGCTCTCCTCATGTGGGCGCCGCCTTCGACCGCGGCGCCGGTGGTGCCTGGCGCCTTCAGTCGCTCCTCGTCGCCCTGGCGAGTCGCTCCTTGAGCATCGACAGCAGTGTAACCGGGGTCGGGTCGGTCTGGTAGAGGATGGCGAGGTAGACCGACACGAGATCGCCGTACGCGATGGCGGTCATCGCCCGCGCAAGGGGCGACGGCCCCTCCGCCCAGACCGTGGTGCGGCTCGTGGCGCGCTCGCCGAGCAGCTCGGCCACGACCCGGTAGCGCTCGGCGATCGCGGGCGGCTCGTCGGGGTCGCGGACCTCGACCACCGCCAGCGCGTCGGCGAGGTCCCGCGGGTTGTAGCTGCCCTCGATCGCGTTGTGGTTCGCCTCCGGCATCGGCTCCCAGACGGCCCATGCCTTCGCGTTCTCGTTGATCTGCGTCTTCCAGCGGTGCGCCACCGCTGCCATCGTGCCGCCGCCGTAGATCACCGCCACGCGCCCGAACAGCTGCCACGCGAGCTGCTTCGCCGGATTCGCATCGGTCTCGACCGATGGCCCCATGCGCTCGAGCAGCGCCTCGAGGGCCTCGACGGCGGGGCCGAACGGATCGGGATCGGTGAGGAGCCCGGCCCGGACGAGGAGCTCGTGGGTCAGCCCGACGCCGAAGCCGACGGCTGCCCGTGGCTGGCCCGGCGCGCGGTAGAGCAGGAGCGGCTCGCCGGCCACCGACGCCGACTGGCCGAGGCGACCGCCGGTGGTGATGACCGCGAGCGGCGACCCGGCGCGGCGGGCGAGCGCGACCGCCGCCAGCGTCTCGGCCGTCTCGCCGCTGTGCGAGGCGGCGATGACGAGGGTGCGCTTGCCGACCCACGGCGGCAGGTCGTAGTCGCGGTGCACGACGAGCGGGACGCGCAGCCGATCGCCGGCGATGCCGGCCACGAGCTCCGCGCCGATGGCCGAGCCACCCATGGCGAGCACCACCACCGCGTCCACGTCGCCGAACCGTTCCGGCACCTCGACCGCCGCCGCAACCCGCCGTGCCTGCGCCATCTGGCGCGGCAGCTCGCGAACGCGGCCGAGCATGTCGGATGGGTCGATCCGCGCCAGGACGGCCGGGTCGTCGAGGGTGATCGCCTCGTCGAGCTGTGGCGGCGCGTCGGCGTCGAGGGCGTCGTCTTCTTCGTAGTCTTCCGGGTTGCGTCCGGGCTCGTCCTCGCGGTTCTTGTAGCCGAAGAAGTCGCGTGCGTCCATGGCCTCGCTCAGCCCGCCGGCGCGCCCGCGATGCGGCGGCCCTCGGCAAGGAGCGTGTCGACGGCGCCCGGGGTGTGCGCCTCGCTGTAGACGCGCAGCAGCGCCTCGGTGCCGCTGAAGCGGATGAGGAGCCACGAGCCGTCGGTGCGGTAGAACTTGAAGCCGTCGTGCGTGTCGAGCTCCTTCCGCTCGCCGACGGCCATCCCGGCGAGCTCGGTCGGCGCCTCCGACGCGAGCCGGGCGAGCGTATCGGTCTTCACCCGGTCGTAGCCCTCGCGCTTGAAGCGGATGTCGATCCGGTTGTAGTAGCTCGGACCGGCGAGCGCCTGGAGCTCCGCCAGCACCTCGGACGCCTGCTTGCCCTTCGTCAGCCACAGGTCGAGCAGGAAGAGGCCGGACGCGAGGCCGTCGCGCTCCGGGATGTGCATCCCGAACCCGAAGCCGCCCGACTCCTCGCCGCCGATCACCGCATGCGTCTCGGTCATCTTCGGGCCGACGTACTTGAAGCCGACCCCGGTCTCGTAGGCCTGCGTGCCGTAGATCTCGGCCAGCCGCTTCGCCATCGAGGTGGTCGTGACGGTGTAGACCGCCGGACCGATCTGTCCCCGCACGTCGAGGAGGTACCAGTACAGCAGGCCGTAGACCTGCAGCTGGTTGACGAAGACGCCCTCTTCGGTCGCCATCCCGACCCGGTCCGCGTCGCCGTCGAAGGCGATGCCGATGTCCGCGCCCCAGCGCGGGATCTCGCCGAGCCACTCGTCGATGTTCGGGCGGATCGGCTCGGGGTTGACGCCGCCGAAATACGGGTTGCGCTCGGTGTGGAGCTCGCGCAGCGTCAGCCGCCCGTCCCCGAGCAGGCGGGTGAACCAGCCGGCGCCGGAGCCGTAGAGCGGCTCGACCAGCACGCGCTTCTGCGCGGCCCGGATGCGCTCGATGTCGACGATGCTCGCCAGCTGGTCGCGGAAGCGCGGGTAGGGGTCGAAGACCTCGATCAGCCCGGCGGCGCGGGCATCCTCCAGCTCGCGGCGCGGCGGGAGCTCGTTTTCATCGTGGCGGTCCATGGTGGCCTCGATGGCGGCGAGCATCTCCGGCGCGGCGGCGCCACCGGTGTCGGCCTTGACCTTGAAGCCGTTGTCCGTCCACGGATTGTGGCTGGCGGTGATGACGATCCCCGCGCCGGCGCCCATCTCACGGGTGAAGAAGCTGCCGACCTGGGTCGGCACCGCGTCGGGCGGCGTGAAGGAGCGGATGCCGTGCGCCGCGAGGACCTCGATGCAGGCGGCGGCGAAGTGCTCGCTCGCGAATCGCCGGTCGTGGCACACGACGACGCCGCGTTCGGCCGCCCCGGTCTCGTGGAGGTACTCGGCGACGCCGCGGGCGCAGCGGCGCACGTTGTGGAACGTGAATTCCTCGGCAATGGCGGCGCGCCATCCATCGGTCCCGAACTTGATCTGGCTCACGGGCGGGGGGCACGTCTCGCGATGCGGAAGTTCTGCAGGGCCCCATGGTAGCGGGTCGGCATCCGCATCAGCGCATCCGGCGGTCTGCCTGCTCCGCCACTCTGACCAGCTCGGCCTGCAGCTCGGCGAGACGAGGCTTCAGCGGCTCGCGGGGCGCGATGCGGAGCGGCGCGCCCTCGTGGACCCGGATCCGTCCGAACGGCAGCGGGATGAGCATGCGATCCCAGCGCCCGCCGAGCCGGAACGGCGGCCGCACCGAGACCGACCACGGCTGGATCGGCAGGCCGGCCTCGCGTCCGACGATGAGGGCCCCGGGCTTCGCGACGCGGTACGGCCCGAAGGGTCCGTCGCAGCTGACGACGAGCGACCATCCCTCCCGACCGAGGCGTGCGAGCTCCGACGTCATGCGGGCCGCCTCGGCCCGGCTCTGCCGCCCCTCCTCGGGGAGCGTCACCACCCCGGCGCGCACCGACTCGAGCATCGCGTTCATCACGACGCCCCGGAAGCCGCGGGTGCTGAAGCTGATGACGCGCTTGTTGTCGCGCAGCTTCCACGCCGCGATGGCTGCCGCGAGGTTCGACTCGTGCCAGATCGCGAACAACGCCTGATCCTGCGTGACCGGCGGGCCGCTGGCGCGTGACGTCGCGGCGACCAGGCGCACGTAGGCGCCCATCGCGCGGCCGGCGAGGCGGGCAAGCCAGGCGAAGCGGACGCGGTCCTCCTGGGCGGCGGCCGGGGTGGGACCGATGAGGGCCGGGTCGCCGTCGGGCATCGGTCCTACAGGTACCGATCGCCGGTCGCCGCGCTGATCTCCTCGAGGACCTGCTTGATCTCCTCGGCATGGTCGGAGGCGCAGACGAGCAGCGCGTCGGGCGTGTCGACGATGATCACGTCGTTGAGCCCCACGGTCACCACCAGGCGGTCGCCGCCCTGGACGAGGACGCGGTGCGAGCCCCGGTCGAGATGGCGGCCGGAGGTGACGAGCTCCTTGCCCTGGGCGGTGCTCATCGCCTCCAGGAGCGCCGACCATGAGCCGATGTCGCTCCAGCCGGCGTCGAGCGGCACGACCGCCATCCGGCCCTCGGCGGCCGCCGGCTCGGCCACGCCAACGTCGATCTGGATGGCGGGCAGCGGCTCGAGCAGGTCGCGGACCTCCGACGCGAAGCCCGGCATGCCGGCCAGCTTCGCCACCCGGCCCATCGCGGCGTGCAGCTCCGGCTGGTAGCGCTCGAGCGCCTGCCCGAAGGCGTAGCCGCGCCACACGAAGATGCCCGCGTTCCACAGGTGCCCGCCCTCGGCGAGGAAGCGCTCGGCGGTCGCCGTATCGGGCTTCTCCACGAAGCGCTCGACACGTGCTGCCGGGCTCGACGCATGGAGCCGCTCGCCGACCTTGATGTAACCGTACCCGGTGGCCGGCGCGGCGGGAACGACCCCGAGCGTCACCAGGTAGCCGCGCCCGGCGACGCGCGCCGCCTCGCGCAGCGCCTCGACGAACGCGGCCTCGTCGGCGACGAAGTGGTCGGCGGGCAGGACGAGCACGACCTCGTCCGGGTCACGACCGACGAGCGCGGTCGCGAGCGCCGCGGCGACGCCGGTGTTCCGCGCCAGCGGCTCGCCGAGCACGTTGTCGGGCGGCAGCTGCGGCAGCTGCTCGCGGGTCGCGCGGACATGCGCCTGGGAGGTGATGACGAAGATGTCCGCCGGGGCAAGGAGTGGGGCGAGCCGCGCCACCGTCTGCTGGAGAAGGCTGGCATCCCCGGCCAGCGCGAGGAGCTGCTTCGGGGTGCGGCGGCGCGAGAGCGGCCAGAGGCGGGTGCCGGCGCCGCCCGCCATGACGATCGCGTACATCGCCGGCGAGCGTACCGCATGGCTACCCGGCGGGCGGCTCCGTCTCGGCCTCGAGGCGCGCACCGAGCTCCTGGGTGCGGCGGTACGCGGCCCACACCGCATCCGACAGCACCGTCCGCAGGCGCCCCTTCTCGAGCTCGTAGATCGCCGCCGCCGAGGTGCCGCCGGGCGAGGTCACGAGGTTCCGCAGCTGTGCCGGGTGCAGCTCGGAGCGCGCCGCGTACTCCGCCGAGCCGATGAGCGTCGCGGCGACGAGGTCGTGCGCCAGCTCGCGCGGGAAGCCGAGGTGGACGCCAGCGTCGATGAGCGCTTCCATCACCGCGAACAGGTAGGTCGGCCCGGTGCCGGAGAGCGCGGTCGCCATGGCCACGAACTCCTCGTCATCGACCTGCCGCTCCTCCCCCAGCGCGCGCAGGGCGGCCCGCGCCAGCTCGCGCTGCGCGGCGCTGCAGGCGTGCGCTGCCGCCCAGACGGTGATCCCCTTCCGGATCTGGGCGGGGGTGTTCGGCATGGCGCGCACCACGGCGGCGTGCGCGAGGCCGGTCGCCAGGCTGCGCAACGTGGCGCCGGCCACGATCGAGAGCACGACCTGCTCCGGCCGCAGGGCTGCGCCCAGCTCGGCCATGACGCGCCCGAGCATCTGTGGCTTCACGGCCAGGACGACGATCTCCGCGTCGGCGAGCGCCTCGGCGTTGCGTGGCACGACGCGAATGCCGTGTCGCGACGCCAGCGCCTCCCGTCGATCGCGGCGCGGGTGGCTGGCGACGAGCGCATCCGGCGTCACCGCACGGTCGGCGAGGAGGCCGGCGATCATCGCCTCGGCCATGACGCCGGCACCCACGATCGCGACCCGCATCGTGCGACGTGGACTCATCCGACCTCCTTCTCCTCGCCGACGAGATCCTGTGCGGCGGCGATCTCGTCGCCCGTGCCACCGCCGCGCTCGAGCAGCTCGACCGCGATCCGCCCGAGCCGACGCGCCACCGTCACGTTTCCCAGCTCGAGCTCCGCGCGCCCCATCCCGAGCGCCCCGAGGCCCTGCTCCCGCTCGGCGCCGAGGTCGCGGGCCTCGTCGATCGTCTCGGCATAGTAGCGGCGCGCGCTCGCAGGGTCACCGGCGGCGGCCCGGATGTCCCCGATGCGCCGCGCGGCCCGCACGGCGGCGAGCTCCATCTGCGCGCGCTCGAAATGCCACAGCGCGCGGTGCGCCCAGGCATCGGCCGGCCACCACGCCGCCAGCGCGACCGCGTGCTCGGCGGCGGAAGCGGCCGCAGCCCCGGCACGTCGATCGTCGCCGTCCCGCTCGGCGGCGAGGTACGGTCCGGCGAGCTCGCCTCGCCGCAGGATGGCCGGCAGCGGCGGCAACCCACGCGCCACGCGCGGCTTCGGTGGGGCGAGGGCGGAACGGACGCGAGCCGCGAGGGCGCGAATGGGCGGCGGGATGCCGCCGGGGGCATGCTCCTCGCCCCAGCGGACGGGGGCGCGGCGCGTCAGACGGGGACCTCGCCCCGCAGGCCGGCAAGATCCCGGAGCTCCGCCGCTCGATCGGTGCGCTCCCACGGCAGGTCGAGGTCC
The DNA here is from genome assembly GCA_963825905.1 of uncultured Chloroflexia bacterium. Classification (GTDB taxonomy): domain Bacteria; phylum Chloroflexota; class Limnocylindria; order QHBO01; family QHBO01; genus JAICQM01. The sequence goes on along the minus strand of CAWGUL010000007.1, from coordinate 32,871 downwards.
GGGCGGCCGAAGTGGCCGTAGGCGGCCGTCTGCCGGTAGATCGGTCGCCGGAGGTCGAGCGTCTCGATGATGGCGCCGGGACGCAGGTCGAACCGATCCTCCACGAGCGCCCGCAGGCGCGCATCGGTCACGGTACCGGTGCCGAACGAGTTCACGTTCACCGCCAGCGGATGCGCCACCCCGATCGCGTACGCCACCTGGAGCTCGAAGCGCCGCGCGAGGCCGGCGGCGACGACGTTCTTCGCCACGTAGCGGGCCATGTAGGCGGCGGAGCGGTCGACCTTCGTCGGATCCTTGCCGCTGAAGCTTCCCCCACCGTGACGGCCCATGCCGCCGTAGGTGTCGACGATGATCTTCCGACCCGACAGGCCGGAGTCGCCCATCGGGCCACCGATCACGAACCGACCGGTCGGGTTCACGTAGTGCCGGGTGTCGCCGTCCAGCAGCCGAGCAGGAATGGCGCGCTCGACGACCTCGGTGCGCACCGCGCCCGCGATCTCGTCGGCGCTCGTGTCAGGGTCGTGCTGCGTGGAGACGAGAACGGTGTGGACGCGGACCGCATATCCCTCGGCGTCGTATTCGATCGTGACCTGCGTCTTGCCGTCGGGGCGGAGGAAGGGCAGCGTCCCGTCGCGACGCGCCTCCGCGAGCCGCCGCGCAACGGCGTGCGCGTAGGCGATCGGGGCGGGCATGAGCTCCGGCGTCTCGTCCGAGGCGTAACCGAACATCATCCCCTGGTCCCCGGCGCCCAGCTCGTCGGGGTCGATCCCCCGCCGCGCCTCGAGGGCGTGGTCGACGCCGATCGCGATGTCGGGTGACTGCTCCTTCAGGGCGGTGATGGCGCCGCAGGTCTCCCAGTCGAAGCCGAGCTTGGCGTCGGTGTAGCCGATCTCGCGCACCGTGCGCCGCACCACCTCCTGGACGTCGACGTAGTGCGTGGTCGACAGCTCCCCGATCACGAACACGAGCCCGGTCGTGGCGGCCACCTCGACAGCGCTCCGGGCGTCCGGATCGTGCGCCAGCACGTCGTCGAGGATCGCGTCGGCGACCGCGTCGCACAGCTTGTCGGGATGCCCCTCGGTGACCGATTCGGAGGTGAACAGGAACGGTGGCTCGGTCATGCGGGGAGTCTAGCGCTCGGCGTCCGGTTCAGCCCGGGGCGACGCAGAACTCGTTGCCCTCCGGGTCCGCCAGCAGGTACCAGCAGTACTCGCCGATGCAGTTCGGCTGCTCCTGGATCTTCCGCGCGCCGAGCGAGACGAGGCGCTCGACCGCGGCATCGCGATCGGCCGCGTGCAGGTCCACGTGCATCCGGTTCTTCACGCCCTTCGGCTCCGGGACCTGCTGGAGGATGAGGGTCGGCCGCGCATCGCCGTCGGGCGGGGAGAGCACGACGAACTGCGTCACCGCCCGCCGGCGGGGATAGCCGAGGGCGGTCGACCAGAAGTCGGCGAGCCGCTCGGCATCGGCGCAGTCGAGGACGACGACGATCGAGGAGATGGCAGCGGCATCGGTCATGCGAGCCGTACCCGGGGACGCCCCCGCAGGTTCAGACCGATCAGGTGCCGGACTCCCACGACTCGGAGTACGCCTGCTGCTCCGCCGTCATCGCGTCGATGTGGATGCCCATGCTCTCCAGCTTGAGGCGCGCGACCTCGCGGTCGATGTCGTCGGGGATGCCGTAGACCGCCGGCGCGAGCCCGTCGAGATTGGCGCGCAGCCACTCCAACCCCAGCGCCTGGTTCGCGAAGCTCATGTCCATGACGATCGACGGGTGCCCCTCGGCGGCCCCGAGGTTCACGAGCCGGCCGTCTGCCAGGAGGTAGATGCGGCGCCCGTCGGCCATCCGGTACTCGCGCGTGAACGGCCGCACCTCGCGCGACGAGACGGCCTGCTCCTCGAGCGCGTCGAGCTCGAACTCGTCGTTGAAGTGGCCGGCGTTGGCGAGGATCGCCCCGTCGCGCATCGACGGGAAATGGCCGCGCCCGAAGACGTTGAGGTTGCCGGTGGCGCTGATGAACACGTCACCGATGCGCGCCGCGTCGGCCGCGTTCATGACTCGGTACCCGTCCATCGCCGCCTCGAGGGCGCGGATCGGGTCCACCTCGACCACGGTGACGATCGAGCCCATGCCGTGCGCCCGCGACGCGATCCCGCGGCCCACCCAGCCGTAGCCGCCGACCACGACGTGCTTGCCGGCGAAGAGGATGTTCGTGGCGCGCAGGATGCCGTCGATCGCGCTCTGGCCGGTGCCGTAGCGGTTGTCGAAGAGATGCTTCGTGAGCGCCTCGTTCACGGCCACCACCGGGTAGGCGAGCTTCCCGGCCTTCGCCATCGCGCGGAGCCGGATGACGCCGGTCGTCGTCTCCTCGGTCCCGCCCACGACACCGTCGAGCAGCTCGCGGCGCTTCGTGTGGAGCTCGTTCACGAGGTCCGCCCCGTCGTCCATCGTGACTTGCGGCCGGTGGTCGAGCGCCGCCCCGATGTGGCGGTAGTACGAGTCGCGGTCCTCGCCCTTGATCGCGAACGTCGGGATGCCGTGGTGCGCGACCAGCGATGCGGCCACGTCGTCCTGGGTCGACAGCGGGTTCGACGAGCACAGCACGACGTCGGCGCCACCGGCCGCGAGCGTGCGCATGAGGTTCGCGGTCTCGGACGTGACATGGAGGCACGCGCTGATCCGCCAGCCGTCGAGCGGCCGCTCCGCAGCGAACCGCTCGCGGATGTCGGCGAGCACCGGCATCTGGCGGTCGGCCCATTCGATCTTCAGCGCGCCGGCATCGGCCAGGCCGATGTCGGCGACGTCATGGTTCATCTCGGTTCGCGTTGCCACGTCAGTCGAAGCGCCTCTCGTATCGGTCGCATCAGCCCCCAGCCGCCGGCCCGACGCCGTCCCAGGCGTTCCTCCAGCGGACAGTGCGAACGGTACCCGAGGCGGGTATAGGCCGCGACCGCGGGCTCGTTGTCGGCGTGGACGTTGAGCGCGACGTCGGTCAGCCGGTCGAGCAGCTCGGTGGTGACCGCGCTGGTCACGATCTTCGCCAGGTCGTGGCCGCGGTAGTCGATGTGGGTCATGACGTTGCCGACCACGGCGATCTGCTCGCGCGGGTTGATGACATGCGTCCCGGCGGCAGCCACGAGCCGACCGCGGACCCGCACCCCGAAGTAGATGCCGTCGGCCACGACGGAGGGCGGGAAGCCGGTGCGGAAGCCGAGCTGGTAGAGGTGGTTGAGCTCGTCGATGTCGCGCGCGCCGAGCCGCTCGGCGGGGCCGGCGAATGGGACGAACGTGTCGCGGTCGACGACCATCCGCAGCATGGCGGTGGCCGTGTCGAGCTCGTACGACTCGGCGATCGCGTCGGCGTGCTCTGCGGTGGCCTGGAAGTACGCGTCACGCGGCTTGAGGACGGTGGCGAGGATGGCGCGACAGCCATCCGGGTCGCCCATCAGGAAGAGCGGCTGCGGGACGAGGCCCTCGTGGTGCGCGCCCAGCGCCACCGGACGACCGGCCTGGTCGTGGGCGAGCGCCCACGCGACACGGCCACGCTGCGGTCCGTCGAGGTCGCCGAGCGCGTAGGCCGCGTAGCGCCGATCGGTTCGCAGGTAGGCGGCAATCTCGTCGCGGTCGGTGGCGGGGCGTGCGGTCGGCACGAGGCGGGTGGCGACGGCCATCGGTCGATCCGCGCCTCTTCCTCGACCGCGCGTCAGTAGGTGAGCAGCGAGTGAATGTCGAATTCGCGGAGCTTCGCCCGGCCGTGGAGGCCGGTGAGCTCGACCGCGAAGGACAGGCCCGCGATCTCGCCGCCGAGGCGACGCACGAGCTCGATCGTGCCCATCACCGTCCCGCCGGTGGCGAGCAGGTCGTCGACGATGAGGACCCGCTGGCCGGCCTCGATGGCGTCGCGATGAATCTCGAGCGTCGCCGTCCCGTACTCGAGCGCGTACTCGACCTCGATCGTGTCAGCCGGCAGCTTGCCGAGCTTCCGTACCGGCACGAAGCCGGCCTTGAGCTTCATCGCCAGCGGGGCGGCGAAGATGAAGCCGCGGCTCTCCATGCCGACCACGAGGTCGACCTTCGCGTCGCCCAGCTGGCCCGCCATCTGGTCGATGACGGCGGCGAATGCCTTCGGCTCGCGGAGCAGGGTCGTGATGTCGTAGAACAGGATGCCCGGCTTGGGGAAGTCCGGGACCTCGCGAATGAGCGCGCGCAGGTCGTCCACGGAGAGGGTGGCGGTCACGGTCGTGGGCACGCTCCGAGCTGCGGTGCGGAATGGCGCTGGTGGGCCGATGAGTGCGTCGCCGAGTCTAGACCGATGCCAACGCCGCGGCAACGGTCGCGCCGACCATCCGGCGCCCCCGCGCGCCGCCCTCGCTAGGCCGATCCTGCCCCGGCGAGACGGCGCAGCACCGTCTGCAGCACCCCGCCGTTGCGGAAGTACGCCTGGTCGACCGGCCCGTCCAGCCGCGCGATGGTGCGGAACGCCCGTTGCTTGCCGTCTTCGCCACCTACCTCGACCACCACCTCCTGGCGCGGGCGCAGGTCGGCGATGCCGCGGATCGTGAACGTCTCGCGGCCGCTGAGGCCGAGCGACGCCGCGCTCTCGCCCGGCAGGTACTGCAGCGGGACGATGCCCATCCCGACGAGGTTCGACCGATGGATGCGCTCGTACGACTCGGCGATGACCGCGCGCACGCCCTGCAGGTACGGACCCTTGGCGGCCCAGTCGCGGGACGAGCCGGACCCGTACTCCCTGCCGGCGAGCACGATCAGCGGCGTTCCCTCCGCGGCGTAGCGCTCGGCGGCGTCGAAGATGCTCATCCGCTCCCCGCTCGGCAGGTGCTCGGTGACGTTGCCCTCGGCATCCGGCGTCAGGCCGTTGCGGAGGCGGATGTTCGCGAACGTGCCGCGCATCATCACCTCGTGGTGGCCACGCCGCGCGCCGTACGAGTTGAACTCGCGCGGCTCGACGCCGCGCTCGATCAGCCACGCCCCGGCGGGCGAGGTGCGGGCGATGCTGCCGGCCGGCGAGATGTGGTCGGTGGTCACGCTGTCACCGAGCATGGCCAGCACCCTGGCGTCGTCGACGTCGGCGACCGGCGCCGGATCGGCAGCGAGTCCCGCGAAGAATGGCGGTCGCGCCACGTAGGTGGACGTCGCATCCCAGGCGTAGCGGTCGCCGGCGGGGACCGGCAGGTTCCGCCATCGGTCGTCACCGTCGAAGACCGATGCGTAGCTGCGGCTGAAGACGTCGCCGCTCACCGCCCTGGCGACGAGGTCGGCGACCTCGGCCGGGCTGGGCCAGATGTCGGCGAGGAAGATCTCGCGCCCCTCGGCATCGGTCCCCAGCGGCTCGGTGGCGAGGTCGATGTCGATCCGCCCGGCGAGGGCGAACGCGACGACGAGCGGCGGCGAGGCGAGGTAGCTGGCGCGCGCCAGCGGATGGATGCGGCCCTCGAAGTTGCGATTGCCCGACAGGACGGCAACGCCGACGAGATCGTTGTCCTCGATCGCGGCCGCGATCGGCTCGGCGAGCGGTCCGGAGTTGCCGATGCAGGTGGTGCAGCCGTAGCCGACCAGGTTGAAGCGCTGCGCCTCCAGCGGCTCCATGAGGCCGGCGATGGCGAGGTAGTCGGTGACCGCCCGTGAGCCCGGCGCGAGCGAGGTCTTCACCCACGGCTTCGTCTGGAGGCCGCGCGCGAGCGCCTTCTGCGCCACCAGGCCGGCCGCGACCATGACCGACGGGTTCGAGGTATTCGTGCAGCTCGTGATGGCGGCGATGACCACCGAGCCGCTGCGCAGCCGGAAGTGGCTCTCGCCGTCGCTGACCTCCACCGACCGGTAGTGCGTCCCGACCGGCGACGGGGCCGGATCGTGCCGCGGCGCGTCGGGCGATGCGTGCTGCTCCGCCTGCGGGTCGCGCGTGTAGGACGGCGGGTCCGACGCGGGGAACGACTCCGCGCTCGCCTCGTCGACAGTGCCGGGATCGGTCGGCAGCTTCGGCCGCATGCTCGTGGACCGTGCCGTCGGCATGGGTATGGAGGCCATTCGGGAACGCCGCGCGGAAGGCATCGCGCAGGTCCGTCAGCGCGACGCGGTCCTGCGGGCGCTTCGGCCCGGCGACGGACGGCACGACGGTGGCGAGGTCGAGGCTAAGCGACTCGGAGAATGCAGGCTCCGGCGACGCATCGGTGCGGAACATGCCCTGCGCCTTCGCGTATGCCTCGACCCGCTCCACCACCTCCGCGCGGCGCGGCCGGTCATGCGCAGGTAGCGGAGCGTCTCGTCGTCGATCGGGAAGAGCGTCGCTGTCGCGCCGAACTCCGGCGACATGTTGCTGATCGTCGCTCGATCGGCGAGCGAGAGGCGCGACATCCCCGGCCCGTGGAACTCGACGAACTTGCCGACCACGCCATGGGCGCGGAGCATCTCGGTGACGGTCAGGACGAGGTCGGTGGCGGTCGAGCCGGCCGGCAGCTCGCCGTCGAGGCGGAAGCCGACGACGATCGGCAGCGGCTGGTAGAGCGGCTGGCCGAGCATCGCCGCCTCGGCCTCGATGCCGCCGACGCCCCAGCCGACGACGCCGAGCCCGTTCACCATCGTGGTGTGCGAATCGGTCCCGACGAGGGTGTCGGGGAAGAGGACGCCGTCGCGCTCGGTGACGACGTCGGCCAGGAACTCGAGGTTCACCTGGTGGACGATGCCGGTGCCCGGCGGGACGACGCGGAAGTCGGCGAACGCCTGCTGCGCCCAGCGGAGGAGCGCGTAGCGCTCGCCGTTGCGCTCGTACTCGCGGTCGACGTTGATCAGGAACGCGGCATCGGTGCCGAACTGGTCGACCTGCACGCTGTGGTCGATGACGAGGTCGACCGGGACGAGCGGGTTGATCCGCCCCGGGTCGCCGCCCATCTCGGCCATCGCGTCGCGCATCGCGGCGAGGTCGACGACGCACGGCACGCCGGTGAAGTCCTGGAGGATGACCCGGGCCGGCATGAACGGCAGCTCCACCTCGCCGGGACGCGCCGGGTCCCAGGTTGCGAGCGCGCGCACGTCGTCGGCGCACACCAGGTCGGGCTGCGTGGCGGCGCCGCGGAGCATGTTCTCGAGCAGCACCTTCACCGTGTACGGCAGGCGTGCGAGGTCCGTCGCGCCGGCGGCGTCGAGGGGTAGTACGCTGAGCTCTCGATCGCCGATGCGCAGCGTGGCGCGCGCGCGGCGGGGTCAAAGGATGGATGGGACGTCACGGTCGCCTCCTTGTCGTCACCGCGTCATGCGCGGCATCGGTGAAGTCGGCGCCGGACGGGTGCGCCCGTCCCGGGTCGAGAAAGTCGATACCAGTATACGCCCCCCACGACGGTCGCCACCCGTACTCGCGAGATCGCCGGGTCATGTCACCCGACGGGCGGCTCCAGGTCGCTGCGCAGGACGGCATAGATGACGAGGTCGTGGCGGCCGTCGGGGCGCACCTGGGCACCGCGGTTGACGCCCTCGCGCCGGTAGCCGGCCTTCTCGAGCGCGCGCTGCTCGGCGATGTTGTCGACGTCGGTCGAGGCCTCGACCCGGAACGCATCGGTCGAGGCGAACAGGTGCTCGGCCACCAGCCGCTGCGCCTGGGTCCCGAAGCCCCGGCCGCGCCCGTCCGGGACGATGTGGATGCCGATCTGCCACGCCCGCGACCCGCTCGTCGGCCCGTAGCGCACGGCGCGCCAGCCGACGGTCCCGATCGCGGCCCCATCCTCGACGCGCTCGATGATGAGCATCCCGTGGTCGTCGCCGACGACGGTTCCCGCCTCGACGCTGTCGCGGATGGAATGCGGCGGCATCCCGAAGTCGTTGAACTCGCCCTTGAGCACCGGGTCCGCGTCCCAGCGATCGACGAGCTCGACGTCGTCGAGCTCCACATCCGGCGCAGCCGCACGCCGTCCTCGCCGCTCATGCCGGGGATGGTACCCGCGGCTCGGCGATCGCCTCGAGCGCGCGCAGCGCCACCTCGATCGGGTCGCGGCCGGCGGCGACCGGGATCCGGACCTGGTTCGAGCCGATCGTCGGTCGCAGGCCGGCGACCTGGAGCGCGACGCTCAGCGCGTGGCGGTCCGGCACGCGCGGCCACTTCAGCGTCACGGTGCGCTCGTCGGCATGGACCTCGGGGACGCGCGCGCGCTCGGCCGCCATCCGCACCCGCACCGCCGTGAAGAGGCCCTCCACCGCGGCCGGCACCGGCCCGAAGCGGTCGAGGAGGTCGGCGCGCAGCGCCTCCGCATCGGCATCGGCGCGCACCTGCGCGAAGCGGCGGTACGTCTCGAGCTTGGCGCCCGAGTCGGCGATGTAGGCGTCGGGCAGGTAGGCGCTGCCGTGGAGGTCGAGCCGGATCGGTGCCGGGTCGGGCAGCGGGCGGTTGCCCTTCCGCGCCTCGACCGCCTCGGCGAGCATCCGGGTGTAGAGCTCGAAGCCGACCGCGGCCATGAAGCCGTGCTGCTCCGCGCCGAGGATGTTGCCGGCCCCGCGGATCTCGAGGTCCGACAGCGCGATCTGGTAGCCGGCGCCGAGGTCGGATGCGCTGAAGATGGCGTGCAGCCGCTTGCGCGCGATCGGCGTGAGGGGGTTCCCGCGCCGGTGGAGGAGGTACGCGTACGCACGGCGGTCGGAGCGGCCAACCCGTCCGCGGAGCTGGTAGAGCTGCGCCAGGCCGAACGTGTCGGCCCGCACGATGATGATCGTGTTCGTGTTCGGGATGTCGAGCCCGGACTCGATGATCGTGGTGCAGACGAGGACGTCGAAGCGCCCCTCCGCGAAGTCGAGCATCACCCGCTCGAGCATGCCCTCCGCCATCTGGCCGTGACCGATGGCGACCTTCGCCTGCGGCACGAGGCGGCGAATGCGCGCCGCCGCGGCCTCGATGTTCTCGACCCGGTTGTGGACGTAGAAGACCTGCCCGCCACGGTCGATCTCGCGGTTGATCGCATCGCGCACCAGGCCGTCGTCGTCCTCCGCGATCCGCGTCTGGATGGGGAGCCGCGCCTCGGGCGGCGTCTCGATCACCGACAGGTCGCGGATGCCGACGAGCGACAGGTGGAGCGTGCGCGGGATCGGCGTCGCCGACAGCGTCAGCACGTCCACCTCCGTCCGCAGCCGCTTCAGGCGCTCCTTGTGCGAGACGCCGAAGCGCTGCTCCTCGTCGACGATGAGCAGGCCGAGGTCGGCGAAGGCGATGTCGCGGCTCAGGATGCGGTGGGTCCCGATGAGGATGTCGACGCTGCCGTCCTCCACGCGCTCGAGGATCCGCTCCTGATCGCGCTTCGCCACGAAGCGGCTGAGCATCGCCACCTCGACCGGGAAGGCGGCGAGTCGGCGCTCGAACGTGCCGAGGTGCTGCTGCGCCAGGACGGTGGTCGGGACGAGGATCGCCACCTGGCGTCCGTCCTGGACGGCCTTGAAGGCGGCGCGCAGGGCGACCTCGGTCTTGCCGTAGCCCACGTCACCGACGACGAGCCGATCCATCGGCCGCCGACGCAGCATGTCGGCCTTCACCTCCTCGATGCTGCGCGCCTGGTCGGGCGTCTCGGTGTAGGGGAAGCTCTCCTCCAGCTCGCGCTGCCAGGTCGTGTCGGCGGAGAATGCGAACCCGACCGCTGACTCGCGCGCGGCGTAGATCGCCAGCAGCTCGCGGGCGAGGTCGTTCACCGCCCGCCGGACGCGCGTCTTCGTGCGCTCCCACTCCGTCCCGCCGAGGCGGCTCAGGGACGGGGCGGGGCCGCCGGCGTAGCGCGTGATGCGCCCGATCTGGTCGGCGGGCAGAAAGATCTTGTCGTCCCCGGCGAAGTCGAGCTGGAGGTACTCCTTCACGTCGCCGGAGAACTCGCGCTGCGTCATGCCGACGTAACGCGCGATGCCGTGGTCGACGTGGACGACCAGGTCACCCGGTGCCAGCTTGCCGATGAGGTCGCGCGTGACGACCCGCTTCGAGGGTGTGAGACGCCGGATGCGGGTCGCGCCGAACAGCTCTCGGTCGGTGAGCACCACGAGCTCGCTCGGCTCGTGGACGAAGCCGCCGGTCAGCGAGCCATGGACGAGACCGATGGCGCCGCGCGGCGGCGCCGCGCGCAGCTCCGCTGCGGGAGCGGTCGGCCGGCCGGCCGCCTCGAGCAGCTCGGCGATCCGGCTCGCCTGGTCGGTGGTCACCACCGTCCGCCGTGCTGGCGCGACCTCGGTCGCGAGCCAGCTGCCGAGGTGCTCGGCGCGCCCCGGCAGCATCGGGGCGGACCGATAGCCGGCGTCGTCCCCTGCCTGCTCGTCGAGCTGCTCCGATGCACGGGCACGCAGGGCCTCCAGGGTGGCCGCCGCCTCGTATGGCACCGGCCAGTCGAGCGGCAGCTCGCCTGCCGCCGCCAGCCCGTCGCGCCGTTCGACGGCCTGCGCGTCGAGATCGCGCGCCAGCGCGATCAGCTCGGTCGGATCGGTCAGCACGACGTGCGCCCCGGCCGGCACGTGGTCCGCAGCCGGACCGGCAGTGAGGACATGCGCCCACGTCTCGGCCGCCTCGGCGACGTCGCCCTGCTCGAGGCGGACGACATCCGCGGCGAGGAGCTCGGTCGTCGCGGGAACCGCTGCCAGGCTCTCCCAGCCGCCGGGCGGGAGGAACTCGCTGGCGGGGAGGAGCTGCGCGTCGCTCAGCCGGCGCCGGCTGCCCTGGGTCATCGGGTCGAAGGCACGGATCGACTCCACCTCGTCGCCGAACAGGTCGATCCGGATCGGCTCCGGAGCGCCGGGCGGCCACACGTCGACGATGCCGCCACGGTTCGCGAACTCGCCGACGCCGCTCACCTCGACCGCCGCCTCGTAGCCGCCGTGCACGAGCGCGGTCAGGAGGGCCCGCTGGTCGATCCGCTCCCCCGCCGCGACGCGCATTCGGGCAGCACGCAGCTGGTCGACGCCGAGGGTGCGCTGCACGAGCGCCAGCAGCGGGGCGACCACGACGAGCCGCTGCCGGCGGCCGGCGAGCAGGGCGAGCGTCTCGAGCCGGGCCGCCGACTCGTCGTGCTCGGGCAGCGCCCGCTCGAGCGGCAGCGCGGCGCGCTCGGCGAGCGTGGCCACGTGCTCGTCGCCCATCCACGCGGCGAGGTCGTCGGCCAGCCGATGCGCCTCGTCGTCGGTGCGCGCGACGACAACGAGCGGTGTCGCCGGCGGAAGCGCCGCCCGCCGCGCCGCGAGATGGGGCGCGCGGGCGCTGGCAGGCACGCGAAGGACGCCCGTTGGCGGCAGATGCGGCACCAGGGCGTCGACGAGCGTGGCGACGCGGCGGTCACCGCCGCGGGGAGAGGTCATCGCTGCGTCCCCATGGTACCGGCGTCCCGACGCCGGCGATGGCGGGTCAGGCGCCGTCGAGCTCGAAGCCGTTGTAGCGGTTCATCGCGGCCGCGAGGCCGTCGCGCAGCCACAGCTCGGCCGCGTCGGCGCCCACCTGGATCATCTCGTCCGCGACGTCGCGCTCGTCGCCGCCGAACGTCGCCAGGACGTGGCCGCGCAGGCCGCGCCCGCTCCGCCCGACGCCGATCCGCAGCCGCGGGATGGCGGTCGTGCCGAGCGCGGCGATGATGTCGCGCATCCCGTTGTGGCCGCCAGCCGAGCCGTCGGCGCGCAGGCGGACGCGGCCGAGCTCCAGGTCGGCATCGTCGTAGACGACGAGGAGCTCTGACGCGACATCGACCTCCGTCTGGCGCAGTGCGGCCCGCAGCGGCCCGCCGGACGCGTTCATGTAGCGCATCGGCTTCACGAGCAAAACCCTGCCGACCGGCGCCGCCAGGCGCGCTTCGAGCACGGCGGCGCCATCACGAAGCCGTCCCTGGCCCGTCAGGGCCCATCGGTCCGCCAGGAGGTCGACGACCCGGAAGCCGACGTTGTGGCGCGTGAGGCGGAACCGATCGCCGGGGTTGCCGAGGCCGCAGATGACGTGCATGACGTCGCCGATGGTAGCCGCAGGCTCGGATATCCTCGGCCGCGTATGGACGTGGCGATCATCGGCGGCGGGATCATCGGCTGTGCCGCGGCGGCGATGGCCGCCGAGCGCGGTGCGCGGGTCACGCTGTTCGAGGCGACCGAGCTCGGCGCGGGCGCCTCCGGCCGCAACCTCGGATCGATCCAGCACCCGTACGACGCCTCCCTCGCGCCCCTCCACGCCGCCTCGCTGACCGCCTACCGGGAGCTTCCCGGCTTCGCGCTGCCGGCCGAGCCGGCGGGCGTCCTCCTGCTGGCGACCGATACCGATGCCCTCGCCCGCCATGCCGATGCCCTGCGCGCCGTCGCGCCGGAGCTCCATCCCGAGCTGCTCGACGCGGCCGCGGTGCACGCCCTGGAGCCGTCACTCGCGCCGGACGTTGCGGCGGTGCTGGTGGCGACCGGGTACCCCGTGCCACCGCACGGGGCCGTCGCCTCGTACGCGGCGCTCGCGGTGGAGCGCGGGACGAGCGTCCGCCTCGGCGATGCGGCGACGCCGTGGCTCGACGGCGAACTGTGTCGGGGCGTCCGTCTCGCGAGCGGCGCGACCGAGCCGTTCGATGCGGTGCTCCTAGCCGCCGGCCCGTGGACCCCGTCGCTGCTGCCGAGCCGGAGCGCCGCTGCGATCCAGATCCGACGCACGTGGGGCGTCACGCTCCAGCTGGAGCTGCCCAACGCGCCGCGCCACGTCCTCGAGGAGGAGGAGATCGGCGGCGAGGAGATCGGCGGATCGTTCCGCTGGAGCATTCCGTCGTCGCCCCACGCGGTGTTCAGCCTGGCCACCGCCGACGGCCGCAGCGCCCTCGGCTCCACCTTCTTCGTCGAGAAGCCGGACCCGGGTTCGGTGGCGCCCGAGCTGCTCGCCCGCGGGGCGCGCTTCCTCCCGGACTTGGCGCGCGCACGGGTGATCGAGGTGCGGCGCTGTGCCCGCCCGCAGTCGGCGGACGGGCGGCCCTTCATCGGCCCCGTCGCCGGTGCGAGCGGGCTCACCGTGTGCGCCGGCCATGGGCCCTGGGGCATCAGCACCGGGCCGGCGTCGGCGGAGCTCGCGGTGGCCTCGATGCTTGACGGGTTTGCGGTCCCCGGGCCTCTCCGAGCCGACCGCTTCGCCTGAGCGATCAGGTCCCCGAGCTGACCGCGTGGCCGGCGCGGTCGAAGAGGGAGCCGGGCTGCCACTCGATGTCGTGATGGCGCCGGTGGAGCGTGCGCAGCACCTCGTGCTCGGCGGAGCGCATCGCCTCCTCCTCGTCGATCTCGGCGTGGTCGTGGCCGAGGAGGTGGAGCGTCCCGTGAATCGCGAGCAGCACCATCTCCTCGAGCGTCGACCAGCGGCCCTCGGCGGTCTGCCGGAGCGCCTGCTCCACGTCGATGACGACGTCGCCGAGGAGCATCGCGCCCGGCGGACGGACGCCGTCGTCGTCGGCGAGGTGTGAGCCGTCCGGCTCCACGACCCACTCGTGGAGCGGGAACGAGAGGACGTCGGTGGGGCCGCGCTCGCCCATGTGGTCGAAGTTCAGGCGGGTCATCTCCGCGTCGCCGGCGAGGGTGAGCTCGACCTCGGTGCCGCCGGCGCCGAACGCCACCCGCACCGTCTCGCCGATTGCGGCCTCGATGAGCCGCAGCGCGACGTCGGGCGACGTCGGCTCGACGGCCGCCGCCAGTCGTTCGGTCCCGAACCGGTCGTGGATGGTGACCGTGCAGCCCATGCGCTGCATCCTAGGCGCCGCGGCCCGAATCCTCAATGCCTTACCGGCTTGTGCAGAGTGCACACCAGACCGTCGACTCCACCGCCATCGCACGGGTGGCGGCATCGACATCGGGCCATGCAGGCTCTCTGCACAACCGATCCCGCAGGAGCTTGAGCGATGCCCACCATCAACGCCGGCGACACCGCCTGGGTCCTCGTCTCGAGCGCGCTCGTCATGCTCATGACCCCGGGCCTGGCGCTCTTCTACGGCGGGCTCGTGCGGCGCAAGAACGTGCTGTCCACGATCATGCACAGCTTCTTCATCCTCGGCCTGGTGAGCGTGACGTGGGTGCTGTGGGGCTACTCGCTCGCGTTCGGACCGGATGCCGGCGGCGGGCTCATCGGCCGCCTCGACTGGCTGGGCCTGGAGGGCGTCACCGGCGCGCCGTCCGCGACCTACGCGCCGACCGTCCCCCACCTCGCGTTCATGGCCTTCCAGATGATGTTCGCGATCATCACCCCCGCCCTCATCAGCGGCTCGTTCGCCGAGCGGAAGCGCTTCAAGGCGTTCGTCCTCTTCGCGGTCGCGTGGTCGACGCTCGTCTACGCGCCGATCGCGCACTGGGTCTGGTCGCCGCACGGCTGGCTCGCCGGCCTGGGCGTGCTCGACTTCGCCGGCGGCACCGTCGTCCACCTGTCGAGCGGCGTGGCCGCGCTGGTGGCCGCCCTCTTCATCGGGCGCCGCAGCGGGCTGATCGAGCCTGCCACCGAGCCGCACGACGTGCCGATGACCGTGCTCGGTGCCGGCCTGCTGTGGTTCGGATGGTTCGGCTTCAACGCCGGCTCGGCGCTCGGCGCGAACGGCGTCGCCGCCACCGCCTTCGTCACCACGAACACCGCGGCTGCCATGGCCGCCATCACGTGGGTCACGATCAGCTGGCTGCACCGCGGCACGCCGTCGGTGCTCGGGGCGGCGATCGGGGCGGTCGCCGGGCTCGTGGCCATCACGCCGGCGGCGGGCTTCGTCACCCCGGCGGCGTCGATCCTCATCGGCGCGGGGGTGGCGGTCGTCTGCTACGGCGCGTCGCAGCTCCGGCTGCGGTCGCGCATCGACGACGCGCTCGACGTCTTCGCCGTCCACGGCGTGGGCGGCGCGTTCGGGGCGCTCGCCACCGGAGTCTTCGCCACCGTGGCGGTGAACTCCGCCGGCCGCGATGGGCTGCTCGCCGGGGCGCCACTCCAGGTCGTCCTCCAGCTCGTGGCTGTCGGCGTGGTGGCGCTCTACAGCGCCGGCGTCACCGCCGGGATCCTGTTCGTCGTCAACCTCATCGTCCCGATCCGCGTGCCGCACGCCGAGGAAGAGGCAGGCCTCGACCTGGCGCAGCATGGCGAGATCGCCTACCAGGCCTGACCCCCCCACCACCAGGAGGAGACACGACCGATGGTCATCGCCGCACTCATCACATTCGGAGGGCTCCTCGCCGCCTGGATCGCGGCGCCGTCCACGGAGCGCGAGGCCGCGGCGCGGAAGCCGTCCCCGGCCCCTGCGGCGGCCGAGCTCGTGGCCGAGGGCGCGTGATCGTCCGACTCGCCGATCCGGCCATCGACGCGGCGCGCGTGGCGGAGATCTACCGGCCGGCGGTCGAGACGTCGCTCGCCTCCTTCGAGGAGGTCGCGCCCGATGCCACGCAGATGGCGTCGCGCATCGCGGCCACGCTCGAGCGGACGCCGTGGCTCGTGGCAGAGGAGGGCGGCTCGGTCATCGGGTACGCGTACGCGGCTCCCCACCGTGAGCGCGCCGGCTACCGCTGGTCGGTCAACATCTCCGTCTACGTCGCTCCCGAGGGGCAGCGACGCGGCGTCGGGCGCCGCCTCTACGACGAGCTGCTCGCCATCCTGCGCCGCCAGGGCTTCGTGAACGCCTACGCCGGCATCACGCTCCCGAATCCGGCGAGCGTGGCGCTCCACACCGCGATCGGGATGCGGTCGGTCGGGACGTACGAGGCGGTCGCCTTCAAGGCCGGCGCCTGGCATGACACGGCGTGGTACCAACTCCGGCTCGCGGAGCCGCAGGGGACGCCGGCCGAGCCGATCCCCCTGCCACGGCTCGTGGCCGGGGAGCGCGCATCGGTCTGAGTCAGGCGCGCTCGCGCTGCTCGAGCGGGACGACGTTGTCGGGGTACTTGATGCGCGAGTGGTACATGCCGAGCAGCTGCGAGACGAACGCGTCCTTGATCGAGGTGATGTCCTTCAGCGTCAGGTCCGCGTCGTCGAGCTGCCCGTCGGCGACGCGGTCGTCCACGATGCGGTCGACCATGGCACGGATCGACTCGGGATCCTTGTTGTCGAGCGAGCGGACCGATGCCTCGACCCCGTCCGAGAGCATGAGGATCGCCGCCTCGCGGCTCTGCGGCTTCGGTCCCGGATAGCGGTAGCGCTCCGGATCGACCGCCTCCTCGTCGCCACCGACCTCACGCAGCGCCTTGCCGTAGAAGTAGCTCATCTTGCTCGTGCCGTGGTGCTGCGGGATGAAGCCGATGATCTGGACCGGCAGCCCATACTCGTAGCCGAGGTCGATCCCGTCGCGGATGTGGCTGGCGATGACCCTTGCGCTCGTCTCCGCGTCGAGCTCGTCGTGGATGTTCCGCGCCCCGGCCTGGTTCTCGATGAACGCGAGCGGGTTCCGCATCTTCCCGATGTCGTGGTAGTAGGCCGCGACGCGAGCGAGCAGCGGGTCCGCGCCGATCGTCTCCGCCGCGCGCTCGGCGAGGTTCCCAACCATCACCGCGTGGTGGTAGGTGCCCGGTGTCTCGAGCAGGAGCCGGCGCAGCAGGCGATTCGAGGGGTTGGCCAGCTCGAGGAGCTGGAAGACGGTCATGATCCCGAACACGTTGCCGAGGGTCGCGAACGAGCCGACCGCCAGCAGCACCGTGAGCCCGGCGTTGACGAGGCCGGCCAGCATGCCCTGGAAGACGGCGGCGACATCGCGCTGGCCGAGCATGTTGAAGGCGGTCAGCACCACGACGTTGGCGACCGCCACCACGAAGCCGGTGCGCACGAACGCGTTGAGGCGCTCGGCACGCACGATCGTCACGAGCGCGGCGGTCCCGCTGGCGAGGATGTACATCGCCGGCTCGAGGCCGTCCCGGTTCGCGATCCCGGCCACCGCAGCGAGCGACACCGCGATCGCCGCTCCCGCCGATCCGCCGAGCAGGATGCCGATGAGGAGCACGGCCGCGCTCGTCGGCACCACGTACGTCCAGAGCGTCCGATCGGCCGCGACGCGGATCGCGATGGCGCTGCCGATGAAGGCGAGCAGGAACAGGAGCAGCGACCGGTTGCGGTGCCAGATCTCCGGCTCGAAGCGCCACAGGTAGCCGGCGAGGAGGGCGGCGAGCAGGATCGACAGCAGCCCCTGGCCGGCCAGCGTGCCGGCGGCGACCTGCCGCCGGGTCAGCCCGAGCTCGGTGAGCTTCTCGAGGTCGATCGGCTCCACCGCCTGCCCCTCGCGGAGGATGATCTCGTTGGCGCGCACGGTGACGACCTGCGGGACAACCGTGCTGCGTGCCTGGTCGCGGGCGGTGTTCGTGGCATCGACGTCGACGCGCTCGTTCGGGGTGATGAACGCCACGACGAGGTCGCCGGCCAGCTGCCGATCCGCCTGGGCGAGGTCGGCAGTGACGTTCGCGCGCGCTGTCTGCTGCACCGCCTGGAGCTCGCCCTCGCGCACCGACCCGCCCTGCGTGGCCTCGACCACGGTGCGCGCCGCGGCGGCGATGGCGTCCCAGCGCGCGCGGGTCATGCCCGCCACCACCGTCGCCTGCGCCTCGGTCAGGCGCGGGGCGACGCGCCGGATCGCGGCCGGGACCTCGGCCGCGTCGATCCCGCCGGCCGCCTTCTGGGCGAGCACGTTGGAGACGGCCTCGGTGAGCCCGTCGAGGGCGCTGAGCTGCTCGGTCGCGATGTCGGCGCGCGGGCGGATGGCGGCATACACCGCGGGCACGGCCTCCGCCGCCGCCTGGCGCGCCTGCTCGGTGGCGATCGCGGACTGGTACGTCCGCGTGTCGGGCGCGCGCACGTCGGCCTGCGCCACGTCGCCCACCGCGACGTTGACCTGCGACCCGCCGATGCTGACGGTGAGGACCGCGAACAGGGCGAGCGCGAGGAGCGAGACGATGAGCGCGGCGCGGAGGATCGCCGCGCGCCCGGGACCACCGGCCTCGAGCTCGGCGAGCGTGCGCGGGATGAACGCGCCGGCGCGGCGGCGGCCGGTCGTGCCGCTCATGGTCGGGCCGCCTAGCCCGCCGCCTCGGCCAGCAGACGCCGCACCGTCTCGCTCACCATGCGGCCGTCGGCGCGGCCGCGCGTCTGGGCGGTGAGGCGCCCCATGACGCGGCCCATGTCCGCCGGCGAGGAGGCGCCGGTCTCGGCGACCGCCGCGCGGGCGAGCGACTCCACCTCGTCGGCGGAGAGCTGCTGCGGCAGGAACTCGGTGAGGATCGCGACCTCGGCCTCCTCGATCGCCGCGCGGTCCTCGCGGTCGGCAGCACGGTAGATCTCGATCGACTCGCGCCGCGTCTTCACGCCCTTGCCGAGGACGTCGACGACCTCCTCGTCGGTCAGGTCGCGGCGGAGCTCGATCTTCCGGTTGTGGGCAGCGGCCATCGCGCTGCGCAGGGTGATCGTGCGCAGCTCGTCACGGGCGCGCATCGCGTCGCGCATGGCGGACTCGATGCGGGTCAGGAGCGTCATCGGCGTTGTCGCCGGGCGGGCGCAGAAGGATCGGTCCAGCTCATGTGGTGACCTCCTTCGCGCGCGCTGCCGTTGGGGTGGAGTGAGCGTCTGGCTGGTGCTAGGAGCGCGTCGAAGCCTTCCGCTTCTTGGCTTCCTTGCGCTTTCGCTTCACGCTGGGCTTCTCGTAATGCTCGCGACGTCGCGCCTCCGCCAGGATCCCGGACTGCTGGATCTTCTTG
Organism: uncultured Chloroflexia bacterium; assembly: GCA_963825905.1. Lineage (GTDB taxonomy): Bacteria > Chloroflexota > Limnocylindria > QHBO01 > QHBO01 > JAICQM01. The sequence goes on along the minus strand of CAWGUL010000007.1, from coordinate 14,222 downwards.
TTGAAGCGACGCAGCGCGCTCTCGAACGTCTCGTTCTCGCCCACGCGGACTTCTGCCAAACGACTCGCCTCCTTTCCGCTCTTGATTTCGTCCCCGGCCATGGACCGATGCCACCGACGGCGCGCCTGGTAGCGTGGCGCTCGAAGCCGCCGGCGTGCTCGTCCGGGGGGCACGCAAGCCGATGCAGGGTAGCAGCGGGTCCCGACACGGTCAATCGGCGCAGGTCACCCCGGCGGCCAGCTCATCGATCGCCCGCCGAGCAGATGGAAGTGCAGATGGAAGACGCTCTGCCCGCTCTCGGCGCCGACGTTGCTCACGATCCGGTAGCCGCGCAGGCCGCCGTCGCGCGCGACCCGCCGCAGCGCTCCGAAGAGGGCCGCCAGCAAGGCACCGTCGTCGTCGGTGACCTCGTCGACCGACGCGATGTGGCGCCGCGGGATGGCGAGCACATGGGTCGGCGCGCGCGGCGCGATGTCGCGGAAGACGATGACCGCCTCGTCCTCGTAGACGCGGTCGGACGGGATATCGCCGGCGACGATGCCGCAGAAGAGGCAGTCGGGGTCGCGGCCGGCGGCGCGATCGGTCAGATCCATGTCGGGGCGAGCCTAGGCGAAGTCGCCGCTCCGCGACAAGACGACAGCCGTCGCGACGCCCGCCACTGTCTCGGCGCGCAGGATCCGCGGCCCCAGCCCGGCGAGCATCGCCCCGGCACGTTCCGCCGCCGCGACCTCGTTCGGGGTGAATCCCCCTTCGGGACCGATGACGACGGCGTGCGGCGGATCGAGCGAGCCGAGGCGCGCCACGTCGGCGTCGGAGCGCTCCCACAGGAGGACCGATCCCGGAGCGATCGCGTCGGCGAGGGGAACCGGTGCCACCACCTCCGGCACGGTGCCCCGCTCCGACTGCTCGGCCGCCTCGCGAGCGACGGCGCGCAGCCGCTCGAGCTTGCGCGGGGACAGCTCGCGAACGACGCACCGATCGGTGACCACGAGCCGGAACGCCGCCGCTCCGACCTCGGTCGCGGCGCGGATCGCTACCTCCATCCCGTCGCCCTTCAGGAGCGCCTGCACGACCGTGAGCCGATGGCGCGGCTCCCCGGCGGCCGGGTGCCGCTCGACGACGCGGAGGGTGCCACCATCGAGCACGCAGTGCTGCTCGATTCCGTCGCCCTCGAGCAGGACGAGCCGCTCCCCGTCGTGCAGCCGCAGGACGCGCTGCACCTGGTGCGCGATGATCGCCGGCAGGGCCAGCGCCTCTCGATTCCCCACCGTCCCCGGCGGAACGAAGAAGCGGTGGATCGTCCCGCTCACCGGCGCCGCTCGGCCCTGAGGCTGTGCCACTCCCCGTCGAGGCGCTGCGCGGCGATGACGAAGCCGGCGGCGCCGAGCGCGTCGCCCACCTCGCCCTCGCGCCCCTCGATGATGCCGCTCGCCAGCAGCGCGCCACCGGGCTGGGTGTGGGCGGCCAGCCGCGGGGCGAGGTCGATGAGCACGGCGGCGACGAGGTTGGCGAGGACAAGCGGATACGGCGGGCCGGCCGGCGTCGCCGGCAGCGTTCCCTCCTCGACGTGCACGCGCCCGCCAAGCTCGTTCGCGGCCGCGTTGGCACGGGTCGCGGCCACCGCCAGCGGGTCGGTGTCGAGCGCGTCGGCGGTGGCTGCCCCGAGCCGCAGGGCAGCGAGGGCGAGGATCCCCGACCCGCAGCCCACGTCGAGGACGCGCGACGGCAGCGGTCCGGCCTGCTGGAGCAGCTGGAGGCAGCCGCGGGTCGTGGGATGGAGGCCCGTCCCGAACGCCATCCCCGGATCGAGCCGGATGGCGACCTCGCCGGCCCGCAGATCCTCTTCGAGCCAGCTTGGAACGATCACGACCCGGCCGATGCGCTGCACGGCGTAGTGCGCCTTCCAGCCATCGGTCCAGTCGGCGGCGCTGACCGGCCGCACGGCCAGTGCCCCTACGGCGCGCAGGCCGAACGCCTGGAAGTGCCAGAGGGCTCGCTCGGTGGCCTCGACCGCCGCCGGGGCTGCCGCGTCATCGGGGATGTGAGCGGTCACGACATACGGCGCCGCGGGATCTTCGCGCACGTCGAGCTCGTCATTCGGGTTGCGCAGCAGGCGCGTGGGCCGGACCGCCGTCCCCCCGCCCGGCGCCACGCGGCCGAGGATCTCGCTCACCGCTTCGACCGCCTCCACGTCGACCTCCAGGCTCAGCTCGAGCCAGCGGCCGTTCGCGCCGGGGTTGGCCTCCGTGCCGGTGCCGGCATCGGTGCCGGCCGGCTCAGCCGAAGAGGTCACGCAGCCGGTCGATCATGCCGCCGCGCGGCAGCTTCGCCGGGCCGCTCACCTCGGCGAGCTGCTCGAGGAGCTCGCGCTCGCGCTTGCCCGGCCGGTGCGGCACGACCACGGTGACGATGACGTGGAGGTCGCCGCGGCCGGTCCCGCGCAGCCGGGGCACGCCCTTCCCCCGCAGCTTCAGCTCGGCGCCGCTCTGGGTGCCGGCCGGGATGACCAGCTCCTCGTCGCCGTCGGGAGTTGGCACCGCGATCGTCGCTCCCAGGGCGGCCTGCGGGAACGTGATCGGCAGCTCGTGGTACAGCTCGGTCCCGCGCCGCACGAGATCCGGATGATCGGCGACGGTCACGGCCACGTACAGGTCGCCGGCGGGGCCGCCGCGCGGGCCCGCCTCCCCCTGTCCTTCCAGCGCGATCCGCTGGCCCGAGTCGATCCCCGCCGGCACGGCCACCTCGATCGTGCGCTCCTCGCGCACGCGCCCCTCGCCCGTGCAGCGGTGGCAGGGCTTGGTGATGATGCGGCCCTCGCCGCCGCAGCGGGGGCAGGCGACGATGTTCACCATCTGGCCGAGGATCGTCTGCGCCACGCGCCGCTTCTCGCCCGTGCCGTTGCACTCGGGACAGCGCTCCGGCTCGGAGCCCGGTTCGCCACCGCTCCCCTCGCAGACCGAGCAGGTCACGAGCGTGGGGAAGCTGATGTCCTTCGTGACGCCGCTGATCGCCTCGGCGAACTCGATCCGCAGGTCGTAGCGCAGGTCCGCCCCGGCCACCACGCGATTGCGCCGCCGCCCGGCGCCGGGCTGGCCGCCGAAAAACGCGTCGAAGATGTCGCCGAAAGGCCCGAAACCACCGCCGAATCCCTCGAACCCGCCCGCCGCGGCCGACGCGTCGACGCCGGCGTGGCCGAACATGTCGTACGCCGTCCGCCGCTGCCGGTCCGACAGGACGCGGTAGGCCTCGTTCAGCTCCTTGAAGCGCTCGCCGGCTCCGTCACTGCCGTCGACGTCGGGGTGATGGCGCTGCGCCAGGCGGCGGAAGGCGCGCTTGATCTCCTCGTCGCTCGCCTCCCGGCCGACGCCGAGCACCTCGTAGTAGTCGCGCTTGATGGCCATCGGTGGCGGATTATACCGATTGGCACTCGAACGTCCAGAGTGCCAGCCCTGTGGACATGCCCGGACCGCGCTCCACGAGTGTTCGGAACACCCACACCGTTGCGCGCTCGCCTGACCGCGGGACGGCGCACAAACCTGACATTCGATGGCAGCCATATCCGGCACCATGAGCGACAACACCGATGACGACGCCGATCCAGCTGACCGCCGAGCACGCCCGACGTTTCCTGGTCCGGCGCCACCTGCTGGCGCCGCCGCGGTCGCTCGCACCGGAGCCTGCATCGGTCCTGGCGGTCATGGACCGAATCGGCAGCGTCCAGTTCGACCCGATCGAGGTGCCCGGCGCACGAAACCACGATCTCGTGCTCCACGCCCGGATCGCCGGCTACCGACGCGAGTGGTGCGACCACTGGCTCTATGGGCCGGAACGGCGCCTCATCGAGATGTACAACAAGATGCTCTCGATCGTGCCGATCTCCGAGCTCCCCCACTACGCGCTGCAGTGGACGAACTCGGCGGAGCACTACAACGGCCGGATCCTCACCGAGGAGGCGGCCGTCGCCAAGGCGATCCTCGAGCGGATCCGCGTGGACGGCCCGCTCTCGACCGCCGACTTCAAAGAGCACGCCCACAGCATCGACTGGTGGTGGGCGCCGACCCGGGCGGCGCGCGCCGTGCTCGAGGCGCTCTTCGTCACCGGCCGGGTGGGGATCGCGCGCCGGCAGGGCAGCCGCCGCTTCTACGATCTCATCGAGCGGCTCGTGCCGGGCGACCTGCTGGCACAGCGCGAGCCCCAGGACGTGGCAAACCGGCATCGGCTGCTGTCGCGGTTTCGAGCGATCGGGCTCATGGCGGCGACCGGGCAGGCGGAGCTGTTCTACGCCACCGGCGAAACCGCGGACCGCGCCCGTCGGATCGCCGAGCTCCTCGACGACGGGACGCTCGTCCCGGCGAAGGTGGAGGGCCAACGGGCGACGCGTTACCTGCTCGCCGCTGAGCTGCCGATCCTGGCAACGGCCGAGCGCGAGCCGACGCCGCCGGCGGTCACGTTCCTCGCGCCGCTCGACCCGCTCGTCTGGGATCGGCGCCTCATGCGAACGCTGTTCGAGTTCGACTACATCTGGGAGATCTACACGCCCGCGGCGAAGCGGCGCCACGGGTACTACGCGCTGCCGATCCTCTATCGCGACCGGCTCGTCGGCCGGATCGAGCCGCGCCGCGAGCGGGCGAACCCGGACCTGCAGGTCCTCGGCATCTGGTTCGAGGATGGCTTCGGACCGATGGAGGAGCCGGCCTTCGTGGCGGCGCTGGCGAACGCGGTCGAGGCGTACCGCGCATTCGTCGGCGGCGACCGGGTGACCTGGCCGCGGACGAAGCTGGGGCGCGAGATCGGTCGCGCAGTGCGCCGCCTCGGGTGACGACGCCGGTGGCGACCCTCACCGACGGCGCGCTCAACCGCGCGACGCTGGCCCGGCAGCACCTCCTCGAGCGCGTCGCGGTCGATCCATACGACGAGGTCGAGCACCTCGTCGGGCTGCAGGCGCAGACGCCGAAGAGCTGGTACCTCACGCTGTGGTCGCGCCTGGTCGACGTGGACCCGGAGGCGGTCGCGGCCCTCCTCGCGCAGCGCCGCCTCGTTCGTGGCTGGTTCATGCGCCAGACGATCCACCTGGTCACCGATCGCGACGCCCCGCTGCTGCGAGCCTTCACCCAGAGCGTCACCGAGCGCTCCGTTCGCGGGAAGTGGCTGGAGGCGCTCCGTGGCGCGGACCTCGCAGAGCTCCGCCGCCTCATGCACGCCTTCGCGGCCGAGACGCCACGCACCCACGGTGAGCTTCTCGCCGAGACGTCGGCCCGCTGGCCGCACGCCACCGACCACACGACGGTGACGAACGCGGTGAAGGCTCTCGTGCCGATGGTCCAGGTGCCCCCGCGCGGGATGTGGGGCCGCGCCGGCGCCGTGCGCATGACACCGCTCGACACCTGGCTCGGCGCACCCGTGCCGGCGACCGTCGATCCGCTCCCGATCCTGCGCCGCTACCTCGCCGCCTACGGGCCGGCCTCGGTCGCCGATGCACAGATGTGGTCGGGCGTCACGCGCCTCGTTGATCCCTTCGAGCGGCTGCGGCCGGAGCTCGTCACCTTCCGCGACGAGCGCGGTCGGGAGCTGTTCGACCTTCCCGACGCCCCGCGGCCCGACGGGGACGCGCCGGCCCCGGTTCGCTTCCTCGCCGATTTCGACAACGTGCTGCTCGCCCACGCGGATCGCGCGCGATTCGTTGACGAGGCTACCCGGCAGCGCCTCGCCTACCGCGACGGGCCGTACCCGAGCGCCCTCATGGTCGATGGGCGGCTGGCGGGTGCGTGGTACGCGCGGGAGGTCGCTGGCGCGGTCACGGCCCGGATCGACACGGTGTCGCCGCTCGGACCGGACGAGGAGGCGACGGTGCGTGACGAGGCCGCGCGGATGCTCCGCTTCAACCACCCACGCGCAAGCGAGCAAATCGTCGAGGTGCGCCCGTTGCCCTGACGCTCAGCGCTCCGCACGATCGGCGAAGTCGACGATGAGCGGCGCGTGGTCGGACGGGATCCCCGGGTAGGTCGACGGCTTGCGGGCGTCGCGGTCGCGCTCGGCGGCGACCGCGCGGGCGGCGAGCGGCTCGGTCACGTAGACGTGGTCGATCCGCATGCCGAAGTTCTTGTGGAAGTTCCCCGCCCGGTAGTCCCACCACGAGAAGAAGCCGGGCTCGGGATGGAAGCGACGGACCACATCGACCATGCCCCACGCGCGCAGCTTCGCGACCGCGGCGCGCTCCCGCGGCGAGACGTGGGTCGCGCCGTGGACCGCGTTCACATCCCACACGTCGGCATCCTCCGGCGCGACGTTGTAGTCACCGCAGATCGCGAGCTCCGTGGCCGGGTCGTTGTCGTCGAGCCAGCCGCCCAGGCGTGCCAGCCAGTCGAGCTTGGCGAGGTAGAACTCGGAGTCGACGACGCGACCGTTCGGTACGTAAATGCTCGCCACCCGCACGCCACCGCAGGTGGCGGCCACGAAGCGGCCGCCGTCATCGGTCCAGCCGTCTGCCGCCGGCAGGCCGGCGGTGACCTCGTCGAGCCCGATGCGGGACGCGATCGCCACCCCGTTCCACTGGCCCGGGCCGTGGTGCGCGACGTCGTAGCCAAGCGCCTTGAAGTCGAGCAGCGGGACCGCCTCGTCGGCGAGCTTCGTCTCCTGCAGGCACAGCACATCGGGCCGATGTCGATCGGTCCATGCCAGCACGCGGTCGAGGCGGGCCTTCAGCGAGTTGACGTTCCAGGTCGCGAGTCGGAAGGGCATCGGCATGAGTCTAGCGACGCTCCCGGACGACAGGCCCGCCTATACTCCGCGCTCCGCCGCCCGGCGGCAGATGCACGAGGTTCATCGCCGATGGTCTCCGGATTCCGCGATTTCATCATGAAGGGCAACGTCGTCGACCTCGCGGTGGCCGTCGTCATCGGTGCCGCCTTCGGCGCGGTCGTGACCTCGTTCACGACGAACGTCCTGACCCCGCTGCTCGGGCTCATCGGGGTGCCGGACTTCTCGACCCTGGCCGTGACCGTGGGCAAGGCCACGCTGAGCTACGGCGTCTTCCTCAACGCCCTCATCAGCTTCCTGCTCATCGCGGCGGCGATCTACTTCTTCGTCATCCGCCCGATGCAGGCGCTCGAGGCAAGGCGGCAGCGCGGCCAGGAGCCGACGCCGACGACGAAGACCTGCACCGAGTGTGCGTCGGAGATCCCGCTCACGGCGCGCCGCTGCCCCTTCTGCACCCAGCCGCAGGCCTGAAGCCACCCGTCGAACGGCGGGTCTCAGGAGCGGCGCGGCGATTGGAGCCCTTTGTCAGGAAGTGTGGAAATGCATCGCATCTCGATCCGAGATGAAGGATGAAGGCGGTCTCCTTGGTTGAATGAGACCGCTTCAACGGTGCTGAGTGAGGCCCGGACTCAGGCCCGAGTCTCTGCGCGCCCGACGAACGCCGTCCGGCTTTCGACGATCAGGGCCACCACGAGGGCCTAGAGCAACGCGGTGGCGATACATCGCGACCATAGCTCCCGCGATTGATCGACGGTCTGTTGCGCCACGTCTGATCCGGGCGCGGTCCTGGCGATGCATCGTCGGACCATGCGCGGGCCGGGCGACCGTGCGCACGGCTCAGGTGCCACGCCCCGCGACCGATCGACGAAACCGCGCGCAAGCGAGGTACGGCGCGAGATTCGCACGATCCGTCGCCGCTCCAGGGCCGGCGCGGCGGCGGAACCGCGCGGCGGCTCAGACCTCCTTGTACTCGCCCTCGATCGTCTCGCCCTCGCCCTCGTCCTCGGACGGGGCCGCCCCATCACCACCGGGTGAGGTCCCGTTGCCGTCGCCGGCCGAGGCGCCGTCGGTGGGCCCGGCCTGCTCGTAGGCCTTCGCCCCGACCCGCTGCAGCACCTCGGTGAGCTGCGACTTCGTCGAGTCGATCGCCCCGGCATCGGTACCCTTCAGGGCCTCCTCGACCGCCGCGATCTTGCCGTTGATCTCGGTCTTCTCCTCCTCGGAGAGCTTGTCGCCGAGATCGGTGACCAGCCGCTGGGCCTGGAAGACGAGGGCGTCCGCCTCGTTGCGCGACTCCGCCTGGCGCCGCTTCTCGGCATCCTCCGACGCGTGCTCGGCGGCCTCGCGGACCATCCGGTCGACGTCGTCCTTGGAGAGCATCGAGGAGGCGGTGATCGTCACCTTCTGCTCCTTGCCGGTCGCCTTGTCCTTGGCGGCGACGTTGAGGATGCCGTTGGCGTCGATGTCGAACGTGACCTCGATCTGCGGCACGCCGCGCGGAGCCGGCGGAATGCCGTCGAGGCGGAAGGTCGCCAGCTTCTTGTTGTCGCCGGCCATCTCGCGCTCGCCCTGGAGGACGACGATGTCGACGCTCGGCTGGCTGTCCGACGCGGTCGAGAAGATCTGGGTGTGCGAGGTCGGGATCGTCGTGTTGCGGGCGATCATCTTCGTGGCCACCCCACCGAGCGTCTCGATCCCCAGCGTCAGCGGGGTGACGTCGAGGAGCAGGACGTCCTTGACCTCGCCGCCAAGCACGCCGGCCTGGATGGCCGCGCCCACGGCGACGACCTCGTCGGGGTTGACGCCCTTGTGCGGCTCCTTGCCGCCGAACATCTTCTTGACGGCCTCGATCACCGCCGGCATGCGGGTCATGCCGCCCACGAGGATCACCTCGTCGATGTCACCCGGCTTGAGGTTCGCGTCGGCGAGCGCCTTGCGCACCGGGTCCTCGGTCTTGCGGACGAGGTCGGCGACGAGGTCCTCGAGCTTGGCGCGGGTGAGCGACATCACGAGGTGCTTCGGCGTGCCAGAGGCGTCGGCGCTGATGAACGGCAGGTTGATCTCGGTCGAGGTCGTGCTCGACAGCTCGATCTTCGCCTTCTCGGCGGCCTCCTTCAGGCGCTGCAGGACGATCCGGTCCTTGGAGAGGTCGATCCCCTGGTCGCGCTTGAACTCCTCCATCAGCCAGTCGATGACGCGCTGGTCGAAGTCGTCGCCGCCGAGATGGGTATCACCGTTCGTGGACCGGACCTCGAAGACCCCCTCGGACAGCTCGAGGATGCTGATGTCGAACGTGCCGCCGCCGAGGTCGTAGACGGCGATCTTCTCGTCCTTCGTCTTGTCGAGCCCGTAGGCGAGGGCCGACGCGGTCGGCTCGTTGACGATGCGCTTGACGTCGAGGCCGGCGATGCGGCCGGCGTCCTTCGTCGCCTGGCGCTGCGTGTCGTCGAAGTAAGCCGGCACGGTGATGACCGCCTCGGTCACCTTCTCGCCCAGGAACGCCTCGGCATCGGCCTTGAGCTTCTGGAGGATCATCGCGCTGATTTCGGGCGGCGTGTACTCCTTGCCGTTCGCGAGCTTGACGATGATCCCGTCCGACTTCGGGTCCTTCAGCACCTCGTACGGCACGAGGTCCTTGCTGTGCTGGACCTCCGGATCTTCGAAGCGGCGGCCCATGAAGCGCTTGATGGAGAAGATCGTGTTCTCCGGGTTCGTGATCGCCTGCCGCTTCGCCACCTGGCCGACGAGGCGCTCGCCGCTCTTCGCGAACGCGACGACGGACGGCGTGATGCGCCCGCCCTCCGCGTTCGAGATGACCTGGGGCTCGCCGCCCTCCATGGCCGCCACCACCGAGTTCGTGGTGCCGAGGTCGATGCCGATGATCTTGCCCATCTAGGTGTGTACTCCTCGCGGCGCCCGGGTGGGCGTCGTCATGCTTCGTTGCGTGGTCAGTGCTGCGTTGGGTTGTTGGCGACCTTCACCAGGGAGGGCCGCAGGACGCGATCGCCGAGCCGGTAGCCCCGCTGGAGCTCCTCGACCACGGTGTTGTCGGGGTGGGCATCGGTCGGCTCGTGGACGACCGCCTCGTGCAGGTTCGGGTCGAACTGGCTGGCCGAGCGCGTCGATCGGCGTCACGCCCTCCGACTCGAGGACGGAGCGCAGCTTGCGTTCCACGAGCTGGATCCCCTCCAGCCAGCCCTCGTGGACATCGTGGGGCACGTTCGCGAGCGCGCGATCGAAGTCGTCCTGGACGGCGAGCAGCTTCGAGATCAGGACGGCTGTGCCGGCCTGCGTGAGGAGGCTGCGATCCTCCTCGGTCCGGCGCTTGTAGTTCGCGAAGTCGGCCGCCGAGCGCTGCCAGTTGTAGGTCGCCTCGTCGGCGCGGGCCCTCGCCTCCTCCAGCTCGCGCGTGGCGGCCTCGAGCTGCTCGAGCAGATCGAGGCGGGAGGGGGTCGGCACCGCGTCGGCGCGCTCCTCGGCGCGCGTGCGCGGGCGGAACCCGCGGCGCGGCTCGCCGTTCGTCGGTTCGTCAGTCATGGGTCTCGTGCGGCTGGCTGCTGACCAGCTCGTTCATCAGGGTGGAGAGGTAGCGGACGGTCGGAATGGCCCGCGGATACGGCATCCGGGTCGGGCCCAGCACGCCGAGCAGGCCGAGGGCCCGATCGGGGGCGCCGTACGGCGCGAACACGAGGCTCACCTCGTGCATCGCGTCGTTGGTGTTCTCGCGGCCGATGATCACGTGGACCCCGCCACGGCGCGCCGCCAGCGGGAAGAGCTGCTCGAGGAAGTCGCTGCGCTGCAGGACCTCGAGGATCGAGCGCAGCTTCCCGCCATGCGCGAACTCGGGCTGCTCGAGGACGTTGACGATCCCGTCGGTGAACACCTCCCCGATCGAGACGCCGTCCGCCTGCTCGAGGAGCTCGGCGAGCATCTCGCCGACGTGGGCCGCGAGCGGCGGCATCTTCGCCAGCCGGCGGCGGACCCCCGGCGCGGCGAGGCCCGGGAGCTCGGCGTTGAGGACCATCGCGGCGGTGTCGAGCTCGGCCTGGCCGACCGGCCCATCCGGGCCTAACCGATCGAGCGCCTCGCGCCCGAGCCGGCGCTGCACGACCTTGCCATCGGCCAGGACGAGCACCGCGAGCCGCGAGCCGTCGCCGAGCTGGACGAGCTGCACGTGGCCGAAGCGGCCGCGCCGCGCACGCGCCGGCGTGACGACCGCGGCCGAGCGCGTCGTGCTCGCGAGGATCGAGGCGGCGAGTCGGAGCCACTCGTCGGTGGTCAGCTCGACCTGGGCGAACTGGTGCCGGATCGTCAGCTCATCGGTCTGGTCGAGGGCCGACTCGCGCATGAGCGTCTCGACGTAGGTGCGGTAGCCGAGATCGGACGGGACGCGGCCGGCGCTCGTGTGCGGATGCTGGAGCAGCCCGAGGCTCTCGAGCTCGGCCATCGTGCTGCGCACCGTGGCGGAGCTCACCGCCAGCTCGTAGCGCGTGACGAGGCTCTTCGAGCCGACCGGGACGGCGGTCAGCACGTAGTCCTCCACCACGGCACGCAGGACGGTGCGCTGCCGTTCGGTCAGGTTGATCTCGTGCGGGCGCTCGCCGCGCAGGGCCATGCTGCTCCTCGTTGGATTAGCACTCTACCGATGAGAGTGCCAAGTTGCTGTGCGAGGATGGTAGCGAACCCGCCGGACCGATGTCAACGCGCGCCGGCCGGCGCCGGCGCGAACTCGACGAGCACCTCGTTGGCGAGCAGCCGGCCCTGCCCGCTGAGCCGCATCGCGTCGCCGTCAACCTCCAGCAGGCCGCGCGCCATGGAGGCGTCGACCGCGGACCGGAACCGGTCGAGCGGCTCGGCCCCGAACTCGGCCGCGAATGCCGCGCGCGAGATGCCGTCGACGCGCCGCAGCCCGAGCGCGACGGCCTCGAACGCGCGCGTCGGCTCGTCGAGCTCCTCGCTGCCGGCGAGCGGCCGCTCCCCCGCCGCTGCGCGTTCCAGGTAGGCATCGAGGTCGCGCGTGTTCCAGGTCCGCCGCGCCCCGTCGTAGGAATGCGCGCCGGCGCCGATGCCGGTGTACGGCGCGCGCGCCCAGTAGGCCGCGTTGTGGCGTGCCTCGTGGCCCGGTCGCGCCCACGAGCTGAGCTCGTAGTGCCGGTAGCCCGCGTCGGCCAGCATCGACTCGGCGAGCGCGTACTGCTCGGCCGCGAGCAGGTCGTCCTGCCGCACCTCGAGGCGTCGCCGCCAGCGCAGGGCACCGGCGCGTGGCGGTGCCGCCCACTCGTCCGGCGCCAGCGCCAGCTGGAGCGCATAGAGGCTCAGGTGGTCCGGACGGAGCGCGATCGCCGCCGCCAGCCCATCGGCCCAGTCCGCCCCCGACTGGCCCGGGATGCCGTAGATGAGGTCGATGCTCACGCTCGCGAACCCCGCCGCCCGCGCCGCCGCGTAGGCGTCGCGGGCCTCCGCCACGCTGTGCCCGCGCGCGATCGCCACGAGCTCCGGGTCCCGCAGCGCCTGGACGCCGAGGCTGAGGCGGGTCACGCCGGCGGCACGGAGGCCGGCCCAGTCGGGACGCTCGCGCGCGCTCGGGTTCGCCTCGAGCGTCACCTCGTCGAGCGCGCCGCGCACGTCCCATCGCGAGCGGGCCGCGTCGAGCAGGCACACCACCGCCTCCGGCGCGAGCAGCGACGGGGTGCCGCCGCCGAAGTAGACGGTGCGCAGCTCCCCGGACACCGGGCGCTGCGCGAGCTCGGCCAGGAGCGCGTCGACGTAGCGCGGAATCGCCTCGCGCCGGCCGCCGACCGTCACGAAGTCGCAGTAGGCGCATACGAGGCGGCAGAAGGGGACGTGGACGTAGAGGTGGTGCGACGGCGGGCGGTCGCGATCCGCCACCGGCCCGAGCACCGCCGCTCAGATCGGTCGCTGGCGCAGCCGGCCTCCGGCGAAGGCGAAGAACGCCATGCTGACCGCGAAGTGGCCGATGATGGCCGGGATGACCGACCCGGTGTGGAGGGTCGCGATCCCCGCCGCGTAGCCGAGGATCACCGAGCCGGCGAGGAAGTACCAGTCGCGCTCCTGCCACAGGCGGCGGTGGGCGAGGCCGTAGAGCAGGGCCTGGAGCACGAGCGCGAAGCCGGTCGGCACGCCGGCGAAGATGAGCATCCCGAACACGATCGAGCGGAACTGGATCTCCTCCGCGATGGCGTTCATGAGCGCGCCGGCGATCCGGTCCGGCAGGAGGGCCGACGGGAGGGGCAGGATGCCGCCGTAGCGCAGGTAGGCGAGCGCCGCTGCGTTGACGAGCGCAACGAGCACGAACAGCAGCATCACCGGCAGCACGCGGTCCGGGTCGCCGCCGGTCAGGAACAGCTGGTGCCGGCCGTCCTTCAGGATCAGCGCGATCCCGAAGGCGAAGACGAGGACCAGCGCGTAGTAGCTGGCTGGGCCGAGCCAGTTCGATCGGTAGCGGAAGTAGTCGCTGCGGATGATCCGGTCCGAGTCGAAGCGCAGGAGGACGAGGAAGAGGGTCAGGCCGAGGGCGATCGCGAGGCGGAGGGATTCGAGGAAGTCCATCGGCCTACGTCGCCGACTCGTTCATGCGCAGCACGGCAAGGAAGGCCTCCTGCGGGATCTCGACCGATCCGATCCGCTTCATCCGGGCCTTGCCTTCCTTCTGCTTCTCGAGCAGCTTCCGCTTGCGGGTGATGTCGCCGCCGTAGCACTTGGCGAGCACGTTCTTGCGCATCGCCCGAATCGTCTCGCGGGCGATGATATGCGAGCCGATGGCCGCCTGGACCGGCACTTCGAACATCTGGCGCGGGATGAGCTCCTTCAGCTTGTCGACCAGCGACTTGCCGACGCGGAACGCGTTGGACCGATGGACGATGAGGGACAGCGCATCGACCGGCTCCCCGGCAACCAGCACGTCGAGCTTGACGAGGTCGCCGGGCCGGTAGCCCAGGTAGCTGTAGTCGAGGCTCGCGTACCCCGACGAGCGGCTCTTCAGCAGGTCGTAGAAGTCGATGATCAGCTCGCCGAGCGGCATCTCGAAGTGGAGGTTCACGCGGCGCTCGTCGAGGTACTCCATGTGGACGAACGTGCCGCGGCGGGTCGTGGCGAGCTCCATGATTGCGCCGATGTAGTCGGTGGGGGTGATGATCTGGGTGCTCACCCACGGCTCGCTGATCGCCTCGATGTCACCCGCCCCGGGCATCGCGGCGGGGTTGTCGACAACGCGCTCATCGGCTTCGTGCATGACCTTGACCCGATACTCGACGCTCGGCGCGCTCGCGATGAGGTCGAGGTCGAACTCGCGCTCGAGCCGCTGCTGCACGATCTCCATGTGGAGCAGGCCGAGGAAGCCGCAGCGAAACCCGAAGCCGAGCGCGACGCTCGACTCCGGCTCGTAGGCGAAGCCGGCGTCGTTGAGGTGGAGGCGGTCGAGCGCGTCGCGCAGGAGCGGGTAGTCG